>JAUCGF010000096.1 GCA_030378005.1 Desulfococcaceae bacterium HSG9 | reverse complement strand
CGCCTCTGTCAGTTTTGTCGGTATTTTGCTCATAACTATCCTCCTTGCAATATTATCTTGTTTGAGGATAATTATAATACATAATATCAATTAATTAAAGTACCTGATAAAAAGTTTAAATCAGTTCAATGTCAGTATAACGGCATGGCGGGAACTGTTGATGAGAGGGAAAAAAGATATTCCGATGCCTCAGCGCCCTTTCACGGTGCTGCGCATCACTGTCGAAGATAAAGATGGCAATCCAGTTTTCCTGAAACTGATGCATCTGATAATTTTTGGAGAGCGTCGTGATGTGATAACGGTGAAAGATGCTTATGAGGCCTGCAGGCGGCGATTCGACCCGGAGCATTTTTTCCGTTTCAGGAAAACCCGACTTCTCATGGATTCTTATCAGACATCGGTGACAGAGCATGAGGAGAATCGGTGGGAATCACAGGACCGGCTTATGCGCAGCTTTTTGCGGCATCAGGGATAGCTGAAAAAAGCTGCAATACATGGGAACGATACCTGCCATACTTCAGAAGAAATACCGGAGTCCTGACGCCTTCGACAGTGCAAAGGGGCATACCAATTATTGATGAGTCAGGGACACCGGCGAAAGCACCTGAACCTCATGGTAAATCACCGGGGAGAGTGAAAGGTGATTTTCCTGGAAAAAGAGAGCATTTCCCGGTTATAGAAAAAGGGGAAACGGGGTAAAAAAAAGCTGCGCAAGGGCCTTGAATACAATTTATGCCCAGAATAACATACCACTCCATGACACCATAATCAGCCTCCGATGCGAGGAACGGGATACTTTGTCCAAAGTCCAGATATACCTTTCCTCCTGTTTAAAAATTGATATTTATGAAGACAGATATATGAAAAAAACAAGTTTTACCAGTATTTTATTTAATCCGCTATAATTTCAGATAGTAACGCTTGTTCTATTTTGGTTACACTCAAATCAGAACGTGATTTAAAAATATGGATACGCTTTTTCTTTTCATATAAGCAATAAATCGAACAGCAAATTTTTGAACACTCAGATGATAGCCTCTGGCATTTAAAATTTGGCTCAATTATTGCATATAAGAATAATTGTCACCTGCCATAACAAAAGGAAACTGGGCAAATATGTTAAACCGTTGAAAGCAAGACATTTGATAATCAGGTAAATTTTTACAAAAATTGTTATTTACATGCCAATTTAGGGAAAAGACATTGATCAAAACAATAGTCTGCGCCAAATGAATAAAACCCTTTCAAAAAATTGTACTAGCCAACATACCGATTTTTTTGTCAGCAATGGTACCACTGCTTCAATGGCCAGTCATTCCGTGATTCAGGTGATCTCAAATTCTATATCGGCATACGTATGGTATGGCGGCAACCACTGGTAGTCCTGCAATTACGTGATGGTGAATGCTATGGTACAATGTTATAAAAACTCACAGGAGAAATTTATAAACCGCCCTGCATGTTTATCAGAACACACAATCAAAAATAATGTAGGACAAAACAGAAAACAAAATTTTCTATGCCATACTTGTGGAAAACAATTCGTTGAAAATCCATCACCTTACTATGAAATGCCTCAAAAAACCTGGAAATTGATTGCTCGGTTATTGTCAGAAAAAATTTCACTTGCCGGAATAACACACACAGCATCAGTGCCCGAACACCGACTTCAGGATTACGCTGACGAAAAATACGAATCAGCCCTTCGAAAAACAGTTGTTATACCGAAGGAAAAAAGGAAAACTCACTGTCTAATGTGATAAAATGCGGCCATTTGTCGGTAATAAGGAAAATAAGCGGTGGATCTGGCCGGCCATTGACTTGGCAAAAGGCATAAAGCTGTCGGCAAAGAAACTGGAAAAACCAATCATATAAGAACGACTCTGCAATACGATGCGTCAAAGAATCTCTCGGCTCGTCAGATGTACATTATTTTTTTCCAAAAAACTTGAAAACCATATCAGAGATGTTTGGTATTTCGTCCATCACTGCAATGAATCGCCGGCTCTGAATTCAAAATATCACCTCAATGCAAAACTACCCAAAAAAAGGAGCATCCGAATAGGAGAACAAAATGAATTTATTAAAATCAAAGTGGCTGCAAAAATCATTACCAATTTTGTTTCTTTTACTTCTTACAATCATTTTTTTTTACCCTGTCATTTTTCAAGGTAAAACATTTTATGCATTCGATACGCTTTTAGATTTTCTTCCATGGTTATCTTATTTTCACAATTTTCACGCTCATAATTCCTTGATAACAGACCCTGTTAATGTCGGTTATCCTTTTCACCACTTTTTTAGCACTTGCTTAAAACAGAAAATTCTTCCTCTTTGGAATGGCGCTAATTTTTGCGGTATGCCTCACGCTAGCGGGTTTGTTCCCCAGAGCAATCCTATTTTCATTGTTACCTGCATATTTTTTCCCTTATCCATCGCTCATGATATTTTGCTTTGGTTTCATCTGTTTGGGATTGGTTTATTCATGTTCCTCTATTTGAAAAAAGTGGGTTTGAAAACATGTCCATCGCTTATCGGTGCTATCGCCTGGATGTTTAACGGGTACATCATGGTGTGGTTTGAATTTGAAAATACGCCAATACTGGCATGTTCATTGGCGGCTTCTTTATATTTTATTGAATGCTGGCTTAAAACAAGAACCCGTTGGCATGTTATTTGTTTGACAATAGCTGTGGCTTTAGCTGTCAGCAGTGGTTTTGCTCATCTGATTATTTATCAAATCTTGTTTATAGGAATATATCTGACTTACCGATTAGTTTTAGAATCAAAAAGAACCGTCAGTTTCCAATCATTGAACCGAAATGATCTGCTCAATTTTGGTATAGCGGTATTATTCGGAATATTTATATCGGCCAACTTTATAACCACCTATCTTTCTTTTCTGGATGACCCGCAACGTTCTGTTATAGCCTTTGACGAGCTATTTCAGAAAACGGGACAACTTTTGCCTAAATATTTAGCAACGCTTATATTCCCCGATTTTTTCGGCACGCCTGTTGAAAACAATATGTTTACACCTCACTTTGAAGGGATGCATCCTTATAATAACTATAATGAATTGTGTATATATACAGGGACAATGACACTTCTTATGGTACTTGTCTGCATCCCATTTATTTTCAAAAAAAAATATATATCTTTTTATCTTCTGACCTCTCTTATTACCTTAACAATGGCCATGGGTAGCATCATTTATTACCCTATGGCTAAATTTATTCCCGGTTTAAGCTATTCCACACCAACTCGTATCCTTTATATTTTCGGATTTTCGATGGCGGTATTAGCTGCAAACGGAGCTAATCTTCTGACAACGAGTGTTAAAAAAAAAGGGTGGATTATAAGTTTGTTGATTATATTAAGTGGCTTGGTTTTGTGGATATCCTTTTTTGTCCGCACTGATATTGGTCTGAGATGGGCGGCCAATTATCAACAGTGGCCTAACTGGGAACAAGTCAGTCCTTTTTTTACCAACCATTTTGCACCTTGGTCGCCGGTTATTTCCAAACCTGTTCTTTTATATTTTTTATCACTCCTTCTTTTGGTGTTGATTCTTTTAGCAACTAAAGAGAAAACCAAACATGTTTACCTCCTTTGCAGTTTGGCTTTGCTATCTTATGAACTTATTTCGTTTGGTTTGAAATACAATACGGCTTCGTCGAAATCGCTTGAATATCCTGCAACTAACGCCATTCGGTTTTTACAAAAAGACCAATCATTATTCAGAGTCGCCAGTTATGGTAATTTCCTGCATAATTCGCTAGGTCCTTTTGGTATTCAAGATATCGGAGGGTATCACTCATTTTATTCAAAACGATACGGAGAATTTTTATATTTGAGCCAAAACGCTTTCACTGAAGAGCTTCCTCATGAGATTAGCAGATGGACGTTTTTTCATAAATTTGGCTCTCCACTTTTTGACATCATTAACACCAAATACATTCTTATCGCACCTAATATATCATTGCAGATACCGAATTTTAATCTTATTTATAATAATGAGATAAAAATATATGAAAATCAGAATGCCTTTCCCAGATTTTTTTTTACACCTTCTTATCAACTTTGTGAGAATCGCAAAGATGCTTATCAAACTATCGCCCAATATCAAATAGCCGATTTCCGGGAAAAAGTCATATTAGAATCCCCCCCCCCTTTAGAGTTTTTACCTGATGGCATGAAAACCGGGAAAAACGCTAAAATCAAATTAATTAAATATGAACCAAACAGTGTCAAAGTTGAAATTATAACAGACCACAGTGGTTTTTTAATTATGAGTGATAGTTATCATCCGGGATGGAATGCGGAAATTGATGGTAAGGAAACAAAAGTACTGCGTGCAAATTATATTATGCGCGCTGTTCCTGTAAAAGCAGGAAAACATGTTATTTCGTTCACATATTTTCCGAAGATGCAGGTAATCGGGATATTTATGACGGTTATCGGTTGGTTAGCTTTGTTAGGTTGTGTAGGATGGCATTATGGTAAGATTTGTTCTGAGAGGTGGGGTGTTTTCTCATCTACAGGGAATTGACGTTTTTCTCTCCTAAGCCATAAAACCAAACCGATCAGGCTTAGAACCATGGCATGGGAAAAGATAAGTAAAGAGATACTGACCGCGGCTTCCTTGGGAATGCCAAGGGCTGCGAGAAAAATATAATGGGATTGTTCTCTGACGCCGATTCCATTCAAAGAGATCGGCAGATTGGTGATGATGACAATGATTAACGTAACAGCCATCACTCTCCAAAGGCTAAACTCTTTCCCGGTGGTTATTTCAAAAAAATGAATATAAACAATCGCTGTAATTAAAAAGATGATTATAAAAATAAAAATGGAACTGAAAAGCACCTTGAGATTGCTCCCAGCAATTCGGATATAAAAAAGGAATTGTTGCATTGTTTCATTCAACGTTTCCATTTTTGATTTGGTGTTCGGGTTTTTAAACTGCTTGAAAATGCGGTTGAGAAGTTCATCATATTTAAAATGCCCTACAATAAAAGCGATGATAAAACCGAGGCACAATAGAGTTAGAACGGTTCTTGCTATCTCAAATACCGGGGCTGTAAAATCTATGTTCCAGATTAATATTGTTGCAAGGAAAGTCATAGCAAACAAGCCCAGAAATCGATCAATAATTACTGATGCGCCTATATTAAGATAGCCTTCCTTTTTTCCCAAATAATAGACTTTGGTGGCATCCTGTCCGATAGAAGATGGCGCGAAGTTAGCAAAAAAAAAGCCTACAAAAGTATATTTAGCCAGATTTTTATAAGCGATCCTGATCTCCATAGTTCTCAGGATAATATTCCACTTGAGAACATATAAAAATTGATATGCTATTGTTAAGATCAGTGAATAAATAAAAAACCACACCGGTATTTTTTTTATAAGGTGAAAAAATCCAGTCCAGTCGAAACGATGGAAAATGAGGATAAGAAAAGTTAATGAAATGAGTGTTTGAACAATAGTAAGCCATATTTTTCTATCTATATTCAGATTCATTGCTTTTCCTTACCCAAACGGGACCCTTGTCCCATTATAATATGTTTTAACACCTCCATGATATTTGCGAGCAAAAGGATAAAAGGCGCTCCGACAACGCACCTCCCGTTTTTGCTAACAAGCTGCCCACCGCTAATTAAGCGCTCTATTCTGGTGTTTACAATTTTATCGGGGTTGTAAATCGTTAAAATATCATCAAGCATCAGCCCTTTATCGGATATAAGTATCTCTTTTAACAAACGAATTCTGATAGATGCGATATTCAGATTAATAAAATTAAAATATCCATACGCGAGTGCTAACGATATAATCAGATTGAATCCTAATAACGCCCAAAAGTCTCCTTTCATAAGGCTCATTGAATTTAAAACTAACACACTAATTGATACAGTGCATACAATATGACATATAAATGCCAGAATAATAGAAATACTGACAGATGACTTATTTAAAATTCGGGAAAATAACGCGTGTGTAATTGTATTTACGGTAAGACCGACAATTGGTGTCATTGCAAGAAGCCAGTTTAAATTCACTATCATCCTCCCGTACGCATTCCCAAAATATCCTGAGTAAATTTGAAAACCAGTGCCAAGCGACGACCTTTTTCAGTCAATTCGTATTTATCATCCTCTTTGATAATTAAATTATCTCGTAAACTGGCTTCAATACGCATTTCAATAATAGGAACTTGGCTTAAAAAATTCCTGACTTCTTCATCAGTCCTTCCGTCAGTTCCGGCGTCGGCTACATATCTGATAAGGCATAAAGAGGGGCTGTCTTCTTCAATCGCGGAATATGTGACAATATATCCTAACGTCAACGCAATATGAAACAGTACTACATGAAACCACTCTGAAATACCGCACGGTTTGTAAGGAAACAGTGACGGAGTCAATTTAAGGAATAAAGGACTAATAAACAGTAGGCCCAAAAATATAATAAGAAGCGTAAACGTTTGTTTTTGCGGCAACCGAATATGCCATACGATTAAATGAATAATGAATGCGGTCAAAAACAGACCTGTTGCAAATAAAACCAGTTGCATTAGAAACTCCTGCCAATGCGGCGAATAGATAAATCAAGGAGTGTATGGGCGACGGAAAACAAATTATTCATTTTCAACGCTGTTGAGGTTCCGGCCTCGCGTTCTTTCGCTACAACCGGTATTTCTATATACTGGATGTCTTCATCCAGAAGGCGCGTAATCATATCCGCCTGAAACCCGAATCCTCGATAGTTGGTATGCCATCTCATCACATTGTATCGAAGATGAACTGCCAACCCATTATAATACTTAATGGAATAACCGCTAATGAAATTAATAAGATTGGTGTACACGCGCGAAAGCAAACGACGAAAAAAAGTTCTTCCGGGACATTCCACCTGGTAGGGAATAATCATATCAGATTCCCCCAGATGCTTAAAGATTGTAACAAATGTTTCTTTAGGCTCAACATTATCCCCGCAAATGAGACGATAGTATTTCCCTCGTCCTAAAAAAGCGGCTTCGATATAATTTTGTGCCAATCCCTCATTTTCCTTGTTAACCTTTAAAATAATGGGCAAGTCTGGATTTTTTTGTTGGAATGTCCGAATCAACTCTACTGAATTATCTGTAGAACCGTCATCTATTATAATTATATCGTAGGAACAATCTACTGTTTTGAGTGCTGACAACAGCGTGTGTAGCGTCTCAATGATATTATCTTCTTCATTATAACAGGCGACAAATAATGTCAGATCCAAATCACCATAATATTGATCTAATACGTTCATAATCTATATCTGCTTTACGGTTTATGCATGTACTCCAACGATTCTTTTTTAATCGCATTCCAGTTCTTTTCAATCCAGTTAATGACTCTTATTAAGCCTGTATCCATATCTATATTAGGGACCCATCCGAGTGTGTCTTCCGCACAAGCTGAGTCGATAACATACGCTTTATCTTGTCCGGGCCTTTCCGCAACGGTAATCGTGCTATCTTCAAATGATTTACTTAAAAGAGCACAGATTTTACTGACCACATCACGCACGGCTACTCCCTTATTCGGAGATAGATGATATATTTCTCCGTAGTGGTGATTTTGCTCCATGGCCATCAATTCCCCTTTAGATACATCACGAATATGAATATATGATTTAACAGCATGTCCACCTCCATGCAACTGAATTTTTTTGCCCATCTTCAGGTAGATAACTGAGCGAGGAATGATCTTAAATAACTGTTGATAAGCACCATACACATTAGTAGATCGAATCATCACCAATGGGAAGTTATATTGTTTAACCAAAGTAAACAGCATCAAATCACCAGCGGCTTTTGAAGCCGCATAAGGGGTGCTGGGATTCAAAGGCGCGTCTTCTTTGACAATTCCCTCGCAAGTACCATAAACTTCCGGCGAAGAGATATGCACATAGCGCTCTAACCAACCTTGCTGACGCAAAAAATCACCAAGTGCTGCAATAGCTACGGCGTTTGTTTGAAACCACTGCTCCGGATGCTCCCAACTTGGAGCAACCTCGCTTTGGGCCGCAAAATTGATAATATAGTTTGGCTTTTCCGCTAAAAGAAGTTCTTTTAAGCCTTTCATATCCCGATTCAAATCCATTTGATAATACTTAAACCGATTTAAGTTGGGATTTTTTTTATAAGGCAGAAAAACTTCGCTTTTTTCGGGAGAACGGCTGATACCAAGAACGTTGTAATCTCTTACTTTTAAGATATAATCAATGAAATCACTGCCGGAAAAAGAATTACTGCCAATAACTGCTACTTTCTTCATTTTTATACCTAAACTTATTATATAATTATAAAAAATCGCCTACAAGCATAACAAAACGTAACTTTCAATCTGTAGAATGATTGATTTCAATCAAACAGCGACCTGCAATCTCGCCTTTATTCATTTTTTCGATGGCAAGATTGACTTCATCTAAAGTAAAGCGGTCGGTAATCAATTCATCTAATTTTAACTTACCGGCTTCATAAAGTCGAATATATTTCGGAATATCGACAGACGGCAATGATTCACCACCATGAGAGCCGGTTAAAATTTTTCCAAAATGGAGTGGCAGAGTGTAAAGAGAGGCGTTGTTACCGATTTTAGGCACTCCGACCAGCACAGTTCTACCTTGAGGCTGAGTAAGTTTATAGGCTGATGCGATAACATTTACGTCCCCGGTATTATCAATGACAACATCAGCACCTTGTACACCTAAAATTTTACAAATTTCATCGGTAGGATCAATCTTGTTGGAATTTATCAGATGCGTGGCGCCAAATGATTTCGCCATTTCAAGCTTACTATCATAAATATCAACGGCAATAATCGGAAATGCGGAAGTCATTGAAGCGCCCTGAATAACGTTGAGACCGACGCCGCCGGCACCGAAAACAACGATCGAATCGCCGATTTTTAATTGGGCATTATTGGTAATAATGCCAAGCCCAACGGTCACCGCGCATCCGAAAAGCGGCGCAAGTTTTAAATCAAAATCTTTTGGAATGGTCGTCAGACGGTTTTCTGAAACAATGGCATACTCATTGAAAGTTGTTACACAGCCGGCATTAAGGCGTTTGCCTTTCCATTGATAAACAGGAGGGGGTGCATCAATACCGCTGCTTTTGCGCCAGTGCATGACTACATGGTCGCCTGTATGAACAGAGTTTACACCCGGCCCTGTTTTTAAAACTTCACCAGAACCTTCGTGTCCAAGCAAATGAGGTAAGTATTGATCTTTTCCCTTGACACCGTTTATTTCACCAAGCTGCGATCCGCAGATACCACTAAAGCAAACCTTTACCAGTACTTGGCCGACATCAAGTTTAGAAGGTAAGGTAACTTTGTCAACAACAAGCGGCTGCTGAAGATTAACTAAAATAGCCGCACACATTTTTTCTAATTGCATTTTGAGTGTCTTTCTTAATATTTTAAATTAGATTATACTATTCATATTCTATCCAAATAAGTATCTGTCCAGAAGTATTCCATTTTTATATGAGGAAACTTAGAATATTTGATGAGGTTGATACGAATCTGGGTATGAAATATACCCATCTTCATATATGCCATGCTTTTTCATGTCTTTTCTATCCTTGATACGTCCCCCAAGATTCATTAATCCGAATCCATTTTCCATGGTGATCTGAATGTTCCCTTTAAAAAGCACACCGGTCATGATGAGGTTGATCCGCACTATTTGGAAATTTCCTTCTCCTTTGGCTATGAGCGCGTTGGAGAATTCTAATGGTAAAACTGCTAACGAGGAACCAGATGATGCGGCCTCAAAACGTGCGACGCCTGTTTTCGGGTATCCGAAAATTTTTGTATTGCCGACAGAGAGTACTTTATCAAATTTATCCGTATGGTGAATAAACACGGTTTTTGTGAAGTCAACTTCATTGGTTCGGATGTAACGATATACCTCGTTTACCGTTTTGTAGTAAATGATGTCAGTCGGATAAAAATTTCCCGTATTTGTGTTTAAAACTTCATAACCATGAATCTCACCCAATTTACTATGGTAGTTAAATTGCTTTTTTATTCGACTATTTTCCAATTCCAGATCAGATATGAGATATTTTACCCCTAACAATGCAAATATGCTGCTATCGAATATAGTTGGTACAAGCCAGTTCCGGCTTTGGTAATCGCTCTTATTTGATAGTAATCGACTGAAAAAATGATATTTGAAAGATGAAACCATATGACTATTGTCACCCAGTGTCGGTACGAAATTTTTCCACATCCCTGTTAAATATAATTGATCGTCGATAAAATGTCTTATATATAGAGGCACAACGCCAATGTATTTTTTTTGAAAACGCTCACCTTTTTGAAATCCGATTTTTTTTGAGATCGGGCTATCAGGCATGCCGATCATCAATGAAACCGATCCTTCATAACAATCATGAAGATCAAGCGCCAGTTCTTTTCTTAAAAAACCCGAAATTGGCTTTTCACGAGACGGCTTTTTTAATGAGGTTGATGACATATTAGTACTTTTTTTAAAAACAGTTTTCATGATATTGACCGTTTGGCTCTTAATCTGCGGAGAAAAAAGCAGGTATGCTACCAATAGATATGGTAGCATAGCAAATAGGAGAGGAGGCTTCAGATTTAGTTTCTTCAACACTAATTCGATGCACAATAGAACCTCGATAAGAATCAACGCTAAAATGGATTGCTCCAGATAAACCGGAGATGGGTATTTCCATTTCAAACCACTGTATGTGTACATCCAGCCGATACCACCAATAATTATCAAGACGATGAACATCGCTCGATGAAGCCTCAATCTATTGATATTTATATCCAAAGAAATATTAAAAATTATGGATAGAAGAACTAAAAAAAATAAAAAAGTACTGTCTTTCCCGCGAAACGGCATGGCATTTAAATAATCAAATGTCTGAATTTCGCTGTAGATTTCATTAGGAAAATCATTTCTTGCTACACCGCTGACCAAAGAATAGTAGAACATTGCAAAAAAAAGTATGAAGAACATGTACACACCGATTTCGATTTTGATAGCATTATTCTTCTCGTATGCCAGTTCTGAAAATATAATGACTCCCACAATGATGACGGGATATAGGAAGTAGATCGGCGTGTAGAGTGGATTCAACATGACGGAAAAGAATATAAGCAGCAAAGCAATGATACTTCTGATGATGTTTTTCTTTCCTGGAAAATCGGCAAAGAACACCACGATCCAAAGCATTGATATGGATTTCAGGATATTTATGGCAATTAAATGGCCAAATATATTGAATTCGTTCGGTTTATTGCTTGCTCCGATTGAGAGCATGGCATAGGAAATAATTACAAACACTGTTGTACTCGTTTTTAGCTGAATCACCAAGCATAGAAGCAAGAGGGTGATACTTTCAAGAGACAGATTTATAAGCCGAGATATATAAAATGGGTTGATAACGTTTTTGAGACAATCTGAGATGATATAGGCAGGATTTAACCAATAGCAGAAAGGTGTACTCGCTCCCCCCAAACTTTGAACGGGGTTGATAATACTCATATCAATAAATTGAGATTTGTTGATAGAACTCCAATACCACCAGTTCTCATCGTCAACAGGGCCGATTTTAAGATCATGCCAGCTACAATATGATATTAACAAAATTGAAGCAATCGTGAAAATAAACGCAGCTAACTCTGATGTGCAAACGAATCCTTTTTTCATAAACCTATTCAAAAAATACTTAACATATTTCAAATAATGGTATACTTAAAACTTTAGGGTATCGGGAGTATTAACCATGACAATAGCGACGGTATAACCCTAAAAATTATCAAGCCCAGTAAATTTGCCGTAGTAAAATTATTCTTTATGTGGATAAGGCAAACAAAAATTTGCTTTGCAGTGTCTCATTCTTTCCCATATCTTATTTGCAATTATATTTGGGAATGCAAGAAATACATAACTATTTTTCGGAACATCGTCCGGATGATAAATTTTTCGCCCCATAAATTCTTTTCCGATGCGACTCGGATCTTCATCTACAAAAAATGTGACAACATGACCCAGTTCACTGGCTAACCATGCACCTGCTATTGATGTTCCGAATAAACCTAAATTGCCTTGTTCAGATACACTTAATGCTTTCATTTTAGTTTTTTTAAGCCAAACCAGTGACCGCCTGATTTTTTCATAAGATGCGTGTTTTTGCAATAGTTTATCATTGAATGATTGATTCTTACTTTTACGAACCAGAAAAGTCAACTCTTTAGAGACATAATCATCAGCAGCGATAAGGATTTCAAAACCAGCGTGTCGCAACAAAAGTTTTAAATATTGCATATCGAAATGGGAACAATGGTCGGCAATAATAAGATCAAACGGATTCTGCTTAAAATCAGGAACTTCTATTAGCATTAAACCTTCTTGTTTAATTTTTTCACTCACTTTTTTAAGAAAAGAGATCGGATCAACAATATGTTCTAAACAGTGAAGCATGGTTATCATATCATTTTGATCAGAAATTGTGCCAATATCGCACGTATGAAAAGCTTTTACATTGGGGATCGCCATAACCGTTGATTTATATTTGTTATTTAGTTCTGAGCCTGAAAGGCTCCATAACGGATAGAACTTTGAAAAAGATCGCAGCAAATTACCATTCCCGCAACCGATATCTAAAAGGGTTCCCTGCTTTGGTAAGGTCGTATCTTTGAAAAGTTCACTTAAAATACGTTCGGAACGGAATTGGGAAAGTCCGCTTTCTTCCCCAAAAGACCTTTGCTCCTCACCTTCTGCCTGATAATATACGGAATAGGATTCATATATTCGTTCGCATTCACTCTGAAAATCATCGTCGATAATTTTTTGAACACAGCCACATGATTGGCACACTCCTAATTTACCGCCTTTAGGCATAGAGCGGCAATCGGATGAAACACGCACAAAATTACGATATTCTTTTACTTCGATAACCTGTGAAGATTGACAAATATGGCAGGTTGCATTTACCTCAGATTGATGCGGCAGTTGATTATCACTTTTTCTGTTTACCGAATTATAAAGGGAATCTATGGCTTCAAAAACATCAGGAGGTTTTAAACCCAGTTCCTTCTCTAGCCGGGTTGTGTCCAACGTTGTATGTTTGGGAATCACTTCAAATTTCAGCCCCGAATTACATGCTTTCCCGGATTGAATATATTGCTGACTGACGCCAATTTTTTTGGCAATATAGCTGGCTAGTTGTTTATAAGTAATATCTTTTGAAGCTGATATATGTGAGACACCGGATAATTTATGTTTGGCGATTTGTATAATTGCGTTTGTAGCAAAACCAATTGAAACCGGGGCAAGCACCATATCTTCAAAGGGGTGTATCACCTTTTTGTTTTTTAATTTTTCAATCCAATTGGTTATCAGGCTAGTATCTTTTGCAAGGATTTTGGTAAATCGAACAATCGCAATATGGGGTGATAAAGTCATAAGACGCTGTTCCGTCAACACTTTTTGCCTTCCGTATTCAGTGACCGGAGAAACCCGGTCATTAGGTTTCTGCTTGGGAGATTGGCCGTTAAAAATTAAATTTGTGGAAGGAAAAACAATAAACACCCCTTGTTTTACTAACTTTGAAGCCAAAGCAACTGTTTGCTTTACATTGATAAAACGGCTTTTATCGGGATACAGGCGGCATTGATCTATTGAAGTAATCGCCGCACACAATATGGCAACTTCGATATCATCTGGACATTTCCAATGTGCAATATCATCATTCAAATCAAGATGTATGCATTTATCGGATATGGCTCCCTGATTTCGAGATGTTGTAATCACGCGTTGGCAATTTTTTTCTAAATGACTGATGATATGACTTCCTAAAAAACTATCACCGCCTATAATTATATAACGATTTTTATGCATTTTGATATTAGATTTTAATCCATGCTTAATTCATCGCTCAAAGCATGTTTAGTCACGGTCACTTAGGATAACAACACAAAGCCATAAGATAGTTAGCCATAGGATAGAAACCGGTATGAATAACCTCATCATTCATTGAAAAAATGAAAACATTGTTGAAAAAATTTAAAAGCAAATTTTTAAACTGGCTACCATCTTTGCAGTTGATATGTCCTTGTTTGCTCGCAGGAGACGCATATTCTTGGGATTCTATTGATGGCGTACCAATAATTACAGTTCCGTTAGGTTTTACAGATTTGATAATGTTTGAAATAAATATTGCTTCTTGTTCTTGAGAAATGTGTTCAATAACATCCAAAGCATAGGCACCATCAAAGCCGTCCGGGATAGGGCCTTCAAGAATGTTATGCGTGATACATTGATAAGTATGCGGTTCGATTATTCTGTTTTTGGCATCTTTGATAAGAATAGGGTCAAAATCAGAGGCCACTAATGATTCAACTTCCTGACTCACTATCCGTGTCCCGAAAGCATCCGCACAACCGATTTCCAGGATTTTTTGCATGCCGCTAAACATCTTGGCAACGAATTTGTATCTGGAAAGAACAAATACGAGCCGTTTTGGGTCTGTCAGCCATGTGTGACTGCTCATCAGACCCAATGTCTGAAGGCCATATCGCTTTTCAAAATCAAGGCAACATTGATATTGAGGTTCTTTAGTTTTCGGTGTTTTATTTTCCATATAAGATTTTCACTATTTTTACTCAAAATAGATAAAAGAATGATCCCCGGTATAACCGCACAAATTAAACCACCATTGCCATTCTTCAGGTGTACAAAACATTTCACACGTCACTTGCCAGTATAACAAATTTACTTTCTCTTCTTCATTGCGGTAAGACTCAACGCAAATATATTTATTCTTTTTGCTTACACGTTCTATTTCCCGTAATGCGGAGTCCAGTTCGTGGCAATAGAGATTATGAAGGGTGTTAATAGAAAACACAAGGTCAAAACTATCATCTTCAAAAGGCAAGCTTTTTGCATGAGTTACTTGAAGAAAAGGTTTGGCCTCCGGCTTGGCATTCTCAATGGCATAACTGGAAATGTCTATTCCGGCCACTTCGACACCGGGTAAAACCTGGGTGAAATCATAAACCAGAAACCCCTTGCCGCAACCAACATCTAAAATCCGATCGCCCGGTTTTAAATTGTAATGTTTTACCATTGCTTCCGCCACTTTGGCCCAACGGCCATCATAATGGTAACCGCCATAACATATTCTGCGGTCCCCGTCCCAGTAATCATAGTCCCACAACTTAGCTTTTTGGGCGGCTTCCGCTTTTGGAAAAGCGTTAATACGCCCTAAATAATCACGTTTGGTCTTTGTATGCACAGCCGAGATAAAATCTACATACGCCATTAAGTGTCCCCTTTATATTGTCTTTTTTTAATTGTTATTGTCGTTAACGTTTTATTCTTTCGTTCTTATTTTTAAAAACAGTGTGTGAGCTTTTTCGAGTTGCTTTTGTTGGGCAATTGTGTGGTTCTGTTCGCCTGCAAACACTCTGCGTGCTTTTCCTCCGGGTAAAAACTCATTTAATAAGATACAGCACCACTTTAGCTGGTATAGCGGGAAAAGTAGATTAATTCGATCTATCACACGCTTCTGTTCTGTAAATTGCGATGCAATTGCTGTTTGGAACGTTGAAAAAAATTTGAATGGCACCGGTACGGCCGGTTGACAAAAAAAATCACAAACCAGTTTGGCAGGATCATCCCAACCAGCATATTCAAAATCAATAAAACGAAGCTCACCACTGTCTTGACATAGGGCATTATGAAAACCGAAATCGGAAGGCGAAAGACAACGTTCTGCTAGTGCCAGAGGTTGTTTTTTATTGAGTCTCTTGGCACTCAACCGTCTTAAAAGCGTTGTTTTTATCTTTTTCCACATTGGCGTTAGCTCTTTGTGGATAAATTTTAAGGCCGCCTTTGTAATCGCATCATCAATATTCATTTTTTGTAAACGTTTCAATCTCTGATCCACTAATAAGACATGCGCTTTAATGCTGAAACAGGCTTCTGATGCATGAGGCAATACTAAGGCTAAAGAATTGTTTTTGTTACGATTTAACGCTCGATAAAATTTAATCGCCTGATGAATAGCATCTTTGTTAACATCGTCCGGTTTCAGATGGTCCCCTTCAATAAATTCATACAATCCAAGATGATGATCCCGATCTATGGCGATGGGCTTTGGCGTTAGTCGTATTCCCTGCTGCCAAGCGAAAGAGATAAATCCGAATTCGGCATCCAAACGGTCTCGAGTGTCCTTTATATGCCGGAAATAGGATTTAAGAAAGAGTTTTTCAGGTCCGGCATGTAATTCAAACACACGGTTGTTTCCACCACAGGGAACAGGTCTTAAATTGAAAGCTCCTTGCAAACCCGCTTTTTGGGCCAATCGTCTGGCATGATGTTCAAAGTCGTGGATAACTCTTTCTCCGCCTGATTATTTTCTTTTGTTATTATTAAACGACATTCTGCTCATTTCTGCCCAGTTCGTAAACCGCTGAAAAGGATATTTTTTATCAAGGTTATGATTCGGTGCAAACAACATACGGACGACATCTTTCGGAAAAGTGCATTCAGATAGAAATTCGGGAAGATCATCAATAAAATGGGTGCATTTAAGTTTTTCAATCCGGCTTATTTTTTCCGCCTTGCTAATTTCGAAGAACACTTGTTCCTGAGTCAATATCGGATCATCGAAATTAAAAAAATTTTGTAATTTCATCCAGTTATAAGCGGATTGATGTAAATCATATTGCGGCCCGATATACGGATGCTTGGTTTTATGACTGATTATATTAACGGCGACATCGTTCTCTTGACACAATCTGAAAAAATCAATGACACCGGGGAACGGCTGCGCTTCTGCGATTTTAACACCGTAAACAAATCCCTGAAGCTCTGTCCAGGCATCTTCCTGGCCAAGCTTGCGCAGATAATTCCTAATCTGCTCTTTAGTTTGGGGAAAATTATTAGGAATCAGTCCTTTTTCTGAAGCAGCCTTGTGGAAAACAGTGTCATAACAAATAATCGTATTATCAAAATCAATTCCGATGCGTATCAATGCGTTGCCTCCAATAATTTGTCACTTTGGTGACAATTTTTGCCGAATCAAGGCCGGCCATTGTACGAGCGTTTTCCTGATTTCCACATTGATGTAAAAATGTATCTTTAATTCCCAGACGACAAAGCCGTCCTTTTTGCGGCGGTTGATCAGACAACCATTCGGCCACAGCGGCACCGAATCCGCCAATAAGACTGTGTTCTTCGATGGTTGCAACCACGCCAAATCGATCAAAAACATCCTCTATCATTTCATTATCAAGGGGTTTGACGGTGTGCATGCTGACTACCTGAGTGGATATCCCCTTTTGCTCTAATCGGATGGCGGATTCAATAACATTAGGAAGAATATTTCCTGTACTTAAAAGACATATATCACTACCTTGGCGAATAATAATACCCTTTCCAATTATAAATTGCGGTTGTTTTTTATGAATCACCGGCTCATTTTTTTTTCCCAACCTGATATATACCGGGCCATTATGAGAAAGAGCGGCGCGAAGTGCCAGACGGACTTCTACCGCATCAGCCGGACAGATAACGGTCATATTAGGTAATGCGCGCAGCAAGGCGATATCTTCACAGGCATGGTGGGTTCCCCCCAAACCGGCATAAGAAAGACCGGCACCGACACCGACAATAATAACCGGTAGCTCATGATAACATACATCAATTCGAATCTGTTCTAAGCAACGGGTTGTATTAAAAGGTGTGATTGTATAGGTTATCGGGCGTAGTCCGCACAATGCCATACCGGCCGCCATTCCGGTCATATTGGCTTCGGCGACGCCACAATTGAAAAAACGTTCCAGAAATTCCTTTTTATAGGGATCAAACAATCTGTTCCCGATATCACCGGATAGCAGGACTATTTGATGATTACTGGCGGCAAGTGTCTTGAGTTCATCAGCAAATGCGTTTCTCATAATAGCCCCAGCTCCCCCTTGGCTTTGACGACCTCCTGGGCATTGGGGATGCGATAATGCCAGTTATTGTCATCTTCCATGAATGAAACACCTTTGCCTTTAATAGTATGCGCAATTATCGCGACAGGTTTTCCAGAAACGCTGGGGAAGCGGTTCATTATTTCTAAAAGTACTTTTATATCGTGGCCGTTAATTTCATAAGCTTCCCATCCGAATGACCGCCATTTTTGCTCTAATGGCTCTAAAGCCATGACTTCACAACTGCGACCGGTGGCCTGCCATTTATTAAAATCAATAATTGCCAGAAGATTGTGCAGACGTTTTCCGGCGGCAAACATTGCGCCTTCCCAAACCGAGCCTTCATTGCATTCACCGTCACTCATCAAGACACAAACACGATACGGTATGCTTTGAATACGGCTGGCCAGAGCCATACCGATTCCCAAAGGCAGCCCATGTCCTAGGGAGCCGGTGGCTGCTTCCACACCTGGTGCGCAACCGGGGCCGGGATGCTCTTCAAGGAGGCCACCCGCTTGGCCGAAAGTATCCAGAAGTGTTTCAGGAAAAAATCCTTTCATTGCCAGTGTGGCAAACAGCGCGGCAGCAGCGTGTCCTTTGCTAAGGATAAATCGATCTCGATCAGGCGCAGCAGGATTATCAGGTGCTATCGCCAAACTATTCCAGTATAAGGTTACCAGAATATCTACACAAGAGAGGGCGGAGCCTAAGTGGGCCGCCCTGCTATAATGCGACATTTCCACCAGCTTGCCGCGTATCTGACTGGCAACAGATTCAAGTTCGGTAATATCTGTCTTCATAACTATTTTTCATCTATTGGCTTATTCATTAAATTCGATTTTTGCATATAAGATCAGAATAGTTGCAATCATTTAAGATGAACGGATTGCATGGTTCTGATGTTATAGTAGCGTATATCATCCATGGGGTTCGGTATTTTACCCGAATCAAATGCCTTTTGCAAATCTATAATCGCTTGTTCTATGCTGTGACTGGCCTCAAAGCCAAGTTCGGCTTTAATCTTTTTGGAAGAAACATGATAGGAACGATTATCATCCGTAGGAGTTGTGGTAATCGGAATATTACCGTCTAACGTATTTCTTACCTTTTCAGCTATATCATGAACGGAATAATTTTCATACCCGACATTGTAAATTTTTTTATGAATATTTTGATCTGCTTGTTCTAATAGAAACAGGTACAGGTCGGTCATATCGGCAATATGCAAATTGGGTCGTTTCTGTCTGCCTCCGAAAACTGTGATTTTCCCTTTGTTAATCGCATGATTGGTTAAAATATTCACAGTCAAATCCAATCGTTGACGGGGAGAATAGCCGCAAACTGTGGAAGGTCGGATGGTGGTTACAATAAAATCATCCGTAGCCTCGCTTTGCAGATATTCCTCACATAAGGCTTTAAATTTGGAATAATCGGTCAAGGGATCCAACGACAGGTCTTCGGTAACCTCCAGTTCATTCTTGATCCCATAGACGCTGGAACTGGATGCATATATAAATCTTTTTACGCCTGATTTTTTGGATATATCAACAAGGGGTGGAAAAGCATCATAATTAATGGATTTACCTAATTGAGGATCCAACTCATAGCTGGGATCATTGGAAATACATGCTAAATGGATAATGGCATCACATCCTGGTATGTGCTTTGCCAATAGCCGTTGATCGCGTATGTCCCCTTTTATTTCCGTTAAATCAGTTTTCTTGGGCACAGTGTCAAATACATCCGTACCGTATAAATAAAGGTCTATTACTTTGACTTTATAACCGGCATTTATCAGTTTGGGCACAAGTACCGCACCGACATAACCGGCACCACCAGTTACCAGAACAGTTTTTAATTGCTTTGATTTCAACTTAGCTTACTCCTTTTTTCAGATAGGATCGACGATTGAATCAATCCAAAAATGCAAAATAGCGGCATGGCCGGTCTCTGCAAAGCCATAAGTTTGAGCTGGAATGTAGAAATTGAGGTTTCCTGATTGTCTGAGTTTATTTTCAGCCTTCATCGCAGATAACGTTATAATGGTTCCGCCCTGTTCGGCGGCTGCTTCAGCAGCACGAAGAACATTGGGTGAATTTCCGGAACCGCTAATGGCAATCAGTATGTCATCTTGATCCATTTTCAATCGTAACAGCTCGGCAAACACCTGATCGTATGAAATGTCGTTGGCAACGGCGGTTATCAAAGCAAGATCGGTGAATACTTCCGTTTTCACTCTTCCGTTTTTGGCCAAATCAGCAGCAAAGTGACTGGCCATGGAAGCGCTCGCTCCGTTGCCTACAAAAAAAATACTTCGTCCGCTCTCTCTAGCATTTAATGCTATATCTTTCCAAATTGAAAAGCCTTTGTCAAGAGCGAGATCATTATTTTGATTGTCTTTGACTGAAAGATTTTTAAGCGTTTCACTAAGTTCCAAAATGTTGTCTGACCAAATCATTCTTCGCCCCTTATTTTTTGGATTGCTGTCCATAATTCAGGAATTGTACGGTTATGGGGGGCCTGTACGTAATAGCTTTCACCACCATCCGCTACCGTACGGACAAGCATGGTTTTCCACGGCCTGAAATAATAACCCGCAATTTGCTTCGATGGTTGACTATGAAAATTTTTCGGTAACGCATAAAGGTCGCAGACCAGTGCTGTAAAGTTATTAATTTGCCTGTTATTTTGGATGGCCACATTACGCGCCATAGATAGCGCTTTGAGATAAATTTCAGGTGCCATCACAGCACTGCCAAAATTCATAATAACACCGTTTTGAAGAGATTCTATTATTTTCGCAAACCGCAGAAAATCACGATAGCTGGTCGCTCCGTAAGCGGCCCCGTCACAATCGGGATGTTCGTGTATGATATCATAACCAATGCCCACATGCACAGTAAGTAAAACTCTCAAACGATAGCCTGCCGCGAAAATACTGATTTCTTTATTAGGAAAATCCCCTTGTACGATTTCTCTGCCAACAGCCTCTCCCAACCCGATGCCTTCATACGACGCCTGTTTTACAATGCGATTAATATGTCCTGTCTCCTGCCAAAGACCGAATTGTCCCGCGCGAATATAATTTGATACATTTTCCGTTGTTTTTCCGATCAAAGCAAATTCATAATCATGAATTGCGCAGGCGCCATTCATAGCGATACAGGAAATGAAGCCTTTTTCCATCAAATCAATAATGTAGCGTTGGACGCCGGACCGAAGTACATGGGCACCCATCATTAATACGACAGGTGCGCCATGATTGCGCGCTTGAACAATTCGTCCGGCAACGGTGGTTAAACTGTCATTGTTCTGCTCGCAGGAGGCCAAAGGTAAAATCACCGATAGATCAAGATCATGTCTGCGCTCCGACAGCGGAAGAAGATTAAGGCGGGAAGTGTCGAATATAGGATAGTCCTTCTTCATATTACTTCATCAATGCTGTTAAGTATTTTTGCAGGCTCATTTTGTCGATAGCTTTCTGATTGCCAAGAATTTCAACCGCAAGCGCACCCACAGCATTACCGATAAAACCGATAAGTTCAGGTTCAGCTTTTAAAAAGGCGGCGAGAGCGGTCACAGAAAGAAAGGCGTCTCCGGCACCAATTCGATCAACGACAGTCTGGGCAAAAGCGGGCACTTCGATTATGGGCCCGTCTTTACTTTTTATAACACACCCTCTCTTACCACGGGTAAGAACAAAACAGTCGCAACACATCAGATCACTTATTTTTTCCACCATAGGATTGATTTGGCCTTTTGTATCGCGCATTTCCAAACGAATTTCATGTTCTGCAATACTGACAAAATCAGCCTGATGATAGCGGCTTACCGTATGAAAACCTCTGTTACCGGCATTCGCCTGAGTATTGACTGCCAGAAAAGGCGCCTTATCAACAAGTGTTTTTCGAATTCGGTCACTGATCGCACCATGTCCGAAATCAGCCGCAATAACCATATCATAATTTTTTATTTTTTCCTTTAACCAGTTACGAAGTGCGATATCTTTATCGGCTGAAAGCCCTGAATCGTCCATTATATATACTTCAAAGAGTTTATTCAGGGAATATCCTTCAACAAAACGTCTTTTCATCAGCGTGGGCGCATCATCCTGATAAACAAAGTAAGGATCGACATTGGGATGTAATTTAGACCGAATAAAATTTTCATAACTTTCGTTAGTCCCTAAAACCGTCACCAATTGTACCTTGCCAGCAAAATTAGCGACATGATTGGCTACCGCCAGAACACCACCGGCAAAAAGATCATGGGATTCATATTGCAACGCCAACGCGGGATCTTTGGAAGATGTTCCAATGGCATGGCAATAGTGATAATCATCCAAAATCGTATCGCCGATAACAAGTACGTTGAGCGAAGATATTTGATTTAAAAGTGCAATAATCTCTTCAAGGTTATAGCGTGTTCGGAAAATTTTCAGGTATTGCTGCGTTTCCTCTGGAAACATGGTGAAAAAACGATTGATTAAATTTGTCGAACTGAAAACAATATCTTCTGTAAAGGCTAGTTCCGCTCCAATCTCTTTTACAATCTTTTCTTCTTGAACCAATTTTCCGGTCGGATCGGAAGCGGCATTTTTAAAGTCAGAGCCTTTGACATAAACATCAGGGCGCAGTAAGCGCAAAGCCTCCTCTGCAGTGGGCCATTTGTTCAGTGTCACATAGTCAACGGAATCAAGCGATGCGATGGCTTCAGCACGATAGTCAGCGTTAAACGCCGGACGCCTAGGTCCTTTATCTACATATTGATCCGGTGTGATGGTTACTATCAAAATATCACCCATCTGTTTGGCTTGTTGTAAATAGCGAATATGTCCGATATGCAGAAGATCGAAACAGCCATGACAATGAATTATTTTTTGATTTTGTTTTCGGAGGCCAGTAACAATTTCCGTTAATTTTTCTAATGCTATAATTTTATCTGATGGCATTTTATTGGTCTTTCATACAGTTGCTAATCAAAGAAAATTGGGTAGTGTTAAATTGTCGAGTTGACAATATTGATAAATGATATGTATGCAAATTTTGTACCATTTAAAATAATTACCGCTGTCTATTTATTTCAGTTTACTTTATTTCTGTATTAAATGCCAATTAAGGGTTGAAAATTTAGATATAATGAAAACAGTGGGTTACGTCGAGTTACGCCAAACCATTGTTTAAAATGGTTTCGTAATCCATTGAATTTACACAGTTAAATTCAATCCTTGATTCGCATGTTAAATCACCATATTATTTTTGGCATCCCTCCTTATTTGGAACGGAATAGACAAATTGTAAACTACTTGCAAGCTATCTTGAAGAATACCTGTTTTTATTTCTTTTTTTGTAATTGCCAAAGCCTTTATCAGATTATTATACGCGTCTTCAGCATTAGGGTTGATTTGTAACGCTTTTTTAAAATTAATTACAGCTTTATCAATTTTTCCTTTTTGAATAAAAGCAATGCCGAGATTATTATGTGCTTTTACAAAATCTGGTTTTATCTGTAACGCCTCTAAATAATGATAAATAGCATCATCAATATTCTCTTGCATTCTTAAAACATTGCCAAGATTATAATGCGCTTGGGCTTCATAACCGTCATTTATTTCTAATACGATATATAAATGATTGACAGCCTCTTTAGTCATGCATTGTCCGGCAAGTGCTACACCTAAATTAAGATGCACTTCAGCATACTTGGGATCTATACGAACTGCTGTTTGATAATGTTCAATGGCTTCAACAGTACGGTTTTGTTTCATCAAGGCAACCGCAATATTGGCATGTGCTTTTTTAAAGTCAGGGTTTATCCAGATTGCATTTAAGTAATATCGTATAGCTTCATCAATTTTTCCCTGTTTGGCCAGAAGAAAACCCATGTTGTTATGCGCTAATGTATGCCCCGGATAGATTCGTAATGCCTCAGAAAAATGTTTAATTGCTTTAACAGGTTGATCATGATTCATAAACGCCAGACCGAGATTATTGTGCGCAATATAATTATCTTCGGTCACAGCTATTGTTTGCTGAAATAGTGCAATATCGTCTTTCCAATGCTGCACATGATTATATGTGATGAATATGAGCGTTATTAAAATAATTGTAACAGCGGTAATCAGACCGGTTTTACGGCAATGCCATTTAAAATATAATTCCGGCAAACCATAAGCTAAAATGATGAAAAGGCCAATAAGCGGTATATATGTGAATCGATCAGCATACGCAGGCCAAAGACCTGTCTGCACCAACCCTAATGCCGGTACCAAAGTCCCGATATACCATAACCAACCAATGATAATATAAGAATGTTGTTCACATTTTTTGACAGCGAATAAGGTTATGGCAAGCAGAATGATAAACGCACCAATGGTCTGCCATAAAGGAATCATATCCGGATAGGGATAGAAAACGGCTAAATTATCAGGCCAAAACATTTTATTGATGTAAATAATATATGAAACAAGCGCATTTTCAATACGAAGCATCATAGGGACAGCATAAAAACCTGCCATTGGTTCCAAATCTTGTAGTGCTGATGAAGATAAGTGAACAGTAATTCCGGAAATAATAAAAAGAGGTATTTTTTCCAGTATTAATATAAATGGAAAAGATGCGAGCTTATGTCGAATTGATGCAATTGGAGGATTCAATTTTTTTATTCTTGTTTTGATGCAATCATTTCTACTCCATTTTTTTTGAAAACGTTCTAAAGGCCAGTAATCAAGCAAAATGAGCACACAAGGGAGCGTTACAAGCATCGGTTTGGAAAGAAGCCCTAATGCCAACGATAGCACTACCGTTAAATAGCGATAAAGTTTGGGCTTTGCACAATACCAAGCGTATAGCCATACGGTGAGCATCCAGAAAAATGTGCTTAAAACATTCTTGCGTTCGGCGATCCAAGCTACCGAATTAACATTCAGGGGGTGTAAAGCAAACAAAGAGGCGACAAACGCACTTTGCCAGAGGTCGTCAGTCATGTGTTTTAATGATAAAAACAGCAATAGAGTGCTGATTATATGGAAAATCAGGTTGGTTATATGGTGCCGGCCGGGTTCCAACCCGTAAATATGGCAATCAAGCGCATGAGAAAGCCATGTTAACGGATGCCAATGAGTGTTCGTCTTATTTTCAAAATTAAAGGCCCATTTGAATGCTTTGAAACTCAATCCGTTTTTTACATAACGATTTTCTGATACATATAGTGTGTCATCAAAAAGGGTAAAGCCGAAAGTTCTTACTTGCCAATAAACGCCAAGCAGAGTGATGATAAGGAACAAACAAATCAGAAATTCAAATCGTATGGAAAAAAATGCTTTGGCGGCGCTATTTTTTTTTGTCATACAATTGCCTTAAATTTTTATGTGCAATGTCATCATGCGGATTAATACGTAATACTTCAGAATAATGATAGGCCGCTTCTTTGGTTCGCCCTTGGCGAAATAACGCCTTCGCCAAATTTTTGTGTATTCTTGTAGAGGACGGATTATTTTTTAATGCCAAATAATAATGCTGAATCGCCTCATCAAGCTTGCCCTGGTTGGCAAGCACAAACCCTAAGTTATTGTGTGCCTCATTGTAGAGAGGATCGATTTGAATCGCAGAATAGAAATGAGAGATCGCTTTATCCGGCTCGCCTTGTATTGCCAATGCAATACCACAATTGTTATGTGCTTCCTTATGGGATGGTTTTATTTGTAATGCTTTTGAATATTGTAAAACAGCTTTGGACAGATTTCCTTTGCGAGCAAACGCAAGTCCTAAATTATTATGAGCAAGGTAATTATTTTGTGTGACATCTAACGCATGTTGAAAAAGTGTGCTGTCATTTTTCCAGTAAGACACTTGCATCCATGTCATAAATGTTAAAATGCAAATTGTTGCTATTGCGAAAAAGCTGAGTATCGCTTTATAGTGTTTTAAATGTGATAAAAGTTCATGCCCCCCCCAAGTGATTATGATAAATAATCCGGTCAGCGGAAGATAGGTATATCGATCCGCCATGGCCTGAGAACCCACCTGCACCAAACCGATAACAGGCACTAGCATAATTAGGTACCATAACCATCCGATCATCAGATAGGGACGCTGTCTGCCATATCTGAGTACCGACACAGATATAACCATAAGCAAGAGAAACGCTCCAATAATTTGCCATAGCGGCAACTTGCCAGGATGCGGATAAAAAACAGCCAGGCCGCACGGCCAAATCATTTTCCAAATATATTGTAAGTATGAAACCATCGCATTGCCAATACGGAGGTCTAAAGCGAAAGTATCCAACGGAGCAACAGCGCCTCCGCTTTTTTGCACAATAACCGTTACAATGCCAGAACCTGCGGCAAGTACAAAAAAAGGCAGTTTCTCCAGAATGAGCCGCCATATAGAGACCGCTTTTAATTCGTTCTTAGCACTTGATGTATAAAATGAAAAGCGTTTCAGCGGCCAGTAATCCAAAAGAAGCAGTATAAATGGTAAGGTGACTAACATCGGTTTGCTCATCAGGCTTGCAATGAAGAAAAACAGTGCGAACAAATACCATTCAAGTTCTTTATATTTAACATAACGGACGTAGCTTATGAGTGCTGACACGCCCCACAAGGTACTCAGCAGGTCTTTACGTTCGGCGACCCAGGCGACGGATTCGACATGTAACGGATGTAAAGCGAAAAGAGCGGCGATAAAACCGGATGCCCATAACTTTCCGGAAATAAAATTGAAGAAGTAAAATAGCAATAGTGTGTTTATAATATGTAAAATAACATTGGTAAGATGATGTCGGCCAGAATTCATTCCATACAGACTCATATCCACTATATGCGATATCCATGTGAGCGGGTGCCAATTAGCGGCGTAATCAGAGGTGAATGCCCATACAACATTAGCAAAGGTCAGGCCGTCTTGAATATGATGATTTTCATATATATAAACGTTATCATCAAAATTTGTAAATTCAAAATTCCTTACTTGCCAGTAAACGATAAGGATTATAATTACGAAGAATAAATTTAAGTACTTGGCCATAAGTTTTTTTGTAGAATTTGAGTGAATATAATTTTATCCTGATATTGGAAAACACCGAGCCCATAGTAAACTATGAAGTTTCACAGGAAAAATAACGCAAAATAGAAATACCGGAAAACTTTTGTCCAAGCATTTATCAAAATTTCCAGACGGATGTTGAAAAGTATAGTTTGGGGCTATTTTTGATAATTGATAAGTATTGATCAGTTAATGGCCTTGATTTATAATTAAAAATCGTCATGAAGAATTATATCATATCAGTTTAACTCGACTTTGGTCATTTTGTAAATTTTAGCTATTTTAAAAATGTTAACTCATTGGTATGTATAAAATTTTTATAAGAATGGGAATCTTGAATCGTTTTCATATCTTTATCATTTTTCAAGCGTTCTAAATTTACAAAGCCCAAGTTTACTGCAAATTTCAGCCACCGAATTGATTCATCTACCCTGCTTTGCCTTGCGTATATAGAGGCAATATAATAGGAACCTTCAATGCTATTGGGGCGTAGCACGGCCATTTTTCTAATTAAATATTGTGCAGCATCGTATTTTCCGTAAATTGCATATTTTAAAGAAAGATTAATCATCGCTTGAATAAAAAGGGGTTGAAGTATAAGTGTTTGTTCAAAATGGTTGTTAGGATTATTAGCTGATTGAGGTCTGTGATATAAATTGCCAAACAGCTCACCAAGTTGAAAATATAATTCAAAATTTTCCGGATTTTGGTTAAGTTTTTCTATCACTTTTGAAATCGCTATATATATGTCTTCTTTTTGATTTAAAACAGCAAGATTGTGAAGAGCGGTCGGGTCATCCTGATTTAAATTTATTGCTATCAGATAATGGCGTTTAGCTTCATTTGTTCTGCCTTGATTGGTCAGCACATACCCCAAGCTTTTATGAGCTTCTACAAAATTAGGATCTCTACGTAGAGCCTTTTTGTAACACTTTATGGCTTCATTCGGTTTCCCTTGGGAACTTAATACATTTCCCAGATTAATATATCCTTTCTTAAAGCCGGGATCAATTTTCAATGCGATGTTATAATATTCAGAGGCTTGATACGGTTTTCCCTGAGATGTATATATATTTCCGATATTAAAATATAATTTAGCATCACCGGGATTCAATTTAATCGCTTCATAATAATGCGCTAGCGCTTTACGCCGTTTACCTTTTTCATACAGGGCATTCCCAAGATTATTGTGTGCCACATAGTTTTTTTCTGTAACATCAAGTGCATGTGTAAAAAGGGTAATGCTATTGCGCCAATATTTTACTTGAAACCATGATATGATTGTTAGAACAATAATCACTGATACAGATAACCATGATAGATATCTTAGCCAATATCTCCGTCGCCCTAAAAATTCAGAAAATCCCCAAGCAAGCATAATAAATATACCGATCAAAGGTACATAAGTGTATCTATCTGCCATCTCCTGTTCTCCAGCTTGCACTAATCCGATGACAGGTGCAAGTGTTCCGATGTACCACAGCCATCCTGTCAAAAGATAGGGATGTCGCTTTCTATAACGGATGACAGCAAAAAAAATGATTAACAAAAGAAAGCCCGCACTTACTACTTTCCATAAAGACAATACTATCGGATGAGGATAAAACACTGCTAGATTCACGGGAATAACCATTTTGATGAGATATTTGATATATACAACAAGCGCGTTGGCTATTCGGCTGTCATAACTCAGCGAGCCCAAAGAAGCGACCGCACCCCCTTTTTGTTGAGCATGCAGCGTTATAATGCTAAATATGGCTGCAAGAATGAATAACGGCAGTTTTTCTACAAGCAAGGAAATCTTCGTACTGAATTGATGGCCAAACCTAAAAATACTTTTTGAACAACTATGTTTCATATCATAATTGCCTTGGCAAGATGGTACAAGGCAGAAACGCTTCAATGGCCAATAATCTAAAACAAGCAATAAAAATGGCAGAGTGATGATCATGGGTTTTGATAAAAGGCCGAGCAGAAAAAAAAATAAAATACCGCAATAATTTATTAATCCGGGATGCTCTGAATAGCGGGCATAACTCCATAGCGTCAACATCCAAAAAAAGGTGCATAATACATCTTTACGTTCAGCTATCCAAGCAACTGTTTCAACATGTAACGGGTGAATAGCAAAAAGCGTCGCGATAAACGCGCTTTTCCATAATTCTGACGTCATTCTCCTGAAAACGATAAAGAGTAAAATAGAACTTAGGATGTGAAACAATACATTGGTTAAATGTAGTTGCCCCGGATTGATCCCATAAATTGTAATATCTGACATATAGGATAACCAAGTTAGCGGATGATAATTGGTCGCATCTATAGTTGCAAAAGACCAGACGACTCCATCAAGCGTAAGTCCTTTCTGAACAAGAGGATTGTTTTCAATATACAACTGGTCATCAAAGTTAACAAAATCGAAAGTTCTGACCTGCCAGTATATTGCTATTGTAATAACAACCAGAAAAAGACTGACCAGAAGATTAGGTCGAATTTTGTATGTGGTTCTTTTATGCGTACTGTTTTGAGGCATAGATGCGGTAAGGTTGGTCAAAAGAAAAAAGATAAAAGCGGTGATGCGTATTGAATATATTGAGAATAAAAAACAATTCCATTAACCGGTAAGGCAAAACTTAATACGATAGACAAAAGCCCCAATACAAGAATTAGCTTATCAGAGACTTGATAGTTTAGTTTCAAACTGATTAAGCCGATATATGATAGCATCAATAAAATAGGTAAAAAGTCATAATAATATCTTGCAACCGATGCAACCGATAGTGCGGTAGGAAGAATCTGAAGCAAAAAAACAGTTAATAAAATCAAATAAAATTTCTTCAAACCAGAGGTAAATAGCAACTTTTGGGATATTAAAGGAACTGCCGAAAAAATAGTTATCGGTAATAGGCAAAAAACAGATGCACACAGTTCATTTGCATTGATTAAAAAGAAAGGAGATAAGTTGAATGATTGGCTTTTAAGAATATAAGTCGGGAGTTCTATAAATGGAAAATTGGGCGTTAATGCAGGTATTCGAAAAAACATTGACCATATATTATAAGGCAAATGATCGAAACGAAAAAAACCATACTGTTTAAAGTAATCGCTATATAAAGACGTTATATATTGAATGCCAAACTCAAAAAAATCACCGAAGCGAAAATAATTATACCACATCAGTGAAGTCATAGTTAGGATACCCAAGCCTATAATTATAGCTAAAGCCTGAAGTGTTTTGCGTTGAGGGATTTTAGGCCAATTTTGTTGAAAACCAAAGAGAAGGATACATCCGATGAATATTATTGAGAAAAGATAAGAAAAACGGCTTGCTATACACATTGCAAGTGAAAGACCTATTAAAAATGACATACGAATTGATATGCGGTAATCATTGTTTATAATTTTCACCAGACAATACAGCGAAATCATAAGAAAAAACATCGCTGTACAGATTGATTCATGGTGAATTGAGGGAATTGTAACCATTAACAGACTGAATCCATTAATGCTGAATGTAATGGCAAAAATATTCTTAACGCGAACGAATGCTTCCCTTTGCGCAATCGGTGTCAGTTCTTCCAAAAGATTTCTAAATAGAAGGCTGATACCGGTGCAGAAAAGAGCGATCATTATTCCGGTGGGGATGCGTTTCCCATAAACAAGGGTGAATGGAAAACGTAAAATAGCCGGCAGCGGTCCCGAATAGAGATATCTGTTTCCGTTTAACGAAGCGTAATCAACTGCCGGATGCTCTTGAATGGAAAGACTGCGATTAATAAAGGCTTCAGTAAGCATATTGTAGTTAGGAAACATTTTACATTCAGTGAAATTGAAAGTTAAGCCCGTCAACCATCCGGTATAACAGATGAAGATAAACAAAAAGGCGGATATTTTTTTTATGACAATTTGCATTAAAAATTACTCTCTAAATTCAGAATGTTTCGATTTTTTATCGGCCAATTAAGCCTGCAATATTTTTTAAAGGCGGCCTCATCTTGGCTTCAATATATATTTGATAGGCAAATAAAGTCGGTGCAATTCGGACAAGTAGTTTATTAAGATTTAGAAGCGCACGACTGAGGATATTGTATCCGAGAGCCTTTGGATAGGGTGCCGGAATACCCCGTATTTTTGTCACGACATATCCCTCCTGAATAAACATTTGCTTAAACGACTTGAATGTAAATAGACGTTTATGCGTAAAATCAAGTATTCCAAAACGTCCATAATTAAATGTTCCAAGCAACAATCCGATTCTGATCGGAAAAAATGCGATATTCGCAGTTGTACAAATAATATTTATTTTTGATGAAAAGCATTTCTCTCTTAACTCTGCAAGAAACATTTCCGGATTTTTCAAATGTTCAAGACAGTCAAGGGCAAGAATATAGTTATATTGTCCTAACTTTTCAGGGAGTTTGCCTAAATCCAAATTAAGCAAAATAAATTTAGTAAAATTCTCCATATTCGCCGGTTTCATATCAATTCCGGTAACCCGGCATTTTCTCTTTTTCAACTCTTTGGCAAGAAATCCGCTGCCACACGCCAGATCCAGAACTTTCACTCGGTCAGGGATAGCGTTTAAAGCCATTGTGTGCGAAGATATATAGTTGAATTTGGCCTCATAATTGACGTTATCTCTCTGAATATCGAATTTATTTTTGTAAAAAATTCCGGATAGATGCATTCGGCTGGTCATTGCCGTGACAATAGAATTGAATACATCTGCAAAACCTTTTGCTTGGCAAACATCTTTGCTTATATGGTTATTGATTGAAATTTCTTTAATGGCCAAACCTTTCAGAGCAAGTTGAATAATTATTTCAATATCAAAAAGAACGCCATCCGTATTATAACGAAAAGGCAATTGTTTTAGTGCGTTTACAGAATAAATTCTGCATTCCGGGTTATAATTTGTAAGATGTAAATTCAGTAGCCGGTTTTGGCACACTGCCAAAAAGCGTTGCAAAATATATGTTTTTACAGTCATATAGGAATTAAAAGCTGAATCCATCGCTTTTAATCTTGAGCCGAAACATCCATCGGCATCTCCTGAAAGTACAACTTTAACTAAATCGGGCAGCATTTTAAAGATATATTGATCGTAACAATCAACCTGAACGACAGCTTCAAAGCCTTTCGCAATAGCATACTGATAACCTATTTTTTGGTTACTACCGTAACCTTTGCTGAAAGGTATTTTAAGGGATTCTATTGGAATATCAACTCTGTTATTCAAATTTATAGTGGATAATTCGAAATCTTCAATACCAAGATAGTTCTCTATCAATAGGATTTCCGTACAGCAAAGCAATTCAGTTACATGCAGCTCTTTCAATAATGAATAGAGTTGTACTTCGTCTTTATTGTTTGATACGATAATTAATATTTTTCTTTCATCTGCCAAAACTAATCATTAACCTTATCAATTTTTATGGACTCAAGGACTGCTTTTAAATTTTTCGATGCTTCAGAATAAGAAGGATTGAGCTTTAGCGCTTTTCGAAAACAGGCGATTGCTTTATCTGTTTTTCCATTGCGCAACAAACCGACCCCTAAATTATTATATGCTTTGGCATTATCCGGATTTAGCCGTAAGGCTTGATGATAAAATTGAATCGCCTTATCAGGCAATTTTTTAACAATCATCGCATTGCCTAAATTGACATAAGCTTGCACATTCCCCGAATTTAACTTGAGTGCTTTTAAATATTGAGCAATCGCTTCATCTGTTTTACCTAATTTAGCCAGATCAACGCCCAAATTAATTAAGGCATTTATATTATCAGGTTTTAAGCGTAAGACCATATAATGATGCGGCAAAGCCTCTTCTGACCGGCCTTGTTCAGATAGGGCGAGTCCCAAATTATAATGCGTCATTTCGTTGTTTGGCTCCATGGCTAACGCTTTGTTGAAGAGGGATAGCGCTATTTTAGGTTTGTTAACACCAAGGTAATCATTTGCTAAATTGTTTAGATCAGCAACCGATTCAGGGTTCATATCTGATGCTTTGCGGTGATATACTATCGCATCAGCGAACATATTTTTTTCTGCCAACGCACTTCCTAAATTTCGATAGGCATGATAATTTTTATCTGTAATCTTGACAGTATGTTTAAACAAAGTGATACTGTTGCGCCAATATCCGATCTGTATCCAAGTTGTAGTTATGAGAGTGATTGCGATTATAGCAAATAACGCTGCTGTCAATATCATATTTCTTGGCCTTGCACTCAGAACATCACTGACACTCCAGACAATGATTAGGTATAAACCGATAAACGTTAAATAAGCATAACGATCAGCCATAGCGTAATCGCCGATTATGACCACCCCACTGACCGGAAAAAGAACACCTATATACCAAAGCCATCCTGATAGCAACCATGGCAGTGTCTTGGCATAATAAAGCACGACTATGGAGATGGTGATTAAAATAATCACAGACAAGGTCCACTGCCATGTTGGAATTGTATCAGGAAAAGGGTATGGAACTGCCAGATTGAGCGGTATCAACAGTTTTTTGATATAGCTAACGTAAGATACCAGCATATTGGCTATTCTCAAATCAAACGGGTAAGCTTTTAAAGACGCCACCGATCCGCCAATTCTTTGAAAATACCAGGTTGCGTAGCTTACTAACGGCAAAAGTGCTAGCATAGGAATTTTTTCAATCACAAGCTTACTGGCATTTTTGCGTCCGGCTTTAATGCCATTATCAACGGATGGCGCAAAATAAAATCTTCCAAGAGGCCAATAGTCCAGAATAAGTAACACAAAAGGTAATGTTACCAGCATTGGTTTAGACATCAATCCCAAAATAAAGCTTAACAATACAAGAAGATAACGTTTAACTTTTGGGCGTTCGACATAGTAGGCGTATGCTATCAGTGTTAAAAACCAGAAAAAAGCGCTGACCAGATCTTTTCGTTCTGACACCCAAGCGACCGATTCAACATGAATGGGGTGTAAAGCAAAAAGAACGGCAACCGCACCGCTTCGCCATAATTGGCCGGTCACCTTATAAAAAAATAGAAAAAGAAGAACCGCATTAAGAATATGAAACAACAGATTGGTTAAATGGAAACGGCCGGGGTTCAGACCGGCCAATTGATAATCAATGATATGTGACAACCACACCAGCGGTACCCAGTAGTTGGCTTTTTCAGTGCCTTGGGTAAAAGCGTAAATCACACTTTCCCGACATAACCCTTTCTGAACATAAGGATTTTCCGTGGTGTAAAGGGGGTCATCATAATTGATAAAGTCAAATTCTTTGACTTGCCAATATACGGCTAATGTTGACACCACCAAAAAAAGGCATATCAGATATTCAAAGCGGAAAGATAATGAAAAATATGTTTTGATGTTATCTGTGGACATGTTCTACTCTATTGATGACCGTGATCAAAAATCATGCCAGAACAAACCAAAATCTGATGACTATAGTAAACAATCGCTTCATCAATTTTGCCTTTTGTGATCATAACATTGCCCATGTTGACATAGGCGGGTATATTTTGCGGTTTCAACTCAAGGATTCTGGCATATTGCTGTATCGCTTTATCGGGCATGCCAAGCTCTTCAAAATCAATTCATGCATTGTTTAAAGCATTTACGTTATCAGGCTTTAGACGCAATACTGCATTATGATGGTAAAGCGTTTCGACATGCCGTAGTTCATTTTTAGGCTCAGGTTGATTATTCAGACTTTTTTGAGTTCAAAGAATTTATTATTTTTGTAAGATTGTCACGCGCCCCAACATGTTCATGATTTATATTGATCGTTTTTTGAAAAGCCGCAATCGCCTCTTGTGTTTTTCCCAATCGAAATAGCACAACACCCAAATTGTTGTACGTTTCGGCGTTATCAGGATTTAATTGTATGGCTTTATTGAAATAGGTCTCGGCCATATCAAATTTTCCTTTAGCGATCATCACATTGCCAAGGCTGAAATAGACTTCTTTATGATTTGGCTCAAAATCTAATACATCGAAATATTTACGAATCGCCTCATCTGTTCGTCCTTGTTTGGCCAGCACTATACCCATATTGTGGTGTGCTGTCACATAACTCGGAGACAGTCGTATTGTTTCGCCATAATGCTTAAGCGCTTCAGTGTAATATCCCCTCTCGGCCAAAGCAACGCCTAAATTATGATGCGCTAAAAAATTATTATCCGTAACCTCAAGGGCGTGTTGGAAAAGAGAGACACTATTTTTCCAATATCTGATTTGGTTAAATGTGATAAAAACTAAAACAGAAAGACAAGTGATTGTAAGTGCCAATAGCCATTTTTGTTTATGACGCCAGTTTTTCAGCAATTCAGGAACTCCCCAAGCGATGCTGATGAACAGACCGATAAGAGGAAGATAGGTGTAGCGGTCTGCCATTGCCTGGGAACCTACCTGAATAAATCCGATTACCGGCACAAGCATTCCTAAATACCAGAACCATCCGACAACGATGAAAGGATAGCACTTTCGGCAGATAATGGTGAGAAATGATATCACCACAAGCAAAGTCCCGCATCCCAATATCTGCCACCAGGGTGGCATACCTGGATGCGGATAAAAAATTGCCAACTTTGCCGGCCAGAACATTTTTTGGATATAGTTTATATAAGACACCAAACCATTGGCGATTCTGACGGTAAGGGAATAAATCTCATCAGATGCAACTGCACCCCCTGATTTTTGAGCTAAATAGGTAATGACTATCGAAGCCGTAACCGGGATAAACAACGGCAATTTTTCTACAACTATCCGAATGGCCTTATATCTGACACGCGTATCATAAATAGTCGCCATAGACAGAGATATACGCCTCAAAGGCCAGTAATCCAGCAAAAGCAATACAAAAGGCGTCGTTACAAGCATCGGTTTGCTCATTAGCCCAAGCATCAGCAACAGCAGCACAAGCAGATAGGTGCCGATGCCGGGAAAACGCGAGTAGCGCTGGTAACCGATTAGTGTAAGGAAAAAGAAAAAAGCACTTAACACATCTTTTCTTTCCGACACCCATGCCACTGACTCAACATGAAGCGGATGCAAAGCAAATAAAGCGGCAACAAATCCACTTCTCCATAAAGTACCGGTTGTTTTGTGTAAAAAAACAAATAGTAACAGTGTATTGATGACATGAAACAAAACATTGGTAAGATGATGTCGCCCTGAATTCAGACCGTATAGCTCTATATCACATAAATGGGACAACCATGTTAGCGGATGCCAGTTAGTTGCATAAGCAGCAGTAAAACACCATACAATTCTTTCATAGATAGGGCCGTTTTTGATATGAATATTGTTTAAAACATAATCATCATCATCAAAATTGACATACGCATAATTCCTGACTTGGTAATATGTGCCCAATGTTGTAATGATAAGGAACAAGCTGATCAGAACACCATACCTGACACCGTAAAAAAAATTTGTTGATATTTCTACAGTCATGGATTCAAGCCTGTAACGTCGGTTAAAAAATGTAGTGCTTTGTCAAAATTGAATTGATGAGCCTAAAAATTTTATTATTTTTAAAACCAAATAATTGGGTAAATTATTTGGTTTGCATCCCTTACCTTGTGCTTATGTTTAAGGAAAATAGGGCAAAGGTTCTGACTTAGGATATTGCAGTCCTGAAGAAAATTGTTTGAGTATTTTTTTGTGTAAAAAAATAACCGCCACTTTATCTGAATAGACATATATCCAATTTTTATTCTCTTTAATAAACGTATTCCAAAAAGAAGATTGACGTGCCAAAAATATGTCTGCCGGATATTGATTGATTAATTCTTGCAATCGGGAAATATCATCAGGATGGATAAAATGTGCTTGGATAACAGATTCATCATATACAGTTCTGAAACGGCCGTCAATAGACACCCGGCAATCAGGATAAAGTTTCCATATCGCGTATTCTCCCCAGGTAAACGGAAGAATTATATTTCCCTGAATATTATTGAGGTTTAAAAAACGAACCGCCGAAACCGGATATTCTTTGGGGCTTACAATGATACGGCATTTCGTCTGGGCATACAGCGAAACAGTACTATAAAACTGATAAATGGCCAGTAATCCGATAAAAATTGTCAAACAGTTAAAAACGGATTTTGTAAGATGAGGGAGTTTAACTATCTTTTGAAAGGATTGAAAGGTTTCGGAAAGGTGGTGAATCAAGTAGGGTGCGCAAATAATCGCAAAAAAGGGTGTATGACGTTGGTGGCGTAAAGATGCGAACAGTATCATTAATATTGCACAGACTTCCCAACCGCTACTTTTTTTTATGTTCATGCAAAGCGTAATAATAAATAAACAGGCCATAATTTTAAATCTTAAAAAAGAAAGATCATCCCAAACAATCGGACGCCATTCAGTAATATCGCGGTTTACGGTCAATGATTGAAAAAGAAAAACCAATAGTTTATATCCGTAGGGATTTATACAAACAGCAAGGGAGGTTACACCTGTCCACATCCATAACAATTTATTTTGAGGATTTTTGCGCTGTGACACCCATCCGATGATTGTCTCCGATGAAACAGCCAAAATTAAAAGCGCCCATCCCATTAAAAAACCGCCGTGCAGATTAACCCACATAACCATTATAAAAGGCAACAGAAATAAATAATTTTTTTTTAACTTATAATAAATATGAAGTATATATAGGAAAAAAGTGAAGAAAAGAAAGGAAAATATCTGGGGACGAATCATAAAGCCTGGCGAAATAACGAAAATAGCCAGTATCATGCCAACAGCATAAACAAGGGGGTGATATTGACGTATATGACATATTTTTGAAAGACAGACAGCTATGCAAAGACCGACGAACAGCTTGCCGAACAGCAGACCGGCATCTCCCTGCCAAAAATAAGCAAAATAAAAAAAAAGCTCCGCCAGCCATTCGTGATTGTTCCAAGGATGGTTATAGGCTGTAAAGGAATAGGGATCGAAACGAACCAGCTTTCCGGCAGCCCATAAATCTTCGCCAAATTTAATATGCCCCCATAAGTCGGGGTCCGCTTGCATTAAGGAAAAAAAATAAACAGTTGAACTGAATACAACAAGTTGAATGACTCCGTTCAACCTTGTAGCATAATTTTGACCGTTTTTTGGCATTGCAGGGTCTTCTGTAATTCATAAAAAAAGTGGAAAACAGAATGATTCCGTTTTCCACTTCAGATAAATTTAAACGAATAGAAATGAAATTGTTACCCGTTATTTGGTCTGATCTGTAATCTCACCACTTGGACTGACATCAAAACTCTTCGTTGAACTCGCATGGTTGGTGTTTATAGTCAGACTTCCTTGTGTTCCAGCTATCGTAACCAATACATCCTCGGTTTGTTGAAAACCTGCCTGGCCTGTAATATCGCCTACAGCGCTTAAAGTTGAATTCGGATGATCAATAAAATAAGCTTGAGCGGCGGTGTAAGCGTTTTTTGCATCCGCATTGGCCGCTGAAGAATATGATCTTTGTCTGTAACTGATAAAGTTAGGAATCGCAATAGCCGCCAAAATGCCGATAATAGCGATAACAATCATCAGCTCAATAAGTGTAAAACCTTTTTCGTTAGTTCCTCTTAATTTTTGAATCATTGTAAAGCCTCCATTTTTAATAATGTTAAAATTGATACTGTTAAAAATAAAAAAAGTTATTACCATAAATTATGTCTTTATCACCCCCTTATTAATGTTTGTGGTTTACATTTACTAATTACTTATGCAAGATACATGCCATTTATGCATAAATTTATATTTATAATCAGTAGATGGGAAATAAAAATACCTGAAAATACGGTAGGGAGTACAAAAATTAAACGAACAAATTTTTACAACATCCCGAAATAACAAACATATCATGGTTATGGATGCAAAAAAACAATGGGCTTATTTTTTGCACTCCTGAATTTTTCATCTACTGATAATCTTTAATCAATTTACACTTTATCCCGTCAGAGACATAATATCTATAAAAAACGTATATAAACACGATAAGTCTCTTATGTGGATGAAATATATACTTTATCAATCAAAATTCATGCCAAATTTTCATGCAATTGCCCTGCCTGAAAAACTTCATTAATTGACAGAACAAGAATTTTCAGATATTCATAATAAATTATTTACGGATTATTATATGTGGCTCTTTTTCAGGAAATATACGCAATGATTCGGCCTCTATGGGAAAAACGGAGAGATGATTTTGAAGCTGGAGGCCGACCGCACGCACAACCTGTGACCACCTCCTTGCAATGCCGGTTTCTCATAGGTGTTATGTGACTTGCGAATTGCTGAGTTATCTTTTTGATTCCTGCGAAACGACCGTGATACCTTATGTCAAAAAACAGACAGTTCAGCAGAATTTCGTCATACATTACCAGTTTTGCAAGAAATTTAATAAACAGAAACATTTTTACATTTTTTGCAATTCTTTTAACAAAAAATGTAAGCCAAACAGGCACCCTTCATTTTCCTCCAAATAATAAGAACAGATCGATACATGTATAAATTGCTTCGGACCAAAATTAAGAATGCCAAAAAGCTATCTCAATCTATGAATTCCATCTCACGCAAATCGACTTTGGACTTAACTCTTGCCATATTGATATTTATCGCTTCATTTAGCTATTTATATTATGGTAGTAAAAGTGTTCATTTTCACCCGGATGAAGCTCACAAAATTTCAGAGACATATTATTATCATCTTTTTTTTAATGGCGATGTTGCCAATACGGATTGGCATAATGATTTTTATGCCCGAACCAATCCGCCCGTAGGTAAATACATTATGGGTGCTTTGCTTGACATACAGGGACATAAGATCACCAGTCTGGATTTGCAGTGTAAATTTGAAGCGTTATGGCAAAAACCTACCGTTTTACTAAATCACATATCAACTGAAGTAATATTTGACGCCAGGTTAATCAGTGTGTTTTTTGGTGCATTTGTATGTTTGTGTATTTACATTTTAGGGACTTTTTCTGGCAATCAATCAGTTGGCACGGTTGCGGCATTGCTTCTGCTTTTTAATCCATTGTTTAAAATTTATTGCAGTATGGCTATGACAGACTCAATCCTCATGGCTTTTATGACTTTAAGCATTTTAATTTCCCTTATATACATACATTCAGCATCCAAAATATTACGGCATGCACAGTTATATTCTCAAAAACAGATACATGGGCGTCTTTTAATATTCGGCACAATATTGCCTGGCGTCATCATTGCGCTTGCAACAGGAACAAAACTTAACGGAGCTTTGGCCGGATTTCAATTCCTGATTTCAGCTGCAGGATGCGCCTTTATGTTACTATTCACCAAAAAGAATGAAAATCCGATTCCAAAACGCTATATAAGATTTTTGTTCGGTTATGCCGTATTGGGTGTCGGGTTATCTATTTTTCTGTTTATCAGCATTAATCCTTACCTGTATTCTGATGCGTTTATAAAACTTTTCCAAACATTGACCGTATATAAAGATTGGATGCAAAAACAAATGCTCCATCCCGGTGAACCACTTTTTTTATGGCAACAAAAAGTGGCCACAGTTGTTTATTACCAGTTTATTTTTTCAGAATTACCACTTTGCATTATGAAACAAAGCGTAAATATATCATTAGGTTTTATTTTATTTTCAATTGGCCTTACTTTTACTGTAAAGATAATGTGGAAAAAGTTAAAACAACGCCAGTTGCCAATGGCAGAGTTTATAGGGCTGGTATGGTTAACGGTCTATGGGATAGGAATTACATTCTGGATACCGGTAACCTGGCCCCGCTATATTTTACCATTAAGTCCTGTTTGCTCGTGGTTCATGGCCTTAGGATTGTGTGCGATGGTGCGTTCATTAATACAGATTGTCATAAAAATCGCAAATACATACAGAAACCATGAATCAATCAAGCAATCTGCCATAATTTATGCTATGTTGAAGATGGCACTTGCGGCTATCATTCTATTGCTTTTGTATTCCGGTTTTGTAAAACTTGAATCACTGCCTCCGCGAACCATCTCAGAGTTCGGTTTTGATAAACTGGATAAACTTTACTGCAACAAGCAGAGCAGTGAAAAGCTGGAAGCCAATTTACTTTTTAATCATGGCGATCTGATGATGCGCTCCAAATCTTTCGACAAAGCCGTGTCTTTGTACGAACAGGGGCTTAAGCTGGCAGCACAAGAGAAACAGCGTAAACTTTTTTTTATCAAATCGCTTTCAATTGAATATAAACTGGTCAATACTTTTATAGCTCTTGGTCACTATCATCAGGCTGCAAATTTTTTGAATAATCATATAAAAAAATTAAGCCTGATTAAAGAACAGCTAAAAACGAATGACTTAAAAATTAAATCTGAGTTTGATAACCTGATTGACAGCCGGACGAACCTTTTGTTAAACCTTCGAAATAGAAATAGCAAAAACAAACCGGTCAAATAAAAAATATGAAAAGCACAATAAATATTTACGATACGACTGAAAACATCAATGAATCAATACGTTACCTTCAAAGATATTACTTGGTTATAATATTTTTTATAGCGTTTATAATCCGATTTATACACTTGAACTGTTATATCGCCAATCCTGCTTTTGATTTTCCGTTAGGCGGCTATGCCGCTTATGTTAAAACGGCGTTGATAATTTTAGAAGGTGATATCCTCGGAGGAGATCACATCTTTTATGATAACAGTCCGATTTATAGTTATATCCTTGCCGCTCTGTTTAAATTATTTGGAATTGATTTTTATGTGGTGCGATTTATCCAAATCTTACTCGGAAGTCTTAATTGTTGTTTAATCGCTTTTTTAGCTCGTCACTTTTTTGGAATAACACCGTCCTTTATTGCGGGGCTAATTGCATCGTTTTTTGGCCCTTTGATTTTTTATGATGCTGAAATTATCGTACTATCATGGGTTGTTTGCTTTTGTCTGATTGCATTGATTATACTGGTAACAAGTAAAATAGAAAATCAAGGGAAAATATTTATTGCCGGAATTTTTATCGGATTCGCTATTATGGGGCGTCCCAATCTTATTTTGTTTCCCATTTTGATGATCTTCTATTTTATTTTTCATAACACATGTTCCAATCTCTCAAAGCGTGTTAAAACATATTCATTATTGTGGATGGGGATTTTGGTAATCATGTCGCCTTTTATTATCAGAAACTATGCTGTATCAGGCGAAATTATTTTTTTAAATCCTTCCGGCGGACACAATTTTTATCTGGCACATCATCCTGACGCAACACCTTATTTTAGTGAACAATACCGCTATAAGGGCGCGATCTATCTGAAATATAAAGAAATCGCGGAAAGTGAAATGCAACGCCCGCTGTCTTCTAAAGAAACATCGGCTTTTTGGTATAAAAGGGGACTCAGCTTTATTTTTGCAAATCCTTTAATGGAACTGAAATTTATCTGGGAAAAAGCCAAATTTTTTTTTAATGATCTGGAAATGCCTACCTATTTTAACTATTATTTCAGTAAGAATTATTCTTTTATTTTAAAATATGGCGTCATTTCTTTTGGTTTTATTCTTCCGCTGTCTGTCTTAGGATTCATTAGCACCATTCATCGACACAAAGAACTATTGCCATTATATTTGTTTTTTTTGACCACATTTTTTTCAGTGTTGATTATATTTGTCATATCACGACTACGAATACCGGCTATACCGGTATTAATCATATTTGCCGGTTACGGCATATTTACTGTTATAAAATGGCTGCAATTTCGCGCATACAAACCTCTTGGCCTTGCTGTTGCAATCAGCGCACTACTTTACATCGTTACATTTATCCCTTTGACAAAAATCGGTTATGCGGGCAACTATAATCACACTGGAGTGATACAATGGCAAAAGGGGAATATAAGTGAGGCTGAAGGCTGCTTTTTAAAGGCTTTAGAATTGCAAGGGAATTATGAATATGCGCTGCTTAATTTGATTCGTATGTATGAATTGCATGGTGATTCTGAAAAAGAGGCCGCATACCGTCAACAATATAAAACATGGCAAGAAAAATACAAAAGGACGCCGATTCATGATAATGATTAATAAGAAACTGGTCTCAATACGGCCTGACATTATTATTGCTTTCGGACTGACGGTTATAACTTTAGCGGTCTATTGGCAGGTGCGTAGCTACGAATTCATTAATTTAGACGATGCCTATATTACTGAAAACCCCTATTTTCAAGCAGGGCTAACAACAGAAAGCATCAAACGCACTTTTACGACCACCATGCAAGCAGGTTATTGGCTTCCTTTGACATGGCTTTCTCATTTAACGGATTTTGAACTTTATGGTAATAATTCCGGCCAACATCATTTAACCAATTTGCTTTTCCATATCTTAAATGTGTTACTCTTGTTTTTTATTTTGAAAAAAATGACGGGCGAATTATGGAAGAGCGGTTTTATAGCTGTTTTGTTTGCAATCCATCCGCTTCATATAGAATCCGTTGCCTGGGTGGCGGAACGTAAGGATGTTCTGAGCGCTTTTTTCTGGTTTCTAACAATGCATGCGTATTGTTTTTATTTAAAGTCTCCTGGTACTGGCAGATATTTACTGATAGTCATTTCATTTATATCGGGACTTATGTCAAAACCGATGTTGGTAACGCTTCCATTTGTATTAATTCTTTTGGATTATTGGCCTTTGAAGCGATTGCAAAAGTCAGAAACATCCCGATTGTTTTTTGAAAAAGCACCTTTATTCATTTTAGCCATTATTGCAAGCATTATCACTTTTATCGCCCAACAAAAGGCCGGCGCAGTCAACTCTTTAAATGTACTTCCTGTGCATGTCAGAATAGAAAATGCACTGGTTTCATATTTAACCTATTTGATAAAAATGATCTGGCCATCTGACTTAGCGGTATTGTATCCCCACCCCTTGGTGTTGCCTCTCTGGAAAGTTGCATTGTCTTTGGCAATACTCACAGCCATTTCTTTATTCGCAATCCGAACTTTCAAACAACACCCCTATTTTATTGTGGGTTGGCTATGGTATCTTGGCGTATTGCTGCCGGTTAGCGGACTGGTACAATCCGGTGTACAAGCTTTAGCAGACCGGTTTGTTTATATTCCTTTGATCGGTATTTATATTGTAATTGCTTGGGGATTTCCTGCAATAATGTCGCAATGGCGTTTTCGAAATGTGATATGCGCTGTTACGGTAGCCGTCGCTATTTCAATGTTAATTGTAACCTCATGGACGCAAGTCCGCCTCTGGAAAGGCAGCATTACTCTTTATGAACATACACTTACAGTTACATCTGGGAATTATCTCATCCACAATCATCTTGGTGCCGCTTTTCGGGAAAAAATCAATCCGGCTAAAGCGATTCTTCATTTTGAAAAAGCAATCCAAATTAATCCAGCGTATGCGTCTGCTTATAATAATCTGGGTGCCGTATTAGCAGAACAGGGGAAATTTGATGATGCAATTCGCTATTATTCTGAATCTTTGGAGATAAACCCGCATTATGCCCCCGCCCACTATAACATCGCAATGGCTTTGTCTAAAAAAGGCCATATCAAAGAGGCGAGCAAACATTATTCTGAGGTGTTACGTATAAATCCGCACAATGCCGAGGCGCATAATAATTACGGGATTATTTTGGCGGAACAAGGAAACACTGATGATGCCGCCTGGCATTTTTCCGAGGCATTGCGACTAAAACCGGATTATTCTCAAGCTCATCATAATATGGGGCTTATTTTATTTAGAAAAGAAAAAAACAGCCAGTTTTAAAATATTTTCAAATGTGTAAAAAATGTAGCGAACAGTCTGTAAAAGACAAAACGCGGAAACAGATCACAGGTTGTTTGGAAGATATTATCTGGAATTTTAATTTATCATTACTCGTATAGCACTACCAAATTATGACGATAACTACTATTGAAGCGCTTCTTCCTCATCGCGGGAGGATGAAGCTGATCGACCAAATTCTTGAGATGCGCAATGAGTCTGCTGCAACAGTGGCAATAGTGACCGCCGAATGGCCGCTTGTCGAACAAAATGTTGTCAGTCCGCTTGTGCTGATCGAACTTGTCGCCCAGACATCGGGAATCGCCATTGGATGGAAAAAATTACAGCGAAAAGAATCAATTGATAGCCGCGGATGGCTTGTGGGAATCAAAAAAGCGCATTTTAAGGTGGAACAAATTCCTCTACACACGCGCATAACAACATACGCCCAAGTTCAATTTAAAATAGAAAACTATACAATTATTAAAGGAACATCAAGTATCGGCACTGATGTCATTGCTGATATTATCTTGCAGGTTATACAAGCCAGCGACGTATAGCCTGTTAAAACGTTTACTTCGAGGGAGTTATGCTTTATCAAAGATTAAATAAGCCGCTTCACCCGGCAATTATCCTGATTATAAGTGCTTATCTTTGTATCGGTTGGGCTGATACTTGGGAAGGCATAAGAGCGGGGGCCGCTCAAATCAAATCTGTGCAGGCTGAATTTATTCAGGAAAAGCATCTTAAAATTTTAGCCCGCCCTTTAATTTCAAACGGGTCATTATATTTTGAATCCCCCGGGTCGCTAAGATGGGAATATATCACGCCAATCCATAGCATTTTACTGATACACAATGGCGCAAGCAAGCGATATATTGAAAGCGACGGCCATTTCAAAGAGGATGACGCCGTCAGGCTTCAGGCCATGCAGGTAGTGATGCAGGAAATCACGCTTTGGCTTAATGGCCGTTTTGATGCCAATCCTGATTTTCAGGCCAGTTTAGTGCAAAATCGCAAAATTGTGTTGACGCCCAAACAAGATGCGCTGGCTCTGATTATCAAACGCATTACGTTGCAGTTGTCAGAGAAACCGGGCATTATTGACGAGGTGATGATATTTGAAAGCGAAGACTCATACACCCGCCTTGTTTTTAAAAATCCGGTGTTGAATCTGCCCATTAATGAAACTATTTTTACAAAAGTCCGATGAAATATAATTTATTGCTTATAAGCGTTGCGATGCTCTTGGCATCTTGCAGCGCCCTTCCTGAAATCGCCCCTGTCGCACCATCTGAAGAATCTGCAATCCGTCAACAATGCAAGGCGCTGTTTCCACAGGGCAAACGGCAATTTGTCCATTCTATTGAAGCAGATATGGCCGGCGGAAGGCAGACTACGATGATTGGTGTCACCAGTATTTCATCGACTGATCTGACGATTCATTGCGTGATGATGACCATCGAAGGATTGGTGCTGTTTGATGGTGTCTTTGATGGCCAAAAAATTATTATCAACCGCGGTGTACCGCCGTTTGATTCGCCTTCTTTCGCAAAGGGAATGATAGATGATATTATACTGATCTTTTTTCATCCCCAGACACCGGCTGTTCATATCGGAACAATGGAGGATGGAGCGTTGATCTGTCGCTTTCACACTGGCAAAGAGACAGCTCAAGATGTGGTAATTCATCCGAACGGCTCGTGGATGATACGTCAGTATAATGGCAACCAACTGAGACGAACTGTTCAAGCTGATGTGAATGCGAATACGGCCAAGCGCATTTCTGACAAAATCACATTGAATACTTACGGCTCTCAAAGATATTCATTGATATTAAAGCGGATCGAATCACATCACTTGGAACATCATCCCTGATTTTAGCCAATTCAACTTTCACCACCGCCAAACAGTTCTTTAACTTTCAAACGATCCGGTATTCCATTTTCAAGAAGCGGAAACGCATCGGTGAATTCCACATACTGCGGTTTTTTATAGCGGGCGATGCGCTCGCCGACAAATTCGATCAGGTCTTGGGCTTCCAAAGACTCGCCCGGTTTTAATTGGCATACAGCTTTAATACCCTCTTTCCATTTGGGGTCAGGAACACCGAACACCACGGTTTTTTCAACAGCAGGATGTTGTAAGATTACATTTTCGACTTCTGCCGGATAGACATTCTCACCACCAGGCTTGATCAGCTCTTTTTCCGCTTTACGTCCTTTGAACCATAGAAAACCGTCTTCATCGAACTGGCCAAGGTCACCGGTATGATGCAAGCCGTTACGGAACGTATGCGCTGTATCCGCTTCCAAATTCCAGTAACCTTTGAAAATCATGGGGCCTTGCATGGTGATTTCACCGGTTTGGCCGGCCGGTAAAAGGGCATCGTTGTCGTCCACTATCTTGACATCAGCCCAGGAAATAATTTTTCCGGCAGAACCGGGTTTATCGTTATAATGCCCGATAGTGGCAAAACCGGCGGTTTCGGTTTGGCCATACATGCAATAAAAGGTTCCACCAGAGAGCCGCTGATATTTTTCAATGGTTTCTGGCGCATCCAAACCGATAACGGCACGCAATGAATCAAGGGGCAACGATGCTTTTTCAGCCTGCTCAATAATAGAAGCCATGATGGGAGCGAAATCAAACAGTACCGAAACTTTTTTATCAGCAATTAATCGAGCGGCCAGCGCGGCGTCGAATTTGCGCATATTGACATTTAAAAGGCCGGCATGAAACGCGTTCATAAACATAAGAAGACCGGCTACATGAAACATGGGCAGAAGGTTTAAATGAACGTCTTTTTCGGAAAGTTTGAAAACTTGGTTTAAGTGCATACTGGCGCAAAGCAAATTCCTGTGACTTAACACTGCGCCTCGCGGGCGTCCTGCTACCGCGGCGGTGTGTACGATTGCAAAACTGTCGTCATCAGTTACTGACACAGCCTCAAAGGTTCCGTCATTATCGGTCAGGGCGTTGAAGGGTTGAAAATCGCCATCACTCTTTATTAAATTATAATAGTTGCTGACTGAAGATAGCTTGTTTTTGGCGTTTTGGATCACTTCCTGATAGGTGCTATCCGCAAATAACAATTTGGGTTCACAGTCATTGAGATTAAAAACGATTTCATCCTGCGACAATCTCCAGTTAAGCGGCAGAACAATAGCACCCAATGCGGCCGCCGCACCATATAACATAAAGTATTCCAAACTGTTTTGGCCCAACACACCGATACGGTCGCCTTTTTTCAAACCTGCTGATTGTAAACCGGAAGCCAGCTTATCAACCAAAGCACCGTATTCGGCAAAGGTATAGGTTTTATCACTTTCCGCCTCGAACCAGGCCGGTCGGTTTGCAAAAAGGCGCGCATTGCGCCGGATTAAGTCGTAAATTGTAAGATCATATAGTCCCATCTAAATCCCCTTATAATAAGAAACCCCATCACAAACGGATGGGGTTTTAAAATGGCTACCGACTTATGATGCGATAGCTTGTAAAATAATTTTTCAGGTGTGTTCCCAAACCGACGCTTGGGAACGATTCTGATAATATGACAATCACTTATTCATTAAGGAAAAGTTGCATTAAATTGAGCAACTTTGACCACACCCCCTGCTTGAAAAACGGCGGCTCCCCCTTTTACATGAATCGGAATTTCGTATTTCGGTATTCCTGTCCACCATTTTTCAAGAGCGGCCCAAGCATTGGTACCTTTTTCTTTCAGTTTGAAACCACCAGTAACCAGCAGGCTTAACAGCGATTGGCGAACATCAAAGTGGGCATGTACGCGCACCTGATTCGTTTTGCCAGGCGGGATGAACTGGGCGGCATCCGTGCTGACCGTGTTGAGGTCAAAATCTTCAAATGCCACGGAAAATTTCAGATTTTCCAACATCACCGGAAATTTATTGGGATTTTCAACATTAAATGTAAACGCCAAATCAAGTGGTGCGCCTACATTGTCCGGACTGCCTTTAGTGGGCTTTACTTTTTTAGAAAAATACCAATAACCGAAAGAATGAACGACTTCCATGTTGTCAAGCGTTACAACAGGTGCTTTGAAATTTTTTTCAGTAGGCTTGGATTGCATACATGCACAGCCTGTGAAAAAGGCGACGATAAGAAAAACACTTAAAATTGTTAGCAATAATCTTTTTTTTCGCATTTTTTCTCCCTATATTATTTAATTGGGTTAAATATTATCATATCAGGCCAACCAGCGCTTACGGCGTTTGTAATGTTTTACATCCCGAAAGCTCTTGCGACCTCCATGATCAGTCAGGCCAAGGTAAAAATCCTTGATGTCAGCGTTATTACGGAGTTTTTCAGCCGAGTCATCCATGACAATGCGACCATTTTCCATCACATACGCATGGGGCGCAACATTTAACGCCAATTTGGCGTTTTGTTCCACCAGAAGCATAGAGATGCCTTCTTCTTTATTGAGCTTGGTGATAATATTGAATATTTCATGGATAAGCAGCGGTGCCAGCCCCATAGACGGTTCATCCAACAGAATCAGCTTGGGACTCGTCATCAAGGCGCGTCCCACAACGGTCATCTGCTGTTCACCACCACTGATGAAACCAGCCGTTTCCATGCGTTTTTCTTTCAGACGCGGAAAATAGTGATAAACCATATCCAGACCATCTTTGATGGAGCGTCCATATTTGCGCATGTGGGCACCTACTTTCAAGTTCTGTTCGACCGTCAGGTGTTCAAACACCCGGCGGCCTTCGATCACCTGAACAATGCCCATTTTGGCAATTTTTTCGGCTGCCATTTTATCAATGCGCTCACCCATGAATTCAATGGAACCGTCAGTCACCTGGCCATCTTCGTGTTTCAACAGGCCGGAAATCGCTTTCAAAGTGGTACTTTTACCGGCTCCGTTGGCTCCCAGAAGGGCGACAATCCCGCCTTTGGGAATCTCAATGGAAACACCCTTGATAACCAGGATAACCTCGTGGTATTTAACTTCAATATTATTGATCTTTAAGACCATCTCCTCTTGTGACAAAGCTCGAATACCTCCGTTTTTTTCCATTTTTCCAGTAGAATAGAAATCAGGTTTTTTTAAAAAACCTGATTTCTAATTACCAACCCAACCATTCTTTTTCCCATTTTTCCGGCCACTTCTTTTTCATGTCTGCGGAACCGAAAAGAACGAATTTATCGCCTGTCCATTCATACACTTTAGCTTCACTCTGGGGACGGTGGTCAGTAGGGGTGTAGGTAACGGGAGCGATTCCCAAGCCAATATCAACATCTTTAAAGGTTTCAAACCCTTTTTTCAGGATTCCTTCACCAGAAAGATCACCGGCTTTATCAGCGCGTTTTAAAGCTTCAGCAAGCCCTAACACACTGGCCCACGCCTGAACCGTATGAATGGTGCGTTTTTCCGGCGGAATACCTGGATTATATTTTTTTGCATACTTGGTCACTTCTTTCATCAAAGGTACATCCAGCCCGAAAAAAGCCCAAGGAGAGCATCCTAAAGCGCCATCAGCGGCTTTGCCTGCCAGTTTGGGAAGATTTTCATCAAAGCCCCAGCATTTGATGATATTATCAGCACCGAGTTTCAACGCATACGAATCTCTCAAGGTTGCAGCGACGCTCATAACTGTATTGGTGTGAAGAACAACATCCGGTTTAAACTCTTTAAGCGCCAATACCTGGCTTTTCGTGTCGATGGCAAAAAGAGAGACATCCTGATCCGGGCCGACATCAAAGCCAAGCACTTTGGCCTGATCTTTGTAAGCTTTGATTGAAGAACTGGAAAACGGTGATGCAAACATGTAACATGCGGCAATACGGGGTTTACGTTTGCCGAAATCTTTGTTTTGCTTCCATTTTTTTTCAAACCAAACCGTCATCAAGCCTCTGACCTGGGTGGAATAATCAGGTGCGAAGAACAAGTTGTAAGGTGTTTTGGTTGTGTCGCACAGATGCCCTGAATAGGAAGCCGAAACATAAGGAATTTTGTCCTTTGCGACGGTAGGCGCCAACGCTTCGGTGTCACCGGTACCCCAACCGAGAATAGCGGCGCATTTCATACGCTTGAACAGACTGTATTTGGTAAGCGCTTCGGGAATGCGATACCCATAATCAAATTGATAAAGCTTAATTTTTTTACCATTAATGCCGCCCGTGTCGTTAATATAATGAATCGCTTCAGCAATACCCAGAGCATAATCTTTCCCTACATCAGATGTTGCTCCGGTCATATCATTCAGGGATCCGATTTTGATTGTGTCAGCGGCGATTGCCATAGAAGACATGCCAATTGAGATGCCTGCAATCAGACCTATTAATAAAATTTTAGACCATCGATTTTTAAACTGCATTGTTTTCCCCCTTTAATTAAGATGAATATTTTGCCTTCTGATACTGTCCAACTGTTTCAAAAAACCTACTGTCCCTCCTTTCTAATATGAAAATGGCCATAAGTTGAAATAGTTTTTAATTTGCCACCAGCGGTATGCCATACCGTTGGGTTCAAAAATAAGAAACCCGCAAATAGCCAGACCAAAGGTAGCTTCCTTGATAAACAGAAAATCCATAAGCAATTTGGGATAAGTGTCGGCCAATGGTATAACGGCAAGTTGTAAAAGCTCCATGATAACCACCATAAACAACGAACCGAAAATAGCCCCGTGAATCGACCCTACTCCGCCGATTAAAATTACGCCTACAAGCCAGAGTGAAAGAAACCACGGAAAATGTTCAGGGCTGATAGCTGCCAGGTTGCTAATCCAAAAAGACCCGGTGATGCCGCCAATAAAGCCGGCCACAAAAAAAGCCAAGAGTTTATATTTGATGACATTGATTCCCATGACTTCGGCGGAAATATCATTATCACGAATCGCCACCCAGGCCCGCCCCACACGCGTACGCACGAGGTTGGAAATAATAATACATGACAGAATCACCAGAATAAGCATGAAAAAATAGACTTTATAATTATTGTCAATTAGCCAGGGGCCGATTTTAATGGTGCCTGGAGGCAGTGAAAAGGCTTGACCGCGGCCGCCGATCTGACTGACGTATTGCGTGATAACGAAATCCACCAGAATAAACTGAGCCGCCATGGTTGTCAGAATCAGATAAAAGCCCTTCACACGGGCCGAAGGCAGTCCAAACAAAACACTAAACAGGCCCGCCATAATTCCAGCGATAAAAATGCTCACCGGATAAGCCAATCCGAGGGTGATCATAAATTCCGGCCATGGAAATTCCAAAATCAATAGCGTGCTGGTGTAAGCGCCCACGGCAATAAAAGCACCGTGTCCAAGCGTCAACTGGCCGCAGTAGCCGATAAGCAGTTGCACTCCTAAAGCGCCCAAAATCGTGTAACCCACCATGTTAAAAACACTGATCCAGTATTCATCGGCTCCAAAAACACTGATATATCGTATTATAAGAGAAAACCAGTAATTATCTATGTTAAAAGCACTTTGAAAAATACTGCCCCAGTAACTAATAGGGATAAAAACGAATAGAACCAGGAAAAGGGCAATCATTTTGCCCTTGATAAATTTGGTCTGGAACCAAGCATGGTCTTCAGCATAACCTTGATGATAATCACCGCAAGGAAGAAAAGTTGTTGACATAAATCCGACTCCGCAATAATGTTGATTTCAATTTGGGAATATTAGTTTTACAAAATTTTTATTAAATTTCTAAACGCGCTCAATACGCTCCCAACCCCATAATCCGTAAGGTTTAAAGAGCAAAAAAATCGCCATAAAAACAAACGGCGCAATATCTTTGACGGCTCCTGGAAAATAACGATCCAGATAAACCCCGCTCAAGTTTTGTAAGACACCGATAGCGATACCGCCCACAATCGCGCCGGGAACCGAATTCAGCCCCCCCAACACCACGGCAGGCAACACCAGCAGGCCGAGATAGCCCACGGATATATTCAAGCCGTTGATATTACCGAGCAAGGTTCCGCCGACACCGGCCGCCATGAAAGCGATTGCCCACGCCGCAGCATAAACAAAGCGAGCGCTGACACCGATAGAGAGAGCCGCCATTTCGTCATCGGCACAGGCCTGCATGGCCAGTCCCCAGCGTGTGTATTTAAAGAAACAGACAAAAATCACCAGCAAAATAATTGCGGCGATAAAGCTCCATAAATATACTTCGCCTACGATAATAGGGCCGAATTTAAGCGGTTCGATTGAAAAGACAGCCGGGGTAAACACCTTTGTATCCGTACTCCAAATCAGTTCCACGACACCTTTAAAAAAGAAAGACAGCCCCACGGTCACCATAATAACCGATAAAACCGGTTCACCGATCAGCTTATCTAAAAAGATTCGTTCTGTCAGAATTCCCAAAATAAAGCCGATAATCAGTGAGATCAGAAGTGCCAGTAGAAAAGGGACGCCCATGCTATAAAAGGTCAAAGAAACATACGCGCCAATAAGGGTCATTTCACCCATGGCCAGATTTAAGACGCCAGAGCATTTGTAGATCAGCACCCATCCCAACGCTACTAGAGCGTAGATACCGCCCACCATAATTCCTGTCACCAGCGTCATAAGAAATAGTTCCAATGGTTCCATTATATTCTCCTCAAAAGTGTCAAGTCTAAAGTGTTAAGTTACAAGTTATTTCATATTGCAATGAAATTGTGGTGATTCACTAACTTTTCACTTTTTGGATGTGTAAATCCGTTTTAATATGCGCTTCACGACCATCTTCATATTTTATGGTCGTATCAATATGAACCGAATCCACATCGCTGTAAAGGGCATCCAGAATTTCCTTGTACCTTTTTTCCACAAAGGCGCGCCGCAATTTTCGGGTACGGGTAAGTTCATCATCATCCGCATCGAACTCTTTATATAAATTGACAAACTTAGCCACTTGGGCGGTATCGGGAAGATCCTGATTGGCCGTCTGAATCTGCTTGCCTACCAAATCATATACTTCCGGTTTTTGGGAAAGCTCTGTATAGCTGGTGTAGTTCAGTTTGTTTTCATCGGCCCATTTGCCCACCACGGAATAATCAATACACAAAATTGCGGTGACATAGTCCAAATTGTCACCGACCACCCAGGCATCTTTGACGTAAGGGCTGAATTTCAAACGCGTTTCGAGATATTGAGGCGAGAACGGACGCCCATCGCGCAATGTAAAAACATCTTTGGTGCGGTCGAACACTACGAGATGACCATCATCGTCAATAAAGCCTTTATCATCCGAATAGAGCCATCCGTCTTGAAGCGCTTCGGCGGTGGCTTCGGGATTTTTATAATAACCCAGAAAGACCGATGAACTTCTCGTGATAATCTCGCCATCTTCGGTGATCTTGATCTCAGTTCCCGGAATCGGATGACCAACGGTATCAAATTTGATGTCGCCGCTGCGATGTACTACGGATATACCGGCAACTTCTGTTTGCCCGTAAATTTGTTTGAGATTCACGCCCAGTGCATGAAAAAAGCGAAAATGATCCGGCCCCATGGCCGCACCGCCGGTATAAGCGTTGCGCACCCGCGACAGCCCCAGATGGTCTTTTAATTTTTTCTGGACGGTAATAAGGGCCAGCCATTCTAGAAAATTCCAATAAAAAGGTACCGGTTTTTTATCAAATTTCAGATTGGCCACATGATAGCCGATTTTGGTGGCAAGTTCATAAAACTTACGCTTGATCCAAGTGGCATCTAAGTATTTAACCTGTACCGATCTGGTCATTTCTTCATACATGCGTGGCGGGGCAAACATGACATGCGGGCCGATTTCTCTGATGTTTTCCTTAGCCGTTTCGGGACTTTCAGGAAAATTCAAGGTATAGCCAATCTGAAGGCCGCAGGAAATGGACATCATCTGTTCGCCGATCCAGGCAAAGGGCAGGTAAGACACATAATCATCCGTTTCCTTACACGGGTCAACAGTCATCAGATGCTGCCCCATGGTGAGCATATTGTTATGCGACAAAAGCGCGCCTTTGGGAAGCGAGGTGGTACCGGATGTATAAAACAGAAGTGCGACGTCTGATCCCTTAGCCGCTACAATGTTTTCCTCAAACAGCCCCGGATTATTTTTTTCCAGTTCGCGCCCTAACTGTTGGACTTTTTTAAGGCTGATCAAACAATCCTGATGGTAATTGCGCATTCCCTTGGGGTCATCCCATATTATCTTTTCCAGTTTGGGGCATTCGTCAATAATACTAAGCGCTTTGTCAACTTCTTCCTGCCCTTCGCCGAATAAAAACTTGGTGTCGGAATGGTCGAGGATGTATTTGACTTCTTCGATCAGGCAATCCTGAAACAGCCATACGCCAACCCCGCCGGCGCAAAGGGCGGCCATCTCGGCCCACAGACCTTCGGGCCGGTTATCGCCGATCATGGAAACTTTGTCACCTGGCTTCAGGCCGAGGCTGATAAGTCCTAATGAAATATATTTTACATTTTCCAAATATTTCTGCCATGTAATGGGACGCCAGACACCGAATTCTTTTTCTCGCATGGACACCCGGTCACCGTAAACGCCGGCTTTTTCCAGAAACAGCTTGGGAATGGTCTGATCATCGGAAATTTCGGTAATCAAGGCACCCTTCTTATCTTCTTGTCGCATATAAATCCTCTTCCCCCAGATATGCTTTAATCACTTCGGGATTATCCTGAACCTCTTTGGGTGTGCCGTCTATAATCGTATTGCCGAAATTCAGCACAAAAACATGATCCGAGAGATCCATGACCACGCCCATGTCATGTTCCACCAGAAGACAGGTGACTTTCCAACGCTTTTCTTCATTGATATCCAGAATGAAGCGCGCCATATCTTCCACTTCTTCGAGGTTCAATCCGGCCAAAGGTTCATCCAAAATCAGCAAATCCGGTTCCAGAGCCAGGGCACGTCCCAGTTCCACCCGTTTTTGAAGACCGTAAGGAAGCATCCCCACCGGATGATCGCGAATTGATTCAATCTCTAATAAATCAATAATTTCTTCTTCGATAAACGTGCGATGCTTAATCTCTTCACGACGGGTTTTACCGGCATAAACCGATCCGCTGAAAATGCCTGATTTATAGTGAGTATGGCGGCCTAAACGGATATTATCCAAAACCGTCATACCACCGAAAACTTCGACCTTCTGGAAAGTACGGGCCATACCCATTTTCGCACGTTTATACGGTTTGACGCGGTTGATTTTTTTGCCTTTAAAAAAAATATCGCCCTTTTGCGGGCGATACAGACCGTTAATGATGTTCATCATCACGGTTTTGCCAGCACCATTCGGCCCGATGACGGAATGAATTTCGCCTTTGCGGATTTTCAGATTAACACCGGTCAAAGCGCAGACTTTGCCAAAATTCATCTCTACGTCTTTTAGTTCCAGCAGAATCTCTTCTTCCGTTTGTTCTTTGAGCTTGTTCGTAGGATGGACCAAAATTCAATCTCCCGATACATTTTTTGCCAAAATGATGATGCTAAGTATAGTTTGTCTGACTTTTTTTCTGAACCTCGTTCATAACATAAAAGCCCATATATTTGACATTTCAAATTTAGTCAAGCAAAAATTGCCGATCCGTTTCAAATTATGGGTCGAAACGCTAAATTACAGAACAACAATCCGTTTAATCGCCTTAACCACATCTTCGGGTTGGTCAACTACTTGGAAAATATCAAGATCAGCAGGTGAAATCAACTTTTCGGATATCAAACGCTCCTGAATCCATTGAACGAGTCCGGTCCAATGCTTTTTACCGCAAAGAATAATGGGAAACTTACGAATGCGTAAGGTTTGAATCAGCGTGATCGCTTCGAACAGTTCATCTAACGTGCCAAATCCGCCTGGCATAACCACATAAGCGGAGGCATATTTAACAAACATCACTTTACGGATGAAAAAATAATCAAAGTTAAGTTTAATGTTGGCGTAGGGATTGGGTTCTTGTTCCATCGGAAGGTTGATATTAAGCCCGACAGAAGTACCGCCGGCATCCGCCGCCCCCTTGTTGGCCGCTTCCATAACACCGCCGCCACCTCCCGTGATAACGGCAAAGTTATTTTTGGCACACTCTGCAGCAATTTGTTCAGTTTTGTGATAAACAGGATTGTCAGGGGTGATTCGAGCCGAGCCAAAAATACTGACAGCAGGTCCGAGTTCATGCAACGCTTCCACGCCAGACACAAATTCACCCATTATTTTAAACAATCGCCAAGCTTCTTCAATCTTAAATTCATCAATAATATATTGCATTTCTTTTGACATTATATACCTGACTTTTTTTAAATCTCAAATTACAAACACCAAATCTCGAATAAATTCCGAACTGTAGCAAATCGTTGCTGTATTGACAGGCATAGCAAGTGCAGGCAATTTTGAAGTTTGGTCATTGTGATTTATTTGAAATTTGTTATTTGATTTTTGGATCTTGTTATAACTTTTACCGGCTCCCGGCCGGTTCGCTCAAACCCCTCATGAATTTCCGTTAAAACCGATAGTTACCGTTTCGTGTTCAACAATAACCGGAACATTACGCGATCCTTTGGAATATTTCAGCATGACATCCATCTGTTCGGGGTCGTCTAAAACGTTGACATATTCCACATCTTTTTGCTTTTGGACGTAAGCTTCACGAGCCGCTGTCGTGTATGGTCAGGTGTTTTTACCAAAAATAATGACCTTGTTTTTCATTTTAAAACTCCTTTTGTTAATGGGCTTACAAACTTTCCGCTTGGTCGCCTTGTTACTTCGGTTTCCCAAAACCGATATAATAAATATTTATGGCCTTGATTATCGTTTCGGCTGTTTTAAATAAATTTAGGCAGCAATGTATCATAATCTTTCAGATTGCGCCTTTCATTCCGCTATATACCTTCAAGCGCAATCTGAAAAATCACGATACAACAGCCGAAACGCTGACTAATATCAAATTTTATACTAACTGTCATATTCGTTGTCAACAAATTAACATTGACAGGAAATTATTATTGTAGTAACTATGCAAAATTAATGTTCAGATAACACCTTTCGTGATACTTCCTGTTTTGGTTGCCTGCACTTTATATCCAAATAACGTTAGCAATATTGTCGGCTTGAGCCTCACAGACAATGCGATGTAAAACCCGGGCAACAAAATATCTCTTAACATTTCCATGCAAATTCATGCAAAATCATGTAAGCAAATTATCAAAACAAGTTTATATCGTCAACGCTTTGGGCTTGCACGCCCGCGCGGCTGCCCAAATTGCCGGTATCGTTCAGGAATCCCGGTCTGCTGTGCATATCATCAACAATGATCTCAAAGCAGATGCTTCGAGTATCATTGATATTCTCACCCTTAACAGTCCGCAAGGCACTGTGTTAACATTTGAAATTGAAAATCCGTCAGACCACAACATCCTTGATGCACTGGTCACTCTGGTTGAAAACAGGTTCGGAGAAGAAAACTGATGAACGTATCCGACACACGGGAACTGAAATTATACGGCATCGGCGCTTCAGATGGTATCAGCATAGGCCAAGCCTATCTCGTAGATAAAAAAGGGGTTGATGTTATCAAACGCTATGTGATTCAGGAACGAACCCTGGCCAACGAAATCAAACGGTTCAAAACCGCGGTCAGCAAATCGAATAACGAATTACGCGCTGTCATCGAAGCTTCTCCCGAAGAACTCCGCCAACATGCCAATATCTATGAAACGCATATCGCCTTACTCAAAGATAAAATGCTCTATGGCAGAACGATTGCCTATATTGAAAAAGAACGGGTGAATGCGGAGTGGGCTTTAAAAAAGGTTATCGCTAATATCAAACTGATATTTCAAAATATGGATGATTCCTATTTGCGGGAGCGCATCGTCGATATTGAGCATGTATCCGAACTTATCTTACGGAATCTGGTTGGCGCTAAACAGGAAAACCTTGCGGATATTGACCGGCGCGTCATTTTGGTTGCCGATGATTTATCGCCCGCGGATACAAGTCAAATCAACCTTAAAAAAATTATGGGTTTCATCACCGACGGTGGAAGCAAAACATCCCATACCGGTATCATCGCTCGAACGCTGGGAATCCCCGCCGTGATGGGGCTTGAAACGGCCACCCGGATGATTAACACCGAAGACATCATCATTGCGGACGGCACACAAGGCACCGTCATCGTTCATCCTTCCGAAAAAACGATCCTGTTGTACCAGGAACGCCAAAATCGTTTTGAACAGCGTAAAGCGGTCATCGCACGAAATTGTGATATTACGGCTGAAACGTCAGATGGTTTTAGGGTGAAGGTGATGGGCAATATCGAATTGCCGGAGGAAGTTGTAGCTGTACGCGACCATGGCGGAGATGGCATCGGTTTGTATCGCACTGAATTTCAATATTTGAGAAACCATGCCTTTCCTGGTGAAGCCACACTGTTTAACAGCTATAAAGATGTGGTTGAAAAGATGTATCCCAATCAGGTAACATTCCGTACTCTGGATATCAATGGTGATAAAGTCCTGCGCTACCATATTGATAATTACCATGAAGACAACCCGGCATTGGGGTTGCGTGCAATTCGCTATTGCTTGAAACATCCGAATATTTTCAAAATTCAGCTCCGCGCCATACTCCGCGCCGCAGCTTACGGTAATCTGCGCATCCTTATTCCAATGATTTCCAATTGTTTCGAAATCAAAGAAACCCGGCGCCTTTTAGATGAAGCCGCCGCTTCGCTGGCGGCTGATGGCCTGCTATATAAGCGTGACATCGAAGTCGGCATTATGATCGAAGTACCGGCCGCTGTTATCATGGCGGATGTCATGGCTCCTAAAGTCGATTTTTTCAGCCTTGGAACCAATGATTTGATTCAATACACACTGGCAATTGACCGAGGCAACCGTCAAGTGGCGCATCTTTTTAACCCATTGCATCCGGCAATCGTAAGAATGCTTAAATCCACGGCTGATATGGCTCATAAGCATAATATCGGCATTTTTATATGCGGTGAGATGGCTGGTGACCCGCTTTATACGCCCTTGCTGGTCGGCTTGGGGATCAAAGAATTAAGCATGAATCCGTTTACGATACCGATTATAAAACAAACTGTTCGCTCACTCAATTTCAAAGAGTGCCAACAATTCACCCATGAAATTCTTCAATTGGCTGATGCCGCTGAAATAGCAAAACGCTTACAGCAAAATTTCGGCGCAATGTATTATGAAGAAGCAGATGTTTGTGAGGAGACCGTTAATGGTAAAACCGCATAAAAAAAATATTGCTGAAAACCGCAAAGCTCGGCACAATTATTTCATTGAAAACACTTATGAAGCGGGGATTGCACTTTTGGGTACCGAAGTCAAATCATTACGCGGCGGCCGTGCCAATCTGAAAGATTCTTACGCCCGGATTGTCAATGGAGAAGTGTTTGTTTATCAAATGCACATAGGCCCTTATCCATTCGCGTATTACAACAACCATGCACCGTTAAGAACTCGTAAGCTGCTGTTGCACAAGTCGGAAATAAAAAAGCTGTATGGCAAAGTCAATGAAAAGGGATTTTCCTTGATTCCCTTGAGGCTTTATTTTGTGAACGGCAAAGTTAAAATGGCTCTCGCGCTTGCACGCGGGAAACGCAAATACGATAAACGTCAGGCAATCCGCCAGCGTGATGAAAAAAGGGAGTTGGACAGGGCGCGTAAAGATTTTCGTTAGAGGAACCTAACCGGTCGATTTGCGCGCAACGCCTTTGCTAAAAATTTCAAAGGCGATTTCAAGGGTTTCTTTTAAAAAATTTTTGTCTTCATTCAGCGCGTGCTTATTGGTTTCCAAAAGCACAACACCTGAAAACATTGACCAGAAAATGTCAGCTAATGCCATAGGATGCTGATCCGAAAAAATATCTTTCTTGATACCATCTTCAAAAAGCGCTGCAATCGTGCCGATAGACTTGCGGGTGAGTTCGTTTAATTCGTCTAACAACACCGGAGATAAATTTTTTAGCGTTTCACTGGATTGAAGATGAAACATATTGATCAGAATCAGCGGATCGAATTCATACACATCATACATGGCATTCATCAGCGCATCCAATTTGTCCCGAGGCCCCAGATTAGCTTCATTTTTTACATGTTCCACACGAATGGCAAGGTACTGAAGGATTCTGAGAGAAAGAGACGCATATAATTCCTCCTTGTTTTTAAAATACAAATACAAGGTTCCTGGGCTGAGTTCCGCATTCCGGGCGATTTCTTCTATGGTTGCCCTGTTAAATCCTTTTTCGGTGAACACTCTTTTAGCCGCAACAATAATTTGCTGACGGCGTCTTTCGCGTTCTCTTTGTTTTCTTTCCTTAATTCCCATAATATAAAACTTACACGTCAAAAGTGGCTGTATGCTCAAAGAAATAATGAACATGACTTAACCCTACAACGACACTTACATATAAAACATAATGAATTCAATCATTTATGATTTTAAATATTTTTGCTAAAATCCTATAATCAATAGTTCGGTAAAAAAATAAAAATCTAATAATTTCAGCAGGTTATAAAAACAAAGTTGTAAAGCTTTTTTACAATAATTTCAGATAGTTATGATTTTTAACACGTTGAATCAAAAAAATTACCGAACCATTGATAATTCAGACAGTTAATTTCTAAGTGTCATTGTAGGGTTTAACTAAGAACTGTACTTCATATAATTTATATTTCTTTTCAGGTCAAGAGAAATCACAGTGCTGACGCACAATATCTTTTTTTAGCATGGAACCAGACTGAAATTCAAGTGAAAACTCCACCGCCAGAGGTGGTGGCATCTTAATCGGAATCTTTCAATTTTATAATTTGGGCATAGCCACTTTAATACATGACGGTACCACCACCAGAGGTGGTGGTTTAATTAAAACAATTAAAAAATATTTACTCCGTCAATAAAATCAGTTTTTTACTTTTGAGGATAAATTGATATGAGAAAATAGAACAGTGATGAGAATAATCCACTCTTAAAAACGCACTGATGCGTCTTTTTATAAAATACCGGATTGGTTTTAGCTGTTTTGCCGCAATCAAAGCTGACGAATTCTGAAGGGACGTGAGAAAAGCATTTTCATACGTTCATCATTCGGAACAAAGACGGCTGTTGTTTCACGGATGAATTGTATCGCACCGTGAACACCCATATCTTTTATGTATTTGACGAAACACACCGAATATTGAGTAAGCACATTGAACATATGAGCTAATCGCATTAAATAATGGTAACCGATCATAGCTTGCCAATTATAAGAGAAACAATG
>JAUCGF010000194.1 GCA_030378005.1 Desulfococcaceae bacterium HSG9 | reverse complement strand
CGCACCCAGATCAAAATGATGCCGATGTATCATTGGCTGGACAAGCGGGTAGTCACGCATGTCTGAATTTGTGTTCCAGCCCTGCTGATCGAACGTATCGCGGAGTTATCATGTGAGCAACCATGGTCTCATATTCGCCAAAGACTAGACAAACTAAAAGTTGCTGAATTTCAAAACAAGGAATTTCGATTCCTGCGCCGCTCCGAGATTGCCCCCGAAACGGATAATGTATTAAAAATATTGAAGTCAATCCTCCAAATATTTTATTGTCGCTCGAAAAACAGGCCCCAGAGACCCCAAAAATGTAGGCATACGCTGAATTTCATTCAGAGTGGTAACTTCTGGCACTGAGCGGCTTTGCGCCGATTTTGAAAACTACAAACCGAAAACCCAAGAACAAGAATTATAATTATTAACCGGAGGTGTCAGCAAAATGATTGCAACCGAATTATTAGTGGAAATTCTTAGCCTGAATTATTCATAAACACATTATGAGATCAATTTTCAGCCCGCTACCGTTAAAAAATATAACAAATCGTAACTCTGCGGCGGTTATCAGGAGAGTGTCCGGCACCACCTGTCAGTGTCGCTGATTTTTTTTCATAATCAGTAGATCGAAAAGTTTTTTAACACTTTGATTTTATTGAATATAAATTATTTCATGCGATATATCCTGAAAAAATCAGAAGGTTACATCTTATAGAACCGAAAAACAAGCTTTTCTTCTAAACTCGGAAAAGATCGAAAACGGCTTTTTATGATATTGTCCGCTTCTTTCATGGCTTCAGCTAATTCATGAAATGCTGAAAACCTCTGATTTTTCAGGGGTTGACAAAAAGTTTTCGATCTACTGATAATATTCAGAGCGTCACAGACATTTTTGCCATGTCTGTGCACACCGGTCCTTCCAGCCGTCACAGTTGTAAAGATATTGTTTTTTTCAGCAGGACATCTGTTTATCCGGGAGACCGCAGGAGGCCGAAAATTTGAAAACTCCGTATCAAGATATTTTTCAGCGGGAACGATGAGGGCGGTTCGATTTTGATGCGGGTTTTCAATTCCCGGACTCGCGCTCCGACTTTTAACAGACGCAGCCGGATCGTCTCGAAAGTCGCTTTCGCGTGGGATGTCGCTCCGAGGATTTCGGTTTTCAGCGTATGAATGAAAACATAAGCCGCCGAATGTGGGAACAGTCTGAACTGATTCGCCGCGAATTTATGACATGAGGTGCGGTCGGATTTCAGATATGGTTTATGATCCCGGATGAACAGCACATCCTCGCCTCGGGCGTGGTATATCCGCTTATACGGCACGGAGGCTTTCGCCGCTGCCATATCGGTGACAATGCAGCGGATATTTTTACCCGAATCCGTGACTGTCGCTTTGACGACGACGCGGCGGGGTCTGTCCCATTAACATAGCGAGACCATAATTGGTGATTTTATATGACCATTTTTTTGTTGACATTATCCTTATCCGATATTACCTTTTTCTGAATAAATAAAGACATTTTTTCAGGAGGTATAACGTGATTCAGATAAATCCTTGTAGCGAAGATATAAAAATTTTTCAATCCGAACGTATTAATCATCCTCACCCAAGGGTTCAAATCAGAATGGACGTTTTGTGGCTAAAAACAAAAGAATCACCCCATAAACAGATAGCGGAAATAGCGGGTGTTTCGAAAAATACGGTTCCTCGCTATCTGCGTATGTATAACGAAGGTGGCATTGATAAATTAAGAGAGGTGAATTTTTATAAACCACAAAGCGATTTAGTGCGGCATACCTCAACTATAGAAGCCTACTTCAAAAGAACACCCACCAGCTACAATCAAAGAGGCAATGAGTATAATTGAAAAACTTACCGGCCTGAAACGTAGCGAGACTCAGGTAAAAAAGTCACTCAAAGCAATCGGTTTGAAGCGCCTGAAAGTAGGCCATGTGCCTTCCAAAGCCGATTTGGACAAACAAGAGAAATTTATAGAAGAGGAACTTGAACCACGTATAGAAGAAGCTGAATCAGGCCAAAGGAAGTTGTTTTTTGTAGATGCGGCTCATTTTGTTCTCGCCCCTTTTCTCGGATTTCTTTGGTGCTTTGCTCGCGTATTTATCAAGGCTCCGGCCGGAAGACAACGTTTTAATGTATTGGGAGCATTAGACGCAATTACGCATGAACTGATAACAATAACGAACGACACCTATATTAATGCCCACTCTTTTATTGATCTGCTTTATAAAATCACCAGTCGAAATTTCTCGGTCCCTGTAACCTTGGTATTAGACAATGCCAGATATCAAAAGTGTAAAATTGTATGGGCCGTCGCCAAATTACCAGATATAGAACTACTTTATATACCGGCTTATTCTCCTGATTTAAATTTAATTGAACGACTTTGGAAATTTGTAAAAAAGAAGTGCCAGTATTCAATATATTATCCTGATTTTGCATCCTTCAAAAACGCCATTACGGATTGTTTGTCTAATACCGGCACCAAATATAAAAAAGAACCAGATTCACTGGTAACTCTCAAATTTCAGAGGTTTAAAAAAGAACAATTTCTGAACTAAAAGAGTATATTGAAATCACAAATTATGGCCGTCACGAGTATATGCCGGCCTGATAATAAAAAGAATGGAAAAGCACGGCTTTTTTACCATGCTTTTCATAAATCACGACAGCGCGCCCGATAACGTCTTCGGCTTTTCACAACAGTCGGGAACAGCCGGTCAGACCTGTGACATACATCGCATTTTCGGTCACCTCGATATAATTCATCACCACCGGATATGCGTGATGACTGTCTCCGCGGAATATGATCAGGGTTTCCGGCTGTTCTTCATTAAGACAGCCGATTAGGCGTTTTACAATGGAAAGCATCTGTTTTCCGTGGCTGCGCTTACCCGGTTTCAGAACAGTCGCTGTCAGTTCACCGCTCAGTCCCACATAAACATGTGGCGGCATAAAGCGGTGATTCCCGTAATAACCGTTAAAAAGATTCAGCTATTGATTTCCGTGTGTTTTGTCTTCGGTGTCGTCGAAATCGAGCACGATCACGGGCGGAGGAGACGCATAAGAGGCGACGAAGGCATCGACGAACACGGTCGTGAGACGATAAAGCGTCGAGCGTGAGATCGAGTTTTCAAAACGGCTCACAGTCGGCTGACCGGAAGGGCGTCGCCGGTTTCAGGATAACGACCCGTCGGTATCTTAAATATCGGGTCATTCCGCAGGCCGTCACAGTCGTTCGCGTCTTCGTATCCGCAGGCGATCTGCGTGACCCTCCACATCAGAAGGTCGGTGAGCGTGTGCCTGACGTAACGCGCGTCCCGGCTGTCGGAAATGACCTCGGCCACAGCTTCTATCAGCCCGATCCGCTCCTCGACTACCCGCAGTGGCAGGGCGCCTGCATCCGAGCTGATATCACCGCCGTTGAAATTCAGAATTAAAGATTTCTCTTCGATATCGCCGATTGTGATTTCATCTTTCGGCTGAGGGTAAGTGAAATCAGGGGTGATATCTTTGTGTGCTGCGGTGGAATTATTCATATCGCTCTCCTTAATCAGCGGGGAAAACAGTGCGATTTATTTAAAAACACTGTTTTACTGATGAACTTACTTAAGAAGCTGTTTTAAAACCCCCTTTCTGAGATATACTTGGAAAGGTCATAATCAGTAATTTTAAAATATGGCTGATGCTTGTGATTTAAGATGCTGGTGAATTCTAAAATCACCGATTACGGCCTTCGCGAGTATATAATATATCTTTACCGAAAAAACGAACTTGGAACTTGGAAAACTGGGAGTGAAAAGAATGAAATCTCAGAAAGAAAAAATATATCCTACGGACCTGACAGATGAGCGGTGGTGTGTTATTTCCCCGATTCCACCCCTGCCGAAAAGCGGTCCCGGAAAATCGGGAAGGCCCGCGAGTGATCTCCGCACAATAGTAAACGGAATTTTATATGTGAATAAAACAGGTCGCCAGTGGAGGACACCACCGAAAGAGTTCGGGCCGTGGAATACGGTTTACGGATATTTCAGCAGACAGGCAAAAGAGTGGGTATGGAAAGAAATTATGGATGTTATTCGCAAAAAAGAGAGAAAAAGGCAGGGGAGAAAAGCAGAGCCTTCCGCAGGTGGTATTGACAGTCAGAGTGTCAAAAGCGGCATTCAGGGGAGCTGAGTCGGTATTGACGGCGAAAAGTGAATCAAAGGGCGTAAACGGCATATACCGGTCGATACTCTCGGATTGACAGTCGCCGCAGTCGTAACACCTGCAAATGAGGGGGAAAGAAAAGGGTTAAAGGTTCTGCTGGAGGATTATTTTGAAAAAGGAGTGACACGTTTTCGCAAAATATGGGTGGATGCGGGATATTCGGGAGTCGCAATACGGGAACAGGTCAGAAAACTGAAAAAGACTCATCAGATTGACCTGGAAGTGAATGAGAATAAGGGTAAGGGATTCAATGTAATAAAAAAAGACAGGTCGTGGAGAGAACATCAGCATGGACATTCAATTTTCGGAGAAATTCGAAAGACTATGAAACGGCGACGCTGAACAGTGAGGTGATGATTCAAATTTCAATGATCAATATTTTGATAAGAAGATTGGCTTAGAGGGGTTTTAAAACAGCTTCTTAGGGCGGATTGCCAAAATATTTTCAGGGAACCGGCAAGAAATTCACCGCCATCCGTTTTATTTTATCGCAACTTTCGCAAGAACCGGTTATAAGGCTGTAATCTGGATATTTCTCGGTTAAACC
>JAUCGF010000193.1 GCA_030378005.1 Desulfococcaceae bacterium HSG9 | reverse complement strand
GCGATACCGACAGGAAGTGCCGGGCACTCTCCCGATAACCACCGCAGAGTTGCGATCAGTTAGATTTTTTAACGGCAGCGGGTTGAAAATTGATCTCATAATGCGTTTATGAATAATTCAGGCTATATATTTTTATGAACTGATTCGATTCTCAAAATGGCTATAAAACAATTGCATACTGGTAAATTTATTTCTGGAAATCTCCTAAGGCCTGTGATAACAAACATTTTATTTTCTATCTTTATAAATTCCGTTACCGGACCATTAACAACCGAAATCCTATATCTTCTTATTCCTGATAAAGAAAACCACCACAAAGAGCCGCCCCATTCTCCAGCATCATGCCCTACAAGCCAGCCGTCGCCAACTCTGCAAACCTTTTTCTCCGGCTGATGTCCGGTATATGTACCAAAAATAACTTTCAGAATAAACTTTTTCAAACCATCACGTGTGAAATAAAACTGGATAAATTTGTACAGACAGTCATCTGACTTTTGTTGAAAGGTGCTGCGGCTTCTTAATAAAAATATATTATTCTGTACTATAGCTCTATACTTGTTCATTTCTCCGCCTCACTTGGTATGTTTTTTTCTGATTATAAAGGATTTGGGGTATGGTTATGCCGCAAAACGGCAAAGTGATATATAAAACAGTCACATATTCAATTTAACTGCGTGATCGGTCGTCAGCGTATTACATACAATACAGCCTTCTCCCTTTGGTCTTGTGAAAATTAATATGTGACTAACAATAGCCTGGGGTTTTCAACCCCAATACCCCGCAAAAAGCAGGCTGTGCCCTGAATACTACCGACATGTCGCCCGCCGGGCCTTTCAGGGCTTTCTTTCCGCTGTGCTATTTTGTACACACAGATTGTAAGTTTTTAGCCATAGATCTGTATAACGATCTTATTCAAATCTAATTTCCATTTCCCCATTTTAATTGTCAGTTGTAAACCTGTGAAAGAGCCTGGAGGCAAGCTCCCTGAACCAATCGGGACCGTGCTTATCTTCGCGGACCTCGGCCAGCCAATGGGAAGGGATAGCCTGCTCTCCAAGGTGCGCTCCAGCGATGGCCCCTGCCATAGCCGCAATCGTATCTGTATCGCCGCCTGCGAACACTGCGGCTTGAATCGTATCTGCGTAAGAATCGCTGTTGGCGAGAAAGCAGAACAGCGCCATCGGCACTGACTTCAGTGCCGCAGTGCCCGTGCCAAGACGTCTTGCCATCTCGTCGATTGCTGTGCCGGTCCGAATGCCATCCTCCACGACGTCGAGCGCCTCCCAAAACACGGTCGTGTCTTGCCCTTTGTCAGCGGCGTGACGGGCCAGTCCGATCCGCAGCGCTCGTAAGAACAGGTTCTCGTCAATTTTTTCCATGCGCACCGCTGCCGCAACCGCGCTGCTCTGGAGAAGTGCGCCCTGATAGGCAAGAGGGTGGCAGTGCGTCGGCCGGGACGACGCCGCGCTGGCCGATGCCAGTCCGTCGAAGTCGCGATGGAAACACAAACCCACAGGGGCGACACGCATCGCCGAGCCATTACCATACGAGCCTTGGGGGAAGCTCATCCGGCTAAGTGACTGCCATTGTTCCTCATTCGCAGGGAACTTGCGAAGAATCGCCTCCGTGCCAGGACCGTAGCGTCGGGAGGGATCGCATGCCTGAGAAAAACGCTGCAACAAATCCCGGGAGGAAAGGCTTTCATCCTCTATGAGCCATTCGGCTACCGAGATCATCATTTGCGTGTCGTCAGTGTAGCGTCCAACTCGCCACGGAGGATTTCCTAACGCTTCAGGAATCTCAGTTTCAGCCAGAATGTCCTCAACTGAACCGTAGGCATTGCGAATGTATCCGGGGGACTCCGCCTCAACAACGGCGCCGATGACGTCGCCGAGCAGCGCCCCTAACAGCGATCCCCGGAACCTATATGCCAGTTCAGTCATATCGGCAGCAAGTCTGTCTGAATCTGCGTTAGAATGGTGCATTACCAGTTCCGAGTCGAGCGCCAGGCTATTAATGTGCTGAGGAATCGATTCAAGCAAAGCGCTGAAACCCGTGGGACAAAGATCAAATGGATGCCGGCGGCATTGTTCGCATACATCTGAATGATCTTGGAATTTATTACTGAAATCATTTAAATTTTCAACCTCATCACTCATAGATTCAAGCAAAGCGGCTAAACCGGTGGGACAAAGATCAGATGGATGATTGCGGCATTGTTCGCATACATCTGAATGTTTCTGGAATTTATCACCATAAATATTCATATTTTCACCCTCATAACAAATTGTTTGTGATTTTTGAAACGTGATGCGTGAACTCACGTTTCACAGATGGTCAGGGAATTTATTGCACCCTCATTCCTAAAAACCCATAGCAACCAATCCTTCATTGCGAACCGAAAACAGTTTACATTTTCCTATCTGAATTTACAAGAATTGAACGTAGAAAGAATTTTGCAATTTCGGCTTCGCACTTTTGATTGAATTGGAGCGCTGTATATAAAACCGGTTCAGTCGGGAGCAAAACACCTTGATTATTATTCAGGCTTGTGCTAACTGACGTTGTGATGCAAATTGAAGTCAGCACTCCTCTTCTTCTGAAAATGTGAAAAATGGAGTAAATATGCCGATTCAAATTGAAAAAAATAAAGATATTCAGCAAGAAACGGCTTAAGATGAGCTGTTGCATAAATTGAAAAGCCTGGATGACGATGTTCGGGCACAGGCGGCGGCCGGGATTCTTAAAGCGGGACAGCCGATAGCTGAAAAGCTCTGCGGCTTAATAGATCATCCTGTGGCGAAATGGGAGGTGTTGGCCTTATTGCCATTGCTTGACCCGGTTGAGGCCATACCCAGGCTGCTTGATATCGTGACTTATAATCGTGAGATCGCCACAAAAGGGCGTGAACATCAAAAAAAATATATTCGCATTAAAGCCATTCAGGAATTAGGTGATATGGCGGGAAGGGGCGATTCCAAGGTATGCCATTTGTTAGAAGAACAAGGAGCGCCGGAGGCGTTAGCCTATTTTATTGATCCGAAGCATCCGCATAAGCACCAAGAAGTGAGGGAAGCTGTTGTCATTGCTTTAAAGCAGTTTGACAGTAAGGAGGCTCGTGAAAAAGTGCTTGCTTGGATTAAGTGTCGGTGACTGAATAAATTACGCGTTTGCTATAAGGCCATATTATATACCGCTGATAAGAAACGTGCTCCAGAAAAACGCCTTGTTATGTCCTATCTTGTTCTTCAACTAATCTGGTGGCAATTCCAACTCTTACAATATTGTTTAACTTTTCAGAAGGCTGTGATCCATCAGGCGCTTTAAAAATTTCAACAATATTTCTGACAACCTGGATTGGTGTCATTATTAACCCCCAAGGAAATCCCCACCAACCCAATAGAAAAGAAAACATGGTATTTCCAAGTTGGCTCTTTATTCCGCAGGAACGGCAGCAAACATTTGGAATACTACTCCAAGACGAAAACAATAGTAAAGAGTAAATACGATATGAAGTGTGGACATCAATCGGGCCCATTCCTTAACATTTTGGGCAATTGCCTTTATGTATTTCATCTATTTGTTGATTTACGATATTATCGGGTATTTCGTTTGCTAATATTAATACATACCCCTTTTGATGACATTCTTTATTGCAAAACTTTAAATTATTATCCTTAATTCCCCCAAAAATTATTGTAGTACCACAGTAATCACAAGCAGCCATCACTATTTCCCTTCGTTTACAAAGACATAACAATGAAGCTCACCGGCGCGAGCTGAGAGTGTCCGGTGCAGCGACTTGTTGTGCTTTATTTCGTATTTTGAAGTTTTTCCCAAAGCTTCAATTATTAACATTGATGCACTATCTGGATGATTCTTACCAGTGAAAGACATGCGGCAAAGCTCAAAATGCTAATGATTCTGATTCTTTACGATATAACGCCGCTGAATTTCGGCAATCAGTTCTTCTTGCATAGGGATCAGAGATTCGTACACCAGTTCATCGTCCAGAGCGATACTGGGCAGTGATTTGGCCTTTAGCGCAAGAAAACGCTGCACCCCTTTGCGGGTGCGTATATTCCATTGGTACACACTGATCGTCATCTGGATTTCTTCAGGTAAAGCCTTTACCGATTCAGCTATATTTTCTCCTCGATCATCTTTAGAATTTGCGCTTTTGTCAGCACTTTTCCGGTTGACAGCGGTTGGCTGTCAATCACAAAACCAGGCGTCATAAAAACGCCCAGGCTGGCAAAGTAATTAATGTCATTTACTTTTTCTACAACGACATCGGCGGTATCATTGAGTTCGGCAACCGCATCAATGGTGTTCTGGTATAATTGATCACAACTGGCGCATCCGGCACCCAGTATTTCAATTTTCATATCAATCTCCAAAAGTTGCTAATAGTCAAGGACGAAATGACTTTCCCCATTTATATTTCGGCATCTTTCAAATTGTTAACCGGAAAACAAAGTATGCCGCATTTTCAATATCATTTTATAAAATGATTCTACATTATTTCAGAAAAAGTGTAAACTGCTTTTTAGGTAGAATAAAGGCTTTTGAGGAAGATTGAATGAATTGTCGATAGAATGGAACGCTAACTTCGGTAATTAGAATTGGCAGCGCACTTGACACAATAGCTAATCTGATTTAAGCTGAACTTAGCTTGATTGGAATATAAACAGGGTTTTCCCATTCACCGGCGATAATGAGTACCAAACAAAATTCATTTCAAAATTTTGCAGAATTCAATAACGATAATCAGTAGATGGAAAAAGTCTTTGGAGACCTCGTTCCCACGCTTTGCGTGGGAACGCCTTCGGGGTGCTTCGCGTCCCGAACAGCGCACGGAACAGGACGGCAAAGCATCCGCCACGCAAAGCGTG
>JAUCGF010000095.1 GCA_030378005.1 Desulfococcaceae bacterium HSG9 | reverse complement strand
AAGGTTTCAGTTTATCAGATTTTCATATTCTACTAAGGTTTTAAAAATCGAAATAAGGTTTTTATTATTTGTCTGACTATATCTAATATTGTGTATTAATTAGATTTTAATAAATTACGCCGAATGTTGTCTGATTATTTTAATCGGTTATGTTTAATCTAACAAAGTAGTAATAAAAACTATAGGCATTACATCACGGCCAAAATGGGTAGTTTATTTATTGGGAATCCCCTGAATTAAACGGCGTGTCCTTTCTGTCCGCTTAAACGATGGGTAGGGCGGTTATTCTTCATGCGGCTCTTCCTTTGCCATTTTAGCCATAATTTCAACGGTGACAACTGAAACGCGACACACCCGTTTCAACAGATTGATAACCGTTTTTTTGTAATCCGCAAATCTATAAGTGTTGAATTTCTCCGCGATGGTTTTATCACGCGGCTTTTTTTCTTTATGTTGGTCAAGTATCCAATGAAGGGCCGAGCGGTTGCCGAGTTTGTAATCCCATGCCTGGGAAGGAATTCCGGTTACAGCGGTGTTTTCATCTAAGATGATTTCACCCTTTTCAGGAATCGCCCGGAGTTTGGGTTTGGGATTCTCTTTTTCCGCGGTTTTATGGATTTTCAGCGTGTATGGTTTGACAGTTTCATAATTGATGTGCAGCTCGGTCAATTCCAGTCCCCATTTCACCCATTTGTCAAAATCTTTGTAAAACGGCAACCGCGGAAATTCTCTTTTCAGATTGATTTCGTATTTCAGACGGTAGGCCGGATTGTGCAGAACCGCGTAAGTATAGTGAAAAATATCTTCTTTGGTAACAGTTTTATCCGGGTAATGATCGGTGAATTGTTTAAGGCCCCAGTCGGTTATGTTGTCGGTACGGGAGCCGTCGGATTCGTAGCGGTAGAGAGGGAGGCATTGATTGGCACCTGCAACATGAAGTTCTGCTATTGTATCAGTGACCATTGTGTTAAAAGCACGATTGCTCCCGAAACTTTTAACAAGAATAATTTTATTTGATTTTTCATCGTTATAAATATTGAACCACTGATAAGTCATTCCATTAAAATGCTTATCAAAGTAAAAAAACTTTTTGCTGAAAGGCCGATAAGCGGATCGGATGATTTTTTCTTTTTCAAATTTTTTCTTAATTCCTTTATTTAGATATTTTGTCAATTCCCGATCCCACTTGATAAAATTTCTGTCTTCAAAAGCAGGATTTTTCAAAGTTTGCTGATAAATTCTTACAATATGGCGGATTTTTTTAATCAAAGCGGTTTCTGAAAAATCATAAACCCAAGCATCTCTTTGCGTTACTACTCCTCTTGAAAACAACTGAAAAACAGCTTGCTCACTTTTTCCAGATTTTACATCTTTATCAAAGATTGGTATAAATTCATCAAAATCATTATCTGTAATATCAAGCCAGTTGTTTTGCTTGTCCGGCTTTATTGACTGAAATTCAATTGTTTTAAATTGATTATCATTTAGAAATTCAAACTTTTCCCGCCTTGTCGCTCTTATGTCACAAGGATGAATATATTTTATCTGACAATCTTTATTCTGGCTTTGGCTGTCTTTGATTAAAAATGAAATTGAAATGCCCACCATTGCGGCCAAACCGAAGACTGTATGTTTTTCACCGAGAAATATGCCGTCTTTTCCTGAAAGTTCTCGTATATTTCCACCTAAATCAATAAAATAAGCATAATCAAATTCTTTTCTTATACACTTCCGAAAGCCGTCAAATGTCCGGGAATTCAAAAATGAATTGTTAGAAATAAAGCAGATTATACCGTCTTCATTTAACCTGTCGCTTGCCCAACGGAAAAAGCGTGTGTACATATCATAAACGACAATCTGATTCTGCGCTGTTCCCTGTTTGATATATGTTTGCTTAATCCGCTCATCCACTTTTTTATATTTTTTGTTGGGATTGAAGTCATTGTAAATCTGCTGTTTCGCATTATACGGCGGATTCCCGATAATCACGGATATTTTCCGTTTATTCTGCTTTTTGATGCGCACAAGATTTTCCGCACTCAATCCGAAACCATCAAAGGTCAACTGCTTTCCCTCAAACGAAAATCCCAGATTATCCAGGGTATCGACAAAAACAATGTTTTCAAAAGGGCGGTATTCACCTGTTTCTTGCTGATAGGTGAATTCGATATTCAGGTTAGCGATATAATAAGGCAAAATGGCGAGTTCGCAGGCGTGTATTTCGTTTTTATATTTGTATTCAAGATATTGTTTCGGAATATATTCGATGATGTCCGTGATAAAAGTTCCGGTGCCGGTGGCGGGGTCAAGGATTTCCACATTTTTATCGGCAAGTGCTTTGCCGAAATATTTTTCAAGCAGCCAATCCGTGCTTTCAATCATAAACCGGACAATTTCGCCGGGTGTGTAAACAATGCCGAGCCTGTCCGCGCCTTTGGGGTTATAGGCTTTATAAAAATTTTCATAAATCACCTTTAAAAATTTCTGCTTTTCGTGATGATTGTCGATTCTGGCGGCTTCGGCCCGGATCGCTTTGTAATAACTGTCAATGCGTGCAAGCGTGTTGTATCGCACCTGTCCGGTGAAGAAGGTGCAGACAACGGATTCAAGTTTTTTAGCGATATTGTTTTCACGGTGAAAATGGCTCGCTCCGAAAACCGTGTCAAATATTTCCGCTGTGAGGATATGCTGAATCAGCATCTCTTTTATATCATTTTCCGTGACGTTGGTATTGATACTGTCTTTACAAAGCTCCTGAAATTCGGCATTGGCTTTTTTAAATTTCTTATTGGTGCGCGCCTGTCTGGCAATCATGGCGCGCAGCGCTTCGATAACTTCCGGTATATCTTCTTTAAACTTCTCAACAGCGAGATGAAACTCTTTAATTTCCGGGCGCACATAACTGACAAATTCGGTCAGAACGGCGTCAAGCTTGTCAGCATCTTTCATCAGACACCGCATGATTCGGCAGCTCTGCCGTATCAGCACAATCTCTTTGGTGTTTTCAAAAAGAATATTGAATTGCGGGTATCCGATTGCCAGTTTTTTCTCTATTTCATCATCAAGATTATCTTTGGCATCTTTGCTTTCCCAATGCCCCCAATCAAGGCTTAAAGCGTCTTTTACGGTTCCGTCCGGCCTTTTCTGCGAAGTTTTCAATGCGATTTCATCAACCAAAACCAAATTCTTGGTGCGGCAATATGTTTCCAAAAGGTTGGCAAATGCGCGGCGAACAGAGCTTTCGTTGCTTGTGCCGCCATATCTTTTATATTGGTCGATTTCATTGTAATATTGATTTATGATTTGTTTTGACATGATTTAATTTTTTATATTTGTAAGGTGATGCGTGAATTCACGTTTCACGAATCACGTTTCACGTTTTAAAAACTGAAATAATGGTGACAAAAGGCAAAATGTCAGAAGTATTGTAAAAAATGCTCAATTGCCTATAAACCCAGTAAATTATCAGCTTAATCAGATTATGTAAAGAAAAAACTCATGTGACTTTTTAATCACATTTCTAAATTTTAAAGTAAAATAATGGCGAACAATATACATTATCGAAAAACAAAAGCGATAATCAAAAACCAAACCATTACATGATCAGGAAAATGCCTGAAAATACGAGATGGAGCGCAAAAATTAAGCGCAGCGATTTTTTGCCGGCCCTGAAGCCACTGTCCTCCGGGTGGAATCAGATGCAAAAAATCGCTGCGCTAAATTTTTGCGCTCCTGAATTTTCCATCTACTGCTTGTTAACGATTCTGTGTGTTTTATTGCTGATCTGTTTCCCGCCCTTGTTCTTCACCGGCAACACGGATGGCAGCGAAGGCATTCCCAATACCAACGTGTTGCCCGATGATTCGCCCAATGCTTGCACAAGGCGGAGATTCATCAGGTTCGGATTGGCTTCTATCATTTTGGCGGCATTGGCGAGTTTGCGCAATGCCGCAGTCTCGCTACGCGCTTTTTCTAAAACAGCCAACCCTTCCTTGCGGGCCTTTACCGCCTGAGCGAATATCTGTTTGAGCTGGCCTGGAAACATAATGTCCTTAATATTGACCGAAATAAGCTTCAAGCCGATTTCCCGAATCTTGTTTTCCGTTGATTCAAACAATCGGGTCGAAAATTGATTCCGGTTTTCCAACAACTCGTCAATAGCGGCATTTCCAATGATTTCGCGTATGGCCAACTGTAATTCAAGGTGGAGCGATTCGCTATAATTGCGGACTTTACAGACGGCGATATATGGATCGGCAATTTCATACTGCGCCGCAAGGCTCAATTTCAGTGTAATCCCGTCCGAACTCAGAATTTCCTGCCCTGTGATCGAAACAAAACATGGACGAACATCGATCTTGTCAATGGTCGTAACAAACGGGACATACCAATATTGTCCCGGTTCCAAAAGTGTTTTGAATCTGCCTTTGTAATATTGCAAACCTTTTTCATATTCAAATATGGTAATACGTCTGATTGCCAGTTTGAACAAACCAACGCCTACAAAAGCTGACAACAAAAGAGTGATGATGATTTTCCAATATTCCATTTTATTTCACCTATAGATTAACAGTTCGATATAAGGTAATTTGCATAATTGGCCTGTTTGCTACTACTGTTGTGTCAAGTTTAAGGTGACAGGTGAAAATCAGGAGTGCTGACTTCAGTTTGCCGCTTTTGGAGCGTTTTGGCAAACTGAAGTTCGCACTCCTACCCGTCAGCTAAATGTTAACACAACACTCCTACTTTATCAGATTGCCGGTAACTGTTAAACCTTATTTTAGAATTTTTAACCTTAGTAGCTAAAATAAGTACTTGGACATATATTTTCAGGTTACAAATTCAGCAAGAAATCGGATTTTTCTAAAAAATCCGATTTCTAAAATACCGGAAAACTTTTGTCCAGGTACTTATTGTCCTATCCTTTACCTTATCACCTTATTTTTATGCAAAATATTCTGTTTCATAACCAAATGGCGATATCTGATAAGGTAAGCTTTACTAAACTCAGTAGATCGAAAAGTTTTTGAAAGGTGACGAACGGCATGTCTGTTTTCAGCTCCGTAGGAGCGGCATATTTGTAGAATCCGAATCCCCCGTGTCCGCTGAGTCCCGTAGGGACGGCATATTCCGGTGAAGACATGCCGTCCCTACGGGACTCAAAAAAGGGGTACGGGGCTGACATCTGCTACTGACATGCCGTTCCTACGGAACTTTTAAGGAACTTTTCGATCTACTGAAACTTTGAAAGTTTAGTAAAGTTCTGCGATTTATTGAGTTAATTATTTATTGGGTCGCATCTGATATAAGATACTCGACATCCGCACTGTAAATCATCTCAGCCATTGACATTCTCAAAGATTGAGACTACCATGCATTGGTTTTCATCAATGCCACAACTTTTGAACGTTACCTGCATCATTAGATATGAAAAATGAGAAACAATAGAAGAAAACGGAAAAAATCTACATTTCTTTTCATACTTTGTGTTCTGGTTTTTGGTTTGACACATGAGGTCAAATCTGAAGAAAAGATTTTGACAGCGGCCGTTGAGATAACCGCGCCATGTGTCATGCATCACAATGGCGCTTATACCGGCTTTGACATTGAGCTTTGGGAAGAAATCGCTCAAGAATCAGACTTAACGTTTACTTACAAAAAAACCGATCTGAAAGATATTTTTACGGATTTGGCGGAAGGCCGCGCGGATGTCGCTTTTTCATGTATTACCGTGACTGAAGAACGGGAAAAAATTGTCGATTTTTCCCACCACTATTTGGATTCCGGCTTGCGCATCATGGTTTTAAATAAGTCAAAATTCAGCCTGGCCGAATCCGTGAAATCCTTTTACTCGCCAATAGTGGTAAAATCTTTAACCTACATCGGATTGTTTATCATTATATGCGGGCATATTTTTTGGTGGGTTGAAAGGGGCCATAAATTCATCAGCGCCAAATATTTCCCAGGGATATTTCAAGCCTATTGGTATGTTCTGGTGACCATGACCACTGTCGGCTATGGAGACATTGTGCCTCGCAAGTGGATCGGCCGGATAATGGCTTTTCTTGTGATGTTAATCGGAATCGGTTTTTTCGGATGGGCCGTTGCGCAACTGTCTTCAGCTATCACTTTGCAAAAACTGCACTCCGATATCGCCGATCACCGGGACCTTCGAAACAGATTGGTTGCAACGGTTGAAGGAACCACAAGTGTTGATGCGTTAAAAAAGCTGGGTGCGGTTGTTGTCCCCACGAAATCAATAGATTTGGCCTTTCAGAAGCTTTTAAAAGAAGAGGTTAATGCGGTCGTTTTTGACTCGCCTACCATCCTCTACTATGCTCGCAATGAAGGGGCCGGGAAAGTTTCGATTGTCGGCCCGCTTTTTGATATTCAATATTACGGTTTCTTGTTCCCGCAAGGAAGTGAACTGCGTGAATCGGTTAATCGATCCCTTTTGAAATTAAGAAAAAACGGCATATACGACAAACTTTATAGCAAATGGTTCGGTTCATATTAGGGATTTCCCTGAAAATAATATACCTGAATTGCAGGGCGGGTGAAGAAAAACCAAACCCGCTGTTAATCAGCATGGCTCTATCCGCTGTCATAATCGTACTGATGTTTTCAATCAGCGCATACGCGGATGCTGACACACTTCAGATAGCGGTCATCGGCCCCTTGTCCGGAAAATACCGCGCCGGAGGCCAGGCTATGTTGGATGGGGTCAATCTATGTGCAGCGGAAATCAATAACAGCGGGGGGATTGACTGCCGAAAAATTGAGGTGCTTGCTTACGACGATCAAAACAGCAAAGACATAGCCGGAAAAAAGGCGATAGAGATTGCGCGAGATAGCAATGCACTGGCCGTGATCGGACATTATTACAGCTCAACCTCTATTGAGGGCGGCGCTATTTATAAAAGGTATGGCATTCCAGCGATAACCGCAAGTGCGACAGCGCCGGAAGTGACCGAAAGAAACCATTGGTATTTCCGCGTTGTTCCCGACACGAATTTACAGGGAAGATTCACCGCGGTTTATACCAGAGGGGTGCTGGAGAAGAAAAGCGTGAATATCGTGTTTGAACAAGACGCTTATGGAACCGCGCTGAAACGCTCCTTTATGAATGCCGCTCGCGAAATCGGACTTGGGATAAAAAATGTTTGGGGCCTTGATTCACAAACCGATAATGTAGAAAAAATATTTAAGGTGATAACTTTGGAGTTGCAACGTGATGTCAAGCCAGGGACATTATTCGTGGCACTTCAAGACCATGAAGCGGCCGAGTTGATTCGGATGATTCGAGATGCGGGAATCAACCCTGCGATTATCGGAGGGGATGCTATCGGATCACACTCTTTCCTTAGAAAATTTAAAGATGACCCGTTAACTGAAGGAAGTTCAGCTCGATACACCAATGATATTTATTCAACAGCTTTTTTTAACCGCGACATTGGCAACTATGAAACTCAACAATTTGTCCAGGCATTTAAGCGACGATTCGGCAGAGAACCTGATGATATGGCGGCTACATATTATGATGCGGCCGCGATATTGAGTGAAGCTGTTCGGCAGGCAAAGCTGAAACCCGATTTGGCGCAAAGCCGTCAGAACATCCGCGATCAGTTAAATACCCGCAGGAGTATCGAAACCGCGTATAAGGGGGTCACAGGGCGTTTTTGTTTCGATGGGCAAGGCAACGCCGTTAAATCGATCCCTTTCAGCGTTTACTTGCACAACAAGTTAATCTCAGCACCGACCCAACTCACCCCTGTGATAAATTATAATGAGATCGCTGATTTGCAAGAACAGCTTAAACAAGGAAATATTCTCACCATAGATGACTGGTTTGTTCGTAAAACCACAGTGATTTATACCGGTTTGGATGTTACCGAGATAAGCGATATCGATCCGATCAATGGAACCTTCAACGCCGATTTTTACTTGTGGTTCAGGAACAACGAGCCTCTTGATTATCGCAAAATAGAGTTTCTGAATGCCGCCAAAGAGATAAACCTTGATGATGCCATCATAGAAACGACTGCTGATAATATTCAATACACAGCATTCAGAATAAAAAGTGATTTCAAGGAAACCTTCAATTTCCATGAATATCCATTTGACTCACAAACATTGAGTATTCGCTTCAGACATAAAAAATCAAATAGCGAGCATCTTTTATTTGTGGCGGACGAAATCGGTATGCTGCGAAATAAAGGAAAACCTTTGGTCAGGAATTTTAAGAAGCATTCCGTTCTCGCCTCCGCCCAAGAGTGGCACCCTCGGGATATCATGTTTTTCTCGGATACCCACATCACGGATTCATCCCTCGGCAACCCTAACACGTTTGATTCCAAAGCGGATAGCGATATAAGCTATTCCCGTTTCAATGCCGTAACCGAAATAAAAAGGAATGCAAAGAGCTACGTGCTTAAAAATTTAATCCCCCTGTTTATCGTCATTTTACTTGGCTATGTCATGCTCTTCGTACCCTCTCAAGGCCCGCTGTTCGTAGCGCGTATGAATCTCGGCGTCACCGCTTTGCTATCGGCAATTTTTTTAAGCGTGAATGCCACCAGCCAATTGCCCAATATTGGATATCTTGTGGCGCTTGACTATATGTATTACGCTGCCTACGCCATCATCTTGTCAGGAATTGTCATCACCGTCGCGGACCTTGCCGCAATCCAAAAAAACAAATATAACATTTCAAAACAGCTCACCAGATTCGGTCGTGTGTTTCAACCGCTGTTTTTTTTGACTGTGATCGGGATTTTTGTTTATTTGTACAGCTAGGTCGGTTACTATCAGTAGGGGAAGTTATAAGGATACTGAGGACTTGGCCAAAGTTATCAAATATATCAATTATTTCTGGTTGCCCCGATTAAAACCAGAATTACGCTTACAAGGAGAATCGAGATGCTACCCAATGCTACAAAGACCGTTTCAATCCCATAAGATGCCTGGATGCTTTTTGCCATCAGAACAGCGAAAGCACCGATACCGAAAGTCAGGATAAATTTAAGCCCAAAGGCGGAGTGGTGCAGTCGTTTGGGTGTCAAATTTGCTACAAGTGTGTTTTCAACAGGCTGCATACCCAGCAGAAAGAAAAGATATACGATTGCCAGACCTGTTAGCGGTATATCAGTGGCAATCGCTATGAGAAACGCCGCTGGTATTGTCAAGACGTGAAAAACCAAGTAACAAAAGCGTATATCGAAATGTTCCGCCACACGCCCGCCAGTGTATTGTCCGGCCATGCCGGTGAGAAAAATCAAAGACGTGATTGTTGTTGCCAGAAGATTGGGGGAAATAGCGGTTTTTAAGTTAAAAAATGTTGTCAGCCAATGATATATGCCCGTTGTTTTCAATTCAAAATAGGCCGGTAAAATCACTGTGGCGCCCCTGTAAACAATTCCGCCGAGCATCATGGCGGCCAGCAGAATCAAAAACGGTTTCAGTGAGCCGTTATCTTTTTTATCAGCCTGTTTCTGAATCCCCTTGCCGGACGGCAATGGAAACAGGAGCATCAGCCCTATACCGATAAGATTTAAGCATCCGAGGAACATGTACGCCGCGCGAGGACCGTAAAGCCAATTGATCAAGCCGATCAAAAGCGGTGACGATGCCAGCCCCAAATTGCCAAACATGCCATTATAACCCATCCCCAGACTCACACGGGTAATTTCTTTTGAGATCAGCCCCAGACCGACCGGATGATATATACCGGAAAAAAGCCCCAAAGATGCAAGCGCCAATGTCAGGCCGATTAATGAATCAAGCCATATTCCTGCTGCCAGACCGCTGCAACCGGCTCCGATATAATATATTCGGAACAGTGAAACAGTTCCCCGGCGATCGGCGATGATTCCCCAAGGCAATGCGGTGACACCGAACAAAAGATACATCAGAAAGGGAATTTTCAGCACCTGGCTTATTTCCATGTCAAATCGCATTGTCAGCGGCAATACAAGCGCTGGGAAAGCCAGCATATTGAAATGGCTCATAAAATGGCCAAAACAAGTCGTAATTAGAACATGGCGTTCATGTGCGTTTAAACCGGGTTTCGTTTTTTTCATATTTTCATAATCGTTTTTATTCTAAATTGTGTATTACAGGCTTGCGAGACGAGTTAACGTATCCGGAAATTTATTTGCCATCAAAATAAGAGCGGCTGCCTGAGGATTGGGATGCGTTTCCCCCTGTTCCCATTTTTTTAAAGTGCGAGGCGTGATTCTCAGATGCTGGGCAAAAATATTTATTGAAAGATTCAATTTTTTACGGGTTGCTATAATCGTATCCGCATCAATGGGAAGCAAAGGAGTTTTTTCTTCAATCGTATGGGTTGTCAATGTTATGCCGCCTTCCCGATGTTGGCCGATAGCATCGACACCGTCCATGATTTCTTCAAAAATATTCCGATTTCGGTTCATTCCCTTCTCCTGAAAAATTTTTCATTCGTAATCGCCCGTTTGATTTTTTGCTTTTGTTCGTTTGTCAAATCAGCCGATTCTTTATTATGATACATAGTAATCAAAAATATGAACTGTTCCCGGGTTGGTTCGGTTGCAAAATAATAATAGATAATCCGTATCCCCCCATGTTGGGACATTCGCCATTGGTTATTCAGCCACTGAAGTTTACGAAAACCGCCCGTGTTGTTGATCAGATCGCCGCGTTCAGGATTATCAATCAGCGTGATACGGAGTGCTTCGTATTCACTCGCATTCATATATTTCTTCTGATAACGTGTAAAAACAGGCGTTTCTAAAAAAATGAATTTCATCGGTTTTTGTATGGTTCAGTTAATTTATAGTTGTCAAAATGTAGCGTATCTACAATCAACAAACTATTTTCAAAAATTTAAGTATATAATATTCACCCTTCATTTTCAAGCCTAATTCACAGTAATGCAAGAATAAAAAGTGTATTATTATTTGAACCGCTGTTCATCTCTTGACGCCTCTCCATGTTTAATATATAAACTTTCATATAATCAGTAGATGGAAATTTCACACACATCCTCGTTCCCACGCTTTGCGTGGGAATGCGAAGCCTCCCAAGGCTTTTTCCATCTACTGATAATCGTTATCGGCTGGAGATATATTATCAGTATATTCCCCCCTCCTTTGAACGCAAAGGCAATTTGCAGACAGAAAGGAAGTTCATGTTTTTAATAAAGAAGTATATCCGCATAGTTGACCGTTTAAATGAAATAACAGGGCAATTTGTCGCCTGGCTGACGACTGTGCTGGTGTTAGTTGTTTTTTATGATGTCATTTTGAGATATGTTTTTGCCAAGGGAAACATTGCGATGCAAGAGCTTGAATGGCATCTTTTTTCAATGATTTTTCTTTTAGGCGCTGCCTATACGTTAAAAAACAATGGTCATGTCAGGGTTGATATTATCTATGTTAAGTTTAATGAAAAAACAAAAGCCTGGATCAACTTCATCGGGTCATTTCTGTTTCTGATTCCTTTTGCGTTAATTGTAATTTATGCCACCAAAGATTTTATTCTTAACTCCTGGGCGGTTAGGGAAGTTTCGCCGGACCCTGGCGGTTTGCCGGCACGTTATATTTTAAAAGCGATGATTCCACTGGGTTTCGGCCTTCTGATATTACAGGGAGTGGCCGAGGCTTTTAAAAACCTCCTGACAATTATAAATGATGTGTCTGAGGAGGAAAAATAAATGGAATTTTTTCAGGAATACATGGCCTTGTTTATGTTTGCCGCTGTTTTCGCACTTTTACTGGCTGGCTATCCGGTTGCTTTTACAATCGGCGGGGTGTCTCTGTTTTTCGGTTTGATGGGGTTCGGTGTTGATTTTTTCAATCTGCTGCCTTTAAGAATCTGGGGCACGATGAAAAATTTTACGCTGTTGGCGGTTCCGTTGTTTATTTATATGGGAGTGATGCTGGAAAAATCGGGATTGGCGGAAGAGTTGCTCGAAACTATGTCATTAGTTTTTTCACGGATTAAAGGCGGATTGGCCGTATCGGTAATAGTGGTTGGCGCTTTGATGGGCGCTTCCACCGGTATTGTGGGTGCAACCGTTGTCACGATGGGGCTTTTATCCGTACCCACTATGCTTAAACGCAACTATAACAAATCATTGACCACCGGAACTGTGGCCGCTTCAGGAACGCTTGGACAAATAATCCCACCCAGTATTGTTCTGGTACTTCTCGGTGACATTATTAACGTTCCGGTGGGCGATCTCTTCATCGGAGCCATCATTCCGGGACTTATTCTGGTTTTTCTTTACATTCTTTATATTTTAATTATCGCTCATATAAAACCGCAATGGGCGCCTCCCATCCCTGAAGAGGAACTGGCGGCGATAACGACAAAAGAGCTGTATCGAAGAGTGTTCAGAGCGTTAATTCCCCCTTTGGTTCTGATGATTGCCGTGTTAGGTTCCATTTTTGCAGGAATTGCCTCACCCACCGAGGCTGCTTCGGTGGGCGCTGTGGGTGCTACACTGCTCACCATGCTGCAAAAGAAATTTAATTACAAAATATTGAATGAAGTGATGAAAACCACGACCCAGTTAACATGTATGGTTTTTATTATTCTGGTGGGTGCGACAACATTAGGCCTGGTTTTCAGAGGGCTGAACGGCGATGCTTTGGTCAGAGAGCTGATTGACGCCCTTCCTTTTGGCAAATGGGGCATTCTGCTGATTGTTATGTCCATTATTTTTATTGCCGGTTTTTTTCTGGATTTTATCGAAATCACCTTTATCCATGTGCCGGTGCTGGCGCCTATTATGATAGCTATGGGAGTAAATCCCCTTTGGCTGGCGGTATTGATAGCGGTGAACCTGCAAACTTCCTTTTTGACGCCTCCGTTCGGGTTTTCTTTATTTTATCTCAAAGGCGTTTGCCCGCCCGAAATTCAAACAATGGATATTTATAAGGGTATTATTCCCTTCGTAATTATTCAATTAATCGGTTTGGCTATCATCTGTCTGATCCCTGAATCAGTCACCTGGCTGCCGAAAGTTATTTTAGGAGAATAAACAATTATTCAATGCCCAAAAAAACAGCCCGTTTTGACATCGACCGCTTTGTAACAACCATCGAAGCCCATTACCTGGAGTGGAATGCGCCCGTAATCACCCTGATTTCCCAAAAAGGTGCAACCCCGTTTGAAATTTTAGTGTCCACTATTCTTTCATTACGCACCAAAGATGAAGTGACGGGCAAAGCGTCGGCCCGGCTTTTCAGTGTGGCGCGCACGCCTTTGGAAATTCTTGAAACAGATGAAGCGCATTTGCGCAAGCTGATCTATCCGGTGGGCTTTTATCCCACTAAGGCCAAACGCCTCAAAGAGATCAGCCGGATTCTGATTGATAAATATAACTCCGAAGTGCCGGATACGATTGAAGAGCTGTTGAAACTTCCCGGTGTGGGAAGAAAAACGGCTAATCTGGTGCTTGTGGAAGGTTTCCATAAGGATGCGATTTGTGTTGACACCCATGTCCATCGAATCAGCAATCGCATCGGCTATACCAAGACCCCAACTCCTGACAAGACCGAATTTGCTTTACGCAAAAAACTGCCCAAACGCTATTGGGTGAAGTACAACGAACTTTTGGTCGCTTTCGGCCAAACGATCTGCCGCCCGATCTCGCCTTTTTGCTCGAAATGCCCGGTAAACACGATATGTCCTCGCAACGGCGTGGATAAATCGCGTTAGTTTAACCGTTTAAGTATTGTTGGATAAAAGCTTTCACATATTCTGCTGTGTATTTTAAACCAATGGTTCGGTAATTTTTTCTGATTCAACGTGTTAAAAATCATAATTATCTGAAATTATTACAAAAGGCTTTAGAACTTCGTTTTTATAACCTATTGAAATTATTTAATTTTCAACTTTTACCGAACTATTGTTAAACCTGATTTTTAAATTAGCACTTGCATTAGTTGTATAATTGCCATATAATCTATATAAAAACTCGGTATAATCAAATTTGAACATAGAAATACATTTTTGGCTTCGATATAAATTTCAAGATAACGAAAACCGGCAAAAAACCACTTCGCTTGATTTTTGTTCTTCATACCTTACTTTCAGGTACTTTCCATATACTGAATATATGTGATTTTCAGGGTAAATTATTTATTGGGAGACACCCTATAACTCGGATTGAAGACGCATCCGCAAAACCCAAGAAAGGAGGGCAATCGGAAAAAAATTATCGGATTTGATAGCAACTAATGATTAAAATAACTTTACTTAAAGTAAGGAGGAACAACATGTTTTCTGGAAAATTTAAAATTGCTGGTTTATTGTTTAAAAAATCAAAAATTACCCACTACCAAAGAAATAAAAGAACATACAAAGGTTTAATCGGTATCAGCCTTTTGCTGGCCTTGCTGCTCTGCTTGGCAGGACCGCACGAAGCCGCATTTGCCGAAGGCTCGTTTCAAGTCGGATTGGATCAGCCATTAGATAATGATGATAAGGTGGGGGTACACACCTTTTACGTTGACATTGTGACAAGCGGCGAGGTCATCAATATTGCGCTGGATAATGCAGATGCAACCTATACGGTTTCCAAGCCCACCCTTGTTGGGACAGATTACACTTACGCGGTTTACAACGAAGGTGGTAGTAATCTAATTGAAAACAAAAAGGTAGCAACGGCGATAGCCTCTGATGATCTCTTCACAACGCTCATCACAACCGCAGATAAAATCGTCACTGATGCAGAAGGACCGTGGAAGGTTGAACTATCCGACCACACATACAAACGGTTTGATATTTCGGTTACGCCGAATGCTGCGACCAATCCTAACCCGACTGCTGATGCCGGTCGATTGTATGCGTTGAAGTGGGATTTTTGGACACACAGTTTTGCCGAAGAATATGTCACGGATGCAGATTATTATATCCTTGTTCCGGGCGGATTCACGGACACTAACTTTGTGTGGTTATTGGATTTGAACAATTTTTCAGGTAATCGCTATACTATTTGGGCCAATGACCGTGGTGTGAATGCTCCGTATTCAGGTTATAGCGTCCCAGAGACCGCAAAAGATGTCAAAGTCGATGCACAGTACCCGGTTTATGTCAGCTATCCGGCCATCGCGAAGGATCTGCCGGATACTACGCCGACTCTTACCGGCCATAGTTTTATAGATGATGCTGAGGGTGACAACGAAATTTCGCCTGACGACGGTGATGGGACTGAAGATACCGGCAATTTCAAGTTCACGTCAAATGTTGCTGAAGGGGGGATGTACGCGATTACAATTGATACGAACCAAAACGGAAAATACGACGCCGGAGACAAGCTGCTCTTAGGGAAGCACGACGTAGCGGCCGGTGCAGAAAAAATCGTGAATTGGGACGGCAAAAATGCCAAGGGTGAAATCGTCCTCGGGGGTGAGTACAAAGCGCAGTTGGTGATGCGCACCGGGGAATATCACTTCATCACTTGGGATGCCGAAACCAGCGGCGGTACGCAGGCCGGTCTGACCGTGTGTAAGGTGAATGATGACACTGAGCATTCGACAGTTGGTACCACCCAGGTTCACTGGGATGACGCCACCTTCCTTAGCGAAGAGGGGGGGACGTCCAACTTGCCTGAAGGTGCCGCATGCAACACTCCCGAGGGTCATCACACATGGGGAGATTTTAACATAGAGGGAACCGGCTTGGGAAATGAAACGTACATAGACACTTATGTTTACGGTGATACTTCCGATCCGGAAGAGGTGACTGTTAAAGTAGACGGGGCTCCGGGCGTATGCAATGTGACTTCGACAGGCGCATACTCCGTCGGTTCTGTTATTTTGATCACCCTTAATTACACGAAAGTTGTCTTGGTTGGCGGAATACCGCAAATTAGGATGGCAAGCGGTGGGTTGGCCATTTACAGCGGCGGCCACAATACCAATAAACTGACTTTTCTTTATACCATTAGTACCATGGATGTCACTTACGGACTGAATATCGGAGCTTTTGTGTTAGAGGGCGGCGCGACGATTAAGGACGCTGATGGCAACGACATCGTTATGACACTGCCGGCTGCCGGTGCTCCCGGTTCCTTGAGTTTCAATGCAGCTACCACAGTGGTGATTCCTCCTCCCGTACCGGAAGTGGTGGATGTGACTTCGCCAACGGAAACATGCGTCGTCGGATCTGACATTGAGATTCTCGTTCGTTTCAGCACTTTGGTCTGGGTTAAAGGCACACCTCAACTGGCGCTGAATACTGGCGGGGCCGCCCCTGAAATGGCCTATTACAGCAGCGGCAGCGGAACAAATATTCTGACTTTTACCTATACTGTTGCCATAGATGATGATGACGCTTCCGCGAAAGATGATAGCTCTTCTGACCTGGATTACTGGAGCGAATGGGCTCTTGAATTAAACGACGGCCAAATCTATAGCAACGAAGGTATAGACGCCGACTTGGGCCTGCCGGCTCCCGGCACGTCCGGTTCTTTGGGAAGCAGCGGTGTATGCGGTTCCCAGGAAAGCGACACTGTGATGATGATCTTTAACATCAATTATGCAGTGTATCAGTTCTATAACCCGGGCTTGTTAAAGCATTTATTGACGATGGATGTAAATGAAAAAGACTATCTGATTGCTAACGGGCTTGGCTGGCAATATGAGAAAGTTTCCTATTTTGCTTTTTCTCCGCAACAATATAACGCGGCATCGCAACAGCAAAAAGATGTGATTAAGGCCGTTTATCGCTTTTACAGTGATACCTTAAAGGTGCATCACTTAACTGTCGATGAAAATGAAAAAAATCATCTTATCAGCAATGCCAGTCATATTTGGAGATATGAAGGCCCCGCCTTCTATGTTCCGAAAAAAAAGTATAAGGGAACCATACCCGTTTATCGCTTTTACAGTGATTATTTAAAGACACATCACTTGACTATGGATGAAAATGAAAAAGATCATCTCATCGAAAACGAAGATACCAGTAAGGTGTGGACTTTTGAAGGCATCGCTTTTCATGCCTATCCATCTGAGGTTTCTGAGGACGACTCATCGTCTAAAAAGGATGATTTGATTCATCGTCAAAAAAATAATTAACGGCTTTCGTTTTTTATAGCTTGGGTGAACAAAAAGGACTGCCGGCTTTAGCGTGCGCTGTAAGAGGCGCAAACTGAAGTCAGCAGTCCGAATAGGTGACCGCTATGGGTTAATTATCATGTCAAGTCATCCTGAAAAATGCCCAGACAGTATCAATATAGACCTTAATATTAACCGCATAAGCCGCAATATCTTTATTTTTTGCTTCACCGCGGCATTAGGTTTTGTGCTGTTAGACCTGTTTGTCAATTACTATGAATTAACAAGATTTAAAATTATCCATCGTTTCTGCAACATTGCGCGTGAAGATTCATTTGCTTCATGGTTTGGCACAACCCAGACATTTATGGTTGCGCTGACGCTATGGTTGCTTTTTTTTTTACTTAACCATGCGCATCAACCCCGATTGAAAGTTTGGGGATGGTTTTTAATCGCCGGCCTTTTTACCTATATCGCCGTTGATGACGGCATTGAACTGCATGAAAGGTTGGGATCAGTATTTGAAATCGCTTTTAAACCCAGACCCTATTTAGGCCTACCGCTTTCTTGGCCATCAAAACTTCTCCAATATTTTCCCAGCTATCCGTGGCAAGTTCTGTTCGCACCCTTTTTCGGTGTCATGGGATTATTCGCTTCTATTTTCCTGTGGCGTGAATTCAGACTTAATTCTGTTAAATTGTTACTTATTCTGGCGATGGCCTGCTTTGTCATTGCGGTCGGCCTTGATTTTATCGAGGGGTTGAATAAATACCACAAATGGAATATCCATACGATGATTCTTGAGCGCTATGGATTGCGGGAATATACCGTGCGCCATTTTTCTAAATCATTGGAAGAATTTTTAGAGATGTCAGGTATCACGTTATTTTGGACAGCATTCATTCAATATTTCAAATTCCTGCCGAAAAACAACATCCGATTTTTTATCAAAGCAAATACTCATCAAAAAAGGAGTGCTGAACTTACAGTTTAGCATTGTCTGTTGAGGAAGTGAGTAAGACAAGAAAAGACTTAGGCGATTACCGGAAAAGAATATACCAAATCAAGCAGGTTGAATAAGGATATCCCATTTAGGTAAAAGGGGATTTCGTTCCAAACGCTTTTCAATGTTCCGCATTTGCTTCTTAGTCAAAGAAACCCCTTTTCAGATAGATTTTTTCACTCAATTTAATAATAGGATGCAAGCCTTTCCAGATCATGCTTTGAGCCCAAGCTAACATGGTTTCAGGATTGACCGAGTTTGTCCCATTCCAGTGAATTTCCAGAATAATCTGACAGCGTTCAATGGGATTGCATCAGTTATGACAGGGAGGGAAATAAAGCAATCGGATTGGTTTATCAATCCGGTCGGAAAAGGCTGCGATGCGCTTAAGAAACCAGATTTGCACCTTGCTATTTTTTAGGAATGCAAGCAAATGCCTGACTTAAAAAATTCAAACCTTATATACCTGAAAGGCTTCCTGTTTGCAACGATAGCCTTATGCTGTTCTGTCATTTTGTTTTGCATACATCCATCCTGGCGAACAGGATTTCTAATTGTCTTAATCATTTGGGCATCCGCAAGAGCCTATTATTTCATGTTCTATGTTATAGAGAAGTACGTGGATAGCGGTTACAAATTTTCGGGTGTGTTTTCATTTATCAAGTATATGGTTTCTCAAAGAGCAAAAGAAAAATAACAATAAAGCATCCTTCATTCGTCGGTTTACATTTTGTCCCGTTAGGGATACAATATCTATAGAAAGATGCTTACTGATACAACAAGTCCCGTAGGGACGATATAGAAAATGTAAACTACTTTGATGCTATTATGAAGGATGCCAACAATAACAATATAAAGGAGAAACCAAGTTGGAAAAGCTTATTATAACAGCGGCTGTGTGCGGTTCTGTGCCAACCCGGCAGCAGAATCCTAATGTTCCTTACACTCCGTCGGAAATAGCGGAAGAAGCCTTGCGCTGTTGGCGGGCCGGGGCGACCGTGGCGCATATACACGTCAGAGACCCGTTAACCGGTGAACCGGCTTTTAAGCAAGAGCTTTTCACTGAAGTGTCAGAACGTATCAGGGACGCCAGTGATATGCTTGTCAATTTGACTACCAGCGGTTTCAATATCCAAGCTGATAATATAAACGGAGCGAGGTTAATGCCATTGACGCTGAAGCCGGACCTGTGTTCGCTCGACGTAGGCAGCCTGAATTTTCGGGGAAGAGTGTTCATCAATCCACCCGAATGGGTTCAGGATGCGGCTGCCCGTATGCGAGACGCCGGCGTCAAACCGGAAATGGAAGTTTTTGAATTGGGACATATTCGGCAGGCCGCAGACCTGATGAAATCCGGTCTGGTTGACGATCCTCCTTACTTTCAGATTTGCCTGGGAATTAACTGGGGCGCGGATGCCGACCTTGACACCCTTCTGGCTTTTAAGGCCCGGCTGCCTCAAGGCTGTCAATGGTCCGTCCTGGGCACAGGAAAAAATCAGTTGCCCATAACCACCCATGCCATGCTTTTGGGAGGACATGTCCGGGTAGGGTTCGAGGATAACCTTTATCTCAGCAGAGGTGTAAAAGCAAAAACCAACGCCCAGTTTGTGGAGCGCACTGTTGAATTGGCACGCATACTGCAACGGGAAATAGCCACTTGCCAAGAGGCTCGTTCCATTCTTGGCTTAAAAGCGGAATTATCCACAGGGAGGTAAAATTGAATAAGCTTATTTCATTTGTAAAAACATCATTGCTTGGTGGATTGCTTGTCATTCTGCCTGTCACGATTATTTTATTTATGTTCCAATGGCTGTTTGTTAAAGTGACTCGATTGATACAGCCATTGACAAATCTGGTTTTATCTGTTCTTCCGATCAAACATGAGTTGCTCGGTGATCTGATTGTGTTGACGGTTATAATTGTTTCCTGTTTCTTTATCGGAGCATTCGTTAAAACACATTACGGAAAAATTTTGTGGAAGTTTCTTGACAAAAAATTAAGTATTTTACCGGGTTACAGTATTATAAAAGATACGATCACTCAATTTATCGGTAACGAAAAATCAACCATGGGAGATGTGGCGATTGTAAGACCGTTCAAAAATTCAACACTGCAAACCGGATTTATCACAGACGAATACATGGTTGATTCTACGGGGCAAAAACTTGTCACCGTATTCGTGCCGACCGGACCGAATCCAACTTCCGGAATGGTTTATCATTTAACTGAAGATCAGGTGATACGATCAAATGTCACCCCTGACCGTGCTATTAAATCAATATTAAGTTGTGGTGCCGGATCAGCAGAAATTGTTAACGGTAAAGGAAGTCACAATCAGTAGATCGAAAAGGAACATGTAGTTTATTTTTGGGGAAAGCCTTTATTCCAAATTCCAACCGATCCAAGAAACTTTTGATGAGGTGTGTAAAATCGAAAAATATATAAATCAGGGAAACTCAATCCCAAAAACGAAACCGTCAGTCGGTGCAGGTGTGCATCTTTTTCTTTTGTTGTGTATCACGTTGTGCAGCGCATTCGGTGTGTGGGCTTATTACAGCGAGCTGGATATTGTCAGTGTAGCCGATGGGCGCGTGGCACCCAGTTCAAAAGTTAAAAGCGTGCAACATCTCGAAGGCGGTATTGTAAAAGAAATTTTGGTGCATGAAGGCGACCATGTCAAAGTGGAACAGGCGCTCGTGATTTTGGAAAAAACGGCCAGCGGTGCCAATGTGGAAGAGTTGCAGATTCGTATCAATGCGCTGCAAGTCGATGTCGCCAGACTGCTGGCCGAAGCCGCTGTAAAAGATAAAATCCAATTTCCCGAAGCCTTAACTAAAAATCACAGCCGATTAGTGAAGCAGGCGCGTGAAATATTTAAAGTGCGACGTAAACGCTATTTGGGTGAACTGGCTGGTCAGAAAGAAAAAATCAGACAGCGCACTCAGGATATCAGCGAAATTCAGGCGCGCTTAAAAAATACCAAAAAAGCCCTGCGCCTGCTCGAAAAGCAAATCGCTATCAGTGAAGATTTGCTGAAAAGTGAATTAACCACACAATACAAACATCTCAGTTTGTTGCGGGAAGGTTCCAAGTTACGTAGTCGCAGCGAAGAAGACGCTATCGCGCTTAAACGCTCCCGTTCGGCTCTGCGTGAGGCGGAAGGAACATTAAAAAACATTAAAAATATGTTTCGTGAAATGGCTACGCGTGAACTAAAAGCCACCCGGCAAGAACTGAATGAAGTATCGCAGCGCGTGCTCAAATTTTCGGACAGTCTGAGCCGCACCGTGATTCGTTCTCCGGTGGCCGGTGTGGTCAAAGCACTCCACATTGTTACGCGAGGCGGCGTGGTGCAACCCGGAATGACCATTATGGATATTGTACCGGCCGCGGACCGTTTGATCGTGGAAGCGCATCTTCCTACACGGGATGTGGGGTTTGTGCAAACCGGGCAGCGCGCCATTGTTAAATTGGCATCTCAGGACGCCCGACGTTTCGGCAAGCTCGAAGGAAAAGTGGTGCATGTAAGCCCTGATGCATTTGCAACCCAGCAAGGCTCCGCTTTTTACACAGTGCGCATTGAAACGGAAAAAGATTATTTTGAGCAGGATAATCTTCGCTATAAATTGTATCCCGGTGTTATGGTAATTGCCTCAATTCACACGGGACAACGCACGGTGTGGAAATATTTGTTAGACCCTTTTCTGAACACCTTAGACACTTCTTTTCAGGAACGGTGAGTAACTCACTTGTCAGTCAGGTAGATTATTGGGGGAAACTCCCTGAGTATTACGGGATTTAAGAACAACATTGCACACAAAGGAATCCACACCAATATTTTTTTTGATTTTGTGGCGTAATTGCATAACTTTATCGCGGTCATAATAGGGGCCAATCAGAACGCGATACCATAAGCCCCGATCATCCCGATTATTACGGATAAAAGGCTGGTAACCTTTGTCTTTTATTTGTTGCACAAAAGATTGCGCCCGTTTTTCTTGAAGAAAAGCGCCGAGTTGCAGTTCATATTGATAGGTGGCATCATGAATTGTCTGGGGTGACGGAATAGCGTTAGCAAGATGCTGGGTTAATTCGTCAATCACCTGTATTTTGACCTCTTCGCGCATATTCCAACCGGTGCGCAGCGACACAAGCGGTAACAGAAGAATATTCAGGGGAACGCCGCCTTCATGAATGCGGGCGATATGCTGGTCACTCCAAATTTTCTTGGCGCTTCGGGTATCCCAGATTTGAATAGATGCGGACACGGTCATTTGGGAATAAATGCCGGCAAAAATACGTTGAAAATTGTTGACTTGACCAAAAAGAATGGCGTCACATCCCAGTATGCGCCCGAGTTTTTGAATAGGTGTTTGCCGCAACGTTTCTATATCTGATATTTTATGTTTCCGCAAACGCCGATCAACTATGCTGATTTCAACGTCTCGATAAGGAAGTACACTCAAATGGCCGTAAATACCGTTTCGCGCCAATTCGGCGATTCCTTCTGTATCTGTGTTGTTTTTAAACGGAAGCACCGCTATTGATTGGGGAGGTTCACCGGCAACGACATGACGGGATAATTCATTGTTGTTAATAATAATAGCGCGATTAGCCTGACAACTGATAAGCAAGGCCAATCCTATGCCAACGGCAATAAATCTTAGCATATTAAAGAAGACGACAGTCCTTATAAGGGTGTTAAAAAAATGTATATTTAAATTTATGAATTCAATAGGTTATATCACATATCAATTTCGGCATATTTTAGGCTTAACATATTATTTTTATATTATTTCGAATTGTTATAAAATAAAATGCCTTTCTCTTATGGGACAACTTATATGACTTTTATACGTCATCCTATAAAAATGCAAGTTTTATTAATTAGGGTAATTGCATGAAAAGTAGTTGCCAACGTCCTTATCATAATCAGTAGATAGAAAATGCCTGAAAATACGGCATGGAGCACAAAAATTAAGCGCAGCGGTTTTTTGCCGGCCCCTTAATCAGCAAGCCTCCGGGTGGTGTCGGATGCTGAAAATCGCTGCGCTTAATTTTTGCACTGTCAATAGCGGCTTTTATTTCCCCTGCACTGTTTTGTAGGAACTACCAACAATTGGGACGATAAAATCGTTAAAATGCGTTAATGTTCAATACCGTAAACTTACGCGTCAACTGTTCACCGTTCAGGTCAACCAAAGTCAGTGTATGCACACCCGGTGACGGCGATAGCGTAAGTTGATGAAGATCACGCGTGGCACCGAGATATTCGGAATCCAGATGCCAGAATATGGTTGTCAGCGGATTGCGATGGGCGGCTTTGAAAACTGTGCGACCGCGGCGGCCATCAAGTTCCAGCGGGATATAGATGCGCCCTCTTTTTTCCGGATAGATCAAAGACAGCGATGGCAGGCCGTCTTGTGCCGATTGTTCCAGGCAGTCATTGCGAAAAGGCGGCAACGTCCGGTAACCGGAATGCCTGCGCTTATAATACCATTCCATGGCCGGCGGCAAAACAAACCATTTCACCGGCTCTATCTGCGCAACAGATGCGCATTGGGTGTGCAATCGCCATTTACGCTGCGAATCACAACAGATAATCCGGCAAAAAGGACATTGCGCCGATCTCAATCCGGCATGGGGAATCAACATCGCTTGGGTGAATGCGCAGTTCGGCCCGGCGCGATACCCGCTGTACGCGCATATTTTAACTTGAGATAGAGCGTACAAAGGACGTTTGAACCACGCGCTTTCATCCAATAAACCGAAAAGCTCGAACAAAATGGGCGCTGCTGTCGCAATGCCGGTCAGGTCGGGTCTTCCTTCGCCGTCTGCATTGCCGACCCAGACGCCTGCCGCGTAATTGGGTGTCACGCCAACGGCCCAGCCGTCGCGCATACCGTAACTGGTGCCGGTTTTCCATGCAATTTTACGCTGTGATGCAAAGTCACGCCAAGCACTGTCCGCACCGGGACGCACCACTTCTAACAGCGCTTCCAGGGTCAGCCAGCAAGCGGCGGTGCCCAAAGGTGTGGCATCGTAGCGTTGATCGGAAATGTCAACCTCCGGCAAATTTTTGACCGGTGTTAAATAATGAGGGGAAAAAAATTGTGGCCGCTTTAAATGAGGTCGAACAGATTGTGAAGCTCCACGCGCCAATCCGGCATACATGGCGGTGATATCCCAAAGCGAGCCTTCGGCCCCGCCTAAAATTAAGGACAATCCGTAGTGTTTGGCCGGATAGCGCAACGTCGTCATTCCCATTCGCACCAACAACGCATAAAACCGATCCACGCCGTAATCGGCCAGCAAACGCACAGCCGGAATATTCAATGAACGCGCCAATGCATTATAGGCCGGCGTCGCTCCCAAATAGTCGCGTTCATAATTTTCAGGTGCAAATCCGCCGATACGTGTGGGGATGTCCGGGACCAGTTGTCTGGGAAGCAGTTCCCCGCTGTGAAGCATACCGGCGTATAAAAATGGCTTTAAAATGCTGCCGGTGCTGCGCGGAGCCGTGATAATATCCACATAATTGGCATGGCGGGCCGGATTGAGCTTGGCGACATTGCCGATGTAAGCTGAAACAGCGCCGGTTTTCACATTTAGAATCAAAGCGGCGGCATTGTGAATACCGTTGGTCGCCAAACGTGCGCTATGGCGACGGATGATCGCATCGGCGCTCTGCTGGATTGTTTTATCCAATGTGGTTTGAAAGCGGGATGTTGAACGTTTATGGCCGGCGGCTTGCAATCTGGCCAGCAAATGCGGTGCCGCACGGGGAAGCGGGTGCGGCTTGGACGGCAGCGGCTCGGCCTGGGCCAGTCGGCAGGATAAAGCGTCAATCAGGCCCAGTTGACGCATACGTGCCAGCAGACGATCTCGTTTGCGTTTCAGATGGGCGCGGTTACGTCCGGGATGAACCAAAGCCGGATTATTGGGAAGCACCGCCAGCATTGCGGCTTCGGCCCAGGATAATTGTTGCGGACGCCTTCCGAAATAGCGCCACGAAGCTGCCCATACGCCCACCACATTACCGCCGAAAGGCGCATGAGCGGCATACAGCATGAGAATCTGATCTTTGGTTTGGGTGACTTCCAGCCGCAACGCCCAAACCATCTCGATCATTTTTTCGGAAATCGTGCGCGGCTTTCCTTTACGCGCCAGCCGAATGACTTGCATCGTAAGCGTGCTGGCCCCGCTGACTATCCGACGTTCCCGCATATTCAGCCAAAACGCACGCATAACCGCCCAGGGGTCGATGCCTACATGGCTGTAAAAACGGCGGTCTTCAAAACAGAGCAGGGCTTTGACAAATTTAGGCGCCAACCCATTACGATCCGGGTTATCAGGCGGCGGAAAACGCCACTGTTCATCTTTGGCGATGGCGGCACCGAGCAGCTCACCGTTACGGTCTGACAGAACAGTGGAAAAGGGCGCTTTAAACAACGGATCGGGCAACTGTTGACCAAAGATAATCCAAGCCAGAGCTATGGCTGATATTCCAAAAATTACAAACAGATGATGCTTGCGGGTATTCTTCATTATCCAGATTTTAAATCAGCCTGAATTCGAATACGAAAACAGATTTTTAACAAGAAATTTTATGTATCATGCGAATTGATTATAATCAATCGTTTCGTTGACAACACCGCTCATAAACATATTTTAAGCACAAAATTCGGACAGGCTGGTAAGAAATTCGGAATTTGAAAGCACGACCTACTTCAAGCCATTTATTTTTTGCGTCATGATTTTAATCCTTTTTAAAATTCTTAATGAGGTCTCCAGGGATGAATCACTTTTTTAATTCTTTCCTTACTGCAACGCCTATTTTTTCCAGCGTATATGGTTTTCTTATGTATTCGCCGGCTCCTAACTTATGAGCCTCTTCCACCCGTTCGGTTTGTGAAAATCCGCTGGCAATGACAGCTTTTTGATCAGGGCGAATTTCAAGAATTTTTTGATACGTATCCAGACCGTCCATACCTGGAGCCATAATCATGTCCAGAATCAACAGATCAACCTTATGCTCTCTTACAAATTCCACAGCTTCCTCTCCGCTCGAAACAGCGGTCACCGCGTACCCCAGTTCAGATAGGATATTAGAAGCCACTTCGCGCTGGGTCTTGACATCATCCACCACCAAAATTTTTTCACCCTCGCCTTGATAGGTTTCAATGGCCGGTGACTCTTTATCTTGGGCAGATTGTTTGCGTGTTGCCGGGATATACAGCGTAAAGGTCGTGCCTTTGCCCACATTGCTTTCAATATCGATGTATCCACGATGGTCTTTGACCGTACCCCAGACAACCGCCATGCCGAGTCCCGTGCCGCTTCTGCCCATCGCCTTTTTCGTATAAAAAGGTTCAAATATCTGCGCTTGGTCTTCCGCGGAGATACCCACACCTGTATCGGAAACGGCTACAACGACATAGTCTCCTTCCTCAACATGATCATAACTCTTTACAGGTTTGTCAATATATCGGTTTTCGGTTGATATGGTGATTTCACCTCCCACAGGCATCGCTTCAACTGCATTTGAAACAAGATTCATGATAGTTTTGGATAATTGGACAGAAGAACCTATGTTATTCATTAATGTTTTGTCAAGATTGACGGCTACCGTGACTCCAGGGTAGAATGATATTAATTTTTCGTATTCAGGGCTTTGCAAGTATTGCTTAACGGTTGAATTAAGGTTTACGGTTTCAGTTATGGTGACACCTCTGCGGGCCAGGGTTAACATATCCTGGACAATGGCCGCGGCTTTTTGCCCGGATTTCCTGATTGTGGCTATCGGTTTTTTTAAAGGACTGTCATCCGGAAGCTGCATCAGTATCAGATCAGGATAACTGACAATGCCGGACAAGACATTGTTTAAATCATGAGCCACCCCACCTGCAAGGGTGCCGATGGCTTCCATTTTTTCGGCTCGCTGAAGCTGTGTTTGAAGGTTTTTTCTTTCTTTTTCAGCATCCATCTTCGCGGTGATATCAATAACGGTGAGCAGTATGGCATTTTTACCCTGATAGATGACGGTCTTTGAGTATATCTCAACCCATTTGATTACTCCTGTTTTGGTAACAACTCGGGAATTATAATTTGTTACCACATCTGGATCGCCTTTCTGTTTTTTCCGGGCTTGTTCCATCACGAAGTCTCTGTCTTCAGGATGATCAAATTTCGAATATTCATTGTTTTCCCACGTAAGCATTTCTTCAACAGGGTATTCGACAATATTTGAAAATGCCAGATTGGTGTATTTCAATAAATCGTCTTGAATGATTGCGATTGCCAATAAGGATTGTTCGGATATGATTCGAAATTTTTCTTCGCTTTGACGCCATGCCGTTTCGGTTTTTTGACGTTGGATAATATCTGATTTCAATTCCTTATTGGCCTTTTCCAAAGCATTTGTTTTATCGTAAATCTGCATCAACATTGCATTGATCGCTTCTGCGAGCCGGCCAAGTTCATCTTTCCTTGATACTAAAATATTTTTGGGTTCTGTATGGCTGTGGTTGATCCCGCTGACTTCACTGCTCAACCAGGTCAAAGGCGAAAGAATGGCTTTCTCTAAGAACAGCATAATCAGGATGAAAAAAACCAACCCAACGGCTAAGAGCGAAAAAAGATAATAATAAAAGGTCAGCATCCCCTGTCGGTAAATTTTGCGGGGTAATCTCACTCTTAGAATCACACCCGGATTGCCCTGGACATCCTTTTGCAGAGCATAGCCTGAAACGGTGTCATCGTTTTCTATCTTAATGATGATCGGCTTATCTTTCGCAAAAGATAATTTTACGTCTTGAAAATCAGGCGGCATCCGTTTGTCATTAAAAGCGAAAGCTTGGATGGATAAATGGGTGGTTTGCCCCAGCCTTTGGATTTCATCCTTACCCACATATCTTCCTACAATCAATGCACCCCGAATGGGGCCGTTAAAATCACTTTTTAGAATCGGTCGTGAAGCAACAAAGACAGGGTGCTGATCGACAATAATGATGCCGGCCAAACTGCTTTTTGTATTTTTATGTTCTATCAGAATATTACCAGATCGGATTTTTTCCCATATTTTCTGATATAGCGTCACTCTTTCCTTTGTATGCAAATCCACAGCAAAACTGTATATAAGTTTTTTTTGACGGTTGACAAACAACATAAAATTGATGCCAAGATTATGAAGTGTGGCGGTATTCAAGTTGCTTTTTATGTAACTTTCATTTCGATCTTGAATGAATGCGTATGTGTCATCCCACGGCCCCCAATCACCTGGAATTGATTTCAGGTTGGAAAGTGTACCTTTGATTTCGCTTATGGCACGCTCCACATTGGTATGGACATCTTGTGATTCCAGCTCGACAAACCCTCGTAAAACGACCATTCGGGAAATAATCGTAAGGGTTGCCATCAGAATTAAAAATGTAATCCCCACAATGCTCAATATCTTTGTGCGTATGCTCATGGTTTGATTAACCTGCTAAAAAGTTTTGACCTGTGCGGTTAGCACTGAAGGCATGGATAGCATTGAAAAAGAACGCTTAATCAATGCCAAGCCTGTAAAAAGTGCGCTATCTCCACCGGTATATTATCTGAATTGTATTACCCTCTAAAATTTGCCTAAATGGATTCTTCAGCTAAGTGAGAGGGAAAAATCATAACTCAATTGTATTTTATTGTCAAGCAAACCGGATAGCTGACTGATGCTGTTAAAAAAATCGAACCTTACTTGCCGTTTTCAGGATGAATCTTATCGCATAAAGAAAGATGATAGGTTCAATGGTTCGGTAATTTTTTCTGATTCAACGTGTTAAAAATCATAACTATCTGAAATTATTACAAAAGGTTTCAGAACCTCGTTTTTATAACCTATTGAAATTATTAGATTATTAATTTTTTACCGAACTATTGAGGTTACGAGTCTGATTTTTTAGAATTTCGATTTTTTACAAGACCGTCAAAAATAAAATGTTAAAGTCAATCTTCCGGGGTTATGACTATTTGAATGCTATAAAATTTACATCCATTGCGACTGGTGGAGCGTGGGTTGGGTGAGGTTTTGGTTTGAAGATATTAAAGGTTCCCACGCAAAGCATGGGAACCGGAGGGAGGATGTAAACGGTTGCCTGACACCTTGTTCATCTTCGCATCCAAGCATGAAACCGTTCTACCCACTGAAGCGCTTTCTCCGGCGCATGGGCTTTTTTCCATACGCCCGCGGCTGATTTATTGGCCTCCGCCAGGGTCGGATAGATATGGATTGTGCTTAGAATTTTATTCAGGCCGATGCCTTGTTTCATTGCCAGAATATATTCGGCGATAATATCACTGGCGTGAGCGCCGACAATAGTCACCCCAAGAATTTTATCGCTTCGGGGTTTGGTTAAAATCTTGACAACGCCATGGTCTTCAGAATCACATATAGCGCGGTCCAAATCATCGATGCCAAAGCGGGTCACTTCATATTCAACACCTTTTTCTAGAGCTTCAAGCTCATTCAAACCGACCCGTGCGACTTCCGGGTCAGTATAAGTCGCCCAGGGAATGACGCGATAATCGGCGCGGAAAGTTTTAAATTTTCCGAACAAGGCGTTTACGGATGCGTACCACGCCTGGTGAGAGGCGGTATGGGTGAACTGGTAAGGCCCGGCTACATCTCCGGCACAGAAAATATTGGGAAAATTAGTTTGCAGGATTTCATTTGTTTCGACTGTTCTGTTTTTATTTAAGCGGACGCCTAACTTTTCCAGGCCGAATCCTTTGGTGTTGGCCGCCCGGCCTACCGCAACCAAAATTTCATCAAATTCAAAACGAACTTCTTCCCCGTTATGATCGCACACCAATATTTTACGGTCATCTTCCGTAATCACAGCCTTGGCTCGATGGCCGGTCAGAACCTGAATGCCTTCCTGTTCAAACTTGTCTTTCACCATTTCAGAAATCTCTGCATCCTCACGTCCCATAATCCGAGGCGCCATTTCCACTTGCATCACTTGAGAGCCAAGCCGTGCAAAGGCCTGGGTCATTTCGCAGCCGATAGGGCCGCCACCCAATACCATCAGACGCTTGGGAAGTTTTTTAAGCTTCCAGAGATTATCGGATGTAAGATAATTGATTTTATCCAATCCGGGAACAGGCGGAATAAAAGGCCGTGCGCCGGTGGCGATAATAATACTGCGCGCAGTGATAACGCGATCATTCACCGCAATTGTGCAAGGCGTGGTTATCTGCGCTTCTCCCTGAATGCAATCCACGCCCAATCGGGTGTAGCGTTCTATGGAATCGTGAGGCTCCACTTTTTTGATAATCTGATGAACTCTTGCCATCACATCTGCAAAATCAAACTCAAGATCGATTTTTGAAAAACCGAATTCCGATGCTCTTTTGGCATAAGTCAAAATTTTAGCGGACCGAATCAACGCTTTGCTGGGAACACATCCGGTGTTTAAGCAATCTCCGCCCATTTTATCTTTTTCGATAAGTGCCACCTTTGCGCGAACCGCAGCGGCGATATAAGATGAGACCAACCCGGCGGAACCGGCACCGATAACCGCCAAATTATAATCAAATTTTTCAGGCCGGGGATATTCAGCCAGCACCTTGCGAGCCTGCATAAAGGCGATTGACTTTTTGGCTGCAATGGGAAAAATGCCTAACAAAGCGAATGAAAATAAAAGTCCCGGTGAAAGGATTCCTTTGAGAGAGTCAATTTTGCCAAGCTGGGTGCCGGCATTCACATACACGAAAGTGCCTGCCAACATACCGATTTGGCTGACGATATAGTATGTGACCGTTCGGATGGGAGTAAGCCCCATTACCAGATTGATGATAAAAAATGGAAAAATCGGAATCAATCGCAATGTGAAAAGATAGAAGGCACCCTCTTTTTCAATCCCCGCATTGATAGCCGTGAGTTTGTCACCGAATTTTCTTTGCACAAAATCCCGCAGGAGGAATCGAGCGACCAGAAAGGCCAGAGTGGCTCCGACAGTGCTGGCAAAAGAGATAAGCAAAAGTCCCAGCCAGAGACCGAAAAGCGCACCACCGGCCAATGTCATCACAGTGGCACCCGGTAAAGAAAGGGCGGTTACAATAATATAGATGAACATATAGGCGGTGATGGTGAAACCGGTATGGCGCGCATAGTAATTCGCAAAGGCGAGTTGCTGCGCTTTTAAATAATCAATGGTGAGATATTGCTTAAGATCATAAGCAAAAAAAAGTATCGCCAGAGCAATTATAACACAAATGATGATGATTTTCGCAATATTTTCTTTCATGGTATGCCCCTTTTCTGATTTTTTATAATTACCGATTCAAGAGGTGTTCAGGTTCCTGTAAAAACACTGTTCGGAGATTTGAAAACAGGTGAATATAAAGTTTTTAAAAGTCTGACGCCCGGTTTACAGTGATTTGATTGAAAAAATTATTACCGACGCTTTTTCTTATGTTGCGTTGAGAATATCATAACCTGACTATTCAAAGCGTGAGCCTTTTTTATATGTTTCCAGATTATAATCAAAAATTTCAGTTAATTTTTTGATTTTATCGGGTGTGTTCATGCCTGATTAATTTATTTTTGTAGCTAGCGATTTGGCGCTGAATTTCTTCTTCATTCCATCCTAAAATTTCTGCGATGATTTTTGCATTGGTTTCAATAGAATCCAAACCCCGATCCTGATTCCAACCCAGCTCGGTTCGACGTAAATACAAATCGGATAAATCAGTTATCAGTTCTTCTTTTAGTACCTATGTTGTTGAGCGGTCGCTGAACCATTGATGCCGCCACCTACAACAACCACATCAAAGGGATTCGTTGATAATTTGTCTATCTCTAAGCGATTCATATCAATTCACATTAGCTGACAAAAATTTAAAACAGTCGTCATAAAAATGCGGTACATTCTTTTTTCCCAATTTTTATTGCGTCCTCACCGAAGCTGCGTGATAAAGTACCCAAACTCCCCCAAGCGTTTTTTGACTTTAAGGAGGTTTGCGGAACGGACAACGATGTGGTAGTCTTCCGCCTTGAGGATATATTTTTTTAAAACATCATCCCGGGCCATTAACGCAATCAATTCCTGATTTTCTAAAGCGGAAAAGCGGAATACATGCATATCCGGTTGCGGGCTTAACGGGTCGATTTTATTGACAACAGCATTCAAAAAATCCTGCCATATCTGAGGCGGGTCGGATGTGATATGTTCTTTGAAGAGTTTGATTTTGGCGTGAATATCTTTTTCGCCAGTGCATTCTTTGAGGAAAGATTGAAAAGTGACTTTGTAGCTGTTCGCGCTGACTTTTTCCGCCAGTTTGTCCAGAATCATGGTTTTCAAGCGGTCCTGCCCTTTGATACGAATCAGCAGGCGTTCTTCATCCGGCCAAAGCACACAATCATCTGCGGTGCTTTGCTTTTCTGTGGCGGTTTTATAGACGTTCGTTATACCGAGAACATAAGCGCCCAGTTCGGTCGGTCGGACATAGCGAAGGCCGTCGAACACTGACAAATAGTCCAGCTTCTTTTTGCGCACGCGATCATTTTGGGGAGTGTCATAAGCGATGTCTATAATGCCGAAACAAGCTGATAAAAACAGTACGCCTTTGACCAGCGGGGTGATGACGGCATCATTGTAGAGCGACGGGCCGATATAAATCTGCCGGGAACTGAAGCCCGAATCACTTTCACTGTCAAAAGAAAGGTAGCGTGAGGCAAAGGAGCGGTCGATAATTTCCAGGTCGATATCACGGTATAGACAATATTTGATTATATCGGATACGGATATCCACTGATAGGAATCACCTGCATTTTTTATCATCAGCCTTAGCACCGCAGTTAGAGATACTCTCACGGTGTGTTCATTTTTCCGGCATTCCTGTCCATGATAGCCTGATTTGATATTATGAACGCCTTTCAGATGGAACAACATACGGTTCAGATAATACCCTCCGAATTTAGGGGTGTCATTGAAAAAAGCGGTGAACAACCGTTTCAAAAAGACATGGCTTTCTGATTTTGCCATTGACGCGCCGGCCCCTTTTAAAACAGGTTTTCCCACATTTCCGTAGCATGTTAAAAAATCAATAATCAGCGACGTTTTTAAAACCCCCAGGCACTTGTCTTTGGGATCATAAAATTCGTGAATATCACAGTACTTGGCCATCTGCTTAATTGATGTTTTGAGTATTTTTTCACCGTTTTTGGAATATTTCAGGTTGCCCTGGGCGATATAGGCACAAAACAATTTGATGCGGCTTAAAATACGGTCGCGGTCTTCATGCACGAAATCCGTTTTGCCAGTCGTTTTCGCGCTGCTGAGATGATATTCGGGAGGCGGTGAAAGCCGGGTTTTAAAAATTGTGCGCAGCATATCCGGCAAATAAAGGTAATAATCGTAGTAAATACCACCGCCTGAATACTGGTAGTCGCTACGAAAAGGGAAAATCCGGTAAGCTTGGCCAAGGCTGCTGACTTTTTTAATGTGAGAGCCGAATCTGGTTTCTTTTTTATATGTGATAATAGGCGGATTAAGGTTATGTTTATTAATGATAAAATTTTGGGCAAGGTGTTCGCCGCCTTCCCAAACCAGAGTGTCAAGCACCGTTTTTACACCTGAAGGCATCTGTGAAATCAGTTCGGCAAGCGTCTCTTTGTCAGTTAGAATATATGCAAACGCCCGCACCAGCTTTGTTTTGATAAGTTTATTCAGCGTAAAACCGCCTTTGACGTCAAAATCATCCGGCTTATAAAACTGATGCAGATAGGTATTGTAAATTGTCTTGAGAACAGTCTTGGTGTAGCAGTCATCAACAGCTTTTACAATTTCAGCACCCTGTGCGGATTCAAGCAATTTGTTCCTTTGACACTCTTTTGATTGAAATGATTGAGGCATGGTTTTTTTAGGGTAAGAGACTTTTTCTATGAATAAAGGCATCTGTTTATTTTCAGCAACGATAAACTCGCGCACGCGCGGATTGGGGTCATCATTTAAACGTTTGAGCAATTTTTCAACCCACGGCGAGTTATGCGTCATAATAGCGGCCGCCACCCGGCCGCGCACATTCGGATTGGCATGCAACGACGCTTTTTCCAGCAAATTGCGCACCTGCGGATGATCAGGCGCAATTTTACCGGCGCTCAGAACAATATTGGCGTAAAATTTCCACGGTTTGGTGACATTTTGGTGGGACAGCAGGAACGGAAGAATTTCTTTGCCGGCACTGACACAGGCTTCATAAGCGGCCTGGCGCACCACATTATCCATAGGATGCTGTGTACCGATGCCAAGATTCGCCACAAGCAGTTTGCGTAATTGGGAGATATCCGAAGACGGTTGTTTTATAAATAAGGATTCGGCTTCTTTATATCGCCATAAAACGGTCAAACGCCATCGCAACGCTCCATTTGCGGCCAGGGCATTATGAATACGGCTGTAATGCCAGGCCGCAATCTCAGCCTTATAAGCCATGGTTTTTAAAATTGTCCCGGCGCAGTCAGCACACACATTTGCAGACGCGGTTCGGCATAGCAGCTTAAACGAACGGTCTCCGCACATATCGCATTCATCTTCAGAACTGTCCCAACGTGACACGGATTCAAATTCGTCCGGATAATCTTGCGGATTCAGATGTGTGTTGTTATTTCGCATCTTTGGTATGACCGTCTTGGATTAGGATGTTCCCAAAACAAATTCAACATCTTTTTCACTCATGGATTTGATCGAAGCGCCGTCACTGGAAATCAGGCTGTCAAACAGTTCGCTTTTTTGCTCTTGAAGGCGGATGATTTTTTCTTCGATGGTTCCACGGGTGATGAGACGGTACGCAAAAACAGTCTTTTTCTGTCCGATACGATGGGTACGATCAACAGCCTGATTTTCGGCTGACCGGTTCCACCACGGGTCAAAGATAAAGATGTAATCCGCGGCTGTGAGATTCAGTCCCAGTCCGCCGGTTTTAAGCGTCATCAGGAAAACTTTGATATTTTCATCTTCTTGAAAACGCCTTACCAGGCCCTCACGGTCGCGTGTGGCTCCGGTCATCAAGAGATATTGAATGCCGGCCTGTTCCAAATCATCAGCAACGCAATCCAGCGCATTGAGAAAATTGGCGAACACGAGCATTTTGTGATTATTGGCCGCCAGGTCGATAAAATACTCTGACAGCACATCCCGTTTGGGTGAAATGATGCCGTTTTCACTTTTTGATTCTGGAATGGCGGCAATCTGGCGCAGTTCGCTAAGGGCTTGCAAGATAAAAAATTGGGATTTACGAATGCCGTTCTGGGCAATCTGGGCTTTGACCGTTTCATAGTAAAAACGGCGGCGCTGTTCATAAAGTAATTTCTGCTCATCGCTCATATCCACATAAAGAGTTTGTTCCACTTTATCAGGAAGGTCTTTGAGCACTTCGCCTTTGAGACGCCGCAGAATAAACGGGTAAATTTTCTTTTTGAGATCGTGCAGCGCGTCTTTGTCATCATTTTTCTGAATAGGGGCCGCATAATTACGGTTGAAGTCCTGTACGGAACCGAACATGGAGGGATTTAAAAAGCGGAATAAAGCGTACAGTTCGCCCAGATTATTTTCGACAGGTGTGCCGCTTAAAGCCAATCGGTGTTCGGAAGTAAGCAGCATCACGGCCTTGGAAATCTTGGAGTTTAAATTTTTGATGTGTTGGGATTCATCCAGAATAATATAATAAAACGCTTCCTTCCGCAATATTTCAATATCATTGCGAACCATGGCATAAGTCGTTAAAATCAAATTATTCGCTTTGGCCGCGGCAAAATCTCGATTTACACCGTGATATACGGCAAACGTCAATTGCGGGCGAAATTTACGGATTTCGTTTTCCCAATTAAACAAGAGGCTGCGAGGCATAACGATCAGCGACGGTTTTTTCTGTTTCATTCCGACATGCGAATAGGCCGAGGCCAGCATGGTGATGGCCTGAACCGTTTTCCCCAACCCCATATCATCGGCCAGACATCCGCCCAGTTCATGCCGATTCAGATATTTCACCCATTTGAAGCCTTGTTTTTGATAATCGCGCAACTGTGCGTTCAGTTTGGGAAAACGAGGTTTGGATTTGCTCAGATTGTTAAACCCTAAAAAAATATCCCTTGATTGCTTAAAGGCGGAAACGGCGATTTTCTCATCAATCATCTCTTCCACAATGGGCAAGTCGAAAAACGAAACTTTGACCTTATCATCTTTTTTTTTGCCTTGATTATTAAAAATACGCATCAGCTTATTCATATAATCCTGATTGACAATGGCATTCACACCGTCATTCAGAGTGATATAAGCGTTTTTTTTATATTGATTGAGCGCATCAAAGAGCGGGATATATTGCCCCTCAATCTCAAGACGGGCGTCGCCTTCCAAAAAGTCGATGCCGTGGGACAAAGATAAGTCCAATTTCGGTTTGACCGCACGAACTTTAAACGTTTTTAATTTTTCAGCCCCCATAACGGCAAAGCGGGCGATCAGATGGGGAAGTTCGGCATGAATAAATGCTTTGGCTAATGATTCGTCAATGATAAACAGATTGTCGTCAATGAAAAAACCGGCTTCGTTTTTAAGGGCGCGTCGGTGCTTATTCAGCAGTTTTTCGATCTCTTTCCAACCGGAATAAATTTCTTCATAATGAATGTCGGAAACCGTGATTTTTTTTTCCAAATCATTGATAACGGCGATACGGGTGACATCGTAAGTATCGAAAAAATCTGGATCGAAACCCGGCAGAGACGTGGAAATGCGCAGATGAAGCGCATTATCGGAATCAATTTTTTCGATGATCAGTGTGGGATGTGTTGTTTTGGGTTCGCCGGTTACAACTTTGCAGTCGTTGTATCGCACGTAAATATTGTTAAAACAGGAGAAAAACAAGGAAAGATATTTCTCGGCCATATCAGCCGTCAACAAAGCGGTGCGAAAAGAGTCAATCAACTTATAGTTTTCGCTCAAAGGCGGAATCGTATAAATAACACCGTCAGCAAACGCATGGTCTTCATTCAGCAGAACAATTTTTTCAATGTGTGCGCCACTGCTATCTGCAAGAATGATCTTGCTCTTGAGGGCGGTGCCTTTGCTTTCAATCAGCAAAATCAGTTTGGCGGTACCGGAGGAGAATCGAATCGGTTCAAAATCCTGATCTACAAAATTGCCACAACGCTTCAGTTGCCAAAGCAGATGGTCATTTTCACCCAAATATACCTCATCACGGGGATTGTCCCAGTCAATCCTGAAACTGTTGCGGTTCCGGATAGCGTCAAATGATTTTAAAAGTTCACGCTCGGCCCCGCCGTACAAGCGGAAAGATTCGTAGCCAGCCTCTATCGACTTGCCTTTATTATTCACAACCCGAAGAAAAGCGCCATTGGAATCGAATCCGAGTTGAAAAAAAGGTTGGTGAATCTTATTTTGTTTGGAGATAAAAGTTTTTTGACGTTTTAGTTTTTCAAAGATGTCAATTGTCGAATTATATTTTTTCGCCATAAATCGTATTCATTCGTGGTCAAGATTACATCAACCGGCGCGCATTAGATTTAGGGAAGCCGGCTTTCAGTATTTTCACGACTGTTTTCATAATATCGTACTTAACAAATTTTATTTCTATCGTGTAGGCGTCCGTATCCATAATGGCGTATTTGGCATGTTTATCACCATCTCTGGGTTGCCCGACACTGCCGATATTGATAATATGACGATGCTGCCGGTCAAGATCGACAATTTCCCTGTTCAATGTTCTGCGTGTGACATTCTTCCCGTCAAAGTCAATCAATTCCAAATAGTGGGAGTGCCCTGTGAAACTGATCTTTTCATCAAACTGCTGAAAGGCTTTTAGAATACCCTCTTCAGATACCATAAACTGATAAGTGATAACCGAATCTGGTGGAAATCCGTGTACAAAGCGCATCCCATACATGACCAGGAAAGGTTTGAGCGTACAATTATAGTCAATGGAAGCATTGGACAGTTGTGAGCCCGTTTTTAGTAAAGAGGTGCGAGCGATGGGATTGAAATTTTCAAGATAGATGCGATCAACCAAACCGAGTTCGTGGTTGCCCATAACGGAGGGGATGTTGTATTCCCGAATCAACTTTGCCACTTCTTCGGATTCAGGCCCGTACCCGATATTGTCACCTAACGAAATGATCGCATCAATCTTTGAAGCGCCAATATCAACCACTACCGCTTGGAACGCTTCCATATTACCGTGAATATCTGATACAATAGCAATTCGCATGTTGTCATCCTAGTAATTGGGAATCAGGAATTCCTCGTCCCTCATTCCGCTACCAAAGGGCGCCGGATCATTTTTTCGTAAAGTTCGATATAATGACCTGCTGTTACGCTATGATTAAATGTTTCTACACCGGCTGTCATAATGCGTCGTAGTTGTGTCGCTTTCACATCAGCGGGAAGATTGTAAAATTTTATGGCTTCGTTCATGGCCCAATACAGGCCGCCGGCATCAAAGTTTTCAAACAGAAAACCGTTGCCGCTGTCAGTATGAACATCAAGATGCCTGACCGTATCATGAATCCCGCCGGTGTCATGTGCGACTGGAAGGCATCCGTATATCGGGCCGATCATTTGCGGAAGGCCGCAGGGTTCGAATAAAGAGGGCATCATGACAAAATCGGATGCGCCAAAGGCCAGGCGCGCCAGTTTTTCATTAAAGTCACAGGTCGCCACGCGGTTTGACAGGTCATGAAACTGAACAATTTCCGCAAAGTATTGTTGAAATTCGCCGTTGGCCACGAAAACAATTTGCAAATTTTGATCGTCATAACGCGACACGATATGATACATGATGTCGGCTAACAACTGGCATCCTTTTTGAACCGGGTCTAAACGCGACGGCCAAAAAAAGATAGGGGCATGATCGTCTTGCACTAACCCTAAGCGTTGCTGCAAGACCCGTTTGTTTTCCATTTTGCCTGCAATACAGTCGGACGCATCATAAGGACGCGCCAAGGCTTTATCCGTCTTCGGATTGTAGGAAGGGTCCGGCGCGTTCAGAATTCCGAAAGCGCACCCGGCATTGAACTTATTGTTTAATTCGGTTCGCAAATTATCTTTGACGAAAGTATGGTGCCCATAAACGATCTCTTCCAGAAAATGAGGGCTGACCGTATTGACAAAATGGGAAGAGAAAACCCCGGAAGTTAAAAAATCGACGGCAACATTTTCACGTATGTTTTCATAATCAGACGGCTCCTTTTCATAATACAAATGTTTCCAAAAAGCGGCTCCGTCAATGCCACGGTCTTCAATTTGGGCAAGAGTCGTTTTGACAGTGTGAATGTTATGCACCGTAAACAAGCATGGAATGCCCTGTTCTCGCGCCAGCGCCGGTATCAAACCGGTCATCCAATCGTTGCAGTGGATCAGATCGGGACGAACGCGAGGAATAATATTGTTGATAACTTCGCGTTGAAAAGCCAGCGCGATTTTTGTATTGCGCCATTCATAATCGGTATAGACATTGTGTAGATAGAAAAACGCCTGATCCTGAGCCAGATGGATACGCTCTTCCGGCATTGCACTTTTTAATGTTTCAATTTCTTTTTGCAAAATCGGCCACAACGGACCGAAATGTTCGCTGAAAATAGTGCGATAATCCGGCATAGCCACATGCACATCGGCACCCTGTTCAAACAGAGCGCCGATCAGTGCGGCCGACACATCAGCCAAACCGCCTGCTTTGGCCGTAAGGTAATTGGCGATATTTCCCATGCCCTGAGGCAGATACGTCACCTCCGGCGTTATGACCAACACGCGTGGGTTGGGATTTTGGGATTTTGAATTCGAAGTTTTACGTTCCACATTCTTTTTTTTGCTTGATGCTTTCATGTATCTAATTCTCGGCCCATTTAATTAATCCAGGTGAAAATTTAATCAAATCATCTCCTCGCGGGGTTACATGAGCAGTAAAACCGAAGCGGCCTGCCAGATCGCAGGCAATTTGCCCGGCATAGCGATAATTGCCATCACCTTTGTCTTCAATCACCGCCATTGGCATTGTCCGGGTATTGTCCAACTTGTCAACGGTTTTGAGATTGCCGCAGTACAGCTCCACATCCACTTCTTCAGGTAACAGTTCACCCAGGTAAACATCAACACAAACCTGAAAATTATCTTCCACGCGAAAGGGTCCTTTGATATTTTTAACCGGAGATTCGATCCGAATAGCGTCCCAATGTGTGTGCAAACGCTTTCTTTGGGCGGCCAGTCGTTGCGCTTCTTCACCACCATTTTTAATAAGTGTTTCAAAGCGTTGGGAAGCGGGTAAATAGAACATTTGCTGATATTGCGAAACCATCGCCAGACTGGAAAAAGATCGAAAAGCCATTTTCATGGATGCTTTCATCATTTTCAGCCATATCCAGGAATCTGTACCGTTTTTACGACTGTAGAAACAGGGTATCACTTCATTTTCCAGCACATTATAGAGCGCCTGACATTCCAGAGCGTCCTGATGGGCATGATCGGGATGCTGGGTTGATGGGTCATTCGGGGCGTTGCCAATGCGCCATCCGGTTTCCGGCGAATAGCCTTCACACCACCACCCATCCAAAATACTGACATTCAATACGCCGTTTGCGGCCGCTTTCATTCCCGAAGTACCGCATGCTTCCTGCGGACGTCGGGGCGTATTTAACCATATATCGGCTCCTTGAATCAAATGGCGGCCAAGGTGAATGTCATAATCTTCGATGAAAATCAGTTTATCCTGAACGCCCTCCCGCTTTGCAAAACGGACAACCGTTTGAATCATCTTTTTGCCTTCATCATCCATAGGATGCGCCTTACCGGCAAAGATAAATTGCACCGGATGCTTTTGAGATGTCAGAAGGCATATCAGACGTTCCGGCTCATTGAAAAGCAGATAGGCACGTTTATAAGTGGCAAAGCGTCGGGCAAAACCGATTGTCATCACATCCTGATTCAAGACAGTTTCCATTGCGGACAGTGCCGAAGAAGTCGCATTACGGCGCATTTCCTGTCTTCGCGCCAATTCACGACAGGTGCGAATCAGACGCGACCGGTTCATTTCATGTGCGCTCCATAATTCTTCATCGTAAATGTCATCAATACGCTCTGATATATTCGGATCAGAGCTTTTCAAATACCATTCCGGTCCCAAATAGCGCTCTAATAACTGAATAATATTGCTGGAAAGCCATGAGGGTAAATGCACACCATTCGTTACATGTGTGATAGGAACCTGTTTTTCGGTTCTTCCCGGCCAAATATCTTTCCACATATTTCGTGCCACCTGGCCATGCAAATCACTGACACCATTGATATATTGGGCCATTTTCATTCCCAGAATAAACATGGAAAGAGGTGCGTCAGCACCTTGCCCTTTAAGTTGCCCCCATGATAAAATTTCATCACAGTCAATCCCCAGAGTCGTCTCAAAAGCATATAAATAGGGTTTGACAATATCTGCTGGAAACTCATCATGGCCTGCGGCAACCGGTGTATGGGTGGTGAATATGGTTGAGGATGCCACAATTTCCATGGCAGTTTTCAAATCTGTCTGATATACGGACATTATTCGGACCAGACGCTCCAAATTGACAAATGAACAATGTCCCTCGTTCATGTGGCAGATTCTGGGAAAAATATTCAGTGCGTTAAGCGCCCGCATACCACCGATTCCCAAAAGAATTTCCTGAGCCAAACGTAATTTGCTATCACCGGCATACAAACGGGATGTGATTTCACGAATAGCGGGAGGGTTTTTTGATAGATTGGTGTCGAGCAGGAGCAGTGTAACGCTACCCACATCAATTTTCCAAACGGCCGCATGAATTTCGCCTTCCGGACCGGCCACAGTGATACTTACCTTATCGCCATTTTGATCATGCGCTCTGCGCATGGGCAAAAAATAGAAATCAGTTTCATGATATTTTTCATGTTGCCAGCCATTTTCATCAAGCACCTGACGAAAATAGCCGTATTGATATAGCAGTCCAACGGCGACCAGAGGCAAACCGATATCGGAAGACGCTTTCAGATGGTCTCCGGCCAGGATGCCTAAACCGCCTGCATAGATTGGCAGACTTTCATGGATACCGAATTCCATGGAAAAATAGGCGATTGCCTCAGATTGTCCATAAGGTGATGCGGAATAATCATGATGCGTCAACACCTGCTGTTTAAAAAGACTTTTGACACGTTCCAAATGGGCCAAAAAACTTTGATCTTCAGCCAGTTCTTCAAGACGCTTCTGAGACAGGCGTGTTGCAAATTTGATCGGATTACCGCCGACCTCGCCCCAAAGGCGTGGATGGATGCGTCGAAACAATCCGATGGCATCCCGATGCCAGCACCACCAAAGATTGCGCGCCAGCACTTCAAGAAAAACAAGTTTTTCAGGGATTTTGGGGAAAATCAAAAATGTATGAAAGTGCATTATTAAATTTTATCCTTTTCGCTTTGTCTTTTTTAATGATAATCAGCCGGGCGACATTAACGGCAACCCCGCCCAAAAAATAAAGGCTTGAATCGGTATCGGCCAATCGCATGGCAAATCAATAACAATTTTCTTCTGTAACCAGTCCTGTGAACTGACACTTCCGACAATTTTGGTACTGTCATATATTTCGATACTATTATAAAAAGAGCTATCAAGGCTGTGTTTTGATGCCACCTTAATTTCATATCGTTTATCGGCATACTCTAATTGTCGAAATGTTCTTAAAGCACCGAAATTAGCAGATCGGACGATGCGTATCGCATCTCCTTCCAATATATGTTTTTGGTTTAACCAGCCCTGCATACGCATTGTGTAGCGATTTTTCGCATATTTCAATTCGGCTTTACGACAGGCTGTTTTTAAGACAGCAACTTCCTGATCATCGGCACGCAAACTATATTGGCCGGAAAACAGTTTTTTGCGGACGGCTTCAATCATTTATCAATAAAAATAATATTATAGAATAACCGTTCCTCCGCACACAGAAATAATTGTGTTTACAAAAGCTTTCAATTCGGAACACGCATTGATTGACACAGCCAGATCATTATCTCTCAGGATGCGCCCCGCGTCACGCGGTTTCACATAGCTACCCCGGCATTTACCGATCCTGAAAAGCTCCTCTATTCGATGTGCGGGCGGTTTATGGTGGTTCACCTGTTCAGGATTGCCGGACGGTTCTGTTTGCTTATGGCGTGCCAATCGCTGTATGCTCAACCAATAAGGAAGCAGCCACGCCTCGAAATCGTGTTGCGCCGCATGAGGATGAAACCTCGGCTCAGAACCGACCCATTTGCGCATTTTTTGTTTGGCATCAGAAGCATTAACAAAGTCCGGTGGAGTAGAACCCGTATAAACATCCGTCAAAGCGATGACATGATCCGCCTTTCGTCGGCTTGAAAGAAGGTTTGCCACAACACGCTTCAATTTATCACCTTTGGGAATCGGGCCGTTATAGGGCATGGTATCCAGCTTGGGCATTGTTCCTTGTAGTCGGAGTTTCAGAAAATTCCGTAAGAAAGGTATAAATGCTTTTTCTGTTTTGCCTTCGACGACTATGGTAATTTTCATGACCGCCCTCCCATCCTGCCCATTCGCCAAATCTCATCAAAAGCGTATTCTTTCAGCCAATGCTCTATGTCTAAAGCATCCGCCCATTCGGCGGTGGTAAAACCATCTTCATTTATATCCATAACGATTACTTCTTTTGGATCAAGAAAGCGAATAAAGCTGTCTGAATGAGTGGCAATGATCACTTGCGTTCTTTGGGATGCTTCACGCATCAAGTCGGCTATCAGACTCAGCATTTCAGGATGCAGGCTGACCTCCGGCTCATCAATCATTGTGATTGTGGACAGGCCGGGGCTTTGCAGGAGGGCGACCAACCAAAGAAAGCGAAGCGTTCCTTCCGACAATTGATGCATATACAACGGATTCCTGAACTGTTTCTCTTTCCAGGTCATTGACAACATACCTGCTGCCGCAGGCGGAAAATTGAGTGACTCGAATCCGGGGAAGGCCGCCCTCAGAGTATCTTCAACTGATTCGTAGCGATCATGATCACTTTCACGCATATTGTATAGAAATGAAACCAAATCCTCGCCATCGGAACCGGGCAGTTCAGCCGGTTTCATCTGTTGTGGCAATTTTATGGGCGCGCGCTTACTCACATCAAGGACATGATATTGAATAACAGAATTCAGCAGGCGTCGTAATTCTTCAGGCCGCCTGAACATTTTGGGAGCCTGTGAAAGCGATGTTTCAAGGGGATTGTGTTCCCATTCAGGTCTGATAAGTCTGTCAGTTTCAACGTCAAAGTAACGAATATCGCCATAATCGGATTCAATATGTTTAAAAGGATCTTGAAAACCAGGCCGAAGTTGAGTGAGCATTTCCTGCGATATACTGTAAGCCTGACCTTTCGGTTCAATATGCAGGCAATATTCTAGGGGTTCATCGCCAGGGTCTTCCATAGAAGCTGTTAAGTTCACAGCCTTTGATCGTCCTCGTGTAATTACATCTGCGACACCGCCCATATCATTCAGAGTACGGTTTAATGCACCGGCGGCCGAGGCTGACAACAAAGATACGGCATCCAGCAGTGATGATTTTCCCACGCCATTCGCACCGATTATCACCATCAATGGCCGCATCGTAATGTCAATATCGTTTAACCGTCTGAATCCTTCGATTTTTATGTTACGCACCTTATGCATTTTGATGGCCTCTTTCCTGTAATGAATGATAAAAATGCTTCATCACATCAGAGCGTGTAATAATGCCAATGAGTTTATCTTCATCTAACACAGGCAAACGTCCGATATCATATTTGACCATCAGGCGAGCAGCCTGAGATGGATTTTTATCCGGTGAGATTGTTCGGACGCGCCGACTCATAAAACCTTTCACCGGCGCATTAAGACGCCGCGGATTTTTAATTTTACGAATATCGCGCTTAGAAATAACACCGATCAATGTTTTGTCATCAATCACCGGAAGACCTGTATAGCCTTCCTTATCTAAAATTGTTTTCGCCTTCTGCATACTGATATCCGGCCTTATGGTATAAACCGGCGAAGACATCATATCGCTAATTTGTACGGAAGCCTCCTGATTGCCTTGAATAAGCTCCTGAATCATGCTGGCAACCGCATCCGGATTCACCGCTTTGAGCATCGCCGAACCGGCTCCAGGATGGCCTCCTCCGCCCAAACTGCGCATAATTGAGCCGACATTAAGCCCTTCATGATCGCTGCGGCCGATTACCATACATTTATTGTTTTGCTGGCTGCTGAAAATGCCAAAGGCCGCATCTAAATTTAAAAGCTCGCGAAACATGCGCACAACCATAGCCAAGCCGTCGATATGGCCACCAATTACAATTTGAAAGATACTTACATTATAGCCATTCAAGCTCGTGCTGGATGCTTTTTCAAGTATCTCAAACAAAACATCTTTATGCGCCGCACCGTAGCCGGGACGTAAAAATGAACTCAGCACACCCAAATCAGCGCCATTATCAAGCAAATAGGCCGCCGCGCGTGCATCATCTGATTTAGTTCCGGCAAATGTCAACTGTCCGGTGTCTTCGTACAGCCCGATTAAAAAAAGAGTTGCCTGCATCGGTGTCAGACTGATTTTTTGCGTTTTTAGCTGGCGCACTAATAAAGAAATCGTCGCGCCCATGGCTTCCTGGCATTTCCAATCCGCATCAATATCGGTATTTGAAAGGTGGTGATCCCAAAGAATTATTTCAAGATCATCCCTATTTGCCAAACCCTTAAACCCCTCAAGACGCCCCCATCGGTTAATATCAACGACAACGAGATGTTTCACCGCATCGGGATCGATTTCATTGGGGGCATACATCCGAAAAAGCTCTTTATGCAGTGATAAGAATGCTTTAACATTGACATTCAAATTACGCGGCAACACCGGTTTCGCATCTGGATATAAAAGATTAGCGGCTACAACACTGGCTAAAGCGTCGAAATCGGTGTTGCGATGCGTTGTGATAATTGAATTGAAGTTATCCATTATTATCCGGTGCCGCTTTTTGATCAGGCTCCCCGGATGTCGTTTCCGGAATAGCCTGGATTGCGGCAGGGTTATATTCCAACTGGTTGGCGACGTCAGATGCACGGCTCATTTCAAGTTGAATGCGGTGCTTATCAATTTCGGTGCGGCTATCTATTGATTTTTTAGCTAAAAGGTATCTTAAATAAAGCAGCCATATAATAACGGCACTAAACAAAGTGAAGGCTCCCAGAAAAAACCATTTAAACCGGATGATCGTGTCAACCCCTAATTTGCCGATGTCGGTGATAAGATTCGGTATCACCCAATAAGCGAAAAGCCCCATCAAGACAATGCCGCCAATGATAAAAATATTATGACGGCTAATCCGGCTCAGGATTTTTTCCAATCGGGTTTCTTCATCCGATTGCTTATCTTTTTGAGGCGCATCCGTTTTATCTTCAGAGCCTTTGTCACCATAAAACAATGAAACATACGCCCTGACCACAAAGCCAAATAAAAGCATCATGCCGATTGGAATTCCCACTGCTGCGACAAACCACGCTCTGAACGGAAACGGTATATCTTTTTTCACATGCTTCACTTTGTACTGGCTCAACGGTCCAAAGGTTTTTTCAAAATAGTATTTGTTAAAATCACTCAGATTGCCGCCATCGGTTTCATGAATAACGTTGCCTTCTTTATCAATGACCTGAAGCCACGTTTCTGTACCGGATTTAATTGCGGCAAAAGCAAAAATTTCCAATTCAATCAGTAGAAGGCCGACTGCCATTATAATAAATAGTTTCTTGTTTTCTTTAAGCAAAGATGTCATACTCTTATTTGAAGCCATTATCATATCCTTGACGATGTGAAGTTGAAAGGTTTAAGTGTAAAGTTTCAAGTTGATTTATAACATACTCGTCAGTCATAAGTTATTGTAAGTTACTGCTATATTTCTGACATTTACATCAACAATAAGACCATGATTTTGTCAGTATTCATGCCTTTATCTTAAATTTAGCAAGGAGTTATGGACATACGGAATCAGGTCTTGAATCTTAAAATATAAAGATTATAACTAAAGAGGGATGTTCATAATCGCTAAATTTAAGCATCTTTAGCATAATGGCAACACCTTATACAAGATGAAAATGTTTCAAAAGGATTTTTTATGAATAAAGTAATTATTTCTGTTCTGGGACAGGACCGTCCCGGAATTCTGGCCGCCGTTACCAAAATTTTGTTGGAGCGGGATGGCAATGTCGAAAATGTCAGCCAAACGATTTTACAAAATCAATTTGTCGGTATTTTTATTGTGTCTGTTCCGGATCATATCAAAACAGACGCACTCAAAGATGAACTCAACCTGAGCGTAAAACATCTTGACCTGGATATTCATGTAAAACAATTGGTTTACGATGAAACCTACTATCCTCCGGTTAAAAGCGAACCGTTTATCATCACTACCAAAGGACTGGATCGCAAAGGGCTTGTGGCTGGCATCACAGCGACTGTTGCCTATTATGGCGTTAATGTTACCAATTTGCAAGCTATTTTTAAAGGCGGAGATAATCCGGGGGACAATATCATGATTTACGAAGTCGATATACCCGTTGATATTGACCAACAGGAACTGGAGGATGCTCTCAGAACTCAAGCGCAGTCTTTAGGGCTTACGATCAGTATATGGCACCGTAATATTTTTAAAGCGATTAATCGGATTTAGGGAAAAATAGGAATTATTATGTTATCTGACAAAGAAATACTGGCCACTCTGGAAATGGTTCAAAATGAAAACTTAGATGTTCGCGCAGTAACAATGGGCGTCAGCCTTTTTGACTGCGTAAGCGACCAAATTGATCTGTTTACAGAAAATATTTATCGAAAAATCACAGAATTAGCGAACGATCTGGTTCCCGTATGCAATCGTATCGGCACGAAATACGGCATCCCCATTGTCAATAAACGCATTGCCGTTAGCCCCATAGGCGTTGTCGGCGCGCCATTTAATCCAGAACAGATGGTTGCAATTGCCCAGACGATGAACCGGGCAGCGCGTGATGTCGAAGTCGATTTTATCGGCGGCTTTTCCGCGTTGGTGGAAAAGGGAAGCGCCAAAGGTGACCTGGCGTTAATTGACGCCATCCCCGACGCGCTGACTGAAACCGAACGCGTCTGCGCTTCCGTCAATGTGGCGTCCACTCGTGCGGGCATCAATATGGATGCTGTTTTAAAAATGGGACAGACCATTAAAAAAGCGGCTGAATTAACCGCCGACTCCGACGGCCTGGCCTGTGCAAAGTTGTGTGTTTTCGCCAATATACCCCAAAACAGTCCTTTTATGGCCGGTGCCTACCACGGAATTGGCGTGGCTGATGCCGTAATCAATGTAGGTGTCAGCGGTCCCGGTGTGGTAAAAAAAGCGCTTGACCGCTCATTGGCTTCCAATTCCGATTTAGATTTAGGACACCTATCTGAAATTATCAAAAAAACATCCTATAAAGTGACGCGCGTAGGTGAATTGATTGGGCGTGAAGTGGCCGAAACATTAAATATTCGCTTTGGCGTGGTTGATCTTTCTCTGGCGCCAACCCCTAACGTAGGCGACAGCGTAGGAGAAATTTTTCAAAGTCTTGGCCTGTTGAGTATTGGCGTACCCGGAACCACCGCCGCTCTGGCTATGTTAAACGATGCCGTTAAAAAAGGCGGGGCCTTTGCCAGCTCCAATGTGGGCGGATTAAGCGGCGCTTTTGTTCCGGTGAGTGAAGACCTGAATATCGGCCAAGCGGCCGAAGACGGGTATCTGACTTTGGAAAAATTGGAAGCGATCACCTGTGTTTGTTCGGTAGGGCTGGATATGGTGGCGATTCCGGGGGACACTTCGGCCGAATGCCTTGCCGGTATTATGGCCGATGAAATGGCTATCGGCGTGATCAACAAAAAAACCACGGCCACCCGTCTGATACCGGTTCCGGGGAAAAAAGCCGGTGAAAAAGCGTTTTTCGGCGGTCTTTTGGGAGGATCTGTGATTATGCCGGTAAATAATGGCAAAGGAGCCAATCTTTTCGTCAGACGCGGCGGCCTGATTCCGGCTCCGATACAAAGTTTGATGAATTAGCCGAATTTGGAAAATGTAGGGTGCGTTAGCAGAGCGTAACGCACAGTATGAACTAACCCACCCCACATTTGCAGATATCCGGTGAGTTATTTATTGGGGATTCCCGAATTGCTACCTTGATCACTCCGGGACTCTGGCATATATCTCTTCAAGGGTAAGTTCACATTCCGCAGACGCAATTTGAATCCCATCCGCCATATCCCGAATTTCGCTAAATAGCCATGTATTATCGGGCTGCCTGATGTAATGCTCTATATAGTTCCTATTTTGTGAAATCATGATATATTCGATCAATGATGGCAGGGCGCGATAATTTTCAAATTTTTTACCACGATCATAGCTCTCTGTTCCAGGCGATAATATTTCAATAATGACCAAAGGGTTAATTAACGTGTCAAAAACAGAATCTTCAAATTGAGGCGTATCGCAAACAATGACAATGTCAGGATAGGTGTATAATCCGGTAGGGCTGACTTTAACCCGCATATCGCCCATATAGGCTTCACACCCTTTATTTATCAGTTTCCTGTGCAGGGAGGCAAAGGTATTCCCCGCGATCAAATTATGTTTCCGGCTGGCACCGGCCATCGCAAATATTTCACCATTGAAATATTCACTTTTGAATTCGGCTTCTCTTTCAATGGTTAGATACTCTTCCGGTGTATAGGCGGTTTTTGTCTGTAACGACATCATTACTTCCTGTTATAAAATTTGAACCACTTGGTAATTGTGATCACAAAAGCGATAGAGCATTGCCGGCCGGTGAGCTTGACCCGTGCGGCGGTGTCCGGTCGAATCGACCAGATTTAATGATTTAATTTTTTTACGGAAATTACGTTTATCAAGTTTACGATCCAGAATAATTTCATAACATTGCTGGAGTTCGCCTAATGTAAATTCATCATTCAGAAGGCTAAAAGCGATATTAGTGTATTCCAGTTTAGCCTTCAGGCGCTCCAGCGCATACGGAATCATTTCAGCATGATCATAAGCTAACTGGGGTAAACGACTGACGCCGAACCATCTTACAGCTTCGTATGCGTCAGTTGTTTTCAATTTAACATCCGCACTGGGAATCAAAGCAAAATAGGAGACTGAAACCACGCGCCCGAAAGGGTCTCGATCCACACGGCCAAACGTATATAGCTGCTCCAGATAGACATCTTTAACACCCGTAGTTTCATAAAGATTGCGTTCAGCCGCATTGCCAAGAGATTCATCTCCATGTACCAACCCGCCAGGCGCCGCCCAACAGTTTTCAAACGGCGCTTTCTTCATTTTAATCAGAAGCACCTTTAATTCCTGTTCACGCAACGTAAAGATGACCGTATCTGTGGCGATGACTGCGTATTTGTATTTCATTGTTTCCAACTTAAATTCCCGTAAATTGTTATCGGATTTCTCTTTTTTCCAATTCAGGTCTCCAGGGGCCTAATTGTAAGTTTTGCCCCTGCACTTTGATAAGATAGGGCTGTTGTTCTGAAATAACAAGTTCTTTATGCACATCTACCGGCACCCGGTCAATTCTGATATGGCCGTCTTCGGCCGAATAAGCATGGTAATCGGCACCCCGAATATTGACACGCACCGCATGCACGCCTGGTTCATCAGTATCGCGTTTACCGTTATTATTCCGATCATCATAAACCTGGGCGAAAACCTGTTTGTATTGGTTGAACCCGAATTTAAGACGCGTGGTCGTACGCCTTTTTACTTCTAAAGAAGCAACTAAAGGAGTGGTAGCCAATAAGTCCGGATTGATCGAACTTCCGTCAGCGGTAATTTCATAAAAACCCGGGACCAAATCATCGAAAACAAAAACACCGCCTTTATCAGCAACAGCATATTTGGTGTCGTCTAATTTGAAACGAATGTCGGATATGGGCTTTTCTGTCCCATCTGATAAACCGTTTTCATCCTGATCCATAAAGACGTGCCCTTCGATTTTACCAAAATCCGCACCGATTTTCAGATCGACCTTATCCTGATATTCGCACCGGTTGCCCCCGTTATCAGCTTCACCACCGGACCAGCCGTTTACATCAACCTTGTTGACATATTTTTTCTTGCGCTCGGGTTGATCAAACAGAGCCTTGAAAGTGATGACGGCCTTATCACCATCTTCTAAGCGGTCGATTTCCCAGTTCAGATTTTGCCCGCTTTGAACCGGTTCAAATCCGCTATCGCCATTTAAGACGGAACTTCCCGGAATATAGGTCATGCCTTCCGGTAACCGCTCCCCGATAAACAGATCATAAAGCGGCCCGCGCAATGTCGTTTGATCCGGGCAATCATTTTTAACTGTGACTTGATAAGAATAAATGTAACCATCCGCAGAATTGCTCTGGTCGGTCAATAAAATATCCACACCCTGAACAATTTCCGGATCATACGTTTTCACGTCCCAATTGCTTTCAGCGTTGCTGTTACCCGAATTCTGACTCACCAATAATCGGTTGCTAAAATCCGACAGTCGCGTGGCGGTTCGATGGCGGTCTGACCGGTCAGATAATAGCGGAAGCATTTCGGCCAGCGCACTGACTGTAATTCCTAAATCAAGATTGGTGTATTTAAAGCGGGTTAATTTTGAACCTCCCACATAACTCCTTTCCTGACGGCTCTGATAAACCCCGAGACGTTGATTCCACAGATTGTTTTCAAGATAGCTGTAAAGTGCCATGATCTTTTCAGCTACATCGGATTGGCCGGCAATATCCGCAACACGAATCAAGCCAAGTAAAATTGCGGACTGGGAGGCCAGTTGATTATCGACAACCGTTTTATCGTCAGATGAAGGATAAACTAACCTGACTTCACCTGTCGGTCGAATCATTTTAGCCATGATGAATTCGGCTTGGTGCCCTAACAGATTTTCCAAGGGCTTTTTAATACCCAGGCTATCTGGAAGTTCATGATAAAGATCACCCAGCATCGCCAATGTCATGCCGGCATCCAACGCGGTTGTTCCTTGAGCGTTTAATGCCTGGGTGTCCGCATCCGCATACGTTTTTTGGATATGGTCCCATGTTCTGTTCATAAGGCGATTGGCACGCTTTCTAATGGAATCATATCCAGGAATATAACCGCCAAAACTATCATCCGCGGTAATCAGATTTGCCAACGCCTGCAACAATGAAATATGGCTGAACAAGGTGCTTTGCGGATTTTCAAACTTGATCTCCAGCGGCATTCCATCACTGTCTGCCACCAGTTTCGCCAGAGCGGGCAGATAATCAAGGCCCTGTTTCTGCGAGGCATCGAAAGCGCTTTCAATGAAAGCGAAACGAGCGGCTGTTTGAAGCCCCATCACGCGCGCCAAATAAAGTTTCAAGGCTGCTCCCTGATTTTCAGCTTTTTCGGCATGATGCTTTTTAATAAAATTAAGCTGGCTGTTCATCATCTGAGCCAATCCGGGCGTACTCACCATAAAGTCAGCAACACGCGCGTTCCAACCGCTTTCAGAATTTTTACGCCAGGCCGGTTCGCCATTTTTAAATTCCACAAAAATCGGTTTTAAATTATCCGGAGCCTTTTTCATTCCAGACAACACAGCCGCCTGTTTGAGCCAATCGGCCAGAGCTTGGTCGCGGTTCAGGCCTTGTGATTGCGCCATAGTCGCTACCGGTTCTGAAAATTTTAAGGGAACACCCTGTTCAAAATGGAAACTCAAACGCAGCAGGTTGGCATACGCAATTTCATCCAACACGCCAGCTAAGTGTTTCGCACGGGACGGATCGTATAAATAAGCGTTATCCGTAACCGCCGCATTTTCTAACAGATGATAAGAGGCTTTTTCAAGTTCGTTGGAAGCCAACATTCCCGGCCCGGTGTCAAACTGTTTTTGTTTGATAAGAGCCGGAGAAAGCGCAGGTGCGTGGAAATCAGCTTTTTCCAGTGCCTCTTTTTGCGCACGGGTTTCAAATGAAGCGACCAATCCTTTCAGTTCCGCTGCATTCTAGGGAAACAGATTCAACGTTACTTTACGAATCAGCACCGGCGTCAAATTGCCTTTGGATTTGACCATCGTGCTGTCGTTAGCCGCATGACGACGTGTAACCGGCAACGGACGCTGTCCTGAATTTTCATCGACATACAAAGCCGCAGTTTCATCAGCGGCCATATCACGCCCTTCGTCAAGCTGCAGTTCCGCTTTTCCGACGACGCACGCTACAAATGACGACATTCGGTTCAAAATCTGATCGCGTTTTGCTTCGGGCAGGCGCAAGCTCAATTCACGCAGCGCGCCAACGGTTGTGCCGACATTCAACGGCGTGTATTCAGACTGAATACGCCAATGGGTGTTGTCACGATAGAGGCCGTAATGGTCATCCCAAAGCTTATCTTCCATGAATTGGTAAATTTTCAGCGCTGCATCGAAATTTTTATCGTTAAACAACGCGCTCCAGGCCGATACTTCCTTACCTGCAAGCAACATCCGTATCGCCGCGGCTTGTGACAATAAATCCTTAACACCCGGCATGGGCGCCTTTCGGGTCAGATCATAGCCAGTGAAAACACCTCCGTCTTTGTCGATCAAGTTATCCTTTAGAAAACTCATCTGACTGGCAAGGCGTTTGCGTGCAAGCGTGCTTAACACGGGCATCGCTGTTTCATCAGCCAGAGATTTAAGCGCCAAAGTCGTTATCATCAGATCATAAGAGGTGAGTGTTTTTTTGTCTGCCATCACAGTATCAGCCGGTAACTCTTCTGAATTTTCTGATTCCCCTTGAGCAGCTCCCTTAAAGACGGATGTCATATCTATATAATAGGTATTCTGATTTTTATCAAAATGACGGGTCTCCAATGTTTGCCACACAATACCAATCAAGGTGTCAAGTTCAGGACCGCTTTTGATGCCTGTTTGCGTAAACGCACGACGCATATTCGCCAATCCCCACAGCATCGCGGCCTGATCGAACAGATGCGAGGACGCATCTTGCACACCAAATACGGGCGCTGCGGATTTGTCCACATTTTCCAGTTTGATTTTATGCGGCAGATAGGCTGTTTTTTCCGTTGCATCGCCTCCGCTTACCAACTGCTCATGGATCAATTTCACCTTCTGATTCATTTGCCATTGCATCACCTCTCCGATAAAACGTTGATACGGATCACTGCTGGTTAAAAGGCCGGGTAGCTCGATGCTCTGACGTAAAAGCGTCATCCCCCAAGCCGATGGCGTCAGCGTCGAATCGATATCATCATCAACCCAGCGCGACTTGCCTTTGTCATCTTTGTCGTAATACGGAGAGCCTCCGTAAAATTCCAACACCAGCGGATGTATTTGCGGCGTCGTCTTTAATCCGGCTCGTTTGGCGAAACGATCCAGGCGTGCCTGAACAACGTCTTGCGGCGCAATTTTTCGCTTCACCGCCTCAGCCAGTACATCCGGCGCCTGACGCATATCCAAGCCCAAACCGGATCGCATGGTAAAGCTGCCCAAATTGAAATGGGCGTAACGGCCGGCCTTACGGATGACACGCTGATATTCCGCTTTAAGGCGTTCTTCAGGTGTGTTGAGCAGGCCAGATTGTGGCATGGCGCCAAGTTTACGGCTTAATTCGTCAAGTTCAAAGGAAGCGAACATGGCCTTATCGGTGATGAAATATATATCCTGGCTAACCGGGATAATGGCCGTAGGCTTGGGTTGGCGTACATGTTTCGACTCTGCCGAAAGGCAACAATCAGCTCCGCCGATTTGCGTGCTATCCGGTACCGTTTCCGTTAGTGTCGTGACCGTATCTTCGCATACAGCCACGCCGGCATCAGGACACACATCGTCATCAGTGACACTGCCCGTGTTCTCTATCTGGCCGGTATCCACGTCCGCCAGGGTCACAACATAATTTCCGGTCAGAACGCAGGTCGCGCCCGGAGCCACACTCGCGCATGTCGTCGAATTCGGCGACAGCAACCCATCACTCACAACCACATCGGTGAGCGTCACATCGCCCGTGTTGGTCATGGTGACCGTATAGGTTAAGGTATCGCCTGATGATACCGTGCCGGAATTGTCTTGATCCGCATTGCCCGTAAACGCCTTGGCGAGCGTCAAGTCAGGATTTTTCGGAATCGGCGTTATCACTGAACTTTCGCAAGCACCCGAACCGGCCGCAGGACAGACAACGTCATCCCTGACTGTGCCTGTGTTCATAATCTGGCCCGCATCCGCATCAGCCTGGGTCACAACATAATCACCGGTCAACACGCAGGTCGCACCCGGAGCCACACTCGCGCAAGTTATCGAATTCGGCGTGATCAGAGTGTCGCTCACAACCACATCAGTCAGCGTCACATCGCCCGTGTTGGTCATGGTCACCGTATAGGCTAACGTGTCGCCTGATGATACCGCACCGGAACTGTCTTGATCCGCGTTGCCTGTCATCACCTTGGCGAGCGTCAAATCAGGATTTTGCGGAATCGGCGTTATCACTGAACTCTCGCAAGTGCCGGAGCCGGTAGCAGGACAGACAACGTCATCGCTGACAGTGCCTGTGTTCATAATCCGACCGGCATCCACATCCGCCTGGGTCGCAACATAATCACCGATCAAAACGCAGGTCGCACCCGGAGCCACACTTGCGCAAGTCGTCGAATTCGGCGTAATCAGAGTGTCGCTCACAACCACATCGGTGAGCGTCACATCGCCCGTGTTGGTCATGGTCACCGTATAGGCTAACGTGTCGCCTGATGATACCGCACCGGAACTGTCTTGATCCGTATTGCCTGTCAAGGCTTTGGCAAGCGTCAAACCAGGATTCATCGGGACAGGGGGCGTTGGAATAGGATTCGACGGTATTTCAGTAGTCACAACACTTTCGCAAGTGCCCGGGCCGGCCGCGGGGCAGATCGTATCATCCGTTACCGTACCTGTGTTTACAAACTGTCCTGCATCCGCATCCGTCTGGGTGACTACGTAAGTTCCGGTCAGCATACAAGTGCCACCCGGGGGTACACTTGCACAGGTTTTTGTGTTCCGTGTCAACTGCGGATCGCTGACCGCAACAGTCGTCAGGATCGTATCGCCGGTATTGGTCATGGCCACCGTAAAGGTCAGCGTATCATTTAGCGAGATCGTGCCGGAGCTGTCTTTATCGTGATTCCCCGCCAGAGTTTTCACCAAAATGAGGGCTGGATTCTGTGTAATCATAATCGGCGTGGGATCGTTTTCGCCGCCTTCAGAGGGATCGCCATTCCCATTCGAGTCAGGATCGGTGCCATCATCTGAAGTATCACTTGGTTTTGCGTTATTCGGGCTCGTACCTGTCGCAGTGGCCGAGTTAAAGAACGGTCCGGCCAAACCCTGCGGATTGAATGTAACGTCAAAGGTTATTGTCACCCTCGTGCCTACTGCTAATGTATCAGCTCCCGACAGCAAGTTAACTACATTTCCTCCATTATAGCCCGCCGGATTTTGAGTAAACGCTCCAGTATTCAGATTTGTCACGCTAAACGTCGCCGGAGTCGGAAAAACCGCACGCAAATCATCGGTCACCTGAACGTTGCCTAAAGCGACATTGCCGAGGTTTTCCACAATCAGTGTTATTGTTGTCCTAAATATCCCATTTCCGTTGTATGTTACGGTTGCCGCTTGTTTGGCGATACCGATGATGGGATTTTCAGAAATGGAAATCGGCGTTGGATCATTTTCATTCAATTCATTCGGATTACTATCGCCGTCCGGATCAGGTTCGTTGCCATTATCAGACGGATCGCTTGTGCTGCCACCGCTCGGACTTGTCCCATCTGAAATCGCAGTGTTATAGAACGGCCCTGTGGCGACCCCTGGTACAAATGTCACCTCAAAGGTAATTACAGCCTGTGCGCCAGCCGCGAGACTTTGACTTGCGGCAAGCAGATTCGTATCGCCGCCAACCGAATTTCCGTCAAAATTGGTATTGGCTGTGACTGTTCCGACCGTAACAGTCGGCCCGGTTGTGATAGAAAAACTTGTGACACCTGCAAAGGCGGCGCTCAGGTCATCCGTGATCTGAACATCGTCCAGCGTCACATTACCAAGATTTTCCACCATAATCGTAATCGTCGTCTTATATTCGCCGGACCCGTTGTTGGTGACAATGCCCGCCTGTTTGGCAACTCCGATCACCGGGTTCTCCGTAATCGGAATCGGAGTCGGATCGTTTTCATCCGGCTCATTCGGGTTACTATCTCCATCTGGATCCGGATTGGCGCCATTATCCGAGAGATCGCTTGTCGAACTTCCTCCCGGACTCTGCCCGGAGGCATTCGCTCTGTTATAAAAAGGTCCGGCAGCCGTTCCCGGTTCAAATGTCACTTCAAACGTCAATGTCGCGCTTGCGCCGACCTGAAGCGTATCTGCACCCGCCAGCAGATTGGTATTCGGCGTATTGCCTGTGTAGCCGCTATTAGCCGTTATCGTTCCGGCCGTTACAGTCGGTCCCGCAGTGACATTAAAACCGTTTGTTCCGGCAAAGGTCGAACTGAGGTCATCAGTCACCTGCACGTTGTTCAAAAGCACATTTCCTAAGTTTTCTACCGTGATTGTAATTGTTGTGGTATGGGTACCATCTCCATTATTGATCACAGAACCCGCTTGTTTTGCAACCCCAATCACTGGATTTTCGGAATACGAGATCGGCGTCGGGTCGTTCTCGCCCGCTTCATTGGGATTATTATCCCCATTCGGATCTGGATCTGTCCCATTATCGGACGTATCACTGGGGCTTGCCTCGCCTGGACTGATTCCAGTAGCAATGGCCGAATTCATAAAAGGCCCGCTCACTCCACTTGGCCTGAACGTCACATTAAAGGTAATACTGGCCGTTTGTCCCACGGAAAGCGTGTTCCCGTCTGCCAGTAAAGCCGTATCCGCAACCCCATTGAAATTGGTATTTGTAGTCAATGTACTGGTTGGCGGAGTCACGTTAAAGGTTGCCGGAGTTGGGAACGTCACCGCAAGATCATCTGTTACCTGAACATCAATAAAATCGACATTTCCCAGATTCTCGACCGTAATCGTCATACTGGTCGTATATGATCCATCACCATTGTTGATCGCAGAACTTGCCTGCTTGGCAACGCCAATAATCGGATTCTCAGTATATGGAATCGGCGTCGGGTCATTTTCACCGATCTCATTTGGATCATTATCACCGTCCGTATCAGGATCGTTGCCATCATCAGATGAATCGCTGGTAGGAATCCCGCTAGGACCATCAGCGCTGCCATTTGCCTGATTATTGAACGGCCCCGTTTCCGTACCGGGATCAAAGCGCACATCAAACGTAATCGTTGCCGTTTTTCCGATTGAAAGGGTATCGTTGCCATTCAAAAGATTTGTGTTATTATTACCATCAAAGGCCGGATTCACCGTCAACGTCGCGCTGCTCAGATTGCTCACGCTTACTAATGAAGCCGCGTCTGTGAAAATCGCGTTCACATTATCAGTCACCTGGACATTGTTCAAAACCACATTCCCCAGGTTTTCAACCGTAATCATAATCGTAGTGGTGTATTGGCCACTGCCATGATTAACGACAGCGCTCGCCTGTTTCGCCACACCGATAACCGGGCTTGGGGCAAACGTTATTGGGGTCGGATCATTTTCATCAGCCGGATCGTTCGGTTCACCATCGCCGTCAGGGTCAGGATTTGTGCCATTGTCAGACGGATCATCTGTCGGAGTTCCGCCTGGGCCTTGAGCGCTGCCATTTGCCTGATTATTAAATGGCCCCGTTTCTGAGCCGGGATTAAAGCGTACATCAAAAGTGAGTGTGGCTGTTTCACCAAGAGCAAGCGTGTCAACGCCGGTTAACAGATTCGTGTCCGTATCACCGTTATAACTGCTATTCACAGCAAGCGTCGCACTGCTCAGATTCGTCACACTTGTCAACGACGCTGTTCCATCAATGAAATCAGCCGTTGTCAAATCATCCGTAACCTGGACATTGCTTAACACCACATTACCTAAGTTTTCAAGCGTGATTGTAATCGTCGTCGTATAGGTCCCATCGCCGTTATTTGTTGCGGCTCCGGCCTGTTTCGCCACACCGATCACCGGATTTTCCGAAATCGTAATTGGCGTCGGATCATCCTCATTCGCATCATCAGGATCACCATTCCCATTCGGATCAGGATCATTCCCATTATCAGAGGGATCAGTCACTGTCACAGCAGTCGGACTCTCTCCTGATGCAGTCGCCTGATTATTAAATGGACCTGGCTGTGTTTGCGCATCAAATCTCACATTAAATGTTATCGTCTCACTCTGTCCCACAGCCAATGTCTGTCCGGCGGCTAAAAGGTCAGCATCTGTATCGCCGCCGTCATATTTGTTATTTACCGTCAAGTTACTGGTCAAGCCGGTAACACTGACAATTGACGGGAAAACTCCAGTCAAATCATCAGTCACCTGTAAATTGCTTAACGTAACATTTCCCAGGTTTTCCACAAGCAATGTAATCGTAGTCGTATAGGTTCCATCCCCATGATTTGTCGTCGCGCTTGCTTGTTTGGCTACTCCGATTACCGGAGGATCGTTGACGGTGATGGCCACCGTATCCGTGTCGGTCAAGCCGGCCGCGTCCGTGGACAAAATGGTCAGGATGTCGGCGGTGGTGCCGTTATCACTGGTGTACTGCACTGTGGCCAGGGCCGCCTGAATCTGCGCTTCGGTGCCGCTTAACGTCAGGTCAGCGGTGCCGTTTGTTCCCGCGCTGATGGTCGCGCCGCCTCTCAAATCCACGTTGATCACGCCGCCGGTCACCGTGAGTTGACTGGTGGAAAGGTTGCCGTTGGTGTCCGTCACCGACAAGCCGCCTATCGCGGTCTGCGTGCCTTCTGTCGTGCTTTGCGCCCCAGGCACGGTGTTCTCCGGCGGATCGTTGGTCAATTCATCCAGAAAGTTATTTCCGGTGCTGTTATTGCTGCCGTCAATTGTGTTGTTGGCGCGTGTAATGCCTTGACTGCTGATTTTAATATCAATTTGATTCACAGTGTTATCGTCGGCCGTAGCAGCAGCACCGTCGATTCCATCGGTGCCGTCAATATCAGTCACATCGTTGTAACTTACGATATCAGTTTCCTGTACCCGATAAATTCCCGCAGCGACAGTAAACTCATAATATCCGGTAGCATTTGTACGATAATCTGCTGCAACTCCTACTACTTCAGTCTCATACGTTCCGTCACCATCTGAATCTTTAAAAAGAGTAATCAATACATTTTCAATACCGGTTTCGTTCGCCCCATCTAATAGACCGTCACCAGTATCATCGTTGTAACGTAGCCACTGATTACCCATGGTTCCAAATCGAGGAAGTTATTTTCGTAATATTCTTCACCTGCGACGACCGTTACCGGGATTTCATTATAACCGTTATCGGCAGTTTGTATATAAGAAGGGGCGGTGGTGTCGCCTGTTATGGCTCCGGTGGCAGGGTCCATGCTTTCCAAATCTCTAATGCTGATGTAGCCTACCGGATCAATCTCAACAACAACATAATCACCAGCGGGCGCATAAAAGTTATACACGCCTGTACTGTCTGTGTCGATCCAATCAACCAGTGCACCATCACTGAGATCGCCGTTGCCATCCAGATCGCTCCATAATTCTATTCTCACATCGCTGATCGGATCGTCGCCGGCGTCAAATGTATCCGGTGTAAAGCCATCGCGGTCGTCGAGTACTTTACCGGTGATCAAACCCATGTTGGGCCGAACGATGGCCCAATCGTCTTCGCCCTCGGTTTCAGGGGTGCTGTAGCCATTGCCTGGGGTTGAATCAACATCGCGCCCGGTTGCAGCGGTGACTTCGGCGATGTTCGTCAATAACAACGGGTCATTTACTGTACCAGTGATTGTAAGTGTCTCACTATCTCCACCAGCTAAACTGGCGATAGTCCACGAACTACTCGCATAGGCTCCGCCAGCGCTCGAAGTCACACTGCCGAGCGTCACGCCGGCTGGTATTGCATCGGGTGCAGATTTTTTAATCCAAACATAAATTATTATTTATAAATAATATCAATCAATTAGAGATATGTTAATCTGATAAATATAATATTTATATTTTTAATGACAAAAAATTGTAGATTTTAAAAGTAAAAGTTGATAATAAATTGGGTAACAAGTTAAAATCATATGAAATTTAAGGAGGTTACCCATTGAGTGCAAAAATTATTGATATTTCTGATGCGAAAGAGCGGTTGACTGTCGAAAAAATCAAAGAGAAAATCCGCTTTGAATGTGAAAATATTATTGATTTTTGCACCCCGGATCAGGAAGGAATCACCTTCTTTGAATTCGAAAAAGAGTTATGGAAATTGTTGTCATGTATGGGTTGTCTGTATATTCAACTGTTTCTTATGTCATGTCATAATAGATCAGATTATTCCAAATGGTCAGATACAGGCCTGTTTTATATCAGAAAAGTGCTGATAGCCGGAACGATAAAAACTGTTTTTGGAGAAGTCATATATTTTAGAACTTATCAGGTCAGAAAAAATATGATAGCCAGCGGTTTTCATCCGCCGGACATAGTACTGGGATTAACTCGAGACGGATTCAGTCCGTCTGTTATAAGTCCGGCTGCACGCGTTGCAACAAGGGTGAGTTTTATAACATCAGTAAAATTGTTCAATTATTTTTACGGATGGTCACCTTCAACGCAATCCGTTGAAACTTCAGTTTCAGGGTCAGGGCGCGAAGCCGGCGGATATATGGAAGCGGCTGAAGCTCCCGAGGGTGATGGTGATGTCTTAATCATCGAAGCGGATGGAAAAGCGACGCCGACGGCTACAGACGAGGAATTGGAAGAGCGTGGAAAAAAAAGAGGTGAGAATAAAAAGGGATGTTGTCAGCGGCATAGGGGAAAAAATAAAAGGAAGGGGAAAAAGCGGAAACGACGAAAGAAGGGGGACTGAAGTAAAAATGGTCGCGGTATCACCATTGTTGTCATGTATACCCTCAGAAGGGGACCTGACGGTCTGTCGCATGGGCCTGTCAATAAAACAGTGTGGGCTTCATATGCACCCCGATGGGTAATCCTTCAACAGGCACGCAGACAGGCTG
>JAUCGF010000064.1 GCA_030378005.1 Desulfococcaceae bacterium HSG9 | reverse complement strand
TAAATTATCAGTGTCAGAGTGGCGGATAATTGGCGCTACTCTCAGGTTCTCAAGGGTTTTACGTAATGTTCTTATTTTAAGCCATTCTATTTGTTGTCGGGTTAATTTTATATCTATAATATTCCCTATTAAGGAAATCCTGGCTTTCTTGCGATAAGGGTTTCGTTTGGAAACCTGGCATAGGTTGTATGGCAGAACATAAATCCATCACCGGCATTTGGTTGATGGATTTTTCGATGAGTTTTCCCCAAAATCCAAATTTAGAATTGCTGGAATAAACTTGACAGTTTTGTATTTTCTGACTATTACTGCGTAATCTAATAAATAATTTTGGTTCAGTAGATAAATTTTTAGTAATTTATCTATTTTTAGGATAATAACCCCAACCGTATGAAAGGAGACAGACACAATGAAAAGACGCGATTTTCTTAAAAAAGCAAGCGTGGGAGCCGCAGCGGTGGCAGCCACAACGGTCAATGCACCCTTCGTGCATGCCGCAAAGAAAACAACCATCAAGTGGCGGATGCAAACGTATGCAGGTGCGGCCTTGTCCGAGCATGTTTGTAAACCGGCAATTGATGCGTTTAATAAAGTCGCCAACGGAGAGATGGTGATTGAGTTGTACAATGCCGATCAACTGGTACCCACCGGAGAGTTATTCAGAGCCATGCAGAAAGGAACAATTAATGCCGTTCAGAGTGATGATGATTCCATCGCGGCACCTGTTGACGTGTCCGTATTTGGCGCGTACTTTCCCTTTGCGTCACGCTACTCGCTGGATGTTCCCGTGTTGTGGAATTGGTATGGGTTAAACAAAATCTGGGAGGAAGCCTACGCGGAAATCAAAGGTGTTACCTGGTTGAGCGCCGGAGCTTGGGACCCGTGCAATTTTGCTACCACCAAACCGATTCGAAGCCTTAAAGACCTCAAGGGCTTGAGAGTGTTCAGCTTTCCCACCGGCGGCCGGTTCATGCAGCAGTTTGGTGTTGTCCCCATGTCTCTTCCCTGGGAAGATATCGAGATGGCCATTCAAACCGGTGAGCTGGATGGTGTTGCCTGGTCGGGAATCACCGAGGATTACACAGTCGGATGGGCTGATGTTACCAAATATTATCTGACCAACCCTATATCCGGTGCCTGGGCCGGTTCCTATTTTGCCAATTCCGATTCTTGGGATGCGCTGCCTGAACATTTGAAGACGTTGTTCCGTCTCTCAATGGACAGTTCGCACTATTACAGACAACATTGGTACTGGTGGGGAGAAGCGCATTATCGCACCAAAGGCGGCAAGCTGGAGCTGACGTCCATTCCCGAAAAGGAGTGGAAAACTGTGGAAGATGCGGCGCTCAAATACTGGGATGAGATTGCCAAAAAGAGTCCCAGAAGTGCTAAGGTTGTCAAAATACTAAAAGAATATGCAAAAACAATGAAAGAAGCCGGACCTCCTTACCGATACTAAGGAATGAGGACGAAATAATAACTTCACAGACCGTCCGTGAAACGTGATTCGTGAAACGTGAATTCACGTTTCACGAATCACAAAGAAGAAAAGGGGCTGCAATGCCTAAGCCGATAAAAATTTTTGTGCGATTTGTTGACTCAGTAAACAAAAAGGTAGGCAGATTTTCCATGTATTTGGTCTTTGCCATGATGGGCATTCTGCTGTTTGAGTCTATATCCAGAACCATCTTTGATACACCTCATATATGGGTTGTTGAGTTGGCTCAGTTCACTATGGCGGCCTATTACTTGCTTGGCGGCGGCTACTCCATGATTCTGAAAGGGCATGTCAGAATGGATCTCCTTTATGGGCGCTGGTCAGTTAAAAAGCAGGGGCTGGCTGATTCTATAACCACTCCTTTTTTGATTTTCTATCTGGTGTTTCTCCTCGTTGGTGCTTATTCCAGTATTGAATATGCTGTCATGTACGGACAAAAAAATCGGTCAGCATGGGCGCCCTATATGGCTCCTATCAAAATCATTATGGGAACCGGAATTCTGTTGATGCTGTTACAGGCAATTGCGACATGGTTCAGAGATATAGCGAAAGCCAGAGGGGAGAAGATATAACATGGGCCATGAACTTATTGCTGTACTGATATTCACTTCAATGATGCTCATGCTCCTCACCGGGCAACGTGTTTTTGGTGCCATCGGCGGTGTGGCAACGTTTTTCAGTCTGTGGCTGTGGGGGAATGGCGGTGCCGAGATGCCATTCAACGCCAGCTTTGCGTTGCTGAACTGGTATCCGCTTCTGACCCTGCCATTATTCATCTACATGGGGTACATGTTTTCAGAGTCAGGTATAGCCAGCGATCTTTATAAAATGTTTCATGTCTGGATGGGCCCGATTCATGGAGGACTCGCCATCGGAACCATGGGGCTGATGGTCGCTGTATCGGCTATGAACGGATTGAGCGTTGCCGGCATGGCAATCGGAGCCAGTATCGCCATGCCGGAAATGCTTAAACGCAAATATGACAAGGTCATGGTCACCGGCGTGATCCAAGCGGGCAGCTCATTAGGAATCATGGTCCCGCCCAGCGTGGTTCTCGTTCTTTACGGCATGATTGCCAGGCAATCGGTCGGCCAGCTATGGTTAGCCGGTGTTTTCCCCGGGTTGCTATTGGCAGGTTTGTTTATTGCATACATCGCTATCAGATGCAAACTTCAGCCGCAGATGGGGCCGACGTTATCTTTGGAAGAACGGCAGCAGATAAGCTGGGGACAGAGGTTGCGGCTGCTCAGGGCCGGGATTATTCCTCTTGTCATTATTTTTTCCATGACGGGGCTGTTCTTGTTAGGAATAACCAGTTTGGTTGAGTGTTCGGCAGCGGGCGCGGCGGCAACCACCATCGCCGCTCTTGCTAAAGGCCGGTTAACCCGTAAAGTGCTGGATGACACACTCCGTAATACGTTGAGTGTCAGTTGCATGTTTATGTGGGTTATTTTAGCGGCTCTCTGTTTTGGTGCTGTTTTTGATGGCCTTGGTGCCGTGCATGCGATAAAATCACTATTCATTGAAAGATGGGGACTCAGTCCATTTGGAGTACTCGTCATGATGCAGCTTTCCTACATCCTGATGGGCATGTTCTTAGATGATACGGCTATGCTGATCATTGTCGCACCTCTTTACGTCCCACTGGTCATCAGTCTGGGTTACAACCCGATTTGGTATGGTGTTCTTTATACGATCACCTGCCAGATCGCTTACATGACGCCACCTTTTGGCTATAATCTCTTTCTTATGAAGGCGATGGCACCAAAGGAGGTTTCCCTGACGGATATCTACCGCTCAATAATCCCTTTTGTGCTGGTTATGATGGTCGGCTTAATCCTTGTGATGCTATTTCCCCAGATAGCCCTGTGGTTGCCTAATTTATATTTTGGAAAATAATGATAGTGAATGCGGAAAGCGGAATTTTGAATGCGGAATGTGGAAAAACCGGTTAAGGAGTGCTGTATGAAAAAGAATAGAAACCTTTTGGAAATAGATTTTGATGAACATGTATTTAATGAAATATACCCGCAATGGCAGGGCTGTGAACTTACAATAACGCAACTGAGCGGCGGCATCACCAATAAACTGTACCGTGTAAAATCAGAAAAAGGCGACGTGACGGTCAGGATATATGGAGACAAAACCGAACTCTTTATTGACCGTGATTTTGAGGTGCAAGCATTGGAGGAGATGTCGAAAATCGGCGTGTCTTCCAAAATAGTCAGCTACATGCCCGAAATCGGCGTGACCATCGTTGATTTTATAGGCGACAGCATCGTTTTAAATAACGATCACTTTTTAGACAAATCACTTTATCCTAAGATTGTCAGCCCGATACGAAAAATTCATAACAGTAAATCTGTGCTGAAAAAAATCTTTAATCCGGTCGTGGAAGTCCGAAAAATGGCCGGTATATTGGCAAAGCTGAATGTCAATTACCCTGAATTTGATATCAATGGAACTGTCAAAAAACTGGAAAAACTATACAACGTTATTAATATCCCGGAAACCGACTTCACCGCATGCCACAATGATCTTCTGGCAGACAATTTTATTCTTATCAAAGAAGAATTTAAACATAAGTACGACTCGCCCATGTATATTATTGACTGGGAATATGCCGGAATGGCGCCTAAATATTATGATATTGCCGATATGTTTCAAGAAGTGCTGGTGCCGCGGGAAGCCGAAAAACAGATTATAACGGAATATTGTGAAGGCAAAGCATTTGATAAAACGCTTTACTATATTGATATGTTCAAGCCATTTCCCGATATATACTGGTTTTTGTGGAGTTTAATCCAACTGAATATTTCGACCATTGAGTTTGATTTTTATAAATATGGAAAAATAAAATACGACAACGCCCTGCAAAATATTGATTTTGTCAGCAGTGAATATGGCGTGTCCATCTAATGCGGTAAATAAATCACAATCAGTAGATCGAAAAGATTTATAACTATTTTATTAAATATAAAGCAATTTTTACGATATATCCTGAAAAATCAAAATTTTACATTTTACAGAACCGAAAAACCGGCCTTTTTTCCAAACTCGGAAAAAACCGGAAACAGCTCTTTATGATATTGTCCGCTTCTTTCATGGCTTTAGCTGATTCATAAGATGCTGAAAAACTCTGATTTTTCAAGGGTTGACAAAAAGTTTTCGATCTACTGACAATCAGTAGATGAACTTCACAAAAAAATAATATACCCACCCTAATCTCTTTTTATCCATTCATCAATATCTAACAAGATGAAATTTGTGACTTTCAGCAATTTCAAGATCAATTCAGCTCTGTTACGGAAGTCATCTGCACTCTCGCCCTTGCCCGACACGTCGGCAAAGACATTTTACCCGGTTTGTGTACTTATTATCAGCGGTGGTGAAATCTCATAATAAATGAGACCTCATACTTAGAATCAAATAGGCATTCTCAACAATCAGTAGATGGAAAATGCCTGAAAATACGGCATGGAGCGCAAAAAACCGCTTCGCTTAATTTTTGCGCTCCTAAACTTTCCATCTACTGATAATATAACCATCGTTACATAAGGGTGTTAAAACAATTATATTAAATTCAAACAAAAACAGTTGTTTAAATTGTAAAAAGCCTATAAAATGAGGCCAAATTATTTTAAAAAAATAATAATAATTGCAATAAGGAAAAGGGCCTTTTT
>JAUCGF010000192.1 GCA_030378005.1 Desulfococcaceae bacterium HSG9 | reverse complement strand
TTTTTGTAATGCGGTTGATCGCTTTGAGTGTACGCATCGGATACTTTGCCTGTCGCATCATCCCCGGATCTCTTTTCCAGAATAGATCGGGCAGCCTTCTTCGCGTGTTTTTCAATAATCGGATCAATGTCAAAGAACTGCATTTGACCGGAAAGAATCGCTTGGATGCAATCAGCTGACTCTTTACATTTTTCCTTGGGTATGTCGGGATTTCAGAGATTCAGGATTAGCCGCTGCCTCGGTCCTTTTTTTGTGCGGACACTTTCAACCAAGTGGAGGTGTTCGTATCTTTTCTTTGACCCGGGATTCTGTTTCACCACACGTTTAATATACATTAATGCTTGATTAGCATAGGTTTTACATAATGTCAAGCCTTATATATTCTATGAGTCACCACATTGGCTTTATTTTAGGCTGGGTATAATGATATCAATAGTTTACATCCTGCGCCTCGCCTGTTTTTGCCCAAAATCGGCCTCCGCTGGAAATATTTGGCGAACTTGGGCTAAATTCTTTTGGTAGCCCTGCACAAAGTAGTGATGGGAAAGCCACGTAAAATCATGCGTTGCCAAAAATGTATGCGTGAAGTATCTGACGCAAAAATGCGGAGTTCAGGTTGCCCGCTACGATAAATCAACAAGATACGAAAATTTAACGCCGGATACTTCCCAGCCTGTTTTAACACGCAATACAGTAGAATCAAAATGTTACCATCACTACTTTGTGCAGGACTACCATCCTTTTTTCATCAGGCGGTATTTTTACTTGACAAAACTGACAATTTTCATATATCAGATTTAGAAACATCGTCTAATATATCAGTTTTTCTTGTTTGCTTGCTTTTTAATTTATTAGATACGTTCAAAATTCGTCATAAATTCTGATAACCGCTTAATATATAATGAATTACAATAAATATTATTCTAATCAATACGAAATGAAAAAATCTGTTCAGATGATGATAGATATATCAGAAGTGTTTTTATAAGTATTGCAAGGTTGGGTTATTTTTAATTCAATGTTCGATGTTCATTTTTTAAACAGGAGGTTGCTATGTCAAAACAATTCCCCGGACATGCCCGGGCCGTCATTATCGGAGGCGGTATTGTCGGATGCAGTACAGCGTATCATTTAAGTAAAATCGGATGGCAAGATGTGGTCTTGCTGGAACGGAAGGAATTGGCTTCCGGAACCACTTGGGCGGCGGCCGGGTTGGTGACGCAACTGAGGCAGAATCGTCAAATGTCAAATTTGGTCAGATATGCCACCGAATTGTACGCGAATCTGGAAGCCGAAACCGGAGTTGCCACAGGCTATATCACTACGGGAGCTATCACGGTTTGCCAGACCGAGGCTCGCCGGTCGGAATGGCTGCGCGCTGCGGCAATGGCGCGTAATTTCGAAATCGAGGTGCATGAAATCACATTGCAAGAAGCGGCTGACATGGTTCCCGGATTAAGCACATCCGGTTTGATTTCGGCCTTTTATATTCCCAAAGATGGTCAGACCAATCCGGAAGACACAGCCCGGTCTTTGGCCAAAGGCGCTCGTATGAATGGCGTGCAAATTTTTGAAAACACCGCTGTTACGGAAATTATGACGCGCAATGGCGCTGTGTGCGGTGTGGCCACTGAACAAGGCAACATATCTTGTGAATATGTGGTCAATTGTGCCGGCATGTGGGGACGGCGAATCGGAAAAATGGTCAATGTCAGTGTTCCGCTGCATGCGGCTGAACACATGCACGCCGTCACTTTACCTATTGAGGGATATAAAAAAGTGTTTCCGAGTGTGCGCGACTTTGACGGTTACACCTATTTTAAATCAGAAAATGGCGCTATTCTTTTCGGTGGATTTGAACCGGTTGCCAAACCTTGGGGACGCAAGGGAATCCCGGATGATTTTAAATTCACCCAATTGCAGGAAGACTGGGACCAGTTCGAACTCTTTACAAATTGCGCTTTGAAACGCTTTCCCGATATTCAGAACGCTGAAATACGCCATCTTGAAGTTGTGCCTGAAAGTTTCACTCCGGACTCAGCGTTTATGCTGGGTGAAGCGCCGGGGCTGAAAAACTTTTATATCGGATGCGGCATGAACTCGGTGGGTATCGCCAGCGCTGCCGGCGCAGGTCGCGCTCTGGCAGGATGGATGGACCGGGGCTACCCGGAGGAAGACCTTTGGCCGGTGGATATCAGACGCTATTTTCCGTGGCAGCAAAACACAAAATATGTTCATGATCGCGTCATCGAAGCGGTGGGTGTTTTGTATCATAAACATTATCCCAACCGGCAGAAAACAACTGCCCGACCTACGATTCAATCTCCGATTCACGACCGTTTAAAAACGCGAGGCGCCGGTTTCAGCCAAATTGCCGGGTGGGAGCGTGCCGATTGGTTCGCACCCCAAGGCGTCGAACCGGTGCATCGCTATGATTGGCGTCGCCCCAACTGGTTCGAATATCAAGCCCAAGAACATCTTGCTATCCGTGATAATGTCGGACTTTATGATCTGTCGTCTATGGGTAAATTTATGGTTCAGGGACGGGACGCGCTTGCTGTTTTGCAGTATCTCTGCTCCAATGACATTGATGTCAAAACCGGTAAAATTATTTACACACCCGTGCTGAATGCGCGCGGCGGCTTTGAAACCGATTTCACCGTAACAAGGTTGGCTGAGGATCAGTTTTTTATCGTAACGGCCGCGGCTACGGCCGTCCACGATCTTGATTATATCCGGCGCAATATTCCCGCTTATGCCAATGCTTGCGTAACCGATGTTACGCACGGTTATGCCATGTTATCGATAATGGGCCCCAAAGCGCGTGATTTGATGTCCGCACTCACGGATGAAGACCTTTCTGATTCGGCTTTTCCATATTTTGAGGCGCGTGAAATCGATGTCGCTTATGCCAGACCTTTGGCCATGCGTATCTCTTATGTGGGCGAACTCGGATGGGAGCTTTACATTCCGAGTATGTTCACAGTGCCTGTTTTCGATGCCATTGCAGAAGTCGGTGAAACGATGGGGATGAAATTTGTGGGAATGCAGGCGGTTAACTCCCTGCGTTTGGAAACGGGCTATCGCCACTGGGAATCGGACATCACGCCGGACGACACGCCTTTTGAGGCGGGCATGGGATTTGGCGTCAAATTTAATAAAGGCGATTTTTGCGGACGCAATGCGCTTTTAAGGCAAAAAGAGCGCGGCCTGGCTCGCAAGATGGTCATGTTCACTTTAAAAGACGCCGCTCCCATGCTCTATGCCGGTGAACCGATTTACCGCAACGGGCAGTCCGTAGGCGAAATCGCTTCCGGTGCTTACGGCCATAAATTGGGAGCCGCCGTGGGTATGGGATATGTCAAACATCCAGAAGGACGTATTGATAACGATTGGATTTTAAGCGGCACTTATGAAATTGAAGTGGAAGGTGAACGCATCGCCGCTGACGCCGGTATAAAATCCCCTTATGATCCGAAAAACGAACGTGTGAGAATGTGATTTGGCTTTTAAGATAAAGTTTTTATTATAAGCTGGTGGGCATCGCTAAGTAAAATTATGTATCATACAAAATGGTTAGCAGGCGATGCCCACCCTACGTCGTATTTCAAGGGGAAAAATTCACACCCCGTCTTCAATAACCCGCATCTCCTTCCACTTTCCCCTCCGAAAGCGCCAGAATGAAACAGCAGATGACACGAAGATGAACAATGTGATGCAACTCCAAGAAAAATAGAGTCCGAGTCCGAAATGTTCGATGCCGATGTAGATGGGCAGTACAATGGTTAGAAAGGAGAGCAGTCCGGTACTCCACATGATGAAATATGTATCCCCGGCACCTTTGAGTACTCCGACAAAAACCATGTATAGCGCATCAAAGAAGAGATAGATAACCACAAAACGAAGAAGAATCGCCCCTATATGTGCAATCGCGGCACGCTCGGCCGGAATCAGCTTATCGGGAATGAAAAAGCCGAGAACCCAATCCGGCTTGAAAACAAAAACAAGGGTCATCAAGAGAAGATAGACCATCAGGATATGAAGGGTGCTCTTTGTGGCATGTATAGCGCCCTTAGGCTGATTTCGTCCCAGAGCCTGGCCGGTCAAAGTACTCAAGCCAAGGGAAAAACCGTATGAAGGCATGAATACCAGGGAATTGATAGAGAGGACGATATTGGTGACGGCAAGTTGATCCTTTCCGATTCTTCCCACCATGAATGCAAAAAAGGTGAAAGCGAAAACGTCCAGCCAAAACTGAAGGGAGCCTGGCACTCCGAATTTCATCAGACGACGGCAAATATCCCAATCCAATGAACGATTTTTCCACACGCCGAAACGCCGGTCGTTTTCTTGGGTAAAAATTATGATTCCGAACAAGATGGCAATAAGGCTCCATGCTAAAACCGTAGCGATTCCGGCGCCCATGATACCAAGTTCGGGAAATATCCAGACACCGTTTATCAGCGCGTAATCCAGAGGAATGTTGAATAACATGCCAATGGTGTTGATCCACATCACCGGCCGAGTCAATCCTCTTCCGCTGTAAAAACAGGAAAAGCTCGTTGCAAGTACATTGATTCCACCTCCAAGGCAGAGAACCTTGAAATAGACGGCCTCTAACCGTTGCACCTCCGCAGGATGCCCCGCAAATCGAAAAAGCATCTCGCCTGTAAAAGCGATTCCACATAGAAGCAGCCCTGAAAAGATGGAAAAATAAATTCCCTGCCACAGAGACGCGCCGATGCGGTGTTCAGCACAAGCCCCCGTGTATTGAGCGATAATAACGTTGAGATAGCCCGCAATGCCCAGGAAAAACGTCATTGCAAGGAACGCCGCGTAGCCCGAAGGCATGGATGCGGCGATGGCGTCTATAGAATAGTTGCTCAAAAAAACCCGGTCGGTAAATTCCATCACGGTCGTCCCCGCGATGCTCATGACCAGCGGCAGACTCACCGTGACAACTTCCCAATATTGCGAATTTTTTATTCTGTTTGTGATATTCATCTTCGGGATTATAGGACACAAATCCGGAGTGTGCAACGTACTCGAACAATTATCAGTAGATGGAAAATTCGGTAGTGGGCTCCAAAGGTTCTTCAATGAGTTCATAAAACGAAATTACCACCTCTGTTTTCTTTTTTCATTTCTTCATGCCACCTTTTTCATGGTCAAAATATCTTCGAGACTCAACAGTTCTGCCA
>JAUCGF010000094.1:35000-63462 GCA_030378005.1 Desulfococcaceae bacterium HSG9 | reverse complement strand
GGGAGAAATTGTTGTCATCACCACCTCCTTAAATAAATTTTTTATCACTAAACAATAATAGCGAACTTATAACAGAAACTCATTTTAACTCAATAAAAATATAAAAAACTCATCGAACTCAGGTTAAAATAGGCGGAACTGCAAATCATGTTCATCTTCTGACAAAGTTACCCCCAACTGCTCAATGTCAGATTCAGGTTAGCGGCACATATAAAAAACTCACGCTGCCCGTTCAACCTCGCATAGATTTTATTTTTCATTCCCGGAATATCTGGTGCCTGGAAGGAGCCGTGGTTAAAGAAGGCGATGGAGATCATTTCCCGGTCAGGGCCACTTTACTCCTGCTGCTCGATTGAAAACTCCTATCTTCGTTTTTTGATGACAGCGCAATATCAAAATCATACCCACGCGAATGCGCTGTGGGAAATTGGGCGTAATTGGCGTAACGACGGCTTAACATCGGAACTGTTTTTTCCACATAGTGCATCAGTTCCTGCACTGAAACCGCTCCATCACCTTGCTTTTTATCGGCCTTGCCATCCAATCCTTTGAGAAGCGAAAACGTAAAGATGCCGTGTTTCAAACTGGCCAGTTCGACTGCGAATTGGTCACGGTCGGTGGCCGCCAGAATATGGACGCCTGAAGAACGCGCCATCATGCGCAGCGATTTCATGCCCTGGAAATCTTTAATCGGCGATACCGCGCCGCCTGAGTGGCAGGCATCAATAATCAGAAACACGCGGTTGGCCGCAATCGCCTCAATTTCCTTTTTCAATTCCCGGGAAGAAAGCCCTTTCTGCTTTAAATACGCGGTTTTATCAGGATGTTCGACTTCGTGGGAGACAAAATACCATTCATTATCAGCACTGACGCCGTGTCCGGCCATATAAACAACAGCGATGTCCTGTTGCGCAACATGGCGCAACGTGCGGAAAAGATCTAAAATGCTTTGTTTGGTGGCTTTTTGATTGATTACATGCGTTACGCGGGCTTGTAAGAAAGGAAACCGTCTTTTTTCAGATGTGAAAAAAGCTTGAACCGCACCGGCATCGACTTGGGCATAGTTGAGATTCAACTTTGGATTTTTATACTGGTTGATGCCGATGGTGATCAGCCATAATTTCGATCCGGAGACATCCCCCTCACCGGATACGATCAGCGTGGAAGGCGGACTTTCCAGTCGTTCCCGGTTGATGGCAACGGCATTCAAAACGTTGCGTCCGGGTGCCAACGGAAGATCATACTGTTTTACGATTTCCACGATGCCTTCTTTGCTTTCCTTGCGATCAGTTTGGGTGGCCAATTTCTCGTTGATACGTTTGCCGTTACGGTATAAACGCACCTCTTCCACGCCGGAATTGCCTTGATCGGCACCGGTCACTTTCACTTTTACGGCGCGGGTGGCTTTGGAACCGGAGCCGCTGGAATTTACAATTTCGACTTTAGGCGGCAAATGAATGCCTTCAGGAATTGATTTTACATTTTTTAAGCCGTCAGGGTCTTGCATCGCCTGGGCCAAAAGTGCCGGTTCGTAGTAAACCTCAGAAAAATTATTCACAGACAACTTGGTTGCGCCTTCCTGCCATTCGATGCCTGTGAGCGCGTCCTGATTGCCGTCAAAACGTCCTTGAGCGTCAACCACGGCCCAGCCATCTTTTGTGGAAATCATCGACACCAGCAGTTTGCCGGACAAAATATTCCATAAACGGGTAATGCCGTCTTCCGACGCGCTGAGAACGTGGGTTCCTTCTTTATCCACTTTTATAAAATTGATAGCACCGTTATGCTTTCCAAAAAGTTTGGGTTTGCTTCCTTTTTTCAGGTTTCCCAGACGCACTTCGCCCTTAGCATCGCCTGAGGCCCAAAGGCCGGAAGTCTCATTCAAAGCCAAGGATGTTATATTCGCTTTATGGCTTTTAATTTTACGGATCAGAGTGCCATCTTTAAAATTCCATAAATAAATATAACCGTTTTTATCCCCGCCGATAACAATATTGTTTAACCTTCCGAGAGCCAATACCTGAATCGGTTTAGAATGCCCCTGATAGGTTGCCAGCTTGGTACCATTCGTCAGATCATAACGGTTTACGTTGCCATCAGTGTGAGCGCTGATTAGAAATTTTCCATCTGAAGAAATTTGCATTGCAATCATTTCAGACGCCTGAAGGTTGAATTGTGAATGCGCTTTTTGGTTTTTTATATCCCATAAGTGTACCTTGCTTAGAGCATCAGCCGTAATAAGCAAATCGCCGGTCTTATTAAAAGCGATATGACGTATGTTTTGCAAATTCGGTTTTTCCGCCTTAGATTCTTGCGGATCTTTTAAATCAAAAAGATGGACGACGCCTTTAATATCTACGGATGCGACCATTTTATTATCCGGATGAAAGACTGTATTTACAATTTCAGCCTTATGACCGGATAGGCTGGCAATTTCCCTTCCAACGCTTAAATCCCATAATCGCAGCGTGTGATCTCCCACGGCAGTTGCGAGATAGCGCTCATCCGGACTTAAAGCCAGAGCTGAAACCGCACCGGTGGCTCCTCGTGCAATTACCAGTTTGGGACGGATAATAATGTCAATATTCTTTTTTACAGCGGCTCGAACCGCATTGGCGCGTGATCGCATAACCCCTATGGGCGAACGGGCATACGCGCTGAATAACAATAAACTTATAACTGCAAATATCAATGTAATTAAAATTAAGGTACGTTTCATTTTTGCTCCTTCTTTAGGAATGCTTTGTTAAATCAGGACGATAGTGCGCCAAAAGCGCAGGCCAGATAGCAGGCCACCCTTGATAATGGCCCATTTCCGGTATAACGATCAAGCGACTGCGTGTTGTTTTTTTCATTTGTAGTAGGTAGGAGTAACCTACATCAACAGGGATGACCGTATCCTGCCCACCTACGAAATGAACTTGAGGAATATGGGCGACCTTTTGAGCGCTGTCCGCACTGTTCAACGAATCATACAACGGTGTAATCCGGTGATAATCGGTCCAGAAGCGATGGTCAAGATTGCCCGCCACGGTGATAATTGAAATGACATCTGTGCGTCTGGCTGCCAATAAAACCGCGATTGCGCCGCCGCCGGAATAGCCTGTAAGGTACAATCGCTTAAACGGCGTCAAAGTTTTGGCCTGCGTTAATGCGTTGTTTAATGCGTTGACGACCGTCTGAGAAAACCGGGCGGAAGTCCAATAGGCCGTCCGGCATTCTCTTTGGGTGTCTTGGGTCGTATATTGGCACGGGCGGCTCAGATAGAGAATCGGAGCGACCGGGTCAGCCATGGCCAGACGCAGACCTGTGGGATTGTGCGGCGTCGGATCCCGTGAAGGTGTGCGCCGGTTTATAAAAGCACGCCCGTCCCCCTCGATATACACCGTTAAATCCTGTGTGGTTCCGTGTTTTGGTCCGCTTTTATAAAAACCTGTGATAACAAACGTTTGTACATCAAACGTTACTTTGCGCCATCCGTTGCGGGCGGCAATCGAATCGGCAATCACCCGTCCGTCCTGGAAAAACGGCAAAGCACCGCAGCTTGCAACCGCAAAAAATAAAGGCAAGCCGATTGATAACCGTATCATCAGCACATAAAAGCGGTCAACACGCCGGATCACTAAAATTCATACCGCAGATTCAGCAGGATGCGGGTGTTCGCAATATCATCACGAAAAAAGCTATGAGTCGCTTCCACAGAGCCGATAAACGCATCGGTGGGATAAAAGTCAAGGCCGATGGCTCCTTCCAATTCATCCCGATCATCCGCGCTGCTGTTCCAGGTATTGTCATACAGGTAAGCGGCGGCGATATACGGTTCAAATTTATCAAAGAGATAACCGGCGCGCCCTCCTAAACGCCATTCTCCGAGATAGGCGGTGAACTGATCAACGCTGTTTGAATCAGCGCCTGTTTGTATATATGCGTCCTGATCTTCGCTTACATACATGTAACCGGCGATTCCGCTGAAACTCCAGTTGTTCAACAGCGTGTAATAGTTCAGATTGGCGCTGACCATCGACCGGCCGGAATCATAATCCCCCGCTAACCTTTGACCCGTGGTGCGATCACGTTCCACGTCATTATTTAAAAAAGTATAGGCCAAAATGGCGTCAGCCGTGAGACCGTCCAAAATAACGAACCCTATATATGGCGCAATCGTAAATCCCTGACTTTGAAAGGTTCCGTCATTAAATTGCGTGTCCAGATCGGTGTCCTCATATCCCGTTGACACGCCTAACAGTAGCCGATCGGTAACTTTATAATCGGCGCCGACCATGATCAAATATAAATTGCCGTCATATTGAGAGGCTATGTTATCATCATCCAACCATGATACTGATGGCGTCAGCCACAAACCTAGCTTGGGCGCTTCATCTCCGGACGCAATGCCTGTGGTAATCCCCGGCAGCAGATTACTGTTGCCGGAGTTCAAAGCGATACTAGTGGTTCGTCGGGTCGGTCGCGGGGCAAAAGCGGTGCGGATACGCGCAGATGTAACGCGAACCACCGTGTTGGAGGCCACACGATTTTCGTTGGCAGTGGCTGAAGCCAGTCCATCCTGACTTTGGGTATCAGAATCAGAGGAATAATCTGATTCAGACGACTCTGATGAAGACGACTCTGATGAAGTGGGGGGCGGGCTAGTACTGTCAAAGTTCCCCGGCCCTTCAGGATAGGGACCGCAATCGGGGATGCTTGAACAGTCGCCACTATACAGTTCATAGTTATAGTAACATTCGCCTTTGTTATTAACCTCACAGTATTCCGCCGACACAGGCATAACTACACAAACCGAAGTGAACAAAACAATGATGCTAAAAATGACTTTTTTCATACTCTCCTCCTTTTAATAGAACTTTCTTGGGGTTTATTTTTTAGCTCAACAAGGCTAAAAATCCAAATGTAAATTAAAAGTAACGCGTGTATTTTCAATATCATCACGGAAAAAACTGTTGGTAGCTTCAAACGACAGAATCAAATTATCAGCAGGATAATAATTACAGCCCAGCACGCCTTCCAATTCATCCCGATCATTGCCGCCGTTATTCCAGGCATAATCGTAAAGATAGGCCGCACTGGTATCTTGTATATGTGAATCTCGCCACTTTGTATGGCGAAAGTCGAATTTGAAATGTCAACAGAACCTGGTATTTAAAAAATGCCCTAAGATGCTATAAATCTTGCAGATGCTGATTATCCGATGATTGGGCGACAGTTTCACTGAATGAATCCAGGCTGTGGATCAATTTTTGCAGATGCTCAGTTTGTGCCACAGTAATACTATCCGAGCCTTTGTGTTCCAGTGCGTCAATTATATAGCTTAATGTAAACCGGCTGATATCACAGGCCGGTTGAAATGCGGCAGGGTTGTCTTCTTCCAGATGCGTTGATGTTATGATTTCACTTTCACTCAACAAAGTAATAATCTGACAAACCAATCTGAGCGGCATGTCAAGAGTTTTCGCAATTTGAACAGCCGTGAGCGGCTTTTCGCCTTGTGCAAATTTACGGGTTATTAAGCCGATAATTTGCAAGGCAAAAAGTTTTTTTAAATAAAAACTCATTTGCAACCGGTCGGGTTCAAATTCGTAGTTGTCCGCATGTTGAACCGAATAAGATATTTGCGCTCCTAAAAGAACAATATGCCAACTTAAATGCAGCCAAACCATGAAAAGGGGCAATGCGGCAAAACTGCCGTAAATGGCATTATATTGAGCCACACCGACTTGAAAGCGAATATACGTGAATTGAAGCAAATGAAAACCGGTTCCTGCGACCACACCGGCAATTAAGGCGGATAACAGATTCACTTTGGCAACCGGCATAATGTAGTAGGTAATCATAAAAAGCAGCCAAACAAGAACAAACGGAATAAATTTCAATGAAAACAGAATCGGTTCACTCACAATTTCCAAAATAGGAATCTTACCGGATATGATTTCCATCTGGGTGGATATGTAAACCACCACACTGCTGGATGCAATCAGCAACACCGGGCATAAAATAACAATGGCGAGATAATCACTCAGTTTACGTGCGACCGAGCGTGAGTGCTTGCTTTCCCAGATTTCATTAAAGGCGTGTTCAATATTCATTAATACTTTGGCAACGCTCCAAAAAAGAATAATCAAACCGATACCGGCCATCATGCCGCTATGTGTATTTATCAGCAGGGAGTCGGCAAATTGAATAACCCACTGCGTAATTTCTTCCTGCCCGGGAAATTTTTCTAACAACTCTTTTTTTAAAAGTTTTTCAAATCCGAAACCGCGCGCAATACCAAAAGCCATTGCCGCGGCCGGAACAATTGACAGCATCGTATAATACGTCAGAGCCGATGCCTTGAGTGCGCATTTATCCGTAACAAATTTCGTAGTCGTAAGCAGAAAGATGCGGCTCAGTTGAATATAAACAGCTTTATGGCGGGGGAGTCGCTCTATCTGAATGCGCCAGATACCAACTCGCAGGAAATTGATAAATTTAGAGACAAGAACTTCTAAATTTTGCATAATGGGCTGAAAACAAACAGATTATTCCGAAGTCTTTTTGATTTCAAGGCTGTAAATGTTTTCCGCTTTATAAAATACTTGTTTGGTAGTGTAATCTAACGACGGTGTCAGGTCCAGAACAATCCTCAGTTTACCTTTACCGCTGTCAAAATGACTGCGTACTTTTTTAATCCACTGTCCGTTTACAGGAATGACCTTAGGTCCTTTCCAGTCCGTTGCATTTTTTATGTCAAGCACTACCCGAGGTCGATCTTTTTCAAGGACAAATGGTGCTGGCGTATAAAATTGATTAAAATCAATAAGTACTTTTTCCAGATTGCTCCGGTCGATTTCATAACTGATGCTTTTTATGATGATTTCAGCTCCCTGTTGATCGCCGAAAGAGCCAGATTTTGTTGTAACAACAAAACCGGAAACTGTTTGCCAATTTTCAGAGATGATTTTCCAATTAGCATTTATATTTTCAAGCTTCAATTTTTTTTGGCCGATTTCAGAAATCAGTTTACCCTTATATTGCGCTAAAAAATTTACGTCAGCCCGATTATTTTCTATTTTGACATTTATTTCTGAAATATCCAGTGATAAAGGGCCATCTTTTTTAAACTGGTTACGTTTTTCTTTCATCCAGGTTTTCAAATCAATGTCGCCATATTGAAATTGCGGGCTGTAAAAAGATCGGTAGGAAGCGATTTTGCGGCTTAGTTGGGCATCGCGCCAAGAGTTAAGAAACGATTTAATGTCTGAAGTGTCATCGGCTATAGATACTTTTGTAAAAATTAACGTAAGCAAAAGCATTAGAATGATTCGTGTCGCTTTCAAAGATTTTCCTCCTGTTGATAGTGAGTTTCTTTTATATAACCTGATTGTTGTTTTGATGTCAAGTTTTGAAGTTTAAAGTTTGTTTTATCCGAACGCCTACGAGATAGTCCGTTGTCATATCATCAAAATAATACGATTGCAGGTCTATCCAAACATAAGTCTTAACGATATAATATCGTCAAGTTTGATTTGTCCCTGCCGGAACACATCAAGTTGCAGAGGAAGCCCATTCATCACTTCAGTTGCCAAATAACCATGAGCGCCAATTGTTGAAGCAAGATGATCCGCGGCCGCACCATGCAAAAAAACGCCAATTTGAGCCGCCGCAGCGGGTGAACAGCCCTGCGTAATCAGTCCGGCGATACATCCGGTTAAAACGTCTCCCATTCCGCCGGATGCCATTCCGGCATTGCCTGTGGGATTAATGGCTGTGCCTTGCAACGGGTGTGCGATTACAGTACGCGCGCCTTTCAGAATTGTATGCACATTGAATTCATCAGCAAATTTGCGTGCGCATCCTAAGCGGTCTTGCTGAACTTGGGCAACCGTCGAACCGATAAGCCTTGCCATTTCACCTGGATGAGGTGTTAATACGATGGGAATTTCCAAGTCTTTTAATAATGCGGTATGGCCGATTAAATGATTTAAACCGTCAGCATCAATAACAACAGGTACTTGGCTTTTACGAATAAGCGCACGAATCAGCCGGCCGGTTTCCGGAGCCGCTCCCAGCCCCGGGCCGATGGCGAGACATTGTTTTCCGATAAGCAGGTTCAATAAAGGCTCCAGCGCCTGTTCATTTAACCGACCATCCTGATCAGCCGGTAATGGCACGGTCATGGCTTCGATAACCTGAACTTCAAGAATAGGGTTAAGTTGTTCCGGAACTCCTATTGTTACCAAGCCGGCACCAATGCGCATGGCAGACATGGCTGTCATTGCCGCTGCTCCGGTTTTTCCCGTAGAACCTGCAATCACCAAAAGATGTCCGGTTCGACCCTTGTGGGTGTCCGGCGGGCGCAACGGCAGTGTATTTCGCAATTGATCAGGTGTAAGTAATTTAGTGGCATCAAGGGCGACTTCGGCGGCTATATGCGGTGGAATGCCGATGTCGATAACACCAAGTTCACCCGCATAAGCCGCACCCGGATGAAGTATAAGACCGGTTTTGGCAAAAGCGAATGTGGCGGTGGCTTGGGCTTGCACGGCAATACCGCAGGGCTGGCCGGTATCAGAATTTAGTCCTGAAGGAATGTCAACGGCAAACACCGGCTTTTTTTGATTATTGATGAAACGAATAACCTCTTTAAAATAGCCTCTGACATCGGATTTCAGACCGGTGCCTAGAATAGCGTCAATCCAAATATCCTGTTTTTCCAGCGTAGTTTTGTAGTTTTGGAACGCATTCAAATCAGGCAGTTCGATTACTGTAATACCGAGAGGTGCAAGTAATTTAAGGTTCGCGGCCGCATCGCCTTGCACACGGTTGCTTTGGGCTAATAAAAAAACGGTGACTTGGCAGCCCTGTTGCACAAGATAGCGAGCCATCACATAACCGTCACCACCATTATTGCCGCGTCCGGCCATCACTCCAATTTGTTGCGTTTTATTTTCAAACACGGTTTCCAGAAAAAAGCGTGTCGCCCCTCTTCCGGCATTTTCCATCAGAACGATACCGGGAATGCCGAACGATTCGATGGTCAGGCGATCCATTGTTTGCATTTCACGCGCGGTTACCAAATTCATTTCAGTCTCTTTTCGATTGTCTGTAAAAGCAAATTCGCCCTTTTTTCCATTCGCAAGGCTTCCAGTTCGGATTCTTCATGATCGTAACCGCACAGGTGAAGGATTCCATGCACAAGCAATTCACGGAAACGCATTGCCGTTCCGATTCCGGCGCTTTGGCCTTCTTTGGCGGCGGTATCTGCGGAGATAACAACATCCCCAAGCAGATAGGGATTGACTTGGATAAATTCACCGGCCTGCATCGGAAAGGCGATCACATTGGTCGGGCCTTGGCGATTAAGATAGCGTTTGTTCAGTTCAGCGATTTTTAGATCGTCTGTAATTAATATGGAAAGCTCGGTTTCAGCCTTGTCAAGTGTATTTAAAATAATTTCGGCGGTTTTACGTATCTCTTCCAAGTCTATTTTATGCTGTTCGTGTTGATTGTCTATTAAAACATCCATAAGTTTCCAGGGTGTCGATTTTTTTAGATTTGCCCCAGTCGTTTAAGCTGGATCACGCTGTTTTGCGTACTTTTCGGAACTTGAGCCTTTGTCGGTTGCGCTGGCTCTTTAGTGGCATTATCATGTTTTTCACCATTTTTTCGGATTGTGTCCTTATCCTGATATTCAACGCGATGGTGATAAATACCATTAAGGATTTTGTAAAAACTCTTAGAAATATAATGTAGGTCTTTCAGCGTAAAATCACAGTTATCAAGCTGTCCGTCTGAAAAAATGTTATTGATTAAGCGTTGCACCAATCCCTGTATGCGCGCCGGCGTCGGATTTTCAAGTGTTCGTGAAGCGGCTTCAACGACATCTGCCAGCATAATCAGACCGATTTCACGCGTTTGCGGTTTAGGTCCGGGATAACGATAGTCATCAATATTAACAGCATTATCGCCCTTTAGCCGGCAGGCTTTGTCATAAAAATAGCGAATCAAACTTTTACCATGATGCTGTTGAATGGCGTCAATAATCACAGGCGCTAATTTATTTTTTTGGGCAATTTCAACACCATCTTTAACATGGGCCATGATAATCATTTTTGACATAGAAGGTGCCAGCTTGTCATGCTTGTTTTTTACATTTTTCTGATTTTCAATAAAATAAAGCGGCTTTTTCATTTTGCCAATATCATGGTAATAACCACAAACTTTGGCGAGAAGTTGATTAGCTCCGATTTCAGAAGCTGCCGCTTCCGCCATAGAACCGACAACAAGGGAATGATGATAGGTGCCTCCGGCTTCGAGCATCAATTTGTGCAAAATAGGCTGGTTCAGATTGGCCAACTCCAGTAAAGTGATATTGGTTGTATATCTGAAAGCGATCTCTGCCAGCGGAACGATGCCAGCCGTAGTGACACCCGCTAAAATACCGCCAGCCAATGCAAAAGCCCCATCCCAAAGCAGTTTCCAATCTACAAAGCCGGTAAAATCCGTCAATTCCGCTTGATAAACACTGAGTGCGATCGCTTGCATAAGATTGAATATTCCCAAGCGAACACCGGCCTGGATAAATATTTTACGATTTTTACAGTTCTGAACCCAATAGGCTCCCATGGCGCCGCTGAGGAAAACATAGATGAAAAGCGGCAAACTGTTATTTAAAATGAAAGCGGCACCCACAGCGATAATGATGGCCATGGAAAATGCCAATTCAAAACCTAAAAATACGCAAACAATCATAGTGGCGGTCGCGATCGGGAAACCCAAAATGACAGATGCTTCTGATATCATCAGGGTATTATTAGTGCTGATAGACTCAGCTAATGATACGGAAATACGGATGAAAAAAAAGACTCCGATTAAAACCGCGCATATAAAGAAGAGATTTTTATAACTATCCAGCAGAGCGCAACTCGGGCATTGAAGAAAAAGAAAATAAGTGGTGACAAGCAGAAAACCGATCATCATGGCCGAACCGATAGCAATCGTCCAGGGTTGGTTATTTTTCTGCTGGGCTTGCATTACATTAAGTTTAAGCAATTGGCGGTCCGTCACCCGGTCGCCTTCACGCAAGATCATTTCACCTGCTTTAATCTTATACATAACAGGTTTGACTTGAGCGGCCGCCATTTTTTGACGTTTGGCCGTTTCGCTTTTATTTGAAGTGATATTGGGTTGAATTAATTTTTGACAAAAAGTGACAATTAAATTCTGCACTATGTGATCTAAATTGCTTAATGTCAGTTTGCTTTCAAAGCGAACCATTGCCAGAGCCATATCCAAGCCGTAGTATGGCTTTAAACGCCGAACAGTTTTTTCATTCTTAGTCCCGATAGTTCTTAAAACAATGCCTTTGCCAACTTCATTGAGCAGCATCTGTTTGTTGGCAACAACTCCGTTGCCTAATATTGTCGTTAGAAGTGAAATGATCAGGTTTTCAATTTCAATGGAAAATTTTTCTTTTTCCAAGGTTGCATAATCGCTTTCACTGACTTTAAAACCGATTGTCAGAGAAAATTTCTCATTGTGCTGCATTATTTTGTTATGAAGAGTGTTTTTGAAATCTGCATCGGAGGTAACTTGTGCTTGGGGAGGTGTTGTTTGCTGTTCCGGTGTGTTCGTCACCTTGGCATCAACGGCATCAACGGGTTTTTTTAAAGAATCATCAGGCGGAGCGGCCACATTTTTTTTTTCGGATGACTCAATAACGGTTCGGAGTAAAGCAAAGCCCTGCTTGATGTTATTCGCCAGTTTTGATGCCAATACCTTGTCATGGTCGTAAACAGCCAAAACTTGGGTGACAGCCAGTTTACGATTTTTTTCAGTGGCTTCTTTATCTTCAATAAAAAAATCGCTAGGCGCCTTGATATTTTTTTTGACAATATCACCAAGCTGATAGGTATATCGGGGGGTGATAAAGTTGGGGAAAAGAATTAACGTAAAAATTCCCGTAACCAAAAGAAGAAGATACAACCGAATCATACGATTGGTTCCAGGACGTTCAAAAAAAGTTTTTATTTTATGTTCCAATACCATTTAACTCACCGGCAGTTAATTCATAAGCTTGGGTTTGTCCGCCTCTGAATCTTCATAGGCTTTTATAATCATCCGTACCAAACGATGACGCACGACGTCGGCCTTTGAAAAGAATATAAATTCAATCCCTTTAATTCCCTGTAAGATATTTTTTGTTTCAACCAAACCTGAATGTTTGTTTGATGGCAGATCGATTTGGGTCACATCACCTGTGATAACCGCCTTGGAGTTAAACCCCATGCGGGTTAAGAACATTTTCATCTGTTCTGTTGTTGTGTTTTGAGCTTCATCTAAAATGATAAAAGCATCATTGAGTGTACGTCCGCGCATAAAGGCCAAAGGTGCCACCTCGATCACACCTTTAGCCATCAAGCCGGCCACTTTTTCATAAGGCATCATATCATGCAGCGCGTCATAAAGCGGCCTTAAATAAGGATCGATTTTTTCGGCCAAATCGCCAGGCAGAAATCCCAATGACTCACCGGCTTCAACCGCCGGGCGTGTTAAAATAAGACGGTTTACACTGCCTTTGGAAAGCGCTGCCGCAGCCATGGCAATCGCCAAATAGGTTTTGCCGGTTCCGGCCGGACCGATGCCAAACACCATATCAGTTTTGCGAATAGCGTCGATATAGGCTTTCTGAGCCGGGCTTTTTGGTGCTATGGAGCGTTTTTTATTGGTAATGTAAACCGTGTCTTTAAAAATGGTTTTCAAATTACAGCGATTATCGGCGCTCAGTACGCGAATCGCGTACTCAACGTCATTGGCATACACCGGGTAACGGCCCCGAAGCAGATCGTAAAGCTGGTTGAGAATATTTTCAGCCAGCTCGACAACGACCTTATCACCCTGAAAAAAAACAGTGTTACCGCGTGCTGTAATTTGCATGTCTAAGGCATCGGCGATTTTAGCAAGATTGCCGTTGTGTTCGCCGAACAGTTGCATCGCCAGATCAATATCGTCGTAAGTAATCCGGGTCAGAGGCGCTTTTATGTCTGTATTCGTATTATTCAAAAACGACCAGCACCGCTTCGGCTTCAACGGCGTCCCCTACGGCGCAACGCACCTCCTTTACGGTTCCGGCTTCTTCAGCTACAATAGGCATTTCCATTTTCATGGCTTCCAGCACTAACACCTCTTCACCTTCTTCAATTGTGTCTCCCGGTTTTACTTTAATTTCAAACACTTTAGCGGCCATTGGCGCAATAATTTCGCTCATTTTTTCTCCTTTAACTTTTGTTTAACATTGTTTTAATAGTTCAAAAAATTTCTCAATAAGATACAATCTGACTCTTAACTGAAATCCGACTAAGAGCCAGATTATAATCAATTCAATTTTTCAAAAATAGACAGATCAGAAACACTTGCCAAGCAAATGGCTACCCTTTGATAATCCGCGGCAACATCATCAGATGATGCGGACAAATTGATTTCGGATTCTGGTAAGCGGCTCCGGCAAAGGCTTTCAAGTAATCCCGAACGCGGTTTAGCGGAGCGACTTCATCCACCAGCCCTTTTTTAGCGCAATAGGACGGACGGGAATTGTCATGGTATTCCTGAGCCATTTTATTCATTTTTTCAATAATCGGCTCCAGCGGCCTGCCGGCGTCTTTTTCTTTCACTAACCGCCGTGAAAAACTGGCTGCGGCTGCGGTTTCACCGTGCATCACATAAATTTCGGTGGTTGGCACTCCCAGCGTAAAAGCGTTATGTCTGTTAGATGTCGGGCCTCCCATAATATAATGCGCTGCGGCCGTGCCTTTGCGCAGCAACACCAACATTTGAGGAACACAGGTCTGTTCAATGGAATAAATCAGGCTTTGGCCCAGTCCGAGGAGTTCCGCTTTTTCGGCAATATCACCCACATCAATACCGGAAGTATCCTGGAACCATATAATCGGCACACGGTCGCGACCGCAAAGCGTAACAAATTCATTCATCTTGATCAATCCCTGGCGATAAAGTTTTCCGCCCATTCCGGGATAATCAGCATATTCGGGGTAATCCATGCCGAGAAAACCCTGCCGATTGCCAATAACACCCACCAAAAAACCATCCAGCTTACATAATCCGGTGTAAACTTCACGTCCGTAACCGGGACGAAATTCTGTATGTTCGCTGCCATCCACCAAACGCGCCAGCACTTCGTCAAAGTTATAGACCTGTTTCTGATTAAAAGGAATCAACCGGTAAAGGTCTTCCATAGGAAATCGCGGCTCTTTGGGTTCAGCCACACGGAAAAATTTAGGATTATACGCAGGCATATCTTTCATATAATCTTTTAATCCATCCAAAACCCCTTTCTCTTCCTCAAAAACATACCGGAAAAAACCGGTTCCATCGTGATGAATATCAACGGAACCCGGTGGTTTGACCTTGAATTGTTTGGCGCTGTCTATGAGTGCCTCCGCTCCCTCGACGTCAAAAAAGCCTTTGGGAGACATGCCGCTTAATATGCCCCCGCCGCCCACGGCAATATTGCAGTTTTTGTGCGCAAACAGGACTGTGGGGCTGATTCCCTGGTAGCCGCCGCCGGCCGGATTAGTGCCATAAATTCCAGCTAACACCGGAATACCCATGATTTCCAGTTCAGCATGTCTGAAAAACGTTGTGCCTGAACCGCGTCGTCCGGCATAAAATTTTTCCTGCTCCGGTAATTTGACACCACTGCAATTGACCAGCCAAACCAGCGGCAGATTCAAGCGTTTTGCAAGTTCGGTCACACGCAATACATTTTCAGATTGTCCCGGCAGCCATGCGCCGGCCATCACTTTGTTGTCAAAGCCGATGATTACAGCCCATTTACCGGAAATCTTGCCAATACCGTTAATTACATTATTGGTGCCTTCCACATTATCTTCCGGATTAAAAAGCGTATGCAGCGGCTGCCATGTGCCCGGTTCAACCAAATAATCCAATCGTTGCCATACGGTCATCATTCCCCGGGCATTGATCTTTTCAGTTGGAAATCCGGCATTTTTGACATCTTCAACCGCGGAATCAATCTCAGCTTCAACATCCTTGATTTGTTTTACATTGGCTTCGCTGCTTTTGATTTGCCCCGGTTTCAGTTCACTACCAAATTCGTTCATTTTTTCAAAATACGGTCGCATTGTTTCTCCTGCTAAAGTTCACTAATATGAATTTAATCGTAACCTTGTTAGTAAAAAATCAGACGTTATCACAAAACAATCAGCATTTAAAGATAAAATATTTATTCGTGTTCATCCGTGTTCATTTGTGGTTTCAGTTTTATCCGTTTAAAGACCAGATCGTTTATTCGTTGCGGCGTGACAACCCGTTGGGAAACCAATTCTTTAACACCGGTTTTGAAAGCGTCATCATCATGAAAGAAATGGGTGCCTTCCACCACTTTGAGGTCTGGGTAATCGGTTTGGATAACCTGTTTAAAATCGTCTTTGAAAGGGCACAATTGAACCATGCACGAGCTTAGATGAATCGCACTGATACCGTAATCGACAAGTGCCTGAACTTTTTGCCAAACCCTATCTGACCCGACCGCCGTTGGACATCCGCCGCAATTGATAACACCCACCAGTTCCGGAGGATCATCTTCAGGATAATCTTTAAACAGTCCTTCCCGTGTGCGCAGATTTCCAAAACAACCGATCATTACGCAATTCATTTCGTTGGTAACACTTTGGCAACCCAATATCCCTATTTTAGCCATTTGCTTCTCCTTAATAAAATTGGTAATTTTCTAAGTTAGCCACCGTTTCCGGCGTTTATAAAATTTAGCATCCCGATAACTTCGCTTGGCACCCATTTCGGTAAGCCCCAGGTAGAACATTTTAATATCTTCGTTCGCTTTAAGCTTATCAACCGTGTCATCCAGAACAATCTTACCGTTTTCCATCACATAACCACGTTCGGCGATTGACAACGCCAGGTGGGCGTTTTGTTCCACTAGCAGTATCGTGATATTTTGTTCATGGTTGAGTCGCTTTAATATATCAAAAATTTCGGCGACCAGAATGGGGCTTAATCCCAAAGATGGCTCATCAAGCATCATCAAACGTGTGCTGGCCATCAGCGCCCTTCCAATAACCAGCATCTGCTGCTCACCGCCGGACAGAAATCCGGCCAAACGGTTTTGAAGCTTTTTAAGATGCGGGAAATAGTGCATAACTGTATCATAGCGTTCTTTGACAATTTTACGGCTGCGACAGGTGCGTGAGGCGGCAATCAGGTTTTCCCGAACGGTCAGATTTTCAAAAACATAGCGCCCCTCCATTACCTGGAATATGCCGCGCCGCACGATTTCCTCAGCTTCCATTTTGTCGATGCGCTGCCCCATAAATTCAATGGCGCCGTCTGTAACTTCACCGTTTTCAGCTTTCAAAAGGCCGGATATGGCCTTCAGCGTCGTAGTTTTGCCGGCACCATTGGCACCTAAAAGCGCAACGATTTTACCCTCTTCAACTTCAAGGGAAAGGCCCTTGAGTACCAGAATGACGTCGTCATAAATGACTTCAATGTTGTTTACTTTTAACATAACTGTTTTGAAATCCCAAATTACAAGCACCAAATTTCAAACAAATCACAAATTTCAAGCATCAAATCTCAAATAAATTCCAAATAACAATATTCATCAGCCTGAACTGATACCATATTTAATAGTATGAGTTGTTTGAGATTTTAAAATTTTGTCATTGTAATTTATTTGAAATTTGATTTTTGTTTTTTGAAATTTTCACACATCTGTGTGTTACTATTTACCAAAATATTCCTGATCACGGGGAAGTTCAATCCAACCGACCGTGTCCACAAATTTCCCATCCTTAATTTCATAGATTTTGGCTGTCATGCTGGCGCGATGGTCCTTTGAAGTCCAGGTGAGCGGCGGAGCCAGGCCGCCTGTATCAAAGTGCTTAAACTGTTCTAGCGCGTTGCGGATGCCATCCGGTGTCAAGTTGCCAGCTGTATCCGCTTTTTTAAGCGCTTCGGCAACCACCAGAATATTCACCCAGCCTTCGACATAAACATTGGTGCTTTTCTCACCTTTATGCCACTTTTCATGCGCTTCCATGATCTTTTTCATTCCGGGCACATCAGTACCGTAAGGCGCAAAAGGCCCCACACCATAAGTTCCTTCAGCCGCGCCGCCGCTTAAATCAATCAGCGTTTCTTCAAATGTGCGGATATTGGAAACAAATTTAGTGCGCAATCCGAGTGCTTTGGCATTTTTCAGGATAACCGCACCGTTCATCGCGGTGGACGTGATATAAGCAAAATCGGGATCGTAGCGTTTCATATTGGTCAACTGCACGGTAGCGTCCTTGGTGGGCCAGTTGATAACTTGATCCGGGCCGACATCCACGCCAATTTTTTTGGCATAATCTTTGCAGGTATTCAGAATATCCTTACCATATTTGTTGTCAGGATATAGAAAGCAAATCTTGGGGTTACGGCTTTTATCTTTCCAGTTATCCTTGATCCATTTAAGAGTGATACGCCCCATGGTTGCATACGACGGGGATACAAAAAAGCTGAAAGGTGTTTTGGCCGGATCCTGAAACTTGGACGTAAATGAAGCGGCAATGGTGGCCACCCCATCGGCAACGATTTTTTTGATCAATGTTTTGGTAGTGCCTGTGGATTGGATATAAAGTCCCAGTACTTTTTCCGACTGCACCAGCCGATTATAGCCGGCAACTCCACGGGGAACTTTGTAACCGTCATCAATAACGATCAATTTCAGTTCCTTGCCATTGACACCGCCGTTTTCATTGAGCCAGCGCGCCGCATCCAGTTGCCCCTTGATCAGCGTCTTGCCCCAGTCCGAAGTGGGGCCGGAAAGGTCAATCAAAACCCCCCATTTAATTTCATCGGCCGCACCTGCCGGGTTGACGATAAGCCCCGTAAAAAAGATCAGAGCTGCAATAGCCATACATCCGATAGTCAGTTTTTTGTTCATGTTTCCCTCCTTTTAAGTGTTGTTAATTAAAAAAATCATACTCTACCGTTTTAGACATAAGCCACATTTTGAACCGGCCTGATTTCGTTTTTTAGCAGGTCTTCAAGCTGATCTTCAGCAATGGCTATATCATATTTCATTTGAAGCTTGAGCCAAAATTGAGCGCCGGTTCCAAAATAAATCCCAAGTCTTAGCGCTACGTTCGCATTGATAGATGCTTTATTTTTAATAATGTTATTGATCTGTTTTTCTTTGAGCTTAATCTCCGCGGATAGTTTAGATTCACTGATATTCATTGGAAGCAAAAAGTCTTCTTTAAGTATTTCTCCTGGATGAATCGGTGGAATTTTCATTTCAGTCATACAACCCCCTTTAATGGTAATCCTCGATCTCCACGTCAATCGCTCCATTATTCCACTTAAAGCATATTCGCCATTGATCATTGATCCTGATGCTGTATTGCCCTTCGCGTTTGCCTTTTAGTGATTCTAAACGATTAGACGAAGGTATTTTCAAAATGCTAAGTGTATCAGAAACATCAATAATATTAAGTTTTTTCAATGCCGTGCGTTGAATGGTCTGAGGCAGTTTTTTAGAAAAACGGCGATTGAATATTTTTTCGGTTTCTTTACATTTAAAAGATTTAATCACAACATGATCATCTAAATAAATTTATTTTTTACTTAACTAATGCTCAATCATTGAACGCAGTTCGGATACATCTTTGACGCTTTTAAGCGCCTCTTTAATCGTCCGTAATCTATCAATATCATTAATTTGACTTACGATTTTCATCAGCATTTGGGATTGATCTTCAAAACGAAGTGACAGACCAAGATCAATCGCTTCTAACAAGCCGTCCTGAACTCCTTGTCGTATTCCTTGCTGAACTCCTTGTTCATATCCTTCTTTTCTAAGTCTGTCTGCCGCAGTCATAATCAATCCTCCTTTATCAGAAGCCATGCTTCGCATCGCTATCTCTATGATTTCATCAGGTGACATATTTATTGTGCTGTACACATATCTGAAAATAGCTTCCAGATAACGAAAGCCATTGTCAGATTTTTTCAGTTCGTTCAGCATAGCAAAAATAGCACCCAGCCGATCTTCAAAGTCCGGGGCGTGAATATGCTTGAAAAGTAATAACACCGCCCGGCACAAAAGAACACCCTTAATCTCTCTATCAGAATATTGCGTTAAATCAAGCAGAATGTATTTGAAATCAGGGGTATATTCAGGCAGAACCGCACCCGCTTCGTCCATCAGGTCTGAAAATTTACGCCCCTTCCATTTGCTGCGCCCGTGATACAAAAGCAGCGGAATGACAGGCGGCAGAAGCGTGTCAGGATGCTGTTTCAGGTGTAGCCGCCATATTTGAGCCATATATTCAAGAATTTGAAGCGGTGTCAGTTTATCCGCATAGCTTTTGTGTTCAAAAAGAAGGTAAACATAGCCCGGACCGGTTTGAAAATCAACCGTGTAGAGCAAATCGGAATAAAACTCTTTCAGCTCCTTTTCGATAAAAGTGTCTTTGGCAATTTTAAGCGCATTCAGATCAATATGGTTACGAACCTTAGCGGGAAGATAGTTTTGCAGAAAATCCGTAGCGATTGCCTTATCGCTCCAAACTTTCCTGAACAATTTATCATGCGGATTGACTGTTTTATCCATGTTTTACTTTTGCCGCCGTTTCAATCATTTAATCTGGAAATCCTACAAATCCTAATTCAGACATTTTTTCATTTTATCCATTATCAGAATTAGGATTTCTATGATTAAATGATGGTAGGATTAATTTATGACGCATTTGTATTTTTTTGATAATCACATTTCCTATGCTGTCATTTAATCATATCAATCACAGTGCAAGATAGCCATAGCATGTAGAGAGCATTTAAGGGGCAACCACCAAAACATTTTTTGTAACTTCGCTGCTCCATGCCCCATGACTATCTTTAACTTTAGATGAAAAATCAATACGAAAACGGCCACAATTTCCAATACGCCCTTATCGTGCGCCAACGCGCGGCCAATCCGTCCGGCTCGAATATCAGAAAGAAAATAATGACACAGCCGAAAACAATCTCTCGAAGCGATACAAACCAAGTGATATGATCCGGATAGGAGGAGATCAGCGTTGTTGTAACCACTTCAAGGATTCTTTCCAGGATAAACCAGAACCCGACACCGAAAAAAGCGCCGGTGATATGTCCCAATCCGCCGATGATACACATCGCCAGATAATCGATTGATTGGTGAATGGTAAAGGATTCATGGGTGATCACTTCCAGATATTGCGCCATGAGCGCGCCGGCAACCCCGGCAAAAAAGGATGCAATCGCAAAAGACATGAGGCGGTATTTGAACAGATTGACACCGATAACTTCAGCCGCCAAATAGCGGTCGCGAATCGCCACAAATGCGCGTCCCGAACGGGCGCGAATGATATTTTTAATCACGATTGTTGCGATCACGGCCATGATAAAGGTCATGTAATATAAATGGATACGGTCATTGAAATGCAAGGGGCCGATTGTCCCCGGTTCGACGAACATGCCATCCACACCGCCGGTGAGGCTGTCCCAGCGGCGAATGGTGAATTCGATGATGAACTGGGCTGCAATAGTGGCCATAGCCAAATATAGTCCGCGCAGCCGCAGTGAAGGAATGCCGAAAATCATGCCGATCAAAGCGGTTACGGCACCGGCAATGGGAAGTGCTGCGGTAAAAGGAATCCCGTGTGCCAAAAGGATAGAGGAGGCGTAAGCGCCCACACCCAGAAACGCGGCATGTCCCAATGAAATCTGACCGGTAAAACCGGTGAGCAGATTCAGTCCGTGGCAGGCGATAATGGCAATACCGACTTCTGTCATGTTGGACAGCATGTACTTGGAGGCAAACAAGGGCATTAGAACCAGTAACAAAAGAAAAATGATCAGCCAGATTTTGACAAACCAAGTTTGAAAAATACGTTCATCACTTTGATACGTTTCGTGAAACAATCCCGACGGCATATTTAAACCCTCTCAATCTCTTCGGTTCCGAACAGGCCGTAAGGCTTGATCATTAACACCAGCACCATGACAATAAAGGGAAAAACTTCGTTAATCGCCGGCATATACGGATCAAGGTAACCGGCTGAAAGAAATTCCAAAACACCTACAACAAGCCCGCCGATAATCGCTCCCAAAACACTGTCCAGCCCGCCTAAAATCACCGCAGGCAGCACTTTGAGGCCAATATAACTTAGGTCCACGCCAACGCCGGCAATGTTCCCCACTAAAATTCCCCCGATAGATGATACCACGGCGGCGATACACCAACTGATAGCGAAAATCCGTTTGACCGAGATACCCATACTTTGTGCCGCGGTCTGATGATCCGCCACCGCACGCATATAAATTCCGGTACGGGCGTATTTAAAAAAGATGGCAAAAAAAGATAAAAGCAGCAGAGAAACGCCCATGCTCCAAAGATACAGATATGTCAGTTTAACGCCCCATAAATCAATGGGTTGTTCCGGGAAGACGTTAAACTGGCGTATATCATTGCCCCAGATCATAATGACCACGCCTCTGAGGACATAAGTGAGTCCCAGAGTTACCATGATCACCGAAATAATGGGTTCGCCGATCAGCGGCCTTAATATCATGCGTTCAACCAAAAGACCCAGCAACACCGAAAACCCCATTGTGATCATAAACGAGGTAAAAAAACCAAGACCGTAATCTAAGGTGAGTGAAAGGCAGATATACGCTCCAACCATTAAAAATTCGCCCTGCGCCAAGTTTAAAATGGAAGTCGATTTGTAAATCAGAACAAATCCCAATGCCACCAAGGCATAAATTGAGCCTATGGAAAGACCTGACAACAAAAATTGCATAAAATAGAGAAATTCATTTGCCACGTTATATTTCCCCCTTGAATCGTTTCCAAAAGCTTTTCTTTTTCATAAGTCCATCCTGTTCATTCTTTGCTTCCAGCGTGCGTATGATCAAATCGCAACACAAAGTGGCGGTTTTGCCGTCCTGATATTGAATGCACGATTCAATAGGAAGCATGTCCGCATCACCATACAAGCCCTCAATTTCTTCGGCATATTTTTTATTGATAAAACCGCGTCTGATTTTTTTTGTGCGTGTCAGTTCCTCATCATCCGCATCCAATTCTTTATATAATAGTAAAAATCGTTTGATACGCGCCTTTTCCGGCAAGGTGGCATTGACACGCACCACTTCCCGTTCAATCAGATTATACACGTCTTCATGCGCGGCAAGATCGGTGTAAGTCGTATAACTGATACGATGATCTTCCGCCCACTTGCCCACATGTTTATAATCAATACAGATCATGCCGGTTACAAAGTCACGTTCATGCCCCAGAGCCACGGCTTCCACAATGTACGGACAGAATTTGAGTTTGTTTTCAATAAACATCGGCGAAAACCGTGCTCCGCTTTTCAGGTGCATCAGGTCTTTCACCCGGTCAATGATCACCAGATGGCCGTTATCCGTAAAATAACCCGCATCACCGGAATGCAGCCAGCCGTCAATGATGGTCTCCTGTGTGGCCGTTTCATTTTTAAGATACCCTTGAAATAACCCGGGGCCTTTGGAAAGAACCTCTCCGACCCCTTCGGCATCCGGCTCCCATATTTTAATTTCGGCTTGGGAGACCGGACATCCCACGGAATCGAAATTTATATCGCCATCACGGTGAATGGTGGAGTAGCCCGCCACTTCGGTTTGACCATAAATTTGCTTGAGGTTGACGCCCAACGCATGAAAAAAACGGAACACATCCGGGCCAAGCGCCGCACCGCCGGTCAGAGCGGAGCGCACTTTGGAAAATCCCAACCTGTCGCGGAGCGCTCTGAACATCGCCACGTAGGCCAGCCAGTATAATATTTTCCAGATAAGAGGCGGTTTTTGCTTGGAAAATTTAAAATCCGCCCAGCGGTATCCGATGGGCAAACACAGATCATAAACCATTCGTTTTAAAAAAGAAGCGTCCAGATGTTTGACCATGACCTGACGCGAGATGCCTTCCCACATCCTGGGTGAAGCCACCACCAGACTGGGAGCAATTTCATAAAGGTCAGCCGTGGCGGTGTCCGGCGATTCCGGGAAATTCACCGTATAGCCCGAATAAAGTGAAGAAAAGACGCTCATGGTCTGTTCCACAATCCAGGGAAGCGGAATAAACGACAGAAACTGGTCATCCGGGCGCTTGGGATCCGCTTCATTCAAAGACGCAACCATGCTGATAATGTTGGAATGAGTCAACATGGTTCCTTTGGGATTTCCCGTAGTGCCGGAAGTGTAACAAATCGTAGCCAGATCGCTCTCTTTTAACGAATGCACATTTTCGTTAAACAGCTCCGGTTTATCCTGTGCAATCGCCAGCCCCATGCGTTCAACTTCATAATAATCGATCAGGATGTCATCGTCATAGTCCCATAATCCTTTGGGATTCGTATAGATAATCTTTTTCAGAAGAGGCAGTTCGTCTTGCAGATCAAGAATTTTATCCACCTGTTCCTGATCTTCGGCCACAATCATCACGACTTCGGAATGATTGATGATATACGCCACTTCATTTAAGATAGCGTCCTGAAAAATGCCCACAGGCACAGCACCGGCGGCTTGAGCCGCAATCTCGGCATAAAACCATTCAGGGCGGTTGTTGCCGATAATGCCCAGTGATTGCCCGGGTTTAAGCCCCAAGTCAGTCAGACCGAGTGAAAAATCGCGGACATGGGTAAGATAAGCGTTCCATGTTACCGGCTGCCATACGCCGTACTCTTTTTCACGCAGGGCGATACGATTATCACCGAACGTTTCCGCATGTTTTACCAGAAGTGCGGGAAGTGTGCGTGCATTTTCTTGTGAAACGGATTTTTCAGGGTTCATGTCTCAACTTTTCAGTGTTTTGGCTTATATTAGGCGTCTTCGTAAGTATCCAATGGGAGACTGTTTGTCAGCAACTTAATCTATTCTTTGTTTTTCATCTTTTTTATATCTCTTTTATTGGCATCTTTAAAGACTGAAAGACGTAATCGGTTCAATAATATGTCTTTATACTGTCAGGTGATCATTTATGATTTCTTCCAAGATTTCTCTTAAATTGGGAATTTCGGATCGAACAACCTGTTTTCCGATATGTTTATGATCTGTAAAACCGGGGGAAGGCTTGTGGTCGGCATTGTCGTAGCGGAATATCAGACAGCGGTCCCGATCCTGATAATGGAAAGAATAGGTCTCTTTTACAATTTTATAACGCAGATCAACATATTCTTTGAAAAAAAGTTGCGAATCATCGGAAAATGACAGCATGCCTTTTATCAGACCGATCTTTTGTGTTCTGAAATCGGCGGTCAAATCGGAGGACAAAATCAAACCTGTTTTTGCCAGTTCCCCGACTGTCTCCGTAATTTCACGCAGATATTCGCTGAGTAACATATTCCGCTTCTTTCAGTTCGCTCAGTTCCTCGGCAATTTTTTTCCTTATTTTTATCTCTCCCATCCAACTAACGTACTCGTCATCCCCGCCGTCCATATCCTCCGCCGCATATTCTCTGACAAATATATCTGAAGATATCTGATAGTTATCTTCAAACTTTTTGATTTCTTTGTCAGTTTTACTCAGTCCTATTTCCAACCTTTTTATCTCAGAATAAACGGCTGATCTAATAAGTGATTCAGCATCTTCAAAATCTGATTTTATTTTAAGTGTTATCATAAGTATTGCTCCATAGTTAATCTGAAAGCGCTCCTATAAACGCGAATAAGTATTTTCATCTGTACCCAAATAAGCCTTGATCACTTGCGGGTTTTTCTGAATTTCACGCGGAGAGCCGTCAGCAATCTTCCTTCCGAACTCCAAAACACAGACATGATCGGAAATATCCATCACCACACCCATGTCATGCTCCACCAAGATGATACTGACTCCCCACTTATGATTCACGTTCAGGATGAACCGGGCCATGTCTTCGGTTTCTTCCAGATTCATGCCCGCCATGGGTTCATCCAAAAGAAGCACCTGGGGACGCATGGCCAGCGCCCGGGCCAGTTCCACCCGTTTTTGAAGGCCATAAGGAAGCGTACCTACCACCTTTTTACGAATCGCTTCGATTTCCAACAGGTCGATAATATTTTCCTCAATTTCCCGGCGCAGTTTCAACTCTTCACGACGCGTCCGCCCGAAATAGATTATATCGGAAAAAATACCCGCTTTCAGAAAAGCATGGCGTCCGAGCTTAATATTGTCCAGCACGGTCATTCCCTTGAAAAGTTCAACATTCTGAAATGTCCGTGCGATGCCAAGTTTGGCAATGGCATGGGTTGCGACCGTGGTAATTTCCTTATCTTTAAAGAACAATTGTCCCTGTTGAGGCGTGTAAAACCGGCTGATGCAGTTTAGAAGACAAGTCTTGCCCGCGCCGTTAGGGCCGATCACAGCGAAAATTTCACCTTTTTTCAATTCCGCGCTTACAGAGTTAAGCGCTTGAACGCCGCCGAAAGCGAGCGAAACATCAATAGCTTGTATTTCTGGGTCATTAGTCAATATAATTTCCTATGCCGCTCTGTTTTATTTATTTTTATAGAAATCAGGTTCATTATGCAAATTTTTAGACTATAAAAAATTGATTGTTATATTGTCAAGCTAAACTTTTTAGAGGATGCCCGATCCGTTATTCTGACACATTGTCGTTATTGCCTTTTATCTTTTTTATGCGTAGCGGCATACCGGCCACAGGCGCACCAATGGCGCTGACAATCAGACTTTCGCCTTGCTCAAGCCCATCCCGGACATACACGGTTTCACGTTCACGCCAAACGACCTCTGTATCACGGATTGCCAGAACACTGCCAGTATCCAAAATCCACAACCGTTTGCCATCGCGCAATGCGGTCACCGGTATGGCAAACAGCTCTTTAAGATGCGGCCCTTCAATTTCAAGATTGACAAAAGCGCCCAGCAACAACGGAGGCTTTTCCAGAGGCAGCGGTGTTTGAAGCCCTAAAGGATCATGAATTGCGATCAGGATACGCGCCATACGCCCTTCCTGTTCAAGGTCAGCGCGCAGGCGAATCACATGGCCCTGATAAGTTCCCTTGGCCTTGACATCCGGTTTAATGGTAACACGCGCACCCATTGTCTCGCTATCCGAAGGAATTTTAATTTGTTGCAAATGATTGGCCGGAACCGATGCCTCCACATAGTATTGATCAGTTCCCACCAACGTTGCCAGCGGTGTTTGGGGCGATATGTTAGCACCCAAATCAATCAGTTTTTCCTGAATGAGCGCATTAAAAGGCGCCTTGATTTCAGTGCGCTCCAAATCCAGACGAGCCTTCTCTAAAGCCGCTTGAGCCGCTTTCAAAGACGCCCTTGCATTGGCCAAGTGAGGTTTACGCAATGCCAGAGCGCGATCCGTTTTGCTGGTGTTTTTGCCAGATTGAAACAGTTCCATTTCACGCTTGGCGATGTCTTGACGCCCGGTTTCCAGCTTGAGTTCATATCGAGCACGGGTAACATCACTCTGGCGCTGCACGATAGTCAACCGATATTCACGCGGGTCTGTCTTGAGCATCATTTCTTCGGCCTGAAAATGTCCGCCGATAACAAATTCGGGAGCCAATTCCACCACCCGGCCGCTCACCTGGGAGTGCAGTGTTATCTGGCGCGCTGGCATCACCGTTCCCATGGCCTGAATATTGACTTTCGGGGAAGTCCGTTGAACGGTCAGCACTTGCACCCATGTTGCTTGACGAGCGGGTTGGCGTCGCTTGGCCTTAGGCCCGCTTTTAAAAAGGAGATAGGCGCAGTATGCCCCTAACGTAACAACGATCACCGGTAATAATATGCGTATGATCTTCTTGCGAAAGGACGGCGCAGTTTCATCTGGGGATTGTTTGGCAGGTGTGTTATCAGTCATAATATATATTAAATTTTCGTAGGTCGGGTTAGCGATAGCGTAACCCGACGATAGAGATTGTTTATGTCGGGTTACGCTATCGCTAACCCGACCTACATCGGATGCCTCAGATGTTGGTTAATTTTCTTAATATTCAAGAAAAACACTAAAAGGTATGGTATGGCATTGGGGCGACGTTTCCCGCGTGTTGCCAAGTTTCCAACTGACACAGCGCGCCTTGCAGTCTAAAACGCGTTCAATCTCTGCAACAATGCCTTTGATATTGATGACAGGATGACGCTGAAAAACTTGGGGCAGTCCGTAAGTAAGGCTGCACGACAGGCATTTTCCGGGTCGCTGTTGCAATTGAAATTCAAAATGCAATGTTTCAGCATCCTGTTTGATGAATTTCAGCCTGATGTTATATGCGCCTTCGTTTTCATCTCCGAACAAAGCGTCAAAAAACTGATTAGTGCGCTTTTCCGGAAACAGTGCCAGAGCAGTCTGAGATGTAAACAAAGCTTCAAAATTTTGGATTGTCATACGTTTAGCTCCTTTTATGGAATATTACAAAAATCATATTTTTTAAGGTTATACTGATTTAATTTTAAGTTTTCCATTACAGCGAAGTATGAGCTTCAGCTTACGATCAATACATAACCAAATTAAATCTTGCTATAAAACATAATCATGCTATATTCAACAAATTATTTAGTGATACATTTTACTATGCCTTTTAACTTTATCTTTTGTACAAGGAGATTCAGATGGAATTAACAATTAATACAACCAAAAAATTGAAATCACGGCCGGATGACGACAAACTCGGGTTTGGCTCCATTTTTTCAGATAACATGTTTAATATGGATTATAATCCGGAAAAAGGATGGTTTAATCCCCGTATCGAACCGTATCAGGACTTTCAGATGGATCCGGCAACAATGGTGCTGCATTACGGCCAGGCTGTTTTTGAAGGGCTGAAAGCGTTCCGAAACCAAGCCGGTGATATTTCACTTTTTCGCGCCCGGGATAATTTTAAGCGTTTGAATCGCTCATCCCGTGCGCTCTGCATTCCCGAAACTGACGAAAATTTTGTGCATGACGCTCTCAAGCAACTTGTAGCCGTTGAAAAAGAGTGGGTTCCGCATTCTCCTGGAACATCTTTGTATATTCGTCCTACGATTATCGCCACTGACCCCTTTTTGGGTGTGCGCGCTTCCCACACCTATCGCTTTTTTATCATTCTTTCTCCGGTAGGCGCTTATTATGCCGAAGGTTTTAATCCGATTAAAATATGGGTTTCCAAGTCGCATGTGCGGGCAGTAAGGGGCGGATTGGGTGAAAACAAAGCGGCAGCCAATTACGCGGCTAGTTTATATGCCGGCGAACAGGCACATAAAAACGGTTACACTCAAGTTTTATGGTTAGACGGCGTTGAACAAACTTTTGTGGAAGAGGTCGGCTCCATGAACATTTTTTTTGTGATCAATGATGAGCTGGTCACTCCCATGTTAAACGGAAGCATCCTTCCGGGAATCACGCGTGATTCGGTGATG
>JAUCGF010000094.1:0-27500 GCA_030378005.1 Desulfococcaceae bacterium HSG9 | reverse complement strand
ACAATACAATATAATCCGCACACCGCCACTTGTCAAGAATAAATAACACAAAATTTCAAAATTAATTTCTGCTCGCACAAAATGCAGGGAATATGCCACTCTTACTAAGTTTATGAGGGCTATTTTGTTTAAATTACGCGGGGTCATTCGTTATTTTGCACTGATTTTATGATAGCGTTTTTTACCCGCACGCAAAATAATTTCACTCGAAATAAAGTCATCAAGCGATATTATTTTATCAAATTGCTCAACCCTGACGTCATTGAGATAGGCACCGCCTTGTTCAATCAATCTACGCGCGGCTCCGCCCGATTTTGCAAGTCCCACTTGGGTAAATAGCTTAAATGCCGGTATGCCTTCATTGAGTTTATTTGATTCAATCATAGTACTAGGAACGGCGTCAACGGATAGTTCAGAAGAAGCATCATCCGGGAATGTAGATGAAGAAAGGATGCCCTGTATTCTTTTTTTAGCACCGAATACACTTGCAGCCGCTCGTAACGCTTCAGTTGCCTGTTTATCGCCATGCGCCAAACGGGTGGTTTCATAAGCCAAAACGGATTTGGCATAATTCAATTCAGCCGCTTGCAACTCTCCGATTTTGCGAATTTCTTCCATTGGTAAAAAAGTAAAAAGGGCTAAAAATTTTTCAACATCTTTGTCATCTGTATTGACCCAAAATTGATAATATTCATAAGGTGTGGTCCTGGTTGGATCAAGCCATATCGCTCCTTTGGCTGTTTTGCCCATTTTTTCACCGGAACTGGTCGTAATTAGTGGGAAGGTGATGCCAAAAGCGGTTTTATGATGTACACGCCTTATCAGTTCAATCCCGGCAACAATATTACCCCATTGATCGCTGCCCCCCATTTGCAGATGGCAGTCTTGTGTATCAAAAAGATTTAAAAAGTCGTAAGCCTGTAAAAGCATATAGTTGAATTCAATAAAATTAAGGCCTTCTTCAGAATCAAGGCGCATTTTATAACTTTCAGCTTTAATCATTCGGTTAACGCTGAAATGGCGTCCAATATCCCTTAGGAAGGGAATATAGCGCAAATCATTCAACCAATCGGCATTATTCAGTAAAATCGCCCGGTCATCTTTAAACTGAATGAATTGAGATAACTGTTTTTTAATACCATTTGCATTGGCTTCGATGATTTCCGGCGTAAGTAATTGGCGTGCTTCTGTCTTTCCGCTTGGGTCGCCTACCATTCCGGTTCCTCCCCCCACCAAAGCAATTGGGCGATGTCCGTGGCGCTGAATATGGGCAAGGGACATTATCGGCACAAGGCTTCCGATGTGTAAACTGGAAGCTGTGGGATCAAATCCGATATAACAGGTTACAACGTCTTTATTCAAATAGTCCTGTAATTCCTGATCATGGGTCGTATTTTCAACAAAACCCCTCTCTTTCAAAGTTTCAAGTACATTTGGCATAATTTTACCTCGTTTTGAACAATTTTAAAAATAAATCCCAAAATTGTGTTTTATAAAAATCTTCAGAAGGCCACTAAGCACTTAGACAAAAGTTTTACGGTATTTTACGCATCGCTCAAGGGGTTTACAACCCACCTTGAGCGATGCCAGGAAACTTATGGGCAAGTACTTATTTGTTTGCATATTCAACCGCTCGTGTTTCTCTTATCACGGTTACCCTTATCTGTCCTGGAAAAGTTAAAGTTTCCTCAATTTTTTTGACAACATCCCGACTCAGTAATATCGACTCTTCATCTGAAATGATTGAACTTTCCACGATAACACGAAGTTCACGTCCGGCCTGAATGGCATAAGTATTGGCAACACCATTGAATGAATTTGCGATTTGTTCCAGGTCTTCAAGGCGTTTAATATAATTTTCCAGCATTTCACGACGTGCGCCGGGTCTGGCACCAGAAAGACTATCGGCCGATTGCACTAGTAACGCGTAAACTGAACTTGGAGGAACATCTTCATGGTGAGCGGCAATGGCATGTACAACTCTGTATGATTCTCCATATTTTTTGGCAAGGTTGGAGCCGATTAAGGCATGGGGGCCTTCAACCTCATGATCAACTGCTTTTCCCAAATCATGCAACAATCCCATGCGGCGAGCGATTTTCTGGTTAAGACCAAGTTCGGCAGCCATAATTCCACATAAAAAACCAACTTCAACAGAATGTTGCAAAACATTTTGCGCGTAGGAAGTGCGAAACTTCAAACGTCCCAAAGTTTTTATCAATTCATTATGAATTCCATGAACACAAAGATCAAAGGCGGCTTGTTCGCCGACTTCTTTAATAGTTGAATCCACCTCTTGCTCTACTTTTTTAACAACATCTTCAATGCGCGCTGGATGAATTCTGCCATCGGAGATTAATTTAAGTAATGATAAGCGTGCGACCTCTCTTCTGATCGGATTAAAACCTGATAAAATGACAGCTTCGGGTGTGTCATCAATAATGAGATCAATTCCGGTAGCTGCTTCCAGGGCGCGAATGTTGCGACCTTCACGCCCAATGATGCGTCCTTTCATTTCGTCACTTGGAAGTTGAACAACTGATACGGAGCGTTCGGCGACAAAATCACCGGCATAGCGTTGAATTGCATTGGCAATTATCTTTTTGGATCTTTTGGTAGCCTCTTCATTCGATTCGTTTTCAATGCGCTTAATCATCCGCGCACCTTCGTAACGGGCTTCATTCTCCATGGCGCGTATCAATAATTCTTTTGCCTGTTCCGCAGTTAAACCAGAAATTTTTTCAAGTTGGTTTTTCTGTTCACTCAGTAATTTCTTGTATTGTGTTTCGCTACGCGCTAAATTGTCAGCTCTTTTTTGCAGTTTTCTTGCTCTGCGCCCAAGTTCCCTTTCTTTTCGGTCAGCAAGTTCAATTTTACTCTCAACCTTCTCTTCCTTATGAAGCAGGCGCTGTTCTTTTTTGTTCAATTCGCGGCGAGTTTCTTTGGTGTCAAGATCGAAATCACTTTTCATTTTTAAAAATTTATCTTTTATTTCAAGTTTCGCCTCTTTTATCAGTGTATCAGAACGTCGTTCAGCATCTTTAATTATACGCGCCGCTTCTCCATTGGTAAAATTCAGCTTTTCTTCAAATTTTTTCCCTTTAAACCAATATGCTACGGCTGAACCAAGCCCGAAGCATATCATTGCTGTTAATAAATATTCACTCATCACTATTCCCCCAAGTTAGTATGTATAAATTTATCATTTCCCCAATGCCGCAACAGACAAACCAAAACTACTACTCCGCTATTATGGAAAAACAAAAAGCAGATTAGTAAACAACAAATTCGCCAAAAATGCAAACCGACAAATGAAAAAAGATCGAATGTCTTTAAATCCGAATACGTTAAACCAGGTGTGTTCTGAGTGAAGATGACGTAAAACGATAGGAAATTAAAACGTAGATAAGTGTTTTAGAAGAAATTATTTATATGTTTAGTTGATCTGTTTCTATCAGATCGTTATGTCAAGTTAATTCATAGCTTTTATATTGGCCACTGAAAACCTGAAAGTAGTACCATATATCAGTTTCACTGCGTTATCAATCGGTGGCGTATTGCAAAGACGGATTTATCCATCATTGCTAAATTAATTACAGATAAAGAACATTTCATTTTTAAAATATCGCTCTGTTTTTGAGGTGTAACTACTAATTTCACCTCGAAATCAAAACGAAAGGCCATAACGCCGATAACGCCGTTTTATGCAAATCGTTATTGAAGAAGAATGAAAGCCCCCGCCATAGTGCCGTGTTAGCAAGTCTTTGAACCCATTTTAAAAGGTGGGTGCTTTATAATTTCTTTAGGCTTTTCTATACAAGTAGAACTTGCTCACCAAAATCAGTGAAAGCTCCCTTTAATTCAACATTGGGTCAAAGAGCATGGTCTAATCACGAACACGGCAGGGGCATCATTTTTCTTTATATTTCTTTATAAAAAAATCGTTCAGAATTTAATATTTAGCATTGAATAAGTTATATGAAAAATTTTGGGTAACTTTAAAAATATCCTGAAAGTTGTTCACACTTTTTTATGCTGTGATATTAAGCCTTTTTTCTATAAATATTTTGTTCTTAACGGGACAACATGTAAACTGAACAATGAAGTATGCCGAATTAAAAAAATCAATTTTTATATAACGGCAAGCTTGTGGCCGTTTAGACGAATTAGTTTTTGACTTTGTCAGTAAAGCAATGGTGTTAAACAAAATTATGTTAATGTATTTTTTCAACTTCGCTTTTATTTTAAAGTTCATTTTCCATACTATTAATCTTAGCATTGATTTCAGATTTTTATCTAAAGATTGACAAACGTTAATCAGTCCGTCAAACTTCCGCTCTATTTCCTCAAAATGCTTTATAATTTCTTCATTTTACAATTATTCGCTTCAAAACACACTTTATATATATAGTTCTTCAAAAAGGAAAATGTCAAGTTTTTTAAACGCACCTGTAATTTTTTATGCTTATAGTAGTCTCCAATCAGGATGAATTCAGACAACGCTCGCAAGCTAAAGCTCGTACTCCAAGCACTTATGAAAATTTTTTTACAATGATTCATTTAAATCTGTTGCAATCATAACCTTTTTAATAATATGGATTCTACAATTTTAAGTTCTTCAAGTGTATTAATACCAATTACTTCTTCATGCTCATCGGCGATGACTACTTTTGTTTTGCGATTTTCAGCATAAGCAATCCCGATCATATCGGTAAGATAAAATTCCTTTTGGGCATTCTCTGATTTGATTTCATTGATCGAGTTTAAAAGAAATTCTTTGTTGATACAATAGATTCCAGCATTAACAGTTGTTATCTTTTTTTGTTCATTCGTTGCATCGGCCTCTTCAACAATCGTATTCAATTGATTGTGTTCATCAAACAAAAGGCGGCCATAGCCTTTAGGATCAGGTGCTTCAACGCCTAAAACAGTTACTGCGCAAGCATCGTTCAAATGCGCCTTGATAAATTTTCTTAATGTATCTTGCGTCAAAAGAGGAACATCTCCGCATAAAACCACTATCTCTTGGGTAGATGCCGGGACAGATGGCAAAGCGCATAAAACCGCGTGACCGGTTCCCAATTGTTCTTTCTGAAAAGCATAAATCACGTTATATTGTTCAGCTACGGATTTTTTAACTTTTTCAGCCTGATGCCCGACAACAAGAATCACATTTTGTTCAGCTATTTGAACGGCCTGCTCAACAACATACAAAACCATCGGTGTTTTATTAATAAGATTAAGTACTTTTGCATCTGAAGACTTCATTCTTTTGCCCAAGCCGGCCGCAAGTATTATAACTGCGATATTTTTTTTTGAAATATTCATTTTATCAACCCTGAAAGATAAAAAGGCAAACCATATTGTATTAATGGCCTGCCTTTTTTTATCAATGAAATTATTTTATTGCTTGATCAGCCAATCATTTTTAATCGCCAAATTGCTCTTTGCAAAGCGGCCTCGGCCCGAATCATATCATTGTCACGCTTACCCTGTGCAAGGCGTTCCTGGGCGCGTTTCAGTGAATCTTCAGCGCGTTCTTTATCAATATCACGTTTCCTTTCAGCCGATTCAGCCAGAACGGTAACTTTATCAGGAAGCGCTTCAGCGAAGCCGCCGCTGACAAAGACATAGTGGTCCTTTCCTTTTTCATCTGCGTAACGAATGACGCCCGTTTTCAGCGTTGAAAGAAAAGGGGTATGACCGCTCAGAATACCAAATTCGCCTAAGGCACCTGGGGCAACAACAATTTGCGCATTTTCATTGACAACCAGTTTTTCTGGTGTGACAACTTCGAACTTAATATTTTCAGCCATAATTTTAGCCTCATACTTGGGTTATGCGCTCGCCATTTCCTTAGCACGCTCAATAACTTCTTCGATTCCGCCGGCCATATAGAAAGCTTGTTCCGGAATATCATCATGAATTCCTTCACAAATTTCTTTAAAAGCTCGCACAGTGTCTTCAATTTTTACATATTTACCCGGTTTGCCTGTAAAAGCTTCCGCAACATGGAAAGGTTGTGACAGGAATCGTTGAATTTTACGCGCTCTGGAAACCGTTACTTTATCTTCATCCGAAAGTTCGTCGATGCCCAAAATCGCAATAATATCCTGCAATTCTTTATATTTTTGAAGCATATTCTGAACACTTCGTGCAACATCATAATGCTCTTCACCAATATAGGCGGCATCAAGAATACGCGAAGTGGAATCAAGCGGGTCAACAGCCGGATAAATGCCAAGTTCGACGATCTGTCGGGACAATACCACAGTACCATCAAGATGGGCGAATGTTGTGGCAGGTGCAGGGTCAGTTAAGTCATCAGCAGGCACATACACACACTGTACAGCAGTAATAGAGCCTTTATCTGTCGAGGTGATTCTTTCCTGCAATTCGCCCAAGTCAACCGCCAGAGTCGGCTGATAACCAACCGCAGAAGGCATACGCCCTAACAAGGCCGATACTTCTGACCCGGCTTGTGTGAAGCGATAAATGTTATCAATAAAAATCAAAACATCTTGTCCCTCTTCATCACGGTAATATTCTGCCGCTGTGAGTGCTGACAAAGCCACACGTGCACGTGCACCGGGCGGTTCAGTCATCTGGCCGTAAATCAGCGCCGCTTTGGGTAAAACTCCGGCATCCTTCATTTCATGGTAAAGGTCGTTGCCTTCACGTGTACGTTCGCCTACACCGGCAAAAACGGATATACCACCATGCTGCATAGCGATGTTATTTACCATTTCCATCATAATAACGGTTTTGCCAACACCGGCACCGCCGAACAGTCCCATTTTACCGCCACGGGGAAATGGAACCAACAGATCGATAACTTTAATTCCGGTTTCAAGAACACGCACGCTGGTGTCCTGTTCGGTGAACTTAGGCGCCTGACGATGGATCGGAAGCATTTTTTCCTGGCTGACCGGACCTAAACCGTCAACCGGACGCCCCACTACATTGAGTACACGTCCAAGCCCCGCTTCGCCGACCGGCATCATAATCGGGCTGCCCGTATCTTTAACGGACATTCCTCTTACCAATCCGTCGGTTACGTCCATCGCAATAGCGCGAATAACATTATCACCGAGATGCTGGGCGACTTCAACAACCAAATTGTCTTCTTCATCATTGATTGTCGGATTCGTTATTAATAATGCCGTCAAAATAGTCGGCAACTTACCTTGTTCAAATTCAACATCAATAACAGGCCCCAGAACCTGTGTAATTGTACCAATATTATCTCCCATTAAGAGACCTCCTTCTGTATGGTATTCTGATTTTGATTTTTCCTTTCAATTACTGCAAGTTGAAGCTTGCCTCTTCTGTTTGTTTGAGACAAACCAAAATCAGATCAATATATTTCTACGATTTATCCTTTAAGCGCCTCAGCTCCTCCGACGATATCCATCAAGTCGGCGGTAATAGCTGCCTGTCTTGCTTTGTTAAAAACAAGGGTAAGATTTTCGACCATATCATTGCACGCTTTGGTAGCGTTGTCCATTGCCGCCATACGCGCCGCATGTTCACTTGTGGACGTTTCCAACAATGCACTGAACAATTGGACATAGACACTTTGAGGCAGCATATCACCCAACAGTTCATCGGCTGAAGGTTCACATAAGTGTTCCGCCAGATAGGGCTTGTCTTCCTGGCCTTCATCTTCGTCTTCAATTTCGATGGGCGGTATCGGTAATATCTGCTTTAACACCGGCGTTTGGCGCGCCATACTGATAAATTCGGAATAGATCAGATAGACTTCATCGTAAGCGCCTTCAAGGAACTTGTCAATAACATTGCGTCCTGCAACGGATGCGACATTGAATCCGAATTGTGCGCCAACCACGCCAATTTGTTCTTCAATAATCGCATATTTATTTTTCCGACACCAGTCACGGCCTTTTTTACCAAAATTAGTGAAAGAAAAAGAGATGTTGTCATCTTTTTTTTCTTCTAAAAATTGATCCACTTCATGCGTTATGTTGATATTGAAGCCGGCACACAACCCTCTGTCGGAAGTGCATATAATAACATGAACATTTTTAACTTCATCACGCGGTATTAACAGATCATTCGCATCCTCACCGGATTTGGAAGCCAAACTGCCTAAAACCTCTTCAAACTTATCCGCAAAAGGACGAAAACCTTCCATTTTTTGTTGCGCGCCGCGCAATCTGGAAGTCGCCACCATGTTCATGGCCTTGGTTATTTTTTTGGTTTTCTTTACCGCTTGGATTTTATTTTGAACTTCTTTTAGCGTCGCCATAAAATTGCCTTTTAATTATAAGTATGGTGATGCGCATCACTGCAACCGACCTGTATCTCATACAGTCGGAATCAGATTCATACAGTCTGATGCGCAACACGGACTTGTTAATTTATTGTGTCTTTGAACTCTTCATCATAAGCGGTTAAAGCATCCGTCATCAGTTTATCCAAATCGTCATCAATCTCTTGTTTGGCGTCAAGGTCTTTAAATACTTGCGGATACCGTTCCTCAATAAAAAGATATAGCCCGGCCTCATATTTTGCCACCACATCCAGCGGATACTTATCTAAAAAACCGCGGGTACCGGCATAAAGCATCGTAACCTGTTGCTCCATAGAAAGCGGTTTGAATTGAGGCTGCTTTAGAAGTTCCACCATTCGGGCGCCTCGTGTCAACTGCTTTTGAGTGGCCGTGTCAAGATCGCTTCCGAATGCGGCAAAGGCTTCAAGTTCACGATATTGAGCAAGATCAAGCCGCAATGTACCAGCCACTTGCTTCATCGCTTTCACCTGAGCGGAACCGCCCACGCGGGAAACCGACAAACCGACATTAATAGACGGTCGTACACCGGCAAAAAACAGAGACGGTTCCAGATAAATCTGGCCATCGGTAATAGAAATTACGTTGGTCGGAATATATGCTGAAACGTCACCAGCCTGAGTTTCGATAATCGGCAAAGCGGTTAAAGAACCGGCACCTTTTTCATCATTCAGTTTAGACGAACGTTCAAGCAGGCGTGAGTGATTATAGAAAATATCGCCGGGGTATGCTTCACGTCCGGGCGGACGCCTTAAAAGCAGTGAAACTTGGCGGTAAGCGGCGGCCTGTTTAGACAGATCGTCATAGATAATCAGCGCATGTCTTTTGCTGTCGCGGAAATATTCCCCCATGGCACAACCGGCGTAAGGAGCGATATATTGCAGAGTTGCCGGATCACTGGCACAAGCGGCGATAACGGTTGTATATTCCATTGCCCCATGTTTTTCCAATATCGCAACCACTTGAGCGACAGATGATTTTTTCTGACCGCAGGCGACATAAATGCAAAAAACATCTTTGCCTTTCTGGTTAATAATGGCATCCACGCCAACAGCGGTTTTTCCGATTTGACGGTCGCCAATGATCAACTCACGCTGTCCTCTGCCCACCGGTGTCATAGCGTCAATCGCTTTCAGACCGGTGTACATGGGTTCATGAACACTTTTTCGATCAATAACACCTGGAGCGACCATTTCAACGCGCCTGAAATCTTCGGCGTCAATGGGACCCTTGCCATCCAAAGGTTCACCCACAGCCGAAACCACGCGTCCTAAGACAGCTTCGCCGACCGGAACCTGAGCGATTCGTTTGGTACGTTTGACAATATCGCCCTCTTTAATATGAATGTCTTCGCCCATGATTGCTACGCCGACATTATCTTCTTCAAGATTCAGCACCAGTCCGAGGATACCGCCCGGAAATTCGACCAACTCCATTGCCATGGCCTTTTCAAGACCATACACCCTGGCAATACCATCTCCAACGGACAGGACCGTTCCGGTCTCGCTTAATTCGACCTTTTTATCGTAATCCGTTATCTGTGCTTTAATAATTTGACTAATTTCTTCAGCTCTTAATTCCATTAGACACTCTCACCCCTTTTTAATGATTCCCTCATATTGAGTAATTGTGTTTTGATGCTACCATCCAAAACAAGATCACCGATTCTGGAAACAATACCTCCGATCAGACTCGGATCCTGATCCACTTCCAATTTAATTTCTTTACCTGTCATTTTAGACAGGGCTGTACGAATTTGATCAATTGCGGCCGGTGTCAAATCGGATGCCGATACGATACTTGCCCGAGCAATCCCTTTTAATTCATCAGCCAGTTTTTGATAAAAATCATTGACGTCGCCAAGAAACTTGATTCGTCCTTTATCAAACAGCAGAAAAAGAAAAGATTTCATTACGACTGACAATTCAAGTTTTTCAATAAGCGTTTGTAAAACACTTTTCCGATCAGCGGTGTCATACAGGGGATTATCCAACGCCAGTTTCAGCGCCTGATTGTTGGTAACCAGTGTTGCGAAACCATTTAACTCCTCCCGGTAAGCATCCGCCTGACCATTCTCCTTACCAATAAGCAAAAGCGCTTTCGCATATCTTCGCGCTACAGCTAAATTTTTCACTATGCCACCACCTTATTTAAATAGCTGGCGATCAATTTATCTTGATCGTCATCTGTGATTTTATTGATTATCACTTCTTCGGCTCTGGTAAAAGCCTGTGCAAGAGCATCCTCTTTAAGCTTGTTTTTAGCCTGTTTGAATTCATACTCAACAGCGCGGCGAGCTTGCTCTTCCAACTTTACAGCCTCAGATTCGGCCTCTTGCAATATCCGGGCTTGGGCCTCTTTACCTTGCTCAATGTATTGTGTGATTATTTTATCAGATTCACTTTCCAAGCCGGTCAACTTCTTTTCATATTGCGCCAGTTCGATTTCCGTTTCCTTTTGTTTGCCCTCCAATCCTGCCAACTGCTCTTTGATACCTTTAATTCTGGAGCCGAGTGCATTGGCAACAGGTTTGCGTAAAAGCAGAAAAAGTCCGATAAATAAAACGGCGAAATTATAAACACGATATGTGTCAGTCTTCACCCATCCCTTAGGTGCGGCAGCGCCATGTTCTTCATCACCACCGCCGGATGCGTAAACCGAAACCGCGATAAAGACAAAAAGCACAGCCACCAATAGTATCCATCCGGGGCGGCGGATACTGAGTTTATTTTTCAAATTCAACATTAAACAGCCCTCCCCAGTATTTTTTGGCAGATCGCATTTGAATACAGTTCCGCTTCTTTTTGAAGTTCTTTACGAACAGTCTCCGCTTCACGGCTTATTTTAGCACGAACTTCCTGAAGTTCCGCCAGTGCTTTTTTATTGATTTCAGAAATAATCCGTTTCTCTTCATCTGAAGCCTCCGATTTCAGGGCATCTCTCTCTTTCACACCTTTTGATCGGGCTTCTTTTATGCCGGAATTAAAAGCGGTTTCTTTTTCTTTGACACTTGCCAGATTTTCGTCAATTGTCATTTCAAAATCTGTAATTTTTTCCTTACGCTGTTGTAACACGCCGCGTATGGGGTTGTACAACACTTTGTTCAGCACCCACACCAACAATAAAAAATTGAAAATCTGAAATCCTAATGTCCAATCAACACTTACCATAGACACCCTCCTCTTCCTTAGTTTTATATCAATAACTATAAATTTAGGCAACATCAGCCAACTGATTAAGGCTGAGATGCCTTTCAAACAATAGCATAATTAGGCTACCAACATAAGCCAAATAATTTCCGTATGTTGTCGGAAATTCCCTTATGAAAAGCTTTATTTAACAATTGTTCGGCTTATAGCATCAAGGTTTAAAAATTGTCAAAGGATTTTTATAAAATTTTATTTCCCTTATTTTCTTTCCCCGAAGGCAATTGTTTTTTGGCATCATTTCCCCGCTCCGATGAAATTTGAGGAACTTTCATAGAACAATTTCCATTAAACACTACACCGGATTCTATCGACACCACCGGAGCTTGAATATCTCCGGCAACACGCGCCGGCGGATAGATTTCAATTCGTTCAGTAGCAACTACTGTTCCTTGCACCTGTCCCATTATTACAACAACGGCAGCATTGATATCGGCTTGCATATCACCTTTCTCGCCTATAATCACGGTGCCGCTATTCCCACTGATTTTACCTTTCAGTTTTCCATCAAGACGAATCGTATTTTCAAACGTAATCGTTCCTTCGATGCTTACGCCAGCTTCAATAAAGGTAGAAATTGAAGCCGCTTTTTTATTTTTTCTCATAATATATTCCTTTCATTTGAGGTTTCGTTATATAAACAATGGTTCGGTAATTTTTTCTGATTCAACGTGTTAAAAATCATAACTATCTGAAATTACTACAAAAAACTTTGGAACTTCTTTTTGTAACCTATTGAAATTATTAAATTTTTACCGAAACTATTGATAAAGTATAAAGCGTAAATTAGCGCTTTACGTTTTGCATTTTACTTCATCATAAAACGTCGCATGCTGATATTCATCAGTAAACCGATGCCGATCATATTGGTAAGCATTGATGAACCGCCATAACTGATAAACGGCAACGGCACACCCACTACCGGCATCAATCCCATCACCATACCGATATTGATAACCACTTGCCAAAAAATCATAGCAGTGACCCCGACAGCAAGAATAACACCGAATAGGTTGCGACAGCTATGGGCAATATTCAGGCCCCATATCATCAGGATAAGCAAAAACACAAGCAAAAGAGACGATCCCGCCAATCCCCGCTCTTCGGCCAGCACCGAAAAAATGAAATCCGTATGCTGTTCAGGAAGAAACGAAAGCGCATTTTGGGTGCCTTGCAAATAACCTTTACCTGTTATCATACCCGAACCGATGGCAATTTTAGATTGGATGATATGATAACCGGCACCAAGTGAATCTCGTTCAGGATCTATAAATGTCAATATTCTTTGCTTTTGGTATGGTTTTAGCGCTGACCATACAATCGGAATTGCGCCCGTAAAGCAAACAATAATAAAAATCAGTGTTTTTTTTTCAATTTTTTTGTAAAGCGTTATGGAAGCGGCAATCAAAGCAATTACCATAGCTGTGCCCAGATCCGGTTGAATAACAATCAACACAAACGGAATCAAGAGCAAAATAGCTGGCACTACAAGTTCTGATAAAGATAAGCCAAGAGGATTAGTTGATTTTGAGTACCAATGCGCCAGCACGATAATTATGGCAATCTTAGCCAATTCGGAGGGTTGCAAAGAAACGGGTCCCAGTATCAACCAGCGCTGTGAACCGCCAATTGTTTTGCCAAATATCAAAACACCGATTAACAAGGCATTACAAATTCCATAAATCCAATACGCCAATCGATCTATCATCCGGTAGTGAAATGAAAACACTATCGTTACCACAACTAATCCAACGCCACACCAGATAAGCTGTTTCCAAAAGATCGTTTTTTGTTGTAATACACCCGCCATAACCGCACTGTAAATTGTAATCAATCCGAAAGCACCCAAAATCAAAACAAGCGTTAACAGCACCCAATCAAAATGTTTTATCAGTCGTCGATCTATCATTGTGCAAGTTACAAATTTAAAATTATAAGTTACAAGTTTAAAGTTATAAGTTTCAATATCGTCTTGTTACAACGATTACAATATGTTCAGGAGTTACGCAGTTGAAATGTAACCAACTGATTTTATTGGATGTGGTATTTTTAAATATTTAATAAATTCAAATAGTTATAATCCAACTACGTAACTCCTAATGGTATTACATAGCTTGAAACTTCACACTTAAAACTTCATACTTTCACGTTCTGTAAGATAGGTTTTAATCAGTTCACTGGCAATGGGAGCGGCTGCGCTTGATCCGTGTTCACCGTGTTCAACCATCACGGCCATAGCAATCTTAGGGTTTTCCGCCGGAGCATACGCTACGAACCAGGCATGCGCTTTCAAGTGATCGGGCAGATCATCACTGTATTCAGAATCTTTTTTGCGACTGAATACTTGCGCCGTTCCGGTTTTTCCCACCATCTCAATCCCCTCTATTTTATAAGCGCGAGCAGTCCCTCTTGAACCGTTGACAACATCCCAAAGCCCCTGGCTCACAATTGCCAGATTTTTCGCGCTGACGGGTAAGTGGCCGGCAACTTTTTTTTTAAATGGCTTTACCATGTCACCTCCGGTGGTTTTGATTTCATAAATAATCGCCGGTTTATAATATGTGCCTCCGTTAGCAACGGCAGCCATGTAAACAGCCATTTGTAAAGGAGTCGTCTGATTATAGCCCTGCCCAATGGCGATGGAAAGCGTCTCACCGCGCCGCCATTTGTCACCCATCTTTTTTTTTTTCCAAGCCGCTGTGGGAATCAGGCCGGATGACTCGTGATCCAAGTCAATCCCTGTGCGTGCGCCTAATCCGCCGGCTTTCGCATATTTGGCAATACGATCAACTCCGAGCCTCAATCCGACGTGATAAAAAAAAACATCACAAGATTGTTCTATCGCTTGAACCACATTGAGCGTCCCATGTCCCCCTTTTTTCCAGCAACGAAACGGTCGTCCTCCATAATTCAAGTACCCCGGGCAAAAATAAGTCGAATGACGATTAATGACACCCTCCTGCAAACCAGCCATAGCTGTAACGAGTTTATATGTTGAAGCGGGCGGATATAACCCTTGAATCGCTTTGTTTTGCATAGGGCGATTCGGATTAGACAAGAGTTCACGCCAATATTTGTGTGAAACCCCGCCAATAAACGCATTTTGGTCAAATGTCGGTGTGCTGACCAATACCAATACACGCCCCGAATCAGGCTCAAGCGCAACAATGCTGCCTGCTTTATTATCCAACAGGCTCTCCGCTTTTCTCTGTAAATCGATGTCAATTGTGAGGTAAACATTATTCCCCGTAGTAGCATCCTGCGTGTTTAAGACGCGAATTCTATGACCGATAGCGTCAACTTCAACCCTCTCACGTCCCAGATTTCCTCGCAAATACGCATCAGCCGCTTTTTCAATACCAAATTTGCCGATCTGATCACCACTCTTATAATTTTTATATTTTTCCCGTTTTAAATCATTAGGGTTAATTTCGCCGAGATATCCGATAAGATGGGCGGCACTCTGATTATCAAAATAATGGCGGCGTGTGTTAACGTCGATGATAATACCAGGAAGATCATACCGGTGCGCTTCAATAACCGCCAAAAGATTCCGCCCGATATATTTCTTAAGTAAAACTTTTTTATAAGGAACGGCGGTTTTGTTTTTTTTTATCGCCGCTTGCAAAACAGTGATTGAGATTCCGGTATAATCAGATAATTTTTTAAGAGTCTGATTAACCGGTTCGGCATCTTTTAAAATAATATACAGATTGAATGACGGACGATTATCTACAAGCACCACACCTTTACGGTCAAAAATAATGCCTCGGGACGGTTCGATATTTTGTAAGCGGATACGGTTGGTTTTGGAAAGGCGTCTGAATTCATCTCCCTGCATGACCTGGAGATAAAATAAACGTACAAATAGTACCACAATGGCTGTGATACTGATAATCACTGCGCCTGTTAAGCGTTGCCTGTGCCAATCAATATCAGTATTTTGTGTTATTATGTGCAAAATATTAGGATCTTTTAAGGCAAGCATCCTCACAAATGGCTCGAGGGACGCTTGTTTTCCATTTAGCCAGACGGCTTATAAGCATGAATGCGGTTTAAGAAAGTAAATAAAAATGGTGTTACCGCGATAACCCATACGACTTGCCATGCGATTTGCCAGACAATAGTGGAGCTAAACCACCACGATGGCGTCAAAATCATTATCACACTGAGATTAAGGCAATTTTCAATAACAACACCCAGGGCGACAATAAAAGGCTGGATAAGCTTATTTTTCAAGTCCATAAAACGAGATAGCGCAACCGCGTAAATCAACAACCAGATATAGGAAGTCAGATAAAATCCCGGAGGTGCGCCGGAAAGATTATCCATTAGAAAACTATAAAACAATATAACCGGAACAGCGTTGCGAACCGGTTGAAAAAGACCGAGATAAACCACTAACGGGCATAGCAGGTCGTAAATACTGTCGAATATTCCAAAATAGGGCAAAATTGTGGTTTGCGTAACTATTAAAACAAGGCCCAGACCGAATTGCCAAACATATTTCATGGATTGTCCCGAAAAGAATTGAATATATTTCGCGGGATAGGATTTAACAATACCATCAATTCATTAATATTTTCAAAATCGACATAAGGCGTGATGATAAGTTCCTTAAAATTTCCGGCACCGTGCTCCACGATACCAAAAACATGGCCGACTCTTTGTCCTTTAGGAAAGACGCCATCCAGACCGGTAGTAACGATAACATCCCCCACCTTAATATGATGCTTTCTTAAAACATATTCAAAACTGCATTGATTGCCTCCGTCTCCTTTAACAATGCCGCGTGCTCCTTGTTTTTGAACAACCGCATCAACCGAACTGTTACGATCTGTCATCAACTGGACTTTAGAATAATGCGGCAGGGTTTCAATCACTTGCCCCGCAACACCCAATGGCGCCACTACCGCACTACCTTTGACAATCTTATCCTTCGTACCCTTATCGATAATAACTGTTTTATACCAGCGTGACGGGTCTTTGCCGATCACTTCTGCGGTGACCACATTCCGGTTGACTTCTTTTTTAAAATTCAACAAAGCACGCAGGCGTTTGTTGACCAGTTCCATTTCTATATACTGCTGATTTTTTTTAAGCGCCTCATGCAGTTCTTTTTTGAGCAGATCATTTTCCTTAGCGGCAGCGGCTATAAAAAAATAATGGCGCCACACGTCTTTGGCAAAAGAGATGATATTAGTGGCAATTTTTTGAAAAGGAGCGATTAAGTAAATTCCAACCGGGCCAGGGCCACCGGTAGGGTGATAATTTTGGCCAATAAAAGCAATCACCATAATATTGAGCGCCACCAGTACAATAACGCAAATCAGGATAACCCCTTTTCTTGAAAACATCCGCTTATTTAATCACAACTTGCTTTAGCATATCCAGATTGTCTAACGTCATACCACAACCCACGGCCACTGTTTCCAGAGGATTATCAGCAATTGTAATGGGTAATCCGCTTTTTTCCCGAATAAGTTTATCCAAATTTTTCAACAGCGCCCCGCCGCCGGTGAGTACAATCCCATTGTCAACTATATCGGCTGCTAATTCGGGAGGTGTTTGCTCCAATGCAATCTTAATCGTTTCCATAATGGCGTCAATCTGTTCGGAAATAGATTGGCGCACCTCTTCAGAATCAATCGTCAGAGTCTTGGGAATGCCTGAAACCAGATCGCGGCCTTTTATTTCCATGTTTTCGTTTTCTTCTTCATCCGGGTACGCATTGCCAATTTGCATTTTTATTTTTTCGGATGTACGTTCGCCTATTAAAAGATTATACTTTCTTTTAATGGATTGCTGTATAGCTCCGTCCATTTTGTCACCCGCAACGCGCAGAGACCGGGCGTAAACAATACCGGCCAACGAAATAACCGCAACTTCGGTTGTGCCGCCGCCCATATCAACCACCATGCTACAGGTAGGCTCTGTAATCGGAAGTCCGGCACCAATGGCAGCCGCCATGGGTTCCTCAATCAGATAAACTTCCCGCGCACCTGCCGATTCGGCCGATTCTTTTACCGCTCTTTTTTCAACCTGCGTGATTCCGGAGGGAACGGCGATAATAATGCGCGGACGCACAAAAGAGCGTCGATTATGCACCTTTTGGATAAAATGTCGGAGCATCGCTTCGGTCACTTCAAAATCGGCGATTACGCCATCACGCATGGGACGAATAGCGACAATATTACCGGGGGTACGCCCAAGCATTTTCTTAGCTTCTTCGCCAACTTCCAACACCTTGTTCTTTACAGACCCATCCAGACGAACCGCAACTACCGAAGGTTCGCTTAAAACAATACCTTTTCCGCGGGCATAAACCAGTGTGTTAGCTGTGCCTAAATCAATCGCCAAATCGGTGGAAAACATTCCTAAAGCCCTGTCAAAAAAACTCATGATCCCTCATCTTTATGTTTTGAATTAATTAATCGTCAAGTTTGTACCAACTCTCTTAATATTAAATATTTCAAAATATGACAAAACCAATCGTATTACAAGAAAAAAATAACGTCTTTGGTCACTATGCACTGTCTTTGATCAGTTTCATTATCATATCATGCAATTGAGGGCGAAATTTTCTTATTTTGTTGTTTGTTCTGAGCGGATGCACACGATTGGTTAACAAAATGATGATAATACCGGATGCCGGTTCCATCCAAAAAGATGTTCCGGTAAAACCGAGATGACCGACGCTATGAGAGGAAAAATAGCGACCGCTGCTTGATCCTTTGGCGGAAGGACGATCAAAACCGGGGGTTCTCATGCCATTCCCGCAAGGCTCCCAAAAAAGACGCACCAGTTCAGGTGAAAAAAAAGTTGTTTTGGAATTTCCATGGAAAGCGTTTAAAAGTGCGATTAAAAGTGCGTAAAGTGCTCTCGCCGTGCCAAACAGTCCCGCATGTCCCTCCACCCCGCCAACGATGTATGCATTTTCATCATGCACAACGCCCTCTAAAACAGTGTTGCGCCACGGGCATCGCTCGGTAGCCGCAAACAAACGTTTCAAACAATTGTTCGTTGGCCGCTTTTTATCAGTTTCTATAAAAAAAAGATCATTAATTCCCAATGGTTTATAAATAGCTTCTTCCACCAACCGATTCAATCGCTGTTTGGCAATGGTTTCAATCACCCAGCGCAAAATCATAAACCCTAAATCGCTGTACAAAACCTGGCTTCCAGTTGGATAAACGAGTGCCTCTCGCACAAGACATTCACACAAAGCGTCAGTCCTTTGTGAAATCGGATATTGGTTTATACCTTTATAATAAGGAACGTAATCAGGAAGTCCGGAATTATGGCACAAAAGCTGTTTGATGGTAATAGGAGCCTTTGGAGTGGCTTTAAAAGGCTGAAGCAAACTTCCCAATTGCTGTTCCAAACGCATTTGATCACGTTTGATCAACTCCATAACGGCCAGAGCGGTAGCCAGCGGTTTGGTCAGGGAAGCCAGGTCAAACAGGGTGTCCTTTGTCATTTCAGATTCAGTGAAAAGATTTGCATGACCATAAGCTTCATGTAAATAAATTGAATCCGCCTTGGAGGCCAGAAGAACCGCGCCAGGAAAAATGTTGTCTTTTATCGCTTGATGCATCATACGATGCACATTTTCAACTGAAGTTATCATACGTCAGTAAACCGTGTGATGCGTCCAATTCAACCCGGACGCCTAAAGGAACCGTCATATTTTGCGCACCATGCCCGATTTCAAAACCCGCGGCAATAGGTATATTCTTAAATTTGAAAATATTGTTTACAATTTTATAAACAGACTCAGCCGGGCCGCATTCTTCAAATGATCCTAAAACCAAACCGGTTAGATTGTCAAAACAGCCTGCCAATTTCATCTGGGATAGCATCCGGTCAATGCGATATGTCGCTTCGCCCCGATCCTCCAGCAAAAGAATATGATCACTTAAATCCGGTGCAAACGAAGTTCCCACAAGATGGCATAATGTGGTTAAATTGCCGCCAATCAGCGGAGCAGTCACAATTCCGGAATTAAGGCAGATCGGTTGCGACGATTTAATTTGAAGCGTGTTTTGCGACATAAGCGCGTTAAAAAAGGCGTTTTGGGTTTCTGATGGCGCATTTCCGAGGCTGGTCGCCACCGGGCCGTGAAATGTAACCAAGTTACACTTGTAATATAAAACGGCTAACAAGGCCGTAATGTCGCTAAAACCGATAAATATTTTAGGATGTCGACTGATTAGATGATAATCTAAAAATGGCAAAATACGCAACGCACCAAATCCACCCCTGGCGCAGAGAATCGCTTTTATCTCAGGGTCTGCGAAGCTGTTGTTCAACTGCAAGGCGCGTTGTTTATCCGAACCCGCGAGATACCCTTTTTTAGAAAACAGGTTGTCAGGAACAGTTACATGGAAGCCCTTTTTTTCTAAAACGGCTATACCATTTTGAAAAACCTGGTGATCAAAAGGGCTTGAAGGCGCAACAATTCCGATTTTATCACCATGTGAGAGTCGCGCTGGATTTTGAACAGTTTTATACTTTTTAATCATACCCATCTTAAATAAAAATCGGATTTTCACAAAACATCTTATGCCGTTTAAATCCGTAATCGATTCATCTTATAGTAAAATCCCTGCATCTTCATCAGTGCATCATGATTGCCCTGCTCAATGATACGTCCTTTATTCAGAACAATAATGTTGTCCGCCTGTCGTGCGGTTGTCAGCCGATGAGCGACCACCAACGAAGTTCGATTTTGCATTAACGTCAAAATGGCCTGCTGAATTTTTTGCTCGGTTTGCGAGTCTATATACGAAGTCGCTTCATCCAGAATAATCATATCCGGATCCGCGGCAAAGGCTCTGGCAATGGAAATCAGTTGGCGTTCTCCGCTGGAAAGTGAGCCTCCGCTTTCGGATAAAACCGTATCTAAACCGTCCGGCAATCCGTTTATCAGAGATGACAGTTTTGATGCGGCTACAATGCGGGTCAATTGGCGTTCGGATAACGATGTCCGCGCGCTGATAATATTATCACGAATCGTTCCCGAAAACAGAAACGGGTCTTGCATCACCAAAGCGATTTTCGATCTTATCAGAGCGGGTTCAAAATTTTTTATATCTGAACCATTCACCCGAATTTGTCCGCCTGTTGTGTCATAAAAGCGGGTAATCAGATGAATTAACGTGGTTTTACCGGAACCGGTCGGGCCGACGATGGCCACCGTTTCTTCGGATCGAATCGTAAAGCTCACACTGTCAAGCACGTTTTCATCAGGTACATATTCAAACGATACATTGTCAAACTCAATTTTGTTGATTTTGTTTAATTTTTTTTTATCAGTCGGCACCAATCGGGCGGGCAAAGCGGCTGTTTCAGATGTGGCTTTATTCTGATCCTGATTCCCATTTTTATCCAGAAGCAGAAAAATTCTTTCTGCGGATGCCATCGCATTTTGCATGATATTGTATTTATCAGCCAGGTCCCGAATCGGTCTGAAAAACATTTTTATATAGGTGATAAAAGCGACCAAATCTCCCAAGCTGACCTGGTCAGTTAAAACCCGCCCTCCTCCGTAATAGATAATCATTGCCAAAACAATTGAGCCTAACAATTCAATCAACGGCATAAAGACCGCAAAAACACGAACTTGCCGCATCCCTGCGAGATAGTTGGCACGATTCAATTTTTTAAATTCACGATAGTTGTGGCTTTCGTGCGAAAAAAGCTGGATAACTTTGATACCGCCAATCGTTTCCGCAAAGCGCGTGTTGATTTGGGCGACCTTGATACGTAAATCACGAAATACCAAGCGCGCCTTACCTGAGAAACGAAAGGAAATGATAAGCACAATCGGAAGCACGGTGAATGAGACCATGGCTAACCGGAGATTGAGATTGATCAGCACAATTGTTATCCCGACAAGCAGGAAAATGTCTTTAAATACGAATTTGATGACCGATGTAAACAGTTCGTGCATATTCTGGATGTCATTTGTAACCCGCGTTACAAGACGCCCCACCGGATTACGGTTAAAAAAAGATGCCGATAACTGCTGAATATGGGTGAAAAGCCGCATTCGCAGATCGTGCATAATACGTTGGCCGGTCGTTTCCATCACCATAATTTGGATGAAATTAAGAATAAAAACACCGGCCACCACAATCATAAAAATAATCGCTATGCGATTGATTCCTTTGAGATCATCATGGCGTAACAAAACCAATTCATGGGTTTTCAAAACAGCCAAATCATCATACGCAATTCGTGCTGTCGATCCGCGAATATCAAATATTTCAGGATATGCCGCAACAATTTTTTTGTGTTCCGAATGTGTCAGATCAACAGTGAAAACACGGGTTGGCTTTGGGTCGGAAGTGGCAGAGTTCGCGGTTGTCAGCACTTCTTTGGGAACAATGTAACGGTCAATCGCAATTTTGGTAAGATAAGGAAGCGCCAACTCCAGTAACGTTATCACAATTATCAAAATAATCGAAACCGTAAACCAGATATTATAAGGCCGTGCAAATGGATAAAACCGCCTTAGCAGTTGAATATCATAAGGTTTGCCGAGCTTATCTTCTTCAAAATAGCCGTAATCAGTACGCATTGGTTTTAAGTTGAAAGTTACAAGTTTTAAGTTGCTTCATAAGTACTTGGATATATATAGACTTTCAGATAATTAATTTCACAAGGCCAGAGTGAGGAGGCTGTATTGTAATACAGCCGACGACCGATAACGCTGTGAAATTATTTGTCTGAACGTCTATAGATTGTATTCATATTTATGTAGCTCTGCTTACGCTACAACAGTTTTTTCCATCCGATTTTTAAAAGAATAAACAAAACAACACCAAACAGTAAAAGTGAAAAAATAGAACTGAAAAAGCCGATAAATATGCGTGTTTTGTAAATCATAAGAAGGATCACAAATGTAATCCCGATGACGATCATTAAACCGGCCAGATGATCGAAACCGGGAAGGCGTTTGAACGCGGTTTTACGCTTAATCAGCACCAGCGTTACAATCATGGCGATAATTGGCATAAAATAGACCAGCATATTGACCCGCAAAAGATTGCCGTGTGTGAAAAACAGGGTGTAAGCAATCAACACGCAGGAAATAATTCCCGGAATGCAGACCATATAAACCAGCACCGAATAAAAATAATCAGCTGGCCTGACAATAAATCCCGGTTGATAAAAAAAGCCGTTTATCAGTGCCAGAAGTGCCGGCAAACATAAAAATGCCGTGACATACAGCGGATAATTGCCAATATTCCGAATGACATCTTCAACTGTCCACATCAGATTCAGTTCCTTTTAATTTGGGTGCGGAATGTAAGATAATCATCGCCATTTGAAGCAGTTTATCACTCATAGCCGGTATGCCCACAAGATTCTCTTCATAATTTTATTTGCTCAACCAGACAACCTTCTCTTCAGCACCTTACCAAACTTAGGATAATTCACTTGATTAATCATGTACTTTTGCCCTGATAACTCAGGAAAAATGCCGCCGTAGTCGGGTACGGATACAAACATCGCAGTCGGCATTTTGCCACCCTGCTAACTGATTGTATTAATTTCCGGTAATCGCTTTCGCAAGATTCTCAGCAAGCTCTTCACCATCAGTTCCAATTTTATCAGGCGTTGTACAAAATGGTAAAATATAATTCCCTTTTGGCACTAACTTGCCATATTCACAAAAACCGCTGAAAATATTCTGTATAGCGTCACAATTGCCTTCAATCGGACCCATGCAGGTAACAAGCAAAGCTGCCGGTTTATCGCTGATAAGGGTCGCATGGTCAGGTGTGCCATAGCCTGTGACAAGACAAAAATGCCTATCAATCAGGGGTTTTATTTGAGAAGTAAAACTCCAGCAATATAATGGGGAGGCATACACAATCGCATCGGCTTGGATTAATTTATCAAATATGAGCGATGCATCATCTTTTTGAACGCATCCGGGTTCATCTTTATTTTCCTGGCATTTATAACACCCAAGACAGCCACCTATATTATACTTGCTGATGTTAATAGTTTCTATTTCATGATTCTCTTTAACTTTATTTTCAAACATTGACAGCACTTTGGCTGTGTTTCCTTTTTTTCTTGGACTTCCCAAAATTACGATTATTTTCACAATGAATCTCCTTATTAAAAAAGTTTATGTTAATACGAATTTGTAATCAAGCCACATAACCATAATTATCAGTAGATGAAAAATACCTGAAAATACGGCACTCCTGAACTTTCCATCTACTGAGTATTATGTGGCAACGATTACTTACTGATAAAAACTATATCAAATCTAATTTTGCACCGCTCATCAATTGTCGCACTGCAACTAGCTTGGGAGATGTTATCACATGGATTATTACATCAGGTTTAGGGTTATATACCAAAATAATTTCGTTATCTCCTTTTATTTCTTTTGGTTGTCCACATTTTTTGGTTATTTCAGTCACACTCATTCCTTTGGTAAGATTTTTAAATTTATTTTGCCAATCATCATCTTTTTTAAAGGCTGATTCATCAATATTAATTTTTCCTACCTGGATTTGATCGCCGGGTGTATCTAAACGAAGCGTCAAAATTTGTTTATTTTCAGTAGATCGTCCATAATTGGTGAATGCAGTGACAATAACGGTACAAGTACCACAAATATCCTGTTGAGAGGATCCGTAATAGTGAGCTTTTATTATGTAATCGCCTGGTATTGCCTTACGAAGAACATATTCTTCGGGACCATAACCATCTCTAAAATCACGGGAGACCAAGCCACCTATATTGGTTAGGTTATAATTATAGTATGCATGTTCTCCAGTGGGTTCAAAGATATGTATATCAACATCTGTATTATCAGCATCCCAGGACATGCTTATACGAATGTCTAAATCTAAAAGACGACGCAGGCGTGGATCGATAGTATTTGGTATATCAACACCTGCCTGGCTTGCAAAATGAATTAAGCGATTCAGTTCCATCAGGGCAATGATTTCTATCTCGGGAAACCGATCCCACGCATTTAAAACTACATGGTAGAGTAAATTCATAGCACGAATCACATCTTCATCTTCGTGATGTTTTTGCCATCGTTCGCCTAATATCAATGCCAAATCGCGATGCGATTGGGGTTCATCATCTCTTTGTGTCCGAATTTTTTCCAAAATATCAATTGCCAAATCCAATTCATCGGCTTGCTGCAATCGCCAGACATACATACGCATCAAAGCCGCATCATCGATACCGAGTTCCGGTAGGTTAGATAAAACCCGTAAGCCTAAAGTTGGTTGCTCATTTTTAAGCAAATAATCCCCGCAATCAAGAAAAAAAGCAGGGCTGTTTGAATACTGTTTTTTTTCTTGAAGGTAGATTTGATACGCTTTATCTGTTTCAACATTTTGCATCGCCTTTAGGTAAGGTGTATCAGGAGTCCAAGGCATTATTGCAATACTGGTTTGTGTTTGCGGCTGATTTTTTTTTGGCGCTTTAGGTACGTATTCCATATCCATATCAGAGAAGTCAGCAACCTCGGCAGACAAATCACCATCATCTTCTAGCTCAAGAGCATTATACTCAAGCACCTCATCCACCTCATCATCGGATTCAACCAAATCGGATTCATCCGATTGCTCAATATACTCTTCCTCGTCATCTTCATCATCACATAACTCAATAAGCTCGTCATCAATATCCACATCTTGCGACTCGTCATACAACATATCACCATTTAGCTCAAGAGCAAGATCATCTATATCAAAATCCTTGTCAGATGGTCTACCTGTTGCATCCGTATGTCTTATATTATCTAAATCAGCCTTAAAATCAGTTTCCCACCACAGAACTCGCTTACGCCACATTTCTAATACAGATTGAATTTTTAATTCATTACTTTTCTGCTCATCTCGCTGATACCAAGCAATACGCTCATTATATTGGGTTAACATCCTTGGAAGGCTTTTGGGGGGAGCAATATTATACTCAAGGTATTGTTCTAATGTTTCCAGTACCAGTAGCGAGGCACCGGATGTCACCAATCCATAACGTCTTGCCAGCGCAAGGGACTCATCACTTGTTTTTGGGTTAATAATTTCCAGTTCATCGATTTTTTTTCCAGCCCAAGCCCTGGCGATAATTCGGTTTAAATCAGCCTGGTCTGCTTTAATGGAAAACGAAATCAGTGACTCTGCAATTCCATCAATTTTAATTTCCCCCTGGTCGTCTATTAGCTTACCCAAAACAGTGACGCGATCTTGGCTTAAACTTAGGTAGATTTCTTTGCAGCCAATCGGGGAAACCAAGTTAGGATAGCGCTTATGTTTGAGAATTGTTTGGCAGGCATCAGGTGCTGATATCCGTAGTAGGTTTATATATATACCACCTGTTTTTTCAGTAATATATTTTAAATAAGCTGAATTATTCTTAGATTGACTTGTTATTGTAAATACTTTTTTCTTGTTTAGTTGGGGGATTCCATGAGAAATTGTAGCCATTCCATCACTAAAAAGAAACGCAGCTTCGCATTCAGAATTATTTAGGGTTAAATCAAGTTTTGTTAAATCAGTACCACCGTCGTATGGAATTTGCTGTAAATATTCAAATAAAGCATTATGGTTTTCAAAGGACTTAATTTCTTCTGCCTGATCACGAAATACAAGTACTTCTATGATTACTTCCGGCCAGTAAGTGAACAATTTTTTAAGAAAAGCAATATCTCGCGAAAGATCTGTTCGACTCCCTGATGCATCCCAAGCAATCATTATTTGTCGTGGTTTCCAATGAGTCATCTCTTTTGGCATTTGGCACTTAGCACTTATGCAAAAAAATATATCATCGTTCGTATTCTTTTCTATGGTAACAACCTGATCCGGCAATTGCGGCAGACGGACCTGCAAGTCTTCTGTGGGAGTGCCTCTGCCTAACTTTGCTTTCGCAACCCAGCGTTCTTGCCAAAGGTTCATTGATAAATTCCCCACGCCGCCGGTAATTACCGGTTTCACCGTTGCCTGAATCACTTGGACTTTTAAAGCAACATTTTCAATATGTTCAGCATGGGTAAGGGGCAGGTGATAGGCGGCATCATTTCCTTGTACAGTTAAATCATTAATATAAGTAACCTTTACAATGCGGCTTGATTTGGCGAAGATGGGATATACACGAATGCGATACAGATTGCCTTGTACTTTTTCCACAATTCCAGGATCAATTCCCTTGCGTTTCTCAGCTTCCAGTATACGGCGCGCTTCCTGCTTGGGAACAACCACGCCGTCAACCATTTTCCCATCAATATCCAGACCATAGCCACATACAATGCCATCATCCGGTAGGGGGAAAACAACCGTCCCTTCTATTTCACGGTTATTTGGATTATAAAATTTCATGATTTGGGTTGTTTCCGCATATAACCCATGAATAACCACTGATATACCGAGTCCGATAAGTCTGACTTTTTGGGTGTCCGGAGGGGCCTGAACGTATGGAAGCCAGACATTTTCATAATCAATGACAGCTTTTTGCTCCGGTTCGATATACTCTACAGCCCTGAAAACAGTGCTACATTTTTTACACCTTGCGAGTGTGCCAATGCTTTCAGGTTTCATTCTATAAAACTCTCCACATTCAAGATTTGGGCATAAAGTTTTCATAGTCACCTCCAAAAAAAATTATATGGATTCCCATAACTTAAACAAATCTTTCCATTGATAATCTTTGACCTTGTTTTGATATTCTGAATCAGTTGTCATTATTTTTATTTTATATTCCGATCACACCGCTTTGGCCCCAAAATGCCGTTTGATTGCCTTATCCAAACGGTGGGTAACGCCGACAAAGATTGATTTGAGTGTAACCAAAATGAAACATACCGTTAAAATGAATATTAAGCAATAAGATAGCTATATACTTTCGATACTGTGTGTGTCATATTAATTAGACATTATCGGAAATAAAATTTTGGTTATTAATTACCTCCCTATGGAGTATAAGAATTAATCTATCTC
>JAUCGF010000191.1 GCA_030378005.1 Desulfococcaceae bacterium HSG9 | reverse complement strand
GATACCGACAGGAAGTGCCGGGCACTCTCCCGATAACCACCGCAGAGTTGCGATCAGTTAGATTTTTTAACGGCAGCGGGTTGAAAATTGATCTCATAATGCGTTTATGAATAATTCAGGCTAAAGGGAAATTATAAAGGGTTTTATGATTGTCATATCAAACCTGACTGGATACTGATATATCGTATAGAAGGAGAAATAATTCAGTTTGTACGAACAGGTTCACACGCGGATTTGTTTAAATAATTTTGAATGGAAAACGGTTTTTGCTGTTGGTTATGCCGCTTAAACGTAGGAATTTGAACATGCAGACAATTACTCTTGAAATACCTGATGTTATTTGAGAATCCCACGGGCAGAATATCAATGCTGTCAGAGAGGAAATGAGACGGGGGCTTGTAATCTGGGAATATCTGAACGGACATCTCACAATCGGGGAGTGCGGCGAAATGCTGGAAACAGGTTACAGGGGTTTTCTGGAATTGCTGTGGAACAGAGAAATTCCCGCCGATGCCCTCACCGATGACGAACTGGAACATCAGCTCAGACAGGAATAATCGCAATTATGAAAGAGGTTACGATTTACTCCAGTGCAAGCTGTAACTGGAACACGCAAGAGGGACGATTTTTTGCCGCACTTGAATACCAAGGACATTACAAATACATCACAGGTATTCAAACTGACACAACCGCTGATCGATGTATCCTGACAGGCTTCCTCCAAGCGGTTCACTTAATCAATGAACCATGCGATCTTAAACTCGTTACCGCTACGCGGATATCCTTCGATCTCATTGGTAACCCCAAAGGGCGCAATAAGGAACTCAAACAATTACTGCTTGATATTATGAAAGAAAAACAGTGCCGGTTTGAAATTGATGAATGGACAGGGGGTGGTAAGCGTCTCAAATTAAAACTGTCTAAAATCATTAAGGTGGCATTAAAGGCAGAACCCATTGATGTTATCACTCATTATGGTGTTGACGACTCAGATTAGTTAGTAGCCATAATACAAGGGTGGGCAAAATGCCGCTTGTGATGTTTCTATCCGCACCTGACTACGTCGGCATTTTGCCCACCATTTTATTGTTGCAGTCAAAAATGACACTCCTGATTCAAAGCCAGTCTGAATAAGGCACAAATACAGCATCAACTGTATTGATAAAAATATAACCCATCGTATACAGTAGGCGCCGATAAGCATCGTTTATAAAACAGTTTGTCGGGGGAGGGGTTGATGCAAGCGATTTTAAATGTGAAAATAAGTGAGATGGATGAGAGTCTGCTGGATATCATAAAAGAACTGCTCTCAAGAAATGTGGAAATAGTGATAAGAAGGGAAGCATTCGAACTGGAAGAATATGATAAAAATCTGCCTTTGGGCAATGTAATGAAAAATTTTGAAAAAGCCGGCTACAGTGTGCCGTTTTTAAAAGATTTGAAAGAAGGTTTCGAAACGTCCACAATATATGCGGACAAAGATGAAGATTAAACTTCTGAAAGATGACATAAAGAAATATCTGAAAAAATATCAGCTTGAGAAAAAATTTTAAAAAGCAAAGCGGCTTTTCGAGCAGGATATCCGTCATCCGTCTCTGAATGTCGAACTCCTTGAGCCGAAACACCTGAAGGTGTATTCATTCAGACTGGACAGAAAGTACAGAGCTATTTTTATAGTTGTAAATAATGAGGCTGAAATATTAACAGTTACGAATCATTATAAATGAATATGGGCGGTAGCGCATTTTAATGTTTACAGAGTCTGCGGTTGGAGGCTTCTGCTTCATCCCATCTCCAAATTTCTATTATCGAAATGGTCATTAAAGTTATAGAGTTGATTCAATCTGATTTTAAATCTTACTCAACAATATCGGTATTTGAAAATCAGGCTCAATTTATATTTCCTATAGCTGATGTTCTTTCCAGATTCTACGGCAAGAGTGCTGAAAAGTATGTGTATATTGCAGGTGTAAAATATGACAGTAAGGCGGCAGGAATAATTATTGTTACAAGCCATTATGAAACTGCTGAGTTAAAATCTGAGAAATCAAATGTGTGCTGGATTGATACTTTGGCGATAGATAAGAAATACCAAAGGCAGGGTATCGGAAATAAATTGCTTAAACATACAATTTCGGCTTTACATGGTAAGTTTGATTGCATCTGCTTGACAGTAAATACCAGAAATAAATCCGCTAACTCTATGTACAAAAAATGTGGATTTATAGACGTTGGTGAGTTGTATCTTGGCGGCCCAAATGGTCCTCAAAATATATTAAAGTATGATTTATCAGATAGTTGACAATCTCTTCTTCTAACGGAGCGTAAAAACCGCGCCCGCTGAAGAGTACGTTATATTTTTTGCAAAATGAGAGGACTGAATTCATGGAAATAAAAGACAGAGCAGATTTTAACCGATGACGCAACTTCCGATATGATTGAGAATCTTCTGTAATCTCCTGTAAAAATACCTGATTTCAAACCGTTCAAAAGAAAGGAAATATATGACCGAGCCTGATAAAAAGATAAACTTTGCCTGTTCGACTCAAATATATGGCTGTATGCTTTCATAGAGTCGCAGAATGCTGGTAAGTCGATTATCACAAAGATCAAAACAAGGATATTTCAGTCACGGTCAGCACTCAGTCAGTAGGGTGGGCAAAATGCCGCTTGTGATGTTTATATCCGCACCTGACTACGTCGGCATTTTACCCACCATTTCATTTTCAAAGCCAGTCAAAATAAAGCGCAAATACAGCATCAACTGTATTGATAAAAATATAAACCATCGTTCAAGTGATGATAATATACAGTAGGTGCCGATAAACATCGTTTATAAAACAGTTTGCCGGGGAGGGATTGATGCAGGCGATTTTAAATGGGTGCAAATTATTTTATCCAAATATGAGTTTAAAATTATATTTAATATCAATAGGTTAAATTTATCAATCTTAAATAAAAATTAACTTTGTGTTTTTAATGACAAAAAATTGTAAATTTTAAAATACAAACCTGTTAATAGAATTGGGAAACAAATTAAAATAATGAGATATTTTAGGAGTTTACCCAATGAGTACAAAAGTTGTTGATATTTCTGAGGCATATGAGGCAAAAGAGCAGTTACCTGTAGAAAAAATCAAAGATAAAATTGGTTCCGAATGTGAAAAAACAATCGGATTTTGTACCGAAAATAATGAAAAAATGACTTTTTCAGAATTTGAAAAAGCATTATGGAAATTATTATCATGTATTGGAATTCTTTATATTCAGCTATTTCTTACGTCACGTCATAACAAATCGGATTGCTCCGAATGGCTAAATACAGGCCTATATTATATTAGAAGAATACCGATAGCTGGAAAGATTAAAACCGTTTTCGGAGAAGTCACATATTTCAGAACTTATCAGGTTAGAAAAAATAAGAAAGCCGGTGGTTTTTATCCGTCAGACATGGCCTTAGGATTAACGCGTGACGGATTCAGTCCGTCTGTTATAAGTCAGGCCACACGCCTCGCTGCAAGAGTGAGTTTTATAACATCTGTAAAATTGTTCAAATATTTTTATGGCTGGTCACCTTCAATACAATCGGTTGAAACTTCAGTTTCAGGATTAGGGCGCGAAGCAGGCGGATATATGGAAGTGTCGGAAGTGCCCGAAGGTGACGGAGAGGTTTTAATCATCGAAGCAGACGGAAAGGCGACGCTGACGGCTACAGACGAGGAACTGGAAAAAAGAAGGAAAAAATACAAAGGGATGTTGTCAACGGCATAGGGGAAAAGAGAAAAGGAAGGGAAAAAAGCGTAAAAGACGAAAGAAGGGTGACAAAAGTAAGAATGGTCGCAGTATTACCATTGTTGTGATGTATACACTCAAAAGAGGAAGTGACGGTCTGTTGCATGGGCCTGTCAATAAAACAGTCTGGGCTTCATATGCTCCCCGCGAGGCAATCCTTCAACAGGCACGTAGACAGGCTGCCTGACGAGGTTTTCCTCCGAGAACAGACTGACGCATCCACATTGCTATTGATGGCGAACGCTGTCTCAAAAAAGGATTAACCGAACTTTTTCCCGAAGCGACTTCAGCTTTGGATATAATACATATCGAAGAAAAACTATGGAAAACAGGCCGGACCAGTCATGGAGAAGGAACAGTGGAAACAGAAGAATGGGTGGTGGAAATGAAAAGACCGCTTTACGGAGGTCGTGCAAAAGAGGTTCCAGCTCAGTTGAAAAAGAAGTTGAAACAGTTGTCTAAGCGAGCTGAACGAGACAAAAGCAAAAGAGTGATCTTATCCGAAGTGATAAAATATATGGAACCTCGCTTAGAGATGATGAATTACAAGGAATACACAGAAGAAGACTTACCGACAGCTTCGGGCATAGTTGAAGGTGCCGCTCGTTATATTATCGGTGAACGCTTAGACTGTTCGGGAATGCGATGGATACCGGGTCGCGCAGAGGCGCTACTCCATCTGAGATGTGTTGAACTGAACGGGGATTGGGATAAATTCTTTGATTGGGCATATCTGAAATGGAGGAATAAATTGAGAAAAGAAGAGAATATTCTTGTGAGGACTAATGAACCGATTGAATTACTCAAAGCAGCCTAATATAATTTGAGTATAACCAAAATTAAGCACAAGCTTTTTCATGTATATTAAGGGAATTATAATCATCCGCTATAAACTTATTATCTCTGACCTGGCCGGTAAAAAAATCCCGGTAACTATCCCAATCCTTATTTTTCACAACCGATCTTAATCTTAAAACAGACTCTGCTCCGTCAATACCCCACCGGGCTCCTGAAATTTCCATTCTGTCCCAGACCACATGGCTACAAGCGGATTCCACAACTCCGGTTCCTATCAGGTGTCCTTTTGACAGGTACTCATCATATTTCATATACTGCTTGTGATTCTTTAAATAGGTTATCACTTTTTTGAACTTTTCTTGATGAGACTTCTTCTTCCATTTGCTTTTCTTCATTTCCACTTGAAGTTCCATAATATAAAATGCGACTTTCCCTTCCAATATAAGCTTCAGTTTTTTATATACATATTTCTTCGCATCATCACCACCTTCTTTATACATTATGTGGGCTATCAGCCAGATGTACTCTAAAACGTGAATAATATCAAGGATGCAGACCTTATTTGAAATATCTTTGAAGACAGTTTTCAGCTGATCCCACAGGCACAGTGAGCCGTCCATGAGACAGAGCAGAGGTTTGCTGATAAAATTCTCATTCTTTATTTCATCATAAATCTCTTCCATAACTTCTTTTTTCGGCTTTGCCATACTGGTGATATACTTGATATTTTGAGCTTTTTCATGTTTTTTCTCATTCTCGGCCTCTTTTTTTTCAGGATACACCAAATTGTCAGCAACTTCATCGGCAGTTCGGATATTTGCGTTAATGTTATATCAGACTCCTACCGGGGATTCCCACTTTTTCTGTTTTTTCTTTCCTTTGCCCTGCCTCCCTGTAATCTTTACAGCTTCT
>JAUCGF010000190.1 GCA_030378005.1 Desulfococcaceae bacterium HSG9 | reverse complement strand
CGCCTCTGTCAGTTTTGTCGGTATTTTGCTCATAACTATCCTCCTTGCAATATTATCTTGTTTGAGGATAATTATAATACATAATATCAATTAATTAAAGTACCTGATAAAAAGTTTAAATCAGTTCTATGAAATTGCGGAACGGATCCGTCCGTTATGGGAAGAACGCCGGGATAATTTCGAAGCCGGGGGTCGAAAGCACCGCCTGTGCGGTCATCTGAATCATCTTCTCGCGATGCCGCTTTATTACAGGTGTTATGTGACTTACGAATTTTTGAGTTATCACTTTGATTCCCACTTCATCGCTTATGCCGAAAAAGGCTGGCTGAAGCTTGCACTCCGTTATCAGAGAAAACTGAAATCAGATCATTTTATCATCTTGATTGTTTTTCTTACTTGTTAAAATTCGCATTTTACATTAAGAGTCTGATAATTAAAACAATAACGATTCTGAACATTTCGGAGGTCATAATGACAAACCCGGCAGCAACCCAACTTCCGCTTCAAACAACAAAAACCGTTTACCTGATTGACGGCACAGCCTATATCTATCGAGCATATCACGCCATTCGAGGATTGGCTGATTCCGAGGGGTTTCCCACCAACGCGATTTTCGGATATACCAAAATGCTGTTAAAACTGCTCGAAACCAAAGCGCCTGAATATATCGCCATGTTTTTTGATGCCAAAGGACCGACGTTCAGGCACGAAATGTATGCGGACTATAAAGCCAATCGACCGCCCATGCCCGATGATCTGGTGGTGCAACTGCCTTATATTAAAAAAATTACCGACGCTTTTAACATCGCGGTATTTGAAAAAAGCGGTTTTGAAGCCGATGATCTGATCGGCTCGTGCGTGCGTCTGGCGGAAAACTCCGGGTTTGATGTGGTGATGGTGACCGGTGATAAAGATTTTAATCAACTGGTGACCGCCAAAGCGATGATCTGGGATCCGATGAAAGACAAAACCGTGACTTTAGACAGTATCCGTAAAACATTTGGCGTGGAACCGGATAAAATCATCGAAATTATGGGATTGTCCGGCGACAGTTCGGATAACATTCCCGGTGTTCCGGGCATCGGTCCGAAAACCGCGCAGACTTTGATCAAAACGTTTGGCAGTATGCAGGCGTTGTATGAGCAAGTGGACACGATCACAAAAAAAAAGCAGCATGAAAACCTGGTTAAATTCAAAGAACAGGCGTTGTTAAGCCGTTCTTTGGTGACCATCGACACCCAGGCACCTGTCTCTTTCGATCCTGATGCCATGAAATTCCAGGTTCCTGACCAGGATGCGCTTTACACTCTTTTTAAAAAGCTGGAATTCAGGCAGTTGCTCAAAGCGTATCCCAAAAAAAGCGACCTTTCCCGCAAAAAATACCATACGATTCTGTCTGAAGCGGAGCTGGACAATCTGATCGCGCGTCTTGAAACAGCATCTTTGTTTGCCGTGGACACGGAAACCACTTCATCCAGCCCCATGCGCGCCAGTCTGGTAGGTTTGTCATTCGCATTGGAACCGGATACAGCTTTTTATATCCCGTGCGCCCATGAGTATGGCGGCGCACCACCGCAATTAGACAGAAGGGCGGTTTTGGATGCTTTGCGCCCGGTGCTGGAAAACCCGGATATAAAAAAGGTCGGGCAAAATATCAAATATGATCTGATGGTGCTGGCACGTCATGGCGTTAAACTTGACGGTATCGCGTTTGACACCATGCTGGCGTCGTATCTGATCAACCCATCCAAACGGGCGCACAATCTGGACCGGATCGCGCTGGATTTTTTGGACCATAAAACCATCACATACGCTGACGTCGTGGGCAAAGGCAAACAGGCACTGAAAAGTTTTGCTCAGGTTGCCATAGACAAAGCCGCGCCTTACGCTTGTGAAGATGCCGATATAACGCTGGCGGCGTATCGGATTTTAGCGGCGCAGTTGGAAAAAATCAAACTCACCGAATTAATGTCTCTGGTTGAGATGCCCTTAGTTGATGTGCTGGCTAAAATGGAAATGGCCGGCATCTGTGTTGACCGGGAAAAACTGCATGAACTGTCCGGCCTGTTTGAAAGCCAATTGGAAACACTCAAAGATGAGATATACGCACTGGCCGGGGAATCGTTTAATATCCAATCCTCTCAGCAGCTCGGACATATTTTGTTTGAAAAACTCAATTTGCCGGTGCAGAAAAAAACCAAAAAGAAAACAGGCTATTCCACGGATGTGAGTGTTCTTACCAACCTGGCCGCTCTGCACAAATTGCCGGCGCATATTTTGCGCTATCGCACGCTGGCCAAATTGAAATCAACTTACACAGATGCGTTATTGAACCTGATTCATCCTGATACGGGACGCATCCACACATCATTCAATCAGACAGTCACCGCCACCGGACGCCTGAGCAGTTCCGATCCCAATTTGCAAAACATTCCGATTCGCACGCCTGAAGGCATGGAAATCCGCAAAGCCTTTATTCCGCGCTCCGGATGGACGATTCTCGCTGCCGATTATTCCCAAATCGAACTGCGCATTCTGGCCCATTGCGCTGATGATGGGATTATGATTCAGGCGTTTCAGCAAGATGAAGATATTCACACACGCACCGCCGCAGAAGTTTTCCAGGTGTTTCCCGAAATGATAACAACGGAACTGCGCCGCCAAGCCAAAGCGATCAATTTCGGCATCGTTTACGGCATGAGTCCTTTCGGCCTTTCCAAACAATTGAACATCAGTCGAAAAATGGCAAAAACCTACATTGATAACTACTTTGACCGTTACAAAGGCGTGAAACAGTTTATGGAGCAGGCTGTCGCCCAGGCGCGCGAAATCCAAAGCACCGGCACCCTCTTAGGACGCATCCGCCTGCTGCCCGATATTGGCAGCGGCAAAAAAACAGTGCGCGATGCCGCCGAACGAATCGCCATAAACACGCCCATTCAGGGAACCGCTGCGGATTTAATTAAATTGGCGATGATCAAAACCGATGCGGTTTTGACGCAAAAAAAGATGCAAACCGCAATGCTTTTATCGGTTCATGACGAAATTGTGTTTGAAGCGCCTGATGAGGAATTGGAAGAAGTGACAAAAACAGTCGCGAATACCATGGAAAATATTTGGGATTTGAAGGTTCCGCTTAAAGTGAATATCGCCAGCGGGAAGAATTGGGCGGAGGCGCATTAGTTCAGCACCTCCATTGACCATTCAACACTTTGTCCCGTCAGGGGCATAATAAGTCCAGTAGGGACGCAATAGAAAAGCAGCACGAATATTTTGAAGATTGAACATTTTTTGATAATGAAAGGCGCAATCTGAAAGAATACTCAGTAGATCGAAAAGTTTTTTAACACTTTGATTTTATTGAATATAAATTATTTCATACGATATATCCTGAAAAATCAGAAGGTTACATCTTATAGAACCGAAAAACAAGCTTTTCTTCTAAACTCGGAAAAGATCGAAAACGGCTTTTTATGATATTGTCCGCTTCTTTCATGGCTTCAGCTAATTCATGAAATGCTGAAAACCTCTGATTTTTCAGGGGTTGACAAAAAGTTTTCGATCTACTGATACTTTGTAATGGCCGATGCGATAATCAATACCCAACACTTAATTTCAGTAGATCGAAAAGTTTTATAACCCTTTGATTTTGTTAGACACAAACTAGGGCAATTGCATGAAAAAGTAGTTAACAGCGTCCTTTATGATAATTTATAATAAGTTTTGTTTTAAAGTCAAAGCAATGCTGAAATTATAATATTATAGAGGAGTTATATAATGAATACAATAGGTAACGCATCAATTCAGCCCCATTTCACAACATTGACAGATCCGAGACAAAAAGGCAAAACAGACTATTTATCGCTGGATATCACTGTACAGGACAATTTTACAATAATCAGTTAATAATTATATGAATTTAGGCTACCAACATAAGGCGGGACACTTTGTAAATTCAAGAGGTTATCCTCATAAGTGAATTTGCAGAATTTCGCAGCTCCGGTAATTCTCCCATTCGCTCTATCACCCATTCTGAAATGTCAGGAAAATCTCTCCTGAATAATCTCTCCGCCGCACTGGTGTTATCACTCCTTCTCAGACCTGAATTGTGAATAGCCGTTAATGCTCGTAGGCGATTACCGGACTGACCTCTCCCATTGTGACGCAATTGAGAAAGAGATCCGTCACCACCTTCCACTGGCGATGAAGTGCGTTGAAAATCAGAAACTGTCCATTCCGCCCATGACTGCCATTCCGGATGATCTTCATATAACGGAGTAAGAGGATGTTGCTCCATTTGTAATTCAGCATTTTCATAAGCTTCCTTATAGCTCTTTTTAAATTTCGGATTTTCAGTTCCGGTAAATTGATAATGCGAATTAAGGGTTAACATTTCCATGATCATGCCTGAGTTTATGTAAACTTACCCCATAAAACAGGAGGCTTCATGGACTGGGAATTTAATCATAACAGGCTCTATGACTGGGAATTCAATCTGACCAGGCTCTATGTTTATGTATCGGACACATATTCCGGTACTCTCAGGCCTTATTGTCAGAGATTCAGCAATAATGCCATGCCTTTTTTCACCGACGAAGAGGTGATCACGATATATCTTTTCGGTGTGACAGAAGGGTGTTCTCAAATAAAAAAAATTTATGAGCATGCAAAAAAATATCTCTGGTGATTTTTCCTGATATTACCTTCTTATACTGCTTTTGTTCAACGCCTGAATCGATTCGATTCTCTCATGCCTGCCCTTGTCGAAAATATATTCTTAGATTTCGGTCATTTATGCGGTGTGACAGAATCCGCCTGTCGCCTTATCGATGCCATGCCCGTGATTATGGCTAACGCAAAGAGTGGCTCCCGGGCAAAGGTCGCCGCCGAAGAAATAGCCGAAAAAGGTTACTGCGGTTCCAAGGGCATATGGTATTATGGCGTAAAACTGCATGTACTCGGTGCTGAACGCAAAGGAAAGCCGCCTCAGCCTGAATATATTGGCGTCTCCGGAGCCGGAGCGCACGATCCACCTGTTTTTCGCCAGATAGCGCCTTTTTTACACGGCAAGGCGGTTTATGCCGATAAGGCTTACGCCGATGCCTTGTTAAAACAGCAACTTATTGAAGAACAGGATACTGACCAGATGACGCCCGTAAAATTGAAAAAAGGTCAGAAAAAGTTATCACTTCCTGAACAGCTATTTTCAACAGCGGTCAGTCGTGTCAGGCAGCCGATAGAGTCTCTGTTTTCATGGCTACAGGAAAAAACCGGTATCGAGATAGCTTCCAAAGTACGTTCCTACAATGGCTTGATGGTGCATATTTTTGGTAAGCTGGCCGCCGCAATGCTGATGCTTATTTTCAAGTCTTAATTCGCATTGATATTTCCAATATATATAGGGTGGCAGAATCTCTGTTAACCACTTCCTCAGGTCATCATCTATCTGATAACTGTCAAGACTCTCTTCCACCCACACCCACCTGAAATCTGTTAATGAGGCTAT
>JAUCGF010000063.1 GCA_030378005.1 Desulfococcaceae bacterium HSG9 | reverse complement strand
CACTGTACAGGACAAAAAATGGTAACATATTGATATTATTAAAAATGGCAATTCCGGTTAAAACAGGATAACTGTCTGATATTAAATATTATTCAGAATTATATATAAATTTTTGTCCTGTACAGTGAGAAAGTTATTAATGAACATCAGGTGAAAATCATGATTACAAACAGGACCTTGCGGGAAAAAGTATATCATTATTTACGGCAAGAACTCGCTAAAGGTACTTTACTGCCGGGTTCTTTTATTAATCAGAACGAAATTTGTGAAAAACTCAGTATCAGCCGGGCGCCCATGCGTGATGCCTTGATTCAGTTGGAAACGGAGCAATTTGTCGAAATATTGCCGCGACGGGGTGTTTTGATCAGAAAGCTGACTGCCCAAGATATTCAAAATTCTTATGAAATTCTCGGCACCCTTGAATCCGCATTGATTTTTAACGAATTCGATAAATTGAATGCCGTTCACGTTGGAAAATTAACGGAATATAATGAACAATTGAAAGTAATGCTTGAAAAGGGAAAATTTGAAGCGTATTTTGAAATAGATTTGGATTTTCACAACGTGTTTCTTAAACTTTCCGACAATCGCCAGTTAAGAAGAATGATCATCTTACCGATGCAGCGTCTTTACGATTTTCCTCAGATGAAATACGATGACCAATGGGAGCGAATTAATTATCACGAACACCAGCGTCTCATCTATTCTGTCCGGATAGGCAACCGTGAGGCCGCAGCCAATATCATAAAAAATGAACTTTGGTCATTTAAACGCCATGAAAAATATCTGAAAAAAGTTTATCAACTTGAATAGGAGTAACCACACCATTTGTGATTTTTGAAACGTGAAACATGATGTATGAATTCACGTTTCACGAATCACATTTCTGTCTATTATTTCAAGATGTTTGGGCAAGACTTTTTTCAAGGCGTAGCGTTCGAGTATGGTTTTGCGAGCATTTGCTTTGATTTGGGTCATAAAAGAGGGGTAGTTTAAAATGCCAAGCACACGTTCGGCAATTGCTTGGGGCGCAAAAAAATCCACTAAGAATCCGTTAGTGCCGTTTTGAATCACCTCTCTGACTGGCTCGGTGTCTGATGCCACCACCAAACAACCGCACGCCAAGGCTTCGATCAGAGACCAAGATAATACAAAAGGGCGCGTCAGATAGATATGAACGTCAGATGCTTGCAGCACTTGCCGATATTGCCCGTAAGGCAGAGTGCCGACAAAATGCACCCGCCCCCGATCTGATTGACTCAAGCGGATTTTTTCCAACATCAGCTTTTTGTAACTCTGACCAGAAGCTGGCGGCGGGCCATAGCAGACACGTTCCGAAGCGACAATAACCACATGGCATTCAGTGTCAGCCGCCAGGATATAAGGCAGCGCTTCCATAAACTGAGGAAACCCGCGATATGGCTCCATTCCCCTTGAAGCATAAGTGATAATTCGAGGTACATCGGTCAGATCCAAGTCAGGCAGCATGAGTTTGGCATCCGGGTTTGGTCTGAACACATCCGTATCAACACCATCGAACAGTTGAACAATTTTAGGGTGAAACAGTTCGGGAAACTGGTCACGCTGCCATTTTGTGGGTGCAATGCCCAAATCACATACAGTCAGATCGCTTAAAATCGGTGTGTTTTTAAGTCTTAAGCCGGCAGCGCGTTCAGACGTCATCGGTTTCCAGCGACCAAACACCATATCCGCCCCGTCTGAGTTGTAATACCATTCAAGATAACTTAAATGGCACGCTTTAGGGAATACATCCTTTACAAACCAAGCGCTGCCCCATCCTGAGTGACCATAAACAACATCCGGTTCAAAACCGTTTTTTTTAAGTTCCCGACACAGGTTTAACACCGCTTCGCCCATTGCCAACGGAGTTTTTAGCGCCTGCGACAACGAGTTATCATGAACAGTTTTGTCATCTATCGTGAACACCGCTTTGGTGACGCCGTTAATATGCCATTCCGGTCTGGGGTTTTTAGTGGCATAAATCACATGATTGTCAGGATTTGCGCCTAAAGCGGCGGCTAAAAAGCGAAATTGAGCGGGAAAATTGGGATGAATGAATAAAATTTTCATTGTATTATTCTTGTATGATATGCAGGCATTTTAAAATTGGCCAGTCTTTTTTGCAGCGTCATTTGTTTTTCCATTTGCTTTCTATTTCTAAATGTTATAAGTACTTGAGCATATATTGATAGCATAGTTTATTATAAATGGGTAGTATCTTTTGGCGGCATACTTTATGGAATCCGTTTACGAATCAGCAATATAACTTTAATCTTTGTCTCTTAGCCACGTTTGCCGCTGTAATTTTTCTATTGCCATGCGTGTCGCCCATCGCATAAATATTTTAGTGTACTTGGCTCCTGCCAGGTACATACCGAGAAGAAATACAAGGTGGGATAAACCATACGTTAAAGGCCCGCCAATGACAACTAACAGCGGCTTTTTAAAATAAACCGCCAAAGTTCCCAGAAGGCTTACAGCGGGCCAGCCAATAACATAACTGAATGCGATGGCCGTGGTTCCCAGTATGATACGCGGCGTGGGACGTTGTTTAAACGCAGATAAATCCGCCTGCTCTTCAATAGCACTGCGGACATAATCAGTTTCAGCCACTTTATTAAAAATACGTCTGATTGTTTTCATTTAATTTTTGTAAATCAGGAATAGGGTGAAATAACTTCTATAAAATAACGAAGTAAACTGAAGTTTTGGCAAATTATTCGTCCCCGAACCTTAACATCCGCACTCCGTAATTTCGGAAAAACTGAAATCGGATCAGCTTCATGAATTGGAATTATTTTGATAAAATATATTGTATTTCATTAGATGAACGTTCTGACAGACGCCTGGCGGCGGCTATCCAATTTGAAAAAGTGGGCCTGACCGGCCTGGTGGAATTTGTTATTGTCAAAAAACATCCGGTAAACTGCGAGCAGGGGATTTTCGAATCTCACCGACAATGTATCCGTAAAGGACTTCTGGCCAATGCTCAAACTATCATTGTCTTTGAAGATGATATCGTTTTTGAAAATTTCAACCAGCAACGTCTTAATAATAGTATTCAATTTTTAAATGCCCATGACAGTTGGAATGTCCTGTTTTTCGGATGTTTCGTCAAAGGCAGTCAGAAAACCGCCAACGGGTCGGTGCTTAAAGTCAAATACCGCACCTTGGCGCATGCGTATGTAATGAACCGTGATTTTGCTCTGATAATCGCCCAACAGAAATGGCAAGGTATCGCTTTTGATGACCTGTTATACACTTATAAAGACAATCTGTACGCGATCTATCCATGTTTTGCGTTCCAAAGCGATTCACGTTCGGATAATCCGAACTTCATTTATCTGGATCGCTTTCGCAGATTGTGCGGCGGACTTAAACGTCTCCAGAAAATGAACGAACGCTTCCATCACCATAAACCCATTATCTTATGCGCTCATGTTTTGGCAATAGGAATACTGCTTTATCTGATATTATAGTATCAGTAGATGGAAAATACCTTAAAATACGGCATGGAGCGCAAAAATTTAGCGCAGCGGTTTTTTGCCGGCCCTGAAGCCGCGCTGACATCCTGGTGGAATCAGATGCAAAAAATCGCTGCGCTAAATTTTTGCGCTCCTGAACTTTCGATCTACTGAGTATTCCGAATTCAAAGCGGGGGAAGTGATAAGTCGTGTTTTCAAATTCACAAATCTAAAATATAGTCAGTAAGTTGCATTAATCTGACAATATCAGCTTTCATGTCGGGTTACGCTGCGCTAACCCGACCTACTGCTAACATAAACCGGGACACTAAATGCAGTCGTATTACAGGTTGGGTTGGGGAACCGATTGAATATCATCTGTTTTCACCCCCACCCTGACCATCCCCCATCAAGAGGGAAGGGCTTAAATGGTCGAAGTTATGACCAAGCCCCAATTATCACTTGGTAGGGTGGGTAAAATGCCGTTTACGATGATCGCAACAGCACAAAACTTCGTCGGCATTTTGCCCACCGGTTTACCTATGGCGGTATGATGCATCTCCAAAATGGTGGGCAAAGGCCGATTATTTTAACAGCTTTTAGGGGTTGCCGTCTTGTCAGGCAATAATCATCAATTTAATCATGACTTTGCCCACCCTACGCACTTTTTATAATCCTCGTGATCATTCGCCGCTATTTTTGAATTTAAGTACTTGGACATATATTTTCAGGTTACAAATTCCGCTGGAAATCGGATTTTTCTAAAAAATCCGATTTCTAAAATACCGGAAAACTTTTGTCCAGGTACTTATTTGACAGGCTTATTTTTTTCACAGCTAAACACACCGTTTTGAACCGGCCATTTTTTGATATTATCTTTAAGATTGGCCGGTTTGATTTCACCTTTGCCCGCTTTGAGAACCTCAAATGTCAACAACACCAACGACCCGGCGGCACCCTTTTTAATTTCGTTTTTCTTGGGTTCGACGCCTCCGATTTTGAGCGTTCCCGGTGATGACTCGTTCACACCGAAAAAGCTGAAACCTTTCTTTACCAACAAACCGCGCTTATAGCTTTGATATTTCAATAAATCGGTATCGTATAAAACTTCCAAACCGAAAGTTTTCACCGCGTTCGGTGCTTTGTTCACCGTCAAGGTGAATGTCACTTTTTCACCTGCTTTAGCTGTCAGATTGTCAAATGTCAACACAGCCTTGTCAGCCGCTTGTGATGGCATGGCAATCACGACAGTCAGCAAAATAAATAACGCGCCTGCCTTTAATTTGTTTAAAATCATCTCTTTTCACCTTTTTTATTTTTTGATCCGAATTTCGGTTTAAAACCTTCAGTAGATCGAAAAGGAGTGCCAAACTTACAGTTTGGCAGATGGTCGCAACATGAAATTCCATTAAAAACACTGCCAAACTGTAAGTTTGGCACTCCTTTGCCCACCGGTTTTAACCACGGCCATTGTTTTCAAGCGATTTTTGCGTTGTAACGATAGGATATGGTTCGTCAATGGTGGGCAAGTCTGATTTTTTTAACAAAATCCGCATTTTATCCTTGTTGATAAGCAATAAAGAACGTGAATGCAAGAACGTTGCCCACCCTACCACTGCATTATCCTTTCTAAAAAAAAATCCTTGTAGATACCGTGTAACGACAGGATATGGCTCGTAAATGGTGGGCAAGTCTGATTTTTTTAACAAAATCCGCATTTTATCCTTGTTGATAAGCAATAAAAAACGTGAATGCAAGAACGTTGCCCACCCTACCACTGCATTATCCTTTCTAAAAAAAATCCTTGTAGATACCGTGTAACGACAGGATGTGGCTCGTAACTGGTGGGCAAGTCTGATTTTTTAACAAAATCCGCATTTTATCCTTGTTAACAAGCAATAAAGAACGTGAATGTAAGAACATTGCCCACCCTACCATTGAAAAAGTACCTGATAGCTTGTTTCCGCTAAAGCCTGATAAAAACCTTATTTCATTTTTTAAAACCTTAGCCTGAATTATTCATAAACTTCTTTTAATTTTACGTAATTTTTGATATATCAAATAGTTAGGTAAGCTCATCCAAAAAACAGAGTTTTTAAAAATTGCATCATTTTCCCCGCTGATAAAGGA
>JAUCGF010000062.1 GCA_030378005.1 Desulfococcaceae bacterium HSG9 | reverse complement strand
GTTACGCTATCGCTAACCCGACCTACATCACGGCTAAAATGGGTAGTTTATTTTTTGTAAAGTCCCTAAGTATTGTAAAATAAAAAATATTTTTTAATTATTAACAAAGGAAAAAAAATGAATCCAGAAATGTTCAGAGAGTACGATATTCGCGGAATCGCTGGTAAAGACATGACTGAAGATGATGCCAAGCTTATTGGCCAGGGCGTGGGAACTTGGCTCCGACAACACAATTGCCAAAAAATCAGCGTAGGACGCGACTGCCGCGTTACCGGTGAACGCTATGCCGCCAAAGTGATTGAAGGCTTGCGTTCCTGCGGATGTGACGTCATTGATATCGGTGTCGGCACGACGCCGGTGTTATATTTTTCAATCCGTCATTTGCAAACCGAGGGCGGTGTTATGGTAACGGCCAGTCATAATCCGCCGGAATACAACGGTTTTAAATTATGTGTCGGATCCGATTCGATTCATGGCAAACAGATTCAGAAGATATTGGAAATTATAAACGCCGGTGACTTTGTTAAAGGCCAGGGCGAATTTTCAACTGCCGATGTGGTAACGCCTTATAAAGCGTTTGTGGAAGACAACATCAAATTGGCCCGGCCGTTGCGAATCGGCGTTGATGCCGGTAACGGAACCGCTGGCGTGATTGCATTGCCTGTTTTAAAAAATCTCAAATGCGAAGTGCATGACCTTTACTGCGACATGGATGGAACGTTTCCCAACCATGAAGCGGACCCCACGGTTGCAAAAAATATGGCCGAGCTTCAACAACTGGTCAAGGACAAGGGGCTGGACCTGGGCATTGGGTTTGATGGCGACGGCGACCGTATTGGTGTGATCGATGAAAAAGGCGAATTAGTCTTTGGTGACCGTCTGATGGTTTTATTTGCCAGAGAAATTTTATCCCGCAAACCCGGAGCCACGATCATATCGGAAGTCAAATGCTCCCATACTATGTATGATGATATTGAAAAGCACGGCGGACGCGCTATCATGTGGCGAACCGGCCATTCATTGATTAAGCAAAAAATGAAAGATGAGAACGCGGAGTTGGCTGGTGAAATGAGCGGTCATGTCTTTTTTAAGGATCGCTATTTCGGCTATGATGATGCGATTTACGCTGCCTGCCGTTTGCTTGAAATTGTTTCAGCCAGTGAGATGACGATCTCAGAAATGCTTTCCGACCTTCCCCAGACTTTCAGCACGCCCGAAATCAGAGTCGCTTGCCCGGATAAAATTAAATTTGATGTTGTGGCCAAAGTTACCGAATATTTTCGTGAACGCTATAATGTGATTGATATTGATGGTGTGCGTGTGTTATTTGACGATGGTTGGGCCCTGGTGAGGGCATCCAATACACAGCCGGTGTTGGTGCTACGCTTTGAAGCCATGTCTGCGGAACGCCTGACGGAAATGCGCGAAATGGTGGAAGCGGTGCTGGCAAAATTGCAAGAAACGGAATAGGGAATAAAAAACAAAGTAATTTCCCATTATGTAACAACTTAAAACTCGCTCTTGCATGAACACCTTAGATAAGACTATCTTCGGAGCGTTATTTTTCTCCCTGTTTGCCACGATTACCGGTGTTGGCATTGTTGTGCCTTTGCTGCCTGTATTTGCCCATGATATGGGTGCGGGCGGCATCTATATTGGTGTGATCTTTGGTGCTTTCTCTTTATCACGAACTGTTTTTCTGCCCTATTTCGGCAAGTTGTCAGATAAAAAGGGACGCCGACCGTTTATTATATCCGGCTTGGCCGCCTATACGGTCATTTCATTTATTTTTATTCTCGCCAGAAATGTTGAAGGCTTGATTATCATACGCCTGATTCAAGGCGTTGCTTCGGCCATGATTATGCCGGTGGTTCAGGCATATATCGGAGATATTACGCCGGCCGGCAGTGAAGGCTTCACCATGGGCCTTTTTAATACCGCAATGTTTCTGGGGCTTAGTTTCGGTCCGTTACTTGGCGGCCTGATCAAGGATCAGTTTAACCTTAATGCCGCGTTTATCAGTATGGGTGTGCTTTCACTAATCGGTTTTCTTTTGTGTTATTTCTGGCTGCCACCCACCCATACGGAGAAAATTTTTAACAAAACTCGGAATAATAATCAGCGTAACGATAAAATATCACCACTCACTTGGCATCAGCTTTACACAAATCGCGGCATTGTCGCTATCTTGGTATTCCGGTTTGTATATGCCGCCTGTATCGGCGTTGTTTGGGGGTTTCTACCGGTATTTGCCGATTTTGAGTTTAAACTTTCCGGTTCATCCATCGGCATTCTGGTGATGATCGGCGTTTTTATCAGCGGCCTGATGCATATTCCTATGGGTTTATTGGCAGACCGTTTGGACAAACGCCTTATGGTCATTTTTGGAGGCTTGATTGTAAGCTATTCCGTGTTGTCATTTTTATGGTCTGACGGCTTTTCGGGCCTTTTGATAGCCGGTATCTGTTTCGGAATTGGCGGAGGTATCTCTATGCCGGCGCTTTCAGCGATTACCGTTATAAAAGGCAATGTCATCGGCGCGATGGGTAGGCTTATGGCAATTACCACAATGGCTCACAGTCTCGGAATGATGGTGGGATCATTAATGGGGGGCGTGATGATGGATTTATGGAAACTGCATTATGTTTTCCCTTTGGGAGCTTTGATCCAATTGCTGGGAACGCTTCTTTTTGCCTTTTTGATGTGTACAAAAGGAAGCGGCGGAGATTAGCCGGTGTGATCAATTCGATGGAGTGCCAAACTTACAGTTTGGCAAAAGCGGTGTAAACTGTTTCCTCAAATATTCCCTCCCCCCTGAGCGGAACGGCTTTCCGCTCTACATGAATCTGCCGTACATAAGGTTGTAGCGCGGGAAGCTGTCCCGCGTCGTTATCCCAAACATAGGGTGGAGTGAACGGTTATGTTTCCTCAGATATTCCCTCCCCCTTGATGGGGGAGGGTCGGGGAGGGGGTGACGAATTGATTTCAAATCAGATTTTATGGCATTGATTATCTGAAAATCTATAACGCGCCCTACATATTACGGATAAGCGTAATACGCAATCCCCTCAAAACGCCACACATCCCCGGCCGTTTCGATAAGCGTGTTTTTTTCATTTTCATCGACCGTAAACAGATGCACCTGCAAAGATTCACTGTAAAAACGATAAACAGGCACAGCGCCATCCTGTTCAGAGGCCGGAACATAAAAAGCCGTGCCTTCATACCGCCATACATCCGCGGCGTCAGCGATCAGCGTCTCTTTTTCGTTTTCATCTATCGTGAAAAGATGCGTCTGCAACGCTTCGCTGTAAAAGCGATGAACCGCCTGAAGCGTGTTTCTTTGCAAGCGTGATGCCGCTTTATATTGTAGCGGATGAAAGGCATAATAGGCGATGTGCTCGTCTCGCCAAACAGCTACGCCGTTCGCGTCCGCCAAAGCGATCAGAGTATCTTTTTCATTTGAATCCATTGTGAAAAGATGCTTTTTCGTGACATGGCAATAAAGCCGAAAGACAGGATAATCGGTTTCAAGGCTCAACGTGATGTCACCGCTTAGGGAACCGGGCGTGCCGGGTGCCGGCAAATCCAGTATGACGTCATTGCCCATATTGTCCCAAATTCGGCCGCCGTTCAATTCCAATGCCCATTCGCTCTGATATTCAAGATTGGTGACCATATCGCCTGCCGCAACCGTATATTTAAACATCAACATGTCGGTTCCGCTGCCGCCGCTGTAATACGCCATAACAGGTGATTCACTGATATTCAGCACCAGTTGCGGCGTTCCTGAAACCCAGACTGTTTGGCTGAACCGAACGGTGACTGCAATGGCAGAGCCGACTGTGTAAGTGCCGGACGTCGCCGTCGAAGTGACATACATCACGCTGGCTACGGTCGGTGCTGTTGCAACAGCGGGAATTGTCGTGGTGGTCGCAGGCCTATAAGCGGTAACAACATTATACGCCGGCGCAGACGCTTTTTTAAAATGAATCCAGCCTGTATTTTCCGACCAGGCGTAACCGTCAAAAGAGCCGGCAGCCGTATCAATCGTCACACCGGCGTCAGCGTGCGGCGGATCGAAACGAATCCACCCGGCGACCTCGCTCCAGGCATACCCGGACAGATTGCCAGAGCCGTTATTGTTCACGCCCCAGTTGCCGGCGGACTGATCATAAGTATGCGTCCCGCCTTCGGAATAGCTTCCCAGATTGACCCACCCGATATTTTCGGCCCAGGCAAATCCTTCGAGATGGTCGCTGTAAACGGTCACACCGGCATCAGCATGGCCCGGATTGAAATTGAGCCACCCGGCCGTTTCCGACCAGGCGTATTTGTCGGTGTCGCTGATGTTGCCGGCCGCATGGGTGGCAGTCCCGACAACGCAGAGTATGACTGTCGCAAACAATACAAAAACAGTCTGTTTGATAAAATTTCTGAACATGATAAATTCCTCCTTTGCAAATCGTTAAAATATATAATTCCGGAGTCAGCCAGTAGTCAGTAGGGTGCGTCAGGAGACAGCCATAACGCACTGAAATTTATCAATATAGACATGGTGAGTTACGCTCCGCTAACGCACCTTACTTGCTATTGCCCGCCTCGCACCGGCCAGACATAACGTTTGTCGCTCTTACCAAATAGGTGGACAACGCCGCGGCCGAGGCCTACCACGAAGGCTTCATCCGCGCTGATCATCTTTGACGTAGATGACCAATAGTAAACCGAACTCACGCCCGTGAATGCATCCCCCTCACTCCATCTATCAGTGCCTGCTGCATCAGATAGTGTAGAAGAGCTATAGCCGTAATGAATCAGACTTTGCAATTCCTTTGCATTGGGTAAGCGCCAATCATCAAAGGCTCCTGCCGTATAATCAGTGCAGCTAAAGTCCTTTCCCGAATTCAAGCTTACACCAGCACCATCTGTTGATTTTCCGATGTTATACAGCGCAGTCTGCCAATCAGTCCATAACATACAATTCGCATCTTTCAGCCAAATCAGTCCGGTCATGTTATCGGTAACCGTGCCATCGCTATTATCGGTAAAGCGGGGATTTGGCAAAGCCGCACCTTTCTTATGCTCACCATCTTCACCGGTTCCAGCACATGTTCTGGAAGTGCCGACTTTGTCAAAGCAAATAGCCGCACCGGTTTTGGGAACTGCCGCAAAAGGCATTGTCCCGTTTTGAACTCCCCATTTAGCGGTATCCGTACTGAAAAATTTAACTCCGCTCTGAATTTTGTCCGGTGTGGCGGAAGTGCATTGATCAAATTCGGCTTTGATGTCATCATAAATTTCCCTTGTTGTTTTCATGGTGGACCCGGGGGCTGTGGACGGCCCTTGAAAAGTGGTGTCAGGCGTTTCCGCTGTCCCATTCATCAGATAATCGTAAACCTCTTGAAGCGTTGGCATACCGCTTCCACCAGCGGGGTCGCCCCATAATTAATATCTCCGGCGATGGCGATACCAAGCCAGCATGCCGCCAGCCCCAAACTGACTGTGATTAAAACTTGTTTTTTCATTTTTGCTTACCTCCTTGTTAAAAGTTATAAAAATAAAAGTTAAAAGTTTCGGCATCCTTAATTTTTCGCCCGCCAAGGAGTGCCTGACTTACAGTCAGGCTGTGTCTGCTAAACTGCAAGTTCAGCACTCCTTCTACTGATAATCAGTAGATAGAAAATGCCTGAAAACATGGCATGGAGCGCAAAAATTAAGCGAAGCGGTTTTTTGCCGACCCTGAATCCGCAGCCTTTCCGGGTGGCGATGCAAAAAATCGCTATGCTAAATTTTTGCGCTCCTGAATTTTCCATCTGTTGATAATGGATAATGCCTGAAAACATGACTGATACCTTGATAATATGATAAAATCAAAAAAATTATCTTTTCATCTGACCCCGTTATGATATATAGTTAATGAAATGTTTGATAGCTTTTATTTACAAAGTATATAAAGTTTGAT
>JAUCGF010000061.1 GCA_030378005.1 Desulfococcaceae bacterium HSG9 | reverse complement strand
ATAGTAAACTTATAACCCATTGACTTTACATGCGCGTATCAAATTTGATAAGAATAAAAATCGGAAAATTCAGGATATCTAATGCAGGCTGAATAATTTTCCGTTTTAACATTCTTTTTTCTAATTTTAATTGTAATTAGAAAAGTTTTATGTGTAAGTTAATCAGTCACTCTCCTTATAATGTTATTTGTCATCTTAACGATTAAGTTGATGGCACGAAGGCATTATTTAATCTTCAATCCGAATAACTGAATCTGAAAATTATCATGAATAGAAGAGAATTCAAATATTTCCGCAAGCAATTGGGGAAAACACAAAATGAGATCGCTCAATTATTGGGCATTTCAATTAAAGCGATTCATAGCTATGAACAGGGATGGCGCTCTATCCCCGGTTACATCGAACGCCAGTTATTTTTTCTGATTATCAAAAAAAAAGGCATGAAGAATATCAAACCATGCTGGCAAATTATAAATTGTGCGTCAGATATCAGAGATATCTGCCCGGCTTTTGAATTTAAATGCGATAAACTATGCTGGTTTATCAGTGGAACGATTTGTAGGGGGGTGCCATATAAGAATTGGAAAGAAAAGATCAAAATGTGCCGGACCTGTAAAGTTTTTAAGCAGTTCCTTTAGAGAATAGAATGCCTGTTTAGGAAAATCAGAATCGGGTACTTATCAGTTTCCTTGAGCTTTTAACAATTTAAGTAAAGGCTCTGATGAAATAACGTAATAAACCCTCTGGGCGTGTTCTTGCTTATCCTGTTTTTTACTTTTCTGCTTACTTTTATCACCTAACAGGAGTTCACTACTTTCCAATTTGACTGTTGCCAGTATTTCCAATTGTTCCGGAGCGCCTTTCGCTTTATTAAAGCTTTCTTTGGAAACTTTGCCGTCCGCATTATAAACCCAATATACAGTTTTTCCATGAGCGAATACTGTGGGATCGCCAAATTCCAACATCAAAGAACCGATCAGTTCACTGCCTTTTGTTTTTAAGGCATTTTCATAATGTTCATACAGAATCAGAACTCGATCACTGTTTTTTTCAGCCACAACGAAAAGGTCGGCGTCGTTAAATTTGTAGGTTCCTGGGGAAGCATCCTTAGCAGCGTTTTGGCTAGCGAGTTTTTTTTGGTCTTCAGTCAGCTTTTGGCCAAGCGTATATTGTTTGTGAACGATTTTAAGGGCTGCCACCTTGTTCGCCAGACTGTTGAATTCTTTGTTTGTTGATTGATTAAGACACCCAGCGGCACCTAATATCAGTAAGATTAATATAATCCGGTTTGTTTTTAACATTTCATGCTCACAAATAGGTCGCCCCAATCAACCTGAAAATTGAGATCAATTGGGGCGTGTTTACGTTAGGTTGATAAGTTTACGGTATTACTGTTTGTAACGCATTTTCTGCTCTTCTTCAATAAGTTTCATCGTTTCGGCACTGCCGCCGGTGCGAGACCAGACATGCTCGGGTTTAGCCATCATATCGGCGATATGCTTTTTATATTTCTCGCCCTGGCCTGCTTTGTCAGCAAGCTTTTGAACCTTTGGCAGGAACTTATGATAGAAATGCCAAGAAACTTCATACATACCGTGCCAATGGGTATAATCCGGTTGTTGCATGGCTGCACCGTGTCGCGCCCGCCGGCCTTCATGATGCCATATATTAAACCAGATATAACCAAGTTCGTGCTGGAAGCCTGAATTTTCCCAGATTTTATCTGCTTTCAGCATCTTAACAATTTCGATGCCAGGTTTGGCGAATTTGTCGTTGTACAGATTGACCAATTCGTCAAACTGGGTGTAAAAGTCGCGAATCTGATTAATGCCGTGGCAGGATTTGCAAACTTCCTGCATATTGTCACGGCGCTGTTTCCAACTTAGCACTTCTTTAATAGTCTTTTCCGTGACCTTCTTTTTCAGCTTGTCGCCTTCGCGTACATAAGTCTTATAATTGACTTTTGCTCCGGCGCGTGGAGGTGTTTCGCCGGTGACATCGCCTACCGTACCATCTGTAAAGGTCGCGCGGTTCAATTTTACTGAAACCGGAGGACGTAAAGTCCAGGAGATACGATCACCCACGTTATGGGTGTTTTCAGCAACCGCACCGTTAAGTTTAATATATGAACCCATGTGGCAGGTGGAGCAACTGGGAGCATAATAGTAATCATCACCCAAAACCCATTTGCCGTCTTTCATTATGTTCATACCGTTCTGAACAGCACCGCGCATCGCCGAGTAGTAAGCAATGCCGTGCTTGGACGCGTCAAAAATTTCTTTCTGGGGGTGATCGGGTCCCAGATGGCACTTGCCGCAGTTGTCGGGCTGCCTGGCGGTGGAGGCTCTGAAAGAGTGTTTGGAATGGCAGGCATTACAAGTGCCGGTCGTGCCGTCCATATTGATCCTTCCGATACCGCTGTTCGGCCAAGTCGTATGGTTCATCTGCGGTGCGTCGGTTTTGCTGCGCATCGGTTTGCCATCTTTATCGCGTTTAAGCGCAACAACAGAACCGTGGCACTGCCAGCAACCGCTGTGCATATTGGCTTTGTTGGTCGGCATACCGCCAATAACTTCAGCAAGCATGTTGTCCAATGATGCCATAATTTGACCTGCTGTAGCATGGTGCGACTTGCTCATCTGATCAAACTCAGGTTCATGGCATTTCTTACAATCGTTTGGCGTCAGAATTGCTTTGATAAAGGCACCTTCATGTTTATAACCCAATTCATCGCCTTCATTAGCCGCATGGCAGGTATAACAACCGACCTGTCCTTCTTTGGCCGCGGCATGGGGAGAATTTTCCCATTGCAATACCAGTGATTTATTTTCTTTCAAATGACAAGTGATACATTTTTTGTTGATTTCCTGATTTTTGGGGTTTTTGACATCAAAAGACGCATCGGTCAGACCAAATGCCGTGCCTGTCAAAAAAATTCCCAAAATAAGCATCATAAATGTCGTTCTCTTCCAGTTCATTATGTTTTCCTCCTTTTTCTCGAATTTTTGTGATCAACCTAAATTATCCAAGTCTTACATCGTTTTTTTACTTGTAAAACCGCTTAACTATAATATTTGAAATATCACCTCCTTCAATCTGATAGCTTTTATGAATAAGAATTAATAGGTAATTTATGAAACTGTTCGCACATTCAGTATTCACCTGACGGCTCCGGTTTCTTCCTCCATCCAAAAAGGAAATATTTTACTTAAAATAAATAAGACGATTAAAGGCAGTACCATGATAACCAAAACGGCAATGATACCTTCCTTGTCGAACCATTCGGGATGAAAGGTCACATAGCCACGGTGACTTTTAGACATTAACTGGCCGCCGATAACCACATTCCAGCGCATGAACAGCACTTGCAAAAGCAGCATTAAACCAAGAATCGGCGCTGCCACACGATAGATTGAATCTTTAACCTTGGTGAAACAAAGCCAGCCTAACATGAGTAGCGGAATGACTGAAAAAATTCCCACTTGAGCCACCCAAAACGAATTATACAATGGCCCCCATAGCAAGCCTTCCACAGAATGGTGATACCATGTACTCAAATAAGCATGGGAAAAAACTTCGAGCATTTCAAAAACAAAGTCGATAATAAAAAAACCGCCCAGATAATTGACGCAGGTACGCATACAATCAATATCGACCTGTTCGCCTTTGAATTTTTTTATTAGCGCATATATAAGGATTATGCCCGCAATTCCTGATACGCACGCCGAAAGCAGAAAAATAACCGGCATGAGCGGGGTCGCCCAAGTCGGGTTGGCTTTGACGCCTCCGAAAATAAAGCCCACATAGCCGTGCAGAACACAGGCCATAGGGATGCCGATAGCCGCCAAAAAGCTGATGATTTTATTGTCCATTTCAATAGCTTCTTGCGAGAGATTGTCACTGTTGAATGTCAGCAACATGTAAACCTTTTCCATCAATCCTTTGGACTGTTGACGTAACTGCACCAATGTGGGACGATAAATAAACAGTATTTCCAACGTTAGCAGAATACCGTACAAGTTGTAGATATAGCCGAAACCCGCCATGGCCGAGCTGGGATTGGGGGTCAGCATGATATTTATATTTCTTTCCGGACGTCCGAGATGCAATAGCAACGGCAAGGTTGCGCAGGTAAGAAATGCCAGCGCAAAAAGAAGTGAAAAGCGTGAAATCGGTTTTAAAGATTTAACATCAAAAACATGATACAATGAAGATACGATAAAAGCACCGGCTACGATTCCGGTAATGTAGGGATAAAGAACGATCATCATACTCCAGTGAACGTGCAAATCATTGGGAAATACATAATTAAGCGGATTATCCATCAGACCACCTCCCTTCGAAGCCCTTTATAATAAAGTGACGGATGGTTGCCCATATCTTTCTTTAAAACGGTCAGTACGCCTGGCCCGTTCAAGATTTGGGCAACTTCGGATTCCTTGTCATTTAAGTCACCAAATTTGCGTGCATGGGTAGGGCAAACGTGAACGCACGCCGGCAACAAGCCTTTACGTACCCGGTGGTAGCACCATGTGCATTTTTCAGCGGTGCGCGTTTCTGGATGCAAGAAGCGCACCGAATAGGGGCACGCCTGAATGCAATAAGCACACCCGACGCAACGTTCAGAATCTACTAAAATAAAGCCGTCCGGCGAGCGGAATGTCGCTCCCACCGGGCAAACCTGCACGCATGAGGGATACTCGCACATGTTGCAAAGTTTGGGCACAAAAAAGGTGTCGCGGATTTTGACATCTAAATCATCACGCGGATTTTGATAACCATCCACCCCTCCATTGGGCGAATCCACATAAACATTGCCTTCATAATCTTTTAAGTACCGCTCCACCCAGGTGCGATAAAAACCGTCCGGGACCTTATATTCGCGCTTGTCGGCCACACAACAGGAACCGCATCCGATACAGCGTGTGATGTCCACAATGAAAGCGAATTGATGTGCTTTCATATCCCACTCACTGCCGCGAATACCGGGGATTTGTTCGGGAAGATCAATTTCAGGCTTGGGTGAATCTCCCAGAACCAAATCGGCTCCCATGGGAATCACCAAAAGCAACGAGCCAGCGATACTTCCACTAAGGACATTTTTAATAAACGCTCGGCGTTCCTTATCAGTTTTGAATTTTTCACCATCCATTTTAACTTTTCTCCTGTATGCCAAGTATTTTATTAGCATGGTCAATATAGTTGAACGGTGCATGTACAAGGTGGCACTGGTTGCAGGTGTGGGTCTCTTTTACTTTTTGGTCTCTGAGATGGTCCGGCATAACCACCGTTTTGATCATATCTTTGGGGCGCGCCTGAATGGCTCGGTTATGACACCTCAGACATAAAACCTTGATATCTTCCCCTTTTTTAACCGGCAACTCACCAATTTTTTTGTTATCCTTCACATGGTCCGCCATGACGCCGTGGCAAAACTCGCAGGAAATGGTTTTGTGGCGGCCATTGTCATGCAACTTTGTTTCATAAGCGTGACAAGAAACGCAAGGCGCATTGGTCATAAACCGAATATCCCGCATGGCTTCATCATCAATGGCATCCCCTCGGTAGTGTCCGTATTCACCAAAGGAAGCGATAACTTTGTTTTTGGCAACGCCAAACCACAATACGACGCCAATCACTAACACCGCTAATCCGAAAACGATACGCCATACATGGGAATTGTAATTTGATTTCACTTGTGATCTCCTTGAATACGCAATATGCGAATGCTTGATTTAAAGTGTCCGATAATAAATAACATAGTAATCACCATCCCGTATATTTAATATTGTTTACACTTACTTGAAAGTGTCTATTAGCACAAAAAAAAGTAAATTGGATGTTAATTTATGTAAGATATTTGTAAATTTTATGTAAAGTAATATTGACCATCACTTTAAAACTAGGTAATAAGCCTATCAAGATTGATGTGCTTTGTGTTTTTAACTTGGCAGTATTTATATTAACGCCTATTAAAAATCGGATTTGCAACCCGTATATTAAAATGAGAAAGCTGATTTCCTAGTGTTGTGTCAAGTTTAAGGTGATAGGCGAAAATCAGGAGTGCTGACTTCAGTTTGCCAAAACGCTCCAAAAGCGGCAAACTGAAGTCAGCACTCCTACCCGTCAGCTAAATGTC
>JAUCGF010000093.1 GCA_030378005.1 Desulfococcaceae bacterium HSG9 | reverse complement strand
AGCGCAGAGGCAATGTTATTACTCCGCTCATTCTATAAAGCAGGCCGTTGGGATATGCTTAAAAAATTAGCATGTTCAACGCCACTGGATATGGCTGCATGATACCAAGAAAAATGGAATGCTCCCGGGAAACGCATGGTCAAAATAACTGAAAGAAAAACAAAAAAAGACCGGGCTTTGTTTTACAGGAAATTGCCAATTCATATCATAAAGCAGAAAAGACAACTCTGGTGATGGATAATTTGAATACTCACAAGCCGGGATCATTTTATGAAGTGTTCAGTCCGGACAAAGCAAAAGATTTATGGGATCGATTTGAATTTGTATATACTCCAAAACACGGAAGCCGGCTTAATATGGCGGAAATCGAATTGAATGTTTTAATTGGGTGATGCCTTGACCGCGGAATTGACAATATTGAAGAAGTAAGACAATAAGCATATGCTTGGCATGAATATCGAAACAATAAAGAGGCAAAAGTCAACTGGCGGTTTACTGCAAAAGATGCCGGATAAAACTATCCCGTCTTTATCCGACAATCGAGAGTTGACACAACAGTAGCCTAAACACGAAAGCCCACAATGTGTAATAATAACTCGTAGGATGGGTTGAGGAACGAAACACAGCTTATTCAAAGTTTAATTTGTTTTATTGAATGCCAGATTTTATTCCTCAACCCAACATTCTATCTCTAAAGTTTATCCAGATAGGGCAGTCAATATGAACTCGTCCGACAAAATCAAAAAATTAACTGAAACGTTCGATTATAATCTGGAAACATACAAAAAAGGGCTACCAACATCAGGGCTGTTCAGTTCTAAAAAAATACTGCCAGATTAAGACTTTGAAAGCCCCCTGATGTGTATTTTGAGTGTAACATTCGTCAGAAATCATATCAAATACCACTAAATAAAGGGATTTTGCTCCTTCAACGTCTTAATTTCTTATGTGATTTTATCAAAAAAACACTTGATCTGTCAAGAAATTTTAGAACTGAACAGCCCTGCTACCAACATAAACCGGGACAGCTTAAAAATCAGGTTTCTTGGATATTGTAACTCCCGTAGTTTTTCTTCACTTCAGAAACCCGATTTTTGTCCCACGCTAAATTGGTAGCCCCAAAAAGACTCACACAATGAAACGCTGGTGCGCCGGGAATTTATACCCGTTTTTTGAAGTACCAGGCAGGGATATTGCGAATAAGTGGGGCCATAATGAAAAGTTGAATAAACTGAGGGATTGAAAGGAAATTTTGGGCTTGGTTCTAAGTTCGGCCATTCCGAACAGAAAATAAAGATATGTCGATCTAACCAACTGATATTATGATAATATATTTTTTATCATGGATTTCAGAACATACCAGTGGCCGAAGTTAGAACCAAGTCCGAAATTTTTATGAAAACATCATCATTATTGAATAATCCTCGACAAATGATCACCCTGGACGGCATTCTTCCGGCTGTCCGGCAGTTGCCGTCAGTTGACAAACTCTGATTGATCCGCGTTCTGGCTGAAGAACTTGACAAAAATGAATATTTATTCCCTTTTGAACTGGATAAAGTCTATCATCTACCCACGCCGTATAATACATTCGGAGCGGCAGAGATATTGATGAACACTCTGAAAACATCGGATGTGGACGAGCAGCAGCAAAGCGTAACCGTTCACTCCCCCTCTGAGCGGAACGGCTTTCCGCTCTACATGAATCCGCCGTGTGCAAGGTTGTAGCGCGGGAAGCTGTCCCGCATGGTTATCCCAAACATAGGGGGAGTGAACGGTTACGCTTTTGGGCTATTTTGAAGGATGTTCAATTATCCTGATTATAACGGATTGAGGAGAATCTTTTTTATGATTTAAACGAATTCAATGACTGTTTAATAGTAACTACTCAGCCCTTCTTGTATCAAAAAAAGCTTGACAGAACAGGGCTGTTCAGTTCTAAAATTTCTTGACAGATCAAGTGTTTTTTTGATAAAATTACATAAAAAATTAAGACGTTGAAGGAGCAAAATCCCTTTATTTAGTGGTATTTGATATGATTTCTGACGAATGTTACACTCAAAATACACATCAGGGGGCTTTCAAAGTCTTAATCTGGCAGTATTTTTTTAGAACTGAACAGCCCTGCTTGACAGAAAGACGGAAGGATTGTATTTTTTTGGACAAAATCCAACTCGTTAAAAATATATGAAAGCAGTATTATCGGCACAAAAAGATATTGCAGATGCCTTTGAAAAGGGTCTGGAAGCTGTTGAAGCGCTTGTGGTGCGGCAAAACACGTTAATTTTGCAACTGATTGAGCGGATCGAAGTGCTGGAAAACCGACAATCTGAAAACAGCGGCAAGCCCCCTTGCGGTGATGGTTGCAAAAAGCCCGTGGCGCGTACCGGCACTTGCGACAAAAGAGCGGCCGCAAAAGTGGCGGACAACAAGGTCATCAGGGCCGCAGGCCAGAACCGGTTGAAAAACCTGACAAAACGGTTGTACACTCAGTTTGCAATTGTCAACATTGCGGTACTGAACTTTGCGATATTGCCACAACGCATACCGAGCGACGTCAGGTTTTTGATCTTCCAGCCATTGAAATCGAAACGGTGGAGCATCAGGCCGAAGTTAAAATTCGCCCTGACCGCGGACACCGTAATCAAGCCCCTTTCCCGCCGATATTATCCAACCGACGCAATATGGTCCGAGAATCAAAGGGTGGTCGGTTTATTTCAACTGCCGGCATCACATTCCCCTGGATCGAAGTTGCCGAATCATTCAGGACTTAAGCGCTCACCATGTAATCCGGGCGATGGTGATCGAATCATCGCGGCGGTGCGCCGAGAAAATCCAGCCTTTTGAACAGGCCGTTAAAGACCCGCTCAAAGCCGGCGAGGCGGTTCATTTTGATGAAAGCGGTCTTCGGGTCTGTGACAAAGTCACATCAGCTTCATGTGGCCGGCACGCCCGATATGACCTGTCACACGGCTCACGAAAAACGGAGTGCCCGGGCAATGCAAGCTATGGAGGTGTTGCCGGGTTTCAGCGGCACCGCGATCCATGATCATCGGAAGCCGTATTTGCAGTATGATAATTGCAGCCATGGCTGCTTGTGCGATGCGCATCATCTTCGGGAACGTAAATTCATCCATGAGCGCTATGAACAAGATTGGGCGCCCCGGATGAGCCGATTGCCTGTTGAGATTTATCATCAGGTGGAACAAGCCGGACAGCAGGGTCAAGATCATTTGGATGCCGCGGTGTTATCGGCATATCAAGCCCGGTATGATACGTTTATCACAGACGGTTTGGAAATCAACCCCCCGACGCAAAGGCGGCCTGGGCAAAGGGGGGGCTGGCAAACACCGGCCGGGAATCTGCTTGAGCGGCTTCGGATTTTCAAAGATCGGACGCCGGGCTTTATGTATGGTTTCAAGGTTCCGTCAGATAACAATCAAGCCGAGCGGGATGTTCGGATGATTAAGGTCCGGCAAAAGGTGTCAGGGGGTTTTCGCACCTTTGAGGGAGCCGAGATTTTTTGTGCCATCCGAAGTTACATTTCCACAGCCTGTAAAAACGGGATCGGCGTAATTCAGGCCATCCAAGATGCTTTTCAAGGTAAGCCTTACATTCCTGACTGTTTTTCTACGGCTGAGTAGTGTCGTGTCAAGTTTAAGGTGACACAACAGTAGTTACGTTTAATATTTCTTTAAACTATTCGATATCCTTGCATTTCAGCGCCTGTCTGTGGATGACTTTAAGAACTTCGAAATGGGAAATCGACTTGACTTTCTCAATTATTTCGAGGGGAAGATTGCCAAATAAGTCGAATATCGTATCAAGAACCATTTCCTGCGCTGATTCACAACGGCCTTTTTCAATTTCTTTTTCAATTCCTTCACCATTCCTTCTTTCATTCCTTTTTTTTTGGCAAGTTCAATAATATCCAACATTTTTATCACCTCCCATAGTTCGTTCAGTTGCTCTTTATCTATCATTTTATTCGCAATAATCAGCGTGGCCGCCAGGAATTTGATATCCATGACATCCGCATTCAGCAGCACTTTCTCAAACTTGATAACTTCGACTGCCAGTTTGCTTCTTTCATCACCCTTTTGCCGTACAGCGGTATGAACACTAATTCCGCCAGTCCGCTTAGATCATTTTCTTTTACGGCAACACGAACTTCAGATACGCGCTCCCGTGTCTTTGTTAAAAATATGAATTTTATCCGGAGCAACGCTAAGGGGCAAGACCTTTTCGGATTTGAAGTGATGAATATCGGGGAGACGAATCGTGATCAAATCAGGGGTGTCGGCAAAGCGGCCGTAAACCATTGTGTCTGCGCCTAAAATTTCGATATGATCCACGCTTAACGGTATGGCTTGGGGGTTGCTTTCACTGATGTTGAAATGCTCGGGCCGGATGCCGATGATGACTTTCCGGTCGCCAAAGTCGGGAGCGCCGTCGTCAGACAGTGCAAGACGGACATCGCCTTGTATATTGGCGCTTTGGCCATCACGGCTAAGGCGCGCTTCGATAAAATTCATCGACGGCGAACCGATAAATCCGGCTACGAATTTTGTTGCAGGCTTTTCGTACAATTCAAGGGGGGAGCCGATCTGTTCGGCGGCGCCTTCATTGATAACAATCAGGCGATCCCCTAATGTCATGGCTTCCACCTGGTCATGGGTGACATAAATACTGGTGACTTTGAGTCTTTCATGCAGTTTGCGCAATTCAAGACGCATCTGCACGCGTAATTTGGCATCCAGATTGCTCAACGGTTCATCAAAGAGGAACACCTTTGGTTCTCGCACAATACAGCGTCCCATGGCTACGCGCTGACGCTGGCCGCCCGATAATTGGCGCGGTTTACGTTCAAGCAAGCCATCCAACTGGAGCAGTTGGGCCGCTTGGTCCACCCGATGTTTGATTTCGTCCTTAGTGAACTTTCTAAGTTTCAGCCCATACGCCATATTATTAAAAACGGTCATGTGGGGGTAAAGCGCGTAATTTTGGAAGACCATCGCGATATCGCGGTCTTTGGGTTCAAGGTTGTTGACTTCCCGACCATCGATCCGGATAATTCCTCCGGAGATCTTCTCTAAGCCGGCAATCATGCGCAATACGGTTGATTTACCGCACCCCGAAGGGCCTACGATCACAATAAACTCACCATCGGCGATGGCGGTGCTGATTCCGTGAATCACTTCTGTTTTGCCGTAAGCTTTGACGACTTTTTCAAGAATTACTTCGGCCACGTTATTTCTCCGTTTCGGTCAAACCTTTGATGAAAAGTTTTTGCATTCCGACAACCACAGCTACAGGCGGCAGCATGGCCAGCAGCGTTGTCATCATAATCAGGTGCCATTCAGGGGATTCTTCGGCAGCCTCCAACATCTGTTTGATACCCATAACAATAGTGTACATATTTTTATCTGTGGTGATCAAGAGCGGCCAGAGATATTGATTCCATCCGTAAATAAAAAGGATTACAAACAGTGCCGCAATATTGGTGCGCGACACGGGTACCAGAATATCTTTGAAAAAGCGCATAGGCCCGGCACCATCAATACGGGCGGCTTCCAATAATTCGTCTGGCACAGTCAGAAACACCTGGCGAAACATAAAGGTTGCCGTGGCTGATGCGATCAAAGGAATGCTCAATCCCCAGTAATTATTTAGCATTCCAAGATTGGCGACCACTTCAAAAGTCGGCAGGATGCGAACTTCCACAGGCAGCATGAGTGTCACAAAAATCATCCAGAAAAAACCCATGCGAAATGGAAAGCGGAAATAGACGATGGCAAAGGCCGAAAGCAGTGAAATAAAAATTTTGCCGACCGCGATCATCATTGCCATGATCAGACTGTTCATCAGCATCAGGCCAACGGATTGTTCGCGCGCATTGCCCACACCCTTAATAAAGGTGTCTTTAAGATTAACAAAAAACTGATCTCCGGGTAAAAGCGGCAGCGGCGTCTGGGTCATGCGCACGGCATCATGGCTGGCGGCCACAAAAGTGATCCAGATAGGAAAAACGACAATAGCGATGCCGCATATCAAAACAGCGTGACTGCAAAAGGTCGTTATAGGACGGTTCTCAACCATGATTTAATACTCCACTTTGCGTTCGATGTAACGAAACTGAATCACTGTCAAAGTGATCACGATCACCATCAGCACAACCGATTGAGCCGCCGAACCCCCTAAGTCCAGGCCGATAAAGCCGTCATTATACACTTTGTAAACCATAATTTCGGTGGCCCCGGCCGGTCCGCCTTTGGTCACCGCATGAACGATTCCAAACGTTTCGAAAAAGGCGTACACAATATTCATCACCAACAGAAAGAAAGTGGTGGGCGAGAGCAGCGGAAAAATAATCGTCCAGAAACGCCAGGCCGGTCCGGCACCGTCAATAGCGGCGGCTTCGGTCAATGATTTGGGAATTGCTTGCATACCGGCCAGAAAAAACAGGAAATTATAACTGATCTGTTTCCATGAAGCGGCGAATATGATGAGCGCCATAGCTTGGTTGCCGTTTAAGCGATGATTCCAGTCATACCCCATCATGTCTAACATATACGCCACGATTCCGAGTGTGGGATCAAAGATGAACATCCACAAAGTACCCGCAACCACTGGCGCGACCGCATACGGCCAGATCAAAAGCGTTCGGTAGGTTGTAGCGCCACGGACAATCCGGTCCGCTGTGGCTGCTAAAATAAGCGCGGTTCCAAGGGATAAAAAGGCCACTAAGGAAGAGAATACAATCGTTTTTCCGAACGAATTGAAATAGATTTGATCGCTAAACAGCTCAATAAAATTGTCAAACCAAACAAATTCGGTTTTTAAACCAAAGGCATCCTCTACAAGCAAAGATTGGAAAACAGCTTGGCTGGCCGGCCAAATAAAGAAAATAATCGTGATCAGTATCTGCGGAGTAACTAGCAGATAGGGCAGGGGTGAAGGATTGAAATGGGTGCGTTTTAGCATAGCGTTTAGATGATGCGGTTTATAGGATTATATTTCTTGTTCTAACGCCGGAGCGTTGGAATAAGAGAAAACGGCCGCCCATATAAGGCGGGACTGACGTAGGTTGGGTTGAGGAACGAAATCCAACATCAGCCTGAATTCGTTGGGTTTCGTTCCTCAACCCAACCTACAACTGACGCCAAAGCGTTTGTGAATTGTGTTCCAACGCCGGAGCGTTGGAACAAGACGAAATTATTTATTCGCTTTTTCAAATTTGCGCAACAATTTATTACCACGTTTCACAGCGTCATCCATAGCCAGGGATGCGTCTTTAGTGCCGTTCCAGACAGCTTCCATCTCTTCGTTGATAATATCACGAATTTGAACGAAGTTACCGAAACGCAAGCCACGCGAGTTGGGGGTCGGGGTGTTCAGGCTAAGTTGCTTAATCGCCGTGTCCGTACCCGGATTCTTTTCATAAAAGCCCTGTTTTTTGCTTAATTCATAAGCCGCGGTGGTAATCGGCACATAACCGGTTTCCTGATGCCACCAGGCCTGAACTTCAGGGGAGGATAGATAATTCATAAACTGAGCGATCCCTTTGTAATCTCCTTTGGGGTGACCTTTAAGAACCCATAGGGTGGCTCCGCCGATGATCGAATTTTGCGGTTTGGCGATGATGTCCGGATAAAAAGGAAGCATCGTTTGGCTGAATTTAAACTTGGCCTGCTTCTTGATCCCGCCGTAATATGCTGAAGAGTTCAGCCACATGCCACACTCGGCGTTGGTGAATTTGGGCAGACTGTCGCCGCGGCGTCCGCCGTAATCAAAAACCTTGCTTTTCTGCCATTTGGCCACATCACCCATTATCCGTTTGACGCTATCGTTGTTGAATGTAAATTCAGTGTTCAGGCCTGCAAAACCGTTTTCCTTGGTTCCCAGGGCCAAATTATGCCAGGAGCTAAAATTTTCCACCATCACCCAAGATTGCCATCCAAATGAAAAACCGCTTTTGAAACCGGCTTTCAACAGCTTTTGCGAAGCCGCTTCCACTTCTGGCCAGGTTTTGGGCGGTTCTTTAATTCCCGCTTTGGCAAAGGCATCCATGTTGTACCACAGCACTGGCGTAGAGCTGTTAAACGGCATAGACAAAAGTTCGCCTTTCGGTGTTTGATAATAGCTGATAACGGCAGGTAAAAACGCGGATTTATCCAGTTTTACCCCGGAATCGTTCATCATTTGTTCAACAGGGTAAACAGCGCCTTTGGCTGCCATCATCGTAGCGGTGCCAACCTCGAACACCTGGACGATATGGGGCTGCTTTTTGGCGCGAAAGGCGGCAATAGCTGCTGTCATGGTTTCCGTGTAGTTGCCCTTATAGACCGGAACCACCTTGAATTCTTTTTGAGTGGCATTGAAATCATCAGCGATTTTGTTGACCCGTTCGCCATTGACCCCGCCCATAGCGTGCCACCACTGAATCTCTGTCGCTGCCTGGCTGTCAGTTATTTGAATTCCAAGCATTAACGCCGCCATAACCATCGCCATCGAAATGGCTTTCACTGATTTTCGCATACTTTCCTCCTTAAATATTGAAATTGATTAAAATAATTTTTTAATACCTTTTCTATTAGAAGATTGCAAGAATTTATTTGAATTAGGTTCAGTAAATATCAACTGAGCTTCATCAATGCTTATGAGCGAACAAAACTTTGAAAATGGCAGTTTTTCAAGCTGTTCAACGACGGCCTCAACCAGTTCTTTGAGATTCTGATAAAACCGATTCCGGGTCATTCTCAGCCTCGCATCAGCCACCACAGGCGTTCAATGAGATTCAGATGCGGACTGTATGCAGGCTGGAATACGGGGCATAGCCGAAAAATTTAATAATTTCAATAGGTTATAAAAATGAAGCTATAAAGCCTTTTGTAATAATTTCAGATAATTATGATTTTTAACCCGTTGAATCAAAAAAAAATTACCGAACCATTGTCCTAAATACTTACTTAAAATGATTTTTCGCGTATTTCGTGGTTAAAAAAAACGTCAAGCTAACAAATATTTAATTATTTGATTGTAAATAAGCATAATTTTTGCCATAATAAAGGGATATCGTAATTTGTTTGTATTTTTTTCAGATAGCATCTGCAAGCTGTGAACCTTGCAATTAGCTATGTTGGAAAAGTGATAAAACTGAAATTTTTTATTAAGTCGTCCAAGCCATTTGATTTTCGGAGGTTAAGAATGTTTAAAATTGTTAAACGGGAAGTGTATTCACAGGGAACTGTGATAATGAATCAGATCGAAGCGCCTAAAATCGCGCGTAAAGCCAAACCGGGGCAGTTTGTGATCCTCAAGGCGGATGAAGAGGGCGAACGCATTCCGCTGACCATGGCGGATCTGGATGTGGAAAAAGGAACGATTGATATTATTTATCAAGTGGTTGGTACCAGCACCGCTAAATTCAGGGATATGCAAGTGGGTGATGCCTATCAGGATATTATCGGGCCGTTGGGACAGCCGACTCATTTGGAAAAATTGGGCAAAGTCGTATGTGTCGGCGGTGGTACGGGAATCGCCGTGTTGCATCCGATTACACGCGGCCTTAAAGAGGTCGGCAATCATGTCATCGGCATTATCGGCGCGCGCAGTAAAGATATTCTGATTTTGGAAGATAAAATGCGTCTGGCGTCAACCGAACTGCATGTCTGCACGGATGACGGCAGCTACGGCCATCATGGTTTTGTCACCGAAGTATTAAAAGAGGTGTTGGAAAAAGAGGATGTCAAACTGGTGGTGGCGATCGGCCCTGTACCGATGATGAAATTCTTGACAATCCTGACCAAAGAGTATGATACGCCCACGATGGTCAGTCTGAACCCGATTATGGTTGACGGCACCGGTATGTGCGGATGCTGCCGTGTTTCCGTAGGCGGCGAAACCAAATTTGTGTGTGTTGACGGGCCTGAATTTGACGCCCACAAAGTTGATTTTGAAGAGTTGATGATGCGTCTTCAGGCTTATGTGCCGCAGGAAAAAGAGTCTTATGATGCGTATCAATGTGGCGGCGCGTGCCATACAGGTTAATAACAAAGCTGATTATTGTACGGAGTGTCAAACTTTCAGTTTGATGTTTTTTTGCTAAACTACAAGTTTGGCACTCCGGAGTGATAAAGATATTGAATTTGCGGAGGAAATAATGGCAGGAAAAGCAAAGAAAGTAAAAATCGACCGGCAGCTGATGCCGGCACAGGATCCGAAAGTGCGGGCGCGTAATTTTGAAGAAGTGCCTTATGGATACGACCCCGAAACCGCTATGAAAGAAGCATCACGCTGTCTGCAATGCAAAAAACCGGGATGTGTGGCCGGTTGTCCGGTGGGCATAGATATTCCCGGGTTTATCAGTTTGATCGAACAAGGTGATTTTCAAGGCGCGATTCGTAATTTGTGGGGTAAAAACAGCTTGCCGGCAGTTTGCGGCCGGGTGTGCCCTCAGGAAGAACAATGTGAAGGTGTATGTATTGTCGGGAAAAAGGGCAATCCTGTGGCCATCGGCAATCTGGAACGTTTTGCCGCTGATTACGAACGCGAAAACGGAACCGGTGAATTGCCGCCCAAACAGAAAGCCACCGGCAAAAAAGTGGCTGTGGCAGGTGCCGGTCCGTCCGGATTGACCGTGGCCGGTGATCTGATTGTCAAAGGTCATGATGTTACAGTCTTTGAAGCGTTTCATAAAGCGGGCGGCGTTTTGGTTTACGGCATCCCTGAATTCAGACTGCCCAAAGATATTGTGGCATCCGAAGTGGGAACTTTGGAAAGATTAGGCGTGAATTTTGAATGCAACAGAGTGGTTGGCAGTATCGTGTCTTTGGATGAACTTTTTGAAGAAGGCTATGACGCGATCTATATTGGCGTGGGTGCCGGGTTGCCGCGTTTTCTGAATATTCCGGGTGAAAACTATATCGGCGTTTTTTCCGCCAATGAATATTTAACCCGTTCTAATTTGATGAAAGCGTACCTGTTTCCCAAATATGATACACCGATTCCCATTGGCAAGAATGTGGTGGTGTTCGGAGCCGGTAATGTGGCAATGGATTCGGCGCGCACCGCTATGCGTTTGGGAGCGGATAACGTGCGCATTGTTTACCGCCGTTCAAGAGATGAAATGCCGGCAAGAGCCGAAGAGGTGCATCATGCCGAAGAAGAGGGCATTGAGTTTCATCTGCTGACCAATCCCACCCGTTTGCTGGGTAATGAAAAGGGATTTCTGACTGGTATGGAATGTCTTAAAATGGAATTGGGCGAACCGGATGATTCAGGACGCCGCCGACCGATTCCCATTAAAGGTTCCGAATTTCAATTGGAATGCGATCTGGCCGTAGTTGCCGTAGGTTCCGGTTCCAACCCGCTGCTGACACGCGCTACGCCGGACATGGGTTTAAATCAGTGGGGCTATATTGTAACCGAACCCCAAACCGGCAAGACCACTAAAAAAGGTGTTTGGGCCGGTGGCGATATCGTTACCGGTGCGGCCACCGTTATTTTGGCAATGGGCGCCGGTCGGATTGCGGCCGATTCAATGCACGATTACCTTGCATTAGGGTGGTAAACGGACTTCGTTTATTTTCAAACCTCATCAGGTGCGTTACGATTACGCTCTGGCGCACCATACACTTTATTATAAATAATTATGCTTTTAACATTTAAAGACAAAACACCCCAAATCGGCGAAAATGTTTTCATTGCTCCGAATGCGACAATTATCGGAGATGTTGAGATAGGAGATAACACCAGTATCTGGTACGGCGCGGTGGTAAGAGGCGATTTGGCACCGATTCGGATAGGGGTTGATTCCAATATTCAGGATAATTGCACCGTGCATACGGAAGTGGATATCCCAACGATTATCGGTGACAATGTGACAGTCGGGCATAACGCCGTGATCCATTCCTGCACGATTGAAAATAATTGCCTGATCGGAATTGGTGCCATTATACTAGATGGCGCGGTTGTCAAAACCGGCTCGGTGATTGCCGCCGGCGCGGTGGTCAAATATGGCCAGCAGGTGGGGCCGAACTGCCTTTTTGCAGGCGTGCCGGCAGAATTCAAAAAAAAATTACCGGACGATACCGCAGCCCGTATGAAAAAACCTTCCCAAATTTATTGCCAACTAGCCGCCGAATATCAGCGTATTTGCTAACGCACTCTACATAAATGTTATAGACTTATTGCTCATGCACTATACAATTATCGCCAACCCGGTTGCCGGAACCCTGAATGCCGATCAAAAACGCTCCGTATTAGCACCTGCGGCAGCGTTGCTAAAAGCCGATATTCGTGGTTTGGACACAACCACGGCGCATGAATTCGCCTGTTGTGCTCAGGAAGCGGCAGAGCATTGCGATGTGCTGACAGTTGCCGGCGGTGACGGAACCCTTTCCGAAATCATCAATTGTGTTGATACGGCTGTAAAAACCATTGCGTATCTGCCGTTAGGATCGGGAAATGCCATGCGTTACGCCTTAAAATATCAAGGCGGTCTGTGCGATATTGCCGCACGCATCAGAGATGGCAGGGTGTCGATCTATGATTTGATTCAATGTGATAATCAAAAACGCGCTTTTATGGCATCTATCGGTATTGACGGTCAGGTTATCCGTCTTAGGGATCAATTTCGCAAACAGGGCATATCCGGTTTCAAATCATATTTTAAGGCCATACCCCAAGCCTATTTCGGAGGCTATTTGCCCCCTGATGCTCGAATGGCAATTGACGGCCATGAAACCGGGATGAAAAAAGTTTTGAGCCTGATTGTCACCAAACAGCCCTATTTCGGCTTTGGAATGCAAGTAGCGCCCAGGGCGCAATTTGATGACCACAAGCTCCATATTGTTTGTATTCATTCGGGGAACCTGCAATCGCTGATCGGATGGGCGACCTCTTTTACAATCGGAAACCGTACAGGCCGTCATAGCAGCGGACGGAAACTGCGCGTGCAATTAAAACAATCGTCCATATTACAAATCGACGGAGATGCGGGTTGGTTTGGGGATACTTTTGCTTTTGAGGTACTTCCCGGAGCGTTGCGAATAAAATGCTAGCGTAGTAAACAATAAATTTAACAAACTCTTTCAGAAGATATTGACAAAATGAAAAAGAAAAAATAAACATGTACACTTTTACTTTAGATAATTTTAATTTGTTATAAAAAATAAACAAAGGGAACATTATATGCTCAATCTGATGCGTAAAAAGGCGGGTAGCTGGTTAATAAAGCTGATATTAGGGGCAATTGTGGTTGTTTTCGTTTTTTGGGGTGTTGGGAGTTACAGTGAAAAACGTCGGATGCGGGTAGCGATTGTGAATGGAGAAGCTATCAGTGTGATGGAATATAACGAGGCGTACAATCAAATAATGGATCGCCTGAGACAGCAGTTCGGCAACAACCTGAATGATGATTTATTAAAAATGATGAACATTAAACAGCAGGCGCTTAACCAGATCATTGATAAGCGTGTTTTGTTTAGCGAAGCCGACCGGCTTAATTTCAATGTTGATTCTCGGGAATTGGCCGATATAATTCGTAACATACCCGCGTTTCAGGATAATGGCGTTTTCAACCAGAGTTTATATACGCGCGTTTTAACAGCGAATCGTTTAACTCCCGAATCATTTGAAAGGAGCCAAAAAGATGCGCTGCTGATCAACAAACTGAGATCATTCATCACCGGTTTTGTAAAAATTTCCGACCGGGAGGTGCGTGAATGGTATCAATGGGACCGATCATCAGTTAAGATAAAATACATTTCGTTTAAGCCAAACATGTTTACGGACATTCAACCTTCAGATGAAGAAATTGACGCCTATTATAAAAAACACCAAGAGAAATATAAAACGCAGCCTCAAATAAAAGTCCGCTATCTTCATTTTACCCCGGAGGCCTACCGCGAGGAAGTTAAAATCGAAGACCAAGAACTTCAGGAATATTACGATGTGCATCCGGAAGAATTCAAACAGCCGAAAACGGTTGAAGCGCGCCATATTTTGATCAAAGTGGCGTCTGATGCGAATACCGAAACGGTTGCTACGGCCAAAGCCAAAGCCGAAGAAGTTTTTAAAAAAGCGCAGCAAGAGGGGCAGGATTTTGCAGAACTCGCTAAACAAGAATCCGAAGGGCCTACTAAAGATAAGGGCGGCTATTTAGGAAGTTTTAAAAAAGATGCCATGGTTAAACCGTTTTCCGATAAAGCCTTTGCCATGCAAGCCGGAGAAATCAGCGAACCTGTCAAAACCCGTTTTGGATGGCATATTATCAAAGTGGAAAAGATTAATGATGCCTCTGTTCGCACTTTTGAAACAGTTAAAAGTGAAATACGCGGTAAACTGGCTACCAGCCGTTCTAAGAGCCTGGCGTATGACGCCGCCGATTCATTTTATGAAGCCGCTGATCATGGCGAAGACCTTGTCAAAACAGCCAAAGCGGCTAAACTTGAAGTTAAAACCACCGACCTGTTCGCTCAAAATAAGCCTCCGCAAGATGTTAAAAACGGCGCTCAATTTGCGGCCGCCGCTTTCAAATTACAATTGATGAATATCAGTGATATTCAGGATTTTGGTGACAGCTATTACGTCTTACAGATGATCGAAAAAGTTCCGGGACTGATTCCTGAATTAAAAACTGTGGCAGATAAAGTTAAATCCAGTTTAATCAAAGAGATGCAGGACAAAAAGGCGTCTGAAAAGGCGAGCGCGGTTTTAAAAAATATGAATGAAAGTGATGATGCCAAAACTGAAAGCCCAACAATGGGATTGACGCTGATCACCACCGATTTTTTTAAACGCAATGATTCGCCTAAAGACATAGATCGCTCGCTCATTGCCGCCGCTTTTAAACTGTCTGATACAAAAAAATGGCCGGATGAAGTTGTCAAAGGTGGGCAGGGATATTATATTCCTATATTTGTAGATCGCCAGGCCCCTGAAATGAAAGATTTTGAAAAAGAAGAAGAAAAAATAAGAAATCGTTTACGTACACAGAAACAATCAAAAATTTTCAGCAGTTATCTGGCGCAATTGAAAAAGAACTCTGAAATCATGATTGAACCGGAATACGCTGAATAAAGTCATAAAGGAATTATCATGGCCCAAAAATATATAAGTAAAAAGTGTCATCAGTGTATGGCTTATATGAAGTTAGAAGATGACAAATGTCAGAGTTGCGGCGCTAAAGTCGGTCCGGTGAATGATTTTGGCATTGGTAAAAAACATACCAACTATTGGTCATATATAAGCGCTGTAATCGCGATTGCCGGATGTGGCTACTATATATGGTGGGCTTTTTTTACGCCATAATATGAAAAAATTACAAATATCAAATGACAAATAAAGCACAATGGCCAAATTTCAAACAACCTGTGAATCAATCTGAAAACGGTTTTGGATATTGCGCAGTTTGGAATTTATTTGATATTTGTATTTTTTCGTTAGTTATAAGTTGTTGAAATCATCGAAAGTGAAAATATGACATAAATTTTGTGATTTTCAGTAAATTCAGAGAGTTACGAAACAACTTCAAACTTGTAACTGATGAGGTATTTTGAAATTTGAGATTTCTTTTTGGATATGGCGAGCTTTTTTATGCCATAATATAAAAAAATTACAAGCATCAAATGCCAAATAACAAATAAATCATAATGACCGAATTTCAAACTTCCTGTGAATCAATCCGAAAGCGGTTTTGGATATTGCGGGTTTGAAATTTATTTGATATTTGTATTTTGGAATTTGAGATTTATTTTGAGTAAGGAGGCATCTTCTGGAAGTATTAAACCGAATATGGAAATTTTTTGCATCAGTACGACTGACCATCGTTCTGTTGCTGTCCCTTGCGGTTACATCTATTATCGGGACGATTGTTCCGCAAAATGGAAATCCGGCCGCTTATAAGCAACAATACGGTGAGGTTTTTTATAATCTTTTTAATCGTCTTGGTATATTTGACATGTACCATTGCTGGTGGTTTCAGGTTATGTTGATTATGCTGACGCTTAATATTACCGTGTGTTCAATTCAACGCCTTTCCAAAACCTGGAAAATTATCTTTCCGACGCAGCTATCATTTAATCGTTCAAGATTCCAAAAGCGCGCCAATCGGGAAGAATTTCAAAATCAAGGCGCATTGGAGCAGTTGCGCAAAGAATATGAATCGTTTTTGAATCAACAAATTGGCCACAGCATTGTTGAACGCACTAAAAAGGGATTTTGTGTTTTCGCCGAAAAGATGCGCTGGACACGGTTAGGTGTTTACTTCGTTCATCTGAGTGTAATTTTACTATTGCTCGGTGGGTTGATCGGATCACTCTTCGGTTTTAACGGATCCGTCAACATTGCCGAAGGAGAAGCCGCTGATGCGATTTGGGTACGCAACAGCCATGAAAAACGCCAGCTTCCGTTTACTATTCGATGTGACGACTTTGATGTCAGCTTTTACGACACGGGGGCGCCCAGGGAGTTTCGTTCCACGTTGACCCTGCTGGAGAATGGCGAACCGGTCCTCACGGAAAATATTATTGTCAATGACCCTTTACGTTACAAGGGAATCAATATGTTTCAAGCCAGTTACGGCCAGTTGCCGCCCGAAGCCCCTAAGATTGATCCTGACATGGAAGTCAGTTTGAATCTGTTAAGCCGGGAATCAGGTATGCAATATCAGCGCAAAACCAAGATTGGCCAGGTCGTGGAACTGCCCGAAGGCAAGGGTAAATTTGTCATTAAAGAGTTCCAACCATCTTTGGAATTTGGCAATATGAAGTTAGGCGAGACCTTTATCGGCTTGTTGACACCTTCCCAAGGCGAAGAAACTAAAGTGATACTCCCCGTAAAATATGCACGTTTTGACACCATGCGTAAAGGTGCGATTGTCATCTCAATCACGAATGATGCTGAGGATTTTCATGCCGGCCATGATCATACAGTGCGCTACTACACCGGCCTTCAAGTCAACAGTGACCCTGGCGTATGGGTTGTGTATGCAGGTTTTTTAATTATGATTATTGGGTGTTACATCACTTTTTTTATGTCTCACCAACAAGTTTGCATTGAAGTTATCAAAAGCGGCAAAAATAATCGGGTTTTTATATCCGGTATCACCAATAAAAATAAGCTGAGTATGCAAAATAAGATTAAGAAACTCGCCCAAAGCCTTAAACATGTCTCTAAACAGGAGGAATTATGAACAGCTCTCTTTTATTGTCAATTGTTACCTTTGTTTACTGTTTAGCGGCCTTTTTGTATATCGCCGCTTGGGTTTTTAAAAAAAAGGAGCTGGCCGTAGCAGCCACTTGGGTGACAATTGCCGCCCTTATCGGCAATGTCGCCGGAATGGGGATGCGTTGGCATGAGTCCTACCAAATCGGTGACGGAAGTTACGGACACGCCCCTCTTTCCAATTTATACGAATCGCTGGTGTTTTTTGCGGCAACCATAGCGCTTATCTATCTCGTTGTGGAATATCGCTATAAAAACCGAACCCTGGGCGCGTTTGTCATGCCTATCGCTTTTTTGTGTATGGCTTACGCTTCATTTGGTACGATGAACAAAATTCAACCGCTGATTCCCGCTTTGAAGAGCAACTGGCTGATAGCGCATGTGATCACCTGTTTTTTCGGCTATGCGGCGTTTGCCATTTCATTTGGTGTAAGTCTGATTTTTTTATTTAAAGACCGCTTTCAAGACAAAAATAAAGATACCGGGCGCTCATTTTTACCATCTGTCGCATTGCTTGAAGAGTTGACCCACCAGATGGTTACTTTTGGCTTTCTTTTCCTGACCATAGGGATCATCACCGGAGCTGTGTGGGCCAATTCAGCATGGGGCAGTTATTGGACGTGGGACCCCAAGGAAACATGGTCATTAATCACTTGGTTTGTTTATGCCTCGCTACTCCATGCCCGTTTTGCCAGAGGCTGGGGCGGCCAACGCATCGCCTATTTGTCAATCATCGGTTTTATGGCGGTTCTTTTTACCTATTTCGGCGTAAATTATCTTCCCGGGCTGCATAGTTACGGATCGGTTTAATTTGCTTATGTCTTTTTCCGGAAGTATGATCACATTTATTATCCTTTCTACCATGCTTATTGATATACTGGTGCATGGCATTGCAGATGCGTTAAATCTGAAAATGCTTCGTAATGAACTTCCCCTAGCATTCAAAGGATTGTATGGCGCCCGGCGCTATCGACGTTCACAGGAATATCTAAAGGTAAACACCCGTTTCAAATGGATCGTTTCCTTTTACGGCTTGATAATTACTCTGTTGTTCTGGTTTGGCCACGGATTTCCAATTTTGGACAATTGGGTGCGTTCATTTGAATTGGGACCGGTTTTGAGCGGTCTTATTTTCATGAGTGTTTTACTTTTGGCTAAGACCGTTTTAGAACTTCCTTTTGACATTTATGACACTTTTGTTATCGAAACCCGTTTCGGTTTCAATAAAACAACCTGGAAAACATACATAGCCGATGCGGTTAAAGGGATTGGCCTTGCGCTTGTTATCGGAGGCCCTCTTTTAGCTGCCGTATTGGCTTTTTTCGAATATGCCGGTGAAAATGCCTGGTTCTGGTGTTGGCTGGCCGTAACTGTATTTTCCCTGATAATGCAGTATGTCGCCCCCACCTGGATCATGCCGATTTTCAACAAGTTTGAACCCCTTGAACAAGGCGAACTCAAAGATGCGATTCTTTCTTATGCCCAATCAATTGATTTTTCGCTTGAAAATGTTTTTATCATGGATGGCTCCAAACGATCTGCTAAAAGCAACGCTTTTTTCACCGGATTTGGAAAACATAAGCGGATTGTGCTGTTTGACACGTTGATCAAACAGCATACGGTTGCTGAACTGGTGGCTGTGCTTGCTCATGAAATGGGGCATTATAAGAAAAAACATATTCAGATGACCCTGATTTTGGGTGTTTTGCAGACAGGCATCATGTTTTGGCTTATGGCGCAGTTTATTACTTTTCAGGAACTTTTTGACGCTTTTTACATGGATAAAAAATCTGTATATGCCGGGTTGATTTTTTTTGGAATGCTATATTCCGCTTTGGATTTTATTTTGGGATTTTTTCTTCAAATGCTGTCGCGCAAAAATGAATTTCAGGCGGATCGGTTTGCCGCCCAAACGACCGGTGATGCGGACTCTCTTGCCGAAGCGCTTAAAAAACTGTCTGTCCACAATCTGTCAAATTTGCAACCGCATCCGTTTTATGTGTCCCTTAACTATTCCCATCCGCCGGTTTTGGAACGGCTGAAAGCATTGAATGATCAAAGGGTCGAAGTTGCTTGACTTTAAAATGATAACCAAGTAAAAGATTTTCTTTTAAATACAAATTTTAGGTATAAATAATAACTGTAAGGAGGATGAAAATGAAGCGATTTGTAACGATTATTTTTGCAGTGGTTCTGACAATGGGTTTCGGGGCGGTATGGGGTGTTGCCGATGAAGATACTGAGGAACAACTGTGCATTCCGTTTGAACTTACCATTGAAGCTCTGGAAGGAGTTGAAGCCAAAAGAGCACCAGTGGATTTTTCCCATACCCAACATTATTCATTCAGTTGTCGGGACTGCCATCACCAGTGGACCGGAACCGCCGATAATTTGAGCTGTACCACTTCAGAGTGTCACGACCAGGCACAAACGCCTAAAGGCGCGGATAAAACTGAAAAACCAAGCTACAAAAAAGCCTATCATCAACGTTGTATCGGATGCCACAAATTGATTAAATTAGAAAATAGTAAATTGGCGGCGGTTGATTTGTTTACGAATAAGAAACAACTGGCTCCTGTCGGACCGACCGGATGTATTGAATGCCATCCTAAAGATGAAGAATAATACACCTACTACATTTAATCTTACTTGAATTGTCTGAATCAGAATTTAATCCTGTATATCCTGATTCAGACAATTTCTGCTTCCCAAAGGAAAACAAATGACCTTCCACAATATTAGCGAACTTAAAACCCAACAACCCGTTGAAGGCGTTGAGTTGAGAATTATCACTGGCGCAAAAATGTCAATGGGGTTTTTTCGTTTACAACCCGGAGCGGCGATTCCCGAACACAGCCATCCGCACGAACAGATGGGAACCGTTCTGCAAGGCGCAATTGAATTGACTATTGGCGATGAAACCCAAGTTGTCACCCAAGGTGCGGCTTACCATGTCCTATCAGACCAGCCTCATAGCGCTCGATGCTTAGATAAATCGGCGCATATTTTGGAAGCGTTTTCCCCGCGCCGTGAAGATTTAATTCCCAAATAGAGTATTTGAGAGGGCGAACATCCTCTATGTTGAACTTTCTATTTTGGAATCTTCAAAAAAAGGGTTTAAATGAGATAATAGTCAAGATTGCACAAAAACACAGATTTGATGTGTTAATCTTTACCGAATTTAATATTGAGCCTGGTTGGATACTGAAAAAGCTAAACCAAAGAGGTGTTTTTTATGACTATGCGGTTAGTTTAGGATGTGACAAAGTAAAAATATTCACAAAATTTCCAAGAAATTTTATTCCGGCTATTTTGGAAACGAACAGATTAACCATCCGAAATTTAAAGTTGCCTGGGTTAGAAGATATCTTAATCGCAGCCGTACATTTCCCAGGCAAGCCTCATTGGGATGAAGATAGCCAAGCGGCAGAGGCAAGCAGGCTGTCAGATGCGATAAAAAAAGCGGAGAAAGAAATCGGCCATTCGAGAACTGTTCTTGTAGGTGATTTTAATATGAATCCATTTTCGAAGGGCGTTGTAAATGCCAATGGTTTACATGCGGTTATGACCCGCCAAATTGCGCTTCAGGGTAAACGCACGGTACAGGAAACGGACTATCCATTTTTCTACAATCCGATGTGGAATTTTTTTGGGGATGCCGATAATAGCCCGCCAGGATCATATTATTACAGAGGTGCCGGACACTCAGAATATTTTTGGCATTTGTATGATCAAGTTTTGATTCGCCCTGATTTATTAGCGGCTTTTAACACGTCAGACGTCAAAATATTGCACTCTGATGGCAATAGTTCCTTTTTAACTGCAAGAGGCATCCCAAATCACAAGGATTTTTCAGATCATTTGCCAATCAGTTTCAAATTAAGTCTCTAAAATTTCATAAGGAGGTATATTATGTTAGATTTGTGGCCCCCTGAAATAGCAAACGAACGAATAAAAACTCCTGTAATGATACTTAGAGAACAAGCATCGCTGCTTGGTGAAAAATCTGGCAATTTAGTTCAAGGCGAAGTTGTCGGAGATAACAACAATCCGAAAAATTTAATTTATTACTTTTATGTTGTTGCGCCGACTTTAGGGAACTATCGATATCAACTTTTTGCTCTCGAACACGAAACCATTACGTACCCATTAAAGATACATGTAGAAGAATTAATTCTGGATGAAATAAGAACTAATGTTAAAACTGATTCTAAAACAGATAATTTTATGGAATATGAAATTATACATGTAGATAATGAAGCTGGTTTAATTGAAACGCTTAAAGCTATTTTTCGGTCTAATAGAACCCGTCGAATCATTACCGCCTTGATGTCTCAGGCAGATGTGGAATGGAAGCCTGTTGAGAAAAAAGAGACTACTGAAAACGTAATATAATTAAAAGGTGAATGCAATGCCAATTTTTGAATTCAGATGTTTAGAATGTGACGAATTATTTGAAATCCTGGTAATGAACCAAGATGACGACGCTGAAATGTGCTGTCCCAAATGCAAAGCGGAAAGTTTTGAGCGCGTACTCAGCAATACTTCATTTAATATGGGCGCGCCGTCCGGAAGCAATCAGACCTATTCAGGCCCCAAATCCCACACTTGCTCAAGTGGAAATTGCACTACTTATGATATTCCCGGACCAACGCGATAGATGAGTGCGAACTTCAGTTTGCGTTACAGCACACACACTGCAAACTGAAGTTTGCACTCCGGAATGGGAAACGTGATTGCACACCGATTCTTATGACCGATAATCAGCGTTAATCTTAACATAATCAAGGGAAAAATCACATGTCAGCATACTGGCGCTTCCGGTTCCCTGATTCAAATCAACAACTATCGTAAATTCGGATTTTTTCAAAATGCGTGTCGCATCTGTTTCGGTCGTGCCTCCGCAACCCATCCCATTTTTGCAAACCGGGACATTGTCAAAATAGATGTCGGTTGTTTCAGGACGCATGTAGGCCTGAGCGCGTCCGGTCGCCGCTAAAATACGTCCCCAATTGGCATCTTCGCCGAATAAAGCTGTTTTTACCAGACTCGAATTCGCCACGGTCGAGGCAATTTTTAAGGCGTCATCATCTGACACGGCACCTTTAACTGTAATTTCAACCAGCTTGGTAGCACCTTCACCATCTTTTACCAACATCCGCGCAAGGGTGATAAGCACATCATCCAGAATTTTTTGAAATATGATGCGATGTGCTGAATTACTGACCACAGCCCCAGACATTCCGTTTGCCATTATTAAAACCGTGTCATTGGTGCTGGTATCGCCATCAATCGTAATCCGGTTGAAAGAGCGTTCAACACCGCTCTTGAGAGCAGTGTGTAAAAAAGCGGTGTCGCTTATGCCGACATCGGTTACGATAAATCCCAACATGGTGGCCATGTCAGGATTTATCATGCCAACGCCTTTGGCAACGCCCGTTACGCTAAAAGGTTTTCCTTCGATTTCAGACTGACGGGAAACTGCTTTGGGGGTTGTGTCAGTCGTCATAATCGCATGTGCAAATGCACTTACGCCTTTGGGATTTAAAGTATCGACCAATGCAGGAACCGCATCTTCGATCTTTTGAATGGGCAAAGGCGCGCCAATCACACCGGTTGAAGCGGCTAAAACCGTATTGGCCGGAATATTAAGCCGGTCGGCAATATACGCGGTCATTGCCTCGGCATCTTTCACCCCTTGGTCACCAATACAACAATTGGCATTACCGCTGTTTACAATAATTGCCTGGCAAAGCCCGTTTTTGATTCGCTGTTTGTCTAAAATTACCGGAGCGGCCTGGACAAGGTTTTGGGTGAAAACACCGGCTGCCTGGGCTGGAACCTGCGAATAAATCAAACCCAAATCCGGCGCATTGTTTTTTTTGATTCCTGACGCTATTCCGGCCATCTCAAATCCGGCACCAATGGTTGTTTCCATAATTGCTATCCTTTGTTTTAGTTTTGTTGTTTGTGTTTTCAGCTCAATTTTTAGCTCTGTGCGACCATTCTTTTGATTGAATATACTATGCTTATGCTTTATATCAAGATCAATATTCGGCTTTATTTTTATGTCGATATTGACACCGCCAGCTTTTTAAAATAAGTGTTATTTTTAAAATGGACGGTTAAACCTGCAATTTCGCAATAATTCTTTTCATTATGGTTTGTGAGGCCAAATTGGGTTGGCCTGAATTTTTAATGTTTTTTAATTAATAGAGGAGGTTTGTTACTATGGGTAAAAAGATTGTATTGTTAGTCGCCGTGATGTTTGCGGCATCTGTTATGGGGGTTGTGTGTCATCCGACAGCGGCTGTGGCCGCACCGATTGAACTGAATTACGCCAATTTTCCGCCTGCGCCGACTTTCCCTTGCGTCCAAATGGAACGCTGGAAAGATGAAGTGGAAAAACGCACTAAAGGCGAAGTGGTCATCAAGACTTTTCCGGGTGGAACACTTTTAAAGGCCAAAGCGATGATGGATGGCGTTATCGCCGGGCAGGCTGATATCGGCTGTCTGTGCATGGCCTACCAACCCGGTCGTTTCACGCTTACCAATGCTACCAGTTTGCCTTTGGGCATACCAAGCTCACTCGTAGGCAGCCTGACTTTGTGGGAGCTTTACAAAAAGCATAAACCCAAAGCGTTTTCCAAAGTCAAAGTGTTAACCATGTTCACCACCGCTCCGGCCAATATTATGTCCAAAGTTCCCGTTCAAACATTGGAGCAGATCAAAGGGCTTGATCTAAGAGCCTCTGGTGGCGCAGCTCAGATTCTTAAAGCCTGGGGTGCCAATCAGGTGGGAATGCCCATGTCAGCCACACCCGAAGCTTTGCAAAAAGGTGTTGTACAAGGGCTGTTTTCTTCGTTAGAAGTGATGAAAGACCTTAAATTTGCCGAAATCTGTAAGCACGTTACCATGACCGACACGGTTATCTATCCGTTTGCCGTTGTGATGAACATGGACTCTTGGAAAAAATTGCCTCCCAGAATTCAGAAAGTGATGGAAGAACTGGGCGAGGAGCAGGCCAAATGGACCGGTATTTATATGGACAATCATGCCAAAGACGCCGTAATCTGGTCTAAAGAAAAACATAAGGTGAATTTTTATCAACTGGCCGACGAAGAATTGGCCAAATGGAATCTGTTACTCGCACCGATTACGGAAAAATGGATGGCCGACGCCAAGAAAAAAGGATTGCCGGCCAAAGCAATTGTGGATGATATCAAAGCATTTAGCAAAAAACATTCCACGCCGTAGTTTTTTTTAGTGTTTAAACGTATTATGGAAACATACGCGGATTTCAGGTTATTGCGATCTGAAATCTGCGTATGCAAATTGCATAAGGAACGGAGACAAAATAACTTCCCTATTTTGGAAAGGGGGAATGCTGGCTTCAGCTTGCGTCAAGGACAAGGCAAATTGAAGTTTGCACTCCAAATGGGTAAATCCCTGATCCTAAGATGTTCATAACACGCCAGCACTTTCCTTTGTCGGTCTATTTTGTGGTGTCAAAGAACGACTCCCCAATCTCACTTACGGATTCATCGTATAGGCATTATTTAACACTTTCACATAATTTTGCCATATATTCTGAAAACGCTTCACATTCACCGCAGGTTTTTTAACCATTTTCATGCACAATTCCATCTGTTTTTCCGTGCTGCTGGTTTTAGAGTACATCTGAAGCGCATATTTGGAAAAATCTCTGATCATAAAATCAAACATCTGATCTAAAAGATCATCTTCAACGTTTTCTATTTTTGAATTTTCAATAATAAGTTGGCCATACGCCACCAGGGTAAATAATTCGCCAAGGTTTAAGAGAAAATCAATATCCAGTGCCTGTTCTTTACTGGGCGTGGCGGTCATAAGAAACTGTTTCAGCACTTCAATCTGCTCTTTGAATATAGCGACATTCGGCAGATCAACGCTGTTATAAGCGATATTGGAATCATGAAAACGAATTTGTCCAAGTCCTTTGGTCGCCCCCTGATTAAAAAGGAAATCATCATTTGTCGCATCACAGCATTTGGGAATTTCAGGGAATTTATCGGGATTGAAAAAATAATTTGCCATAAATTTGATAATGAGCGCCATGTTCACATGAACAGTTCCTTCAAGCTTGGGCAAAGCACGAATATCCTGGGCTGCGGTTTCAAAATAAACATCTTTTTCAAAACCTCGGGCCGCTATGACATCCCAGAGAAGGTTAATCACTTCTTCCCCCTGAGTCGTAACTTTCATTTTAACGATAGGATTAAACAGCAGATAGCGCCTGTCTTCCGAAGAAGCAGACCGCATGTAGTCACCAGCCCTTGATGCAAAAAGTTTCATCGCGGCCAGACGGGTATAGGCGTCTGTGAACAATTGTTGGATATGAGGGAAATCAGTGACAAACTTGCCGTAAAGATTGCGGCCGGATGCATGGGTTACAGCTTCGTAAAAAGCATGCGTGCAAATGCCGATAGATGCCCATCCCAAGTTGAATTTGCCGACATTAATGGTATTTAATGCGGAATCCCACGCATCGCGGCCGGTAGAAAGAATTTCAGCATCCGTAATCGGATAAGAACTAAGCGCATATTCGGCCACATAGCCCTGCCATTCCACAACATTTTGAACCAAATCATAATTTTCATGTTCAGGATTGACGACAAAAAACACATATTCATCTGTTTCAGAATTTTTGCCAAAGGTGGAAACAAAACCGGCTTCATTGGCATTTCCAATATAATATTTACCTCCGTCAGCCACATATTTGCCTTCCGCCAGAGGTGTCAGCGCCATTTCCGAGGAGTAAAGGTCTGCGCCATGCGCTTTTTCCGAAAGCCCGAAAGCAAAGATATGGCCTTGTTCCAATAAGGCGGCGGTCTTTTTCTTGACTTCTTCATTATTCCCCATCCAAATCGGGCCGAGACCAAGAATTGTCACTTGCCATGTGTACCAGTATGACAGGCCATAAAATCCTAAAATTTCATTAAAATCACAAATCCTTGCCGTATCCCAGCGTGTATCGGGATCGTCGCTGTATTCAGATGGAGTCAGCAAAGTGGCGAATATCTTATTTTCTTTTATAAATTCAAGAAAATCAGAATACCATACCCGCTCATGATAGTCTTTTTTAAGTTTTGCTTTACCCATCTTTTCAAAAAAATCAATGGTTTTAAGCATTATTTCTCTCGAAGGTTCATCAAGATGCTCAAATTTTTCTTTTTTCGGATTTAAAATCATTTTCATTTACCTCTTATCATAGATTTATAAATATAAAACCGGTGTTCTCGTGTGGCTTGTCAGCTATGGTCAGTAATTTTTTCTGGCTCAAGTTGTATTTTCTTAACGACAAATCTTTAATAATTTGGTATCATCTTTGTCAATATTTCAGACAGTTTTTTTAATTTATATGTTTATATAATTGACTTTTTTAATTTTAAAACTGTCCGAAGCATTGTAATAAAAAGGATGCCAAAAATTTGAAAGGATCATCATGGAAATTAAAAAAATTGATAAAATTACCGATAATGTTCACTTAAATTTGTTTCAGATAGCATATTCAGATCGAAACGGAAACGAAAAAAAGTGGCAGATTGCTTCACGATTGGCACAGCCTAAGTGCGTCACCGGAGAGTTCAATATACCGGATGCTGTGGTGATTGTTCCGTTTCATCAAAAAAAGAAAAAGTTAGTTGTTATAAAAGAGTTTCGAGTGCCGCTTGGCGGGTATCAATATGGTTTTCCGGCAGGGCTGATAGACGAAAACGAAACCTTAGAGGAAGCCAGCCGCCGCGAACTCAAAGAGGAAACCGGTCTCAATTTGCGTCATGTTGGCCATATCAGCCCGCCGCTGTATTCATCAAGCGGTATGACTGATGAATCCGTAGCCATGGTGTTTGCCGAATGTGATGGCGAGCCTTCTAATCAGCTTAATGAAAGCTCCGAGGATATCTCGGTGATTTTTATATCGCCTACCCAAGCCCGGCAGATGCTCAATCAATCCGAACTGAAATTTGACGTAAAGACCTGGCTGGTGCTTGACGCTTATGCCAAAGGAACATCGTCTTGTGAAATCCCTTAACTAAAGTTATTCGTCCGATTCCACCTTGCGTTTGGAATGCGCCAATTTCCAGATGAGGGCGCATCCCCCCACAAAATTATTATCTTCCCGTACCAGCGGACTGTCAGCGTACACAGTACCATTCAGATTGTCCCAGCGCGAATAAAAGCCGATTGCAATATTTTTGGTGATATCCTGCTGTATGCTGACCGTCAGTGAAAAACCGGCATATCCGCCATCCGATTGAAAAGCGCTTCTATCCGATGTAACATACATCGTCGGTACATCATAAAAATAGCTGTTCAGTTTATGATCCGCCATATTCAAGCCGGCTTCTATAAAATATTTAAACCCGTGGTTTTTATAAAATTGGCGATCATGGTAAATCAGATTAAATTCTCCGTTGAATCCCTGATATTCAAAATTTACGCCGCCGTCAAAATTAATCGAAGAAGCGGCCCGTAACGAACCCATTAAATATAAATTCTGAATCGGATTACGTCCAAAAATAAACCATTTTAAGGAAGGCCCGATTTCAAAAAGGGCATCTAAGTCAGGCATTCCCTCACGCGCCTCGTTGTCATCAGGCACCGGCGGGTTTCCGAAAACCGAGATACTGGATTCAAAATCAGCACTGTTAAAAAAGATGCCCCTGACACCTTCGCGCGTCGCTCGAATAACATCACCCCGGTAAATTACATACGGCATAGGCAAAGCCCACCAAGTGTATTCATCTGAACCTCGATAATGCGGTATATAAATGGATGCACCCACAACACCGATTTCCCATAAAGGCTCTTTGATGACGGTGGATTCATCCTGGCAGAACGCATTGCAAGAGATACTTCCATGGTATAACATCCATGATATAAGAATGATCTTTAGCGTTTTCATATCCATTTCTCCGATTTTAACGTGAAATTTTAAAAGTGACCGCCCGAATTTTACAGAAGCGCACCTCTTGTTTGATAGAACAATTTAAAACTCATAGTTCGAAAGGTGTCAGGCTCTCATACCCCGCATCTGTCACCAGAATCGTTTGTTCAAATTGAGCGGATAGCGAATGATCATCCGTAACAGCCGTCCAGCCATCATCTAACACATGAAGATCTTTTTTCCCCAGATTGATCATCGGTTCAATGGTGAAGACCATACCCGGAATAAGGTTGATACCTTCCTTTCGGCGGCCATAATGCAACACCTGGGGCGGTTCATGGAAGGCGAATCCAACGCCATGGCCGACAAATTCTTCAACCACCGAACATTTGTTTTTATGCGCATGGCGTTGAATCGCCCAACCAATATCACCCAGAGTGGCACCCGGACGCACCATTGCGATACCGGCTTTTAAGCATTCACGGGTAACACGGACAATTTTCAGGGATTCCGGCCCCGGGTTGCCGACAAAAAAAGTTTTGTTAACATCCGCATAATAGCCATTTAAAATCGGTGTGACATCAACATTGACAATATCACCATCTTGAAGAATACGCGGGCCGGGGATGCCATGGCAGATGACATCATTTATGGAAACACATACGCTCTTGGGAAAACCTTTGTAGTTAAGCGGTGCCGGCGTTGCACCGTTTTTAATGGTGAAATCGTGAACCAGCGTGTTGATTGAATCCGTAGTGATGCCCGGACGGATATAGGCTTCCACTCGATCAAGCGTTTCCAATGCAATTTTTCCGGCAATACGAATGGCTTGGATGTCTGCTTTGGTTTTCAATCGTATTTTGTGTTTTTTAGCATATTTTATGTGTGCGTCAACACCTACGGGTCTTTTTTTACCGAGGCAGCATTTTTTATATTTAAGCCCGCTGCCACATGGACAAGAGGAGTTGCGTCCCAAACGGACAGCTTTCTTTTTTTTCATTGTCAGATATATTCCTGTGAATTGTTAACCGAAAAACGATTATTCGCATCGCTCTTTTTTCTTGACATTTAATAAAATGATGCCTTAATATACCAATTATTTGTTAGGTTTTCATATTACAGTTCGGTATCTTGAAGCGTTGTTCTTTGTTTAAGTGCCAGTCTGATGTTGGTAGCCTAAAATTTGTAATTTTTTGTTTTAAAGGAGGTCAGTGTTTTGGCAAACGGAATTGTAAAATGGTTCAGCGATAAAAAAGGGTATGGTTTTATTGAACAGGAAGACGGCCAGGATGTTTTTGTACATTACAGTGGCGTTACAATGGACGGTTTTAAAACGCTCTCCGAGGGTGATCGGGTAACATTTGACGTTGAAGACGGCCAACGCGGGCCATCTGCAAAGAATGTCAAGCTTGCATAAAGGCAATTAAATAGTTTTCCTGTTTATTTGCATTCATTTCGTTCCCAGGTTCAGACCTGCATGTAAGTGCGGGTCTGCAAAGTTTGGGAACGAACACCGGTATATTCAAAACACTCCCTCAATATTTTATCTAATCTTTTTTGTTTTCCTCCTCCTTAATTGAAAAACGCCATGCGCAAAACCATTCGTCAGGATGTTTGTCTGGCGGACAGCCAATACATTCGGTGCTGATACGTGAATCAATCGCTTTGGCAAAATAGGTATATTCCACAAGACCTCCCGATTTACAAGGATAATCCTCAAGCCCTTTACGTTTACGCGCCGCCTGAACACGGCATTCATTCATCTCAAATCGAAAACTGTTCGGCCCTTCATCTACAAAAGATTGGGTGTTGATATTGGCATAAAGACGAAAATTAAGCGCTTTTTTCAACCCTTCCAGCCCGGCTTCAGACGGTATCCCTAAAAAAGTTTTTATGGAATGCGCTTCAAACGGTGAAAATTGCCTCCAGGCAGAATCATTACAGCGTTTGGCATCATTCATGCCACATGCAAACTCAACGGCCTGGAACCATACACCGTCATTAACCAGCCAATTGACGCTGACGGCGTCCATCATGGATTTCAATTTTTCCGGCGTCATATCAGACATTGAAGAGGGAACACCGTCCTGCATTTCAAAATCGAACACTTTGCCGAGCCGTTTCATCTGAATTTCGTAACTGCGTTCAGAGGCGGTTTGGAGCAAATCCAGCGCTTTTTCCAATCCCATTTGATGCTTAACCTCAGCAAACCATAAGGCATGGTGAATGATAATGCGATGAAACATGTCTATGATCAAACGGGCGGTGTCTTCTTTGTTGAGTTCATTAATTGAGTTAATATTATTTTTCATATCAGCATCTTATTAAAATATAGGTTTCGGGTTTCAGCCTTCGTACATAACTGCGAGAATAGTTGACTGACCGTTTTTGGCTGCAATCAGATGGGGTGTTGTCGATAAATAATAAACACTGTCACCGGGTTCAAGGTCTAATGAATCTTCACCGATTTTCAAATTGACAACACCGTCAATAACGTAGATAAATTCCTCTCCGTCGTGGACAGACCTTTCATCGCTCTGATTTTCTTCTAGCTGGACAATCAGCGCTTCCATGTGCCGGCCTTTGACATCCGGAGCCAGACTCATATATTTATATGCCTTTTTTTGTCCTTTGGAAGATGTTGATCTGGATATGACGCGGCGTTCATTTTTACGTGTAACTGAATATAGTTTATCGCCAACCCCTGAAATCAGACGGCTGAAAGCACTGTCCAAAGCTCTGGACAGTTTTATCACTGTGCCAAGTTGGGGCTTAACCTTGTTATTTTCAATGCCGGAAAGCAACTCAACGTCGTATCCGGTCATTTTGGAAAGTTCTTCAACCGACATTCCTTTTTTTTCACGCAATAAGCGGATTCGATTGCCAACGTCTTCGATGTCAGTGTTGGCCGGTGTTTCTATGTCACCGGTCAGGTCTTCAAAAAAGTCCACATTAATATGCGGCTTTGTTTCCTGGGAATTCATATTTAACTTTCCTTTGTTGATAAGCAACAATCTGATTTTCAAAATAGGAATGCAAGCTTCAGCTCGCATTGCTATATTCAAGCTGAAGCTTGCACTCCGGATAAGGAAATTATTGGGTTAAATTAAGATTGCCATCCCCGGGGCAGCTTCTGTCCGGGTTTTTCATCTAATTTTGCTTTCAATTTTTCTAATCCGGGCCTGGCATATTGTTTATGGCCTTCTTTCAATGTTCGACCGTTAAGCACGGCTTCAGAACGTAAACGCCGGCCGATGGTCCTTTCCATCTGCCGCCCCAGCCAAAGGATACGATCCACATCATAGTTGTGTGAGATTCCCATTTCATCAATTTGAACCAAGGTATCTTCAAGCGTTACCAGTCCGACGTAACGGGGGTCATCATAATAATATTCACCGGTTCCTTTAACGGGGCAGTCGTCCAGGAAATTGGCCGGTTGTCCGCCAAGGCCGCCAAGGGTGGCCTCGAAATTAATAATACCGGCTTGTAATGAGGCTAATACCGATGCTGACGCCACGCGTTTGGTTTCATGGAAATGGGCGATATGGAGTCGCGGATCAGGTATTTCATCCAAAATCATTGAAAAATAGCGGTAAACATCCGGAGCTGAGGCACTTCCGTCATGGTCGGCATGTTCGACATCATGAGCACCGATATCAAGCCAACGTTTGGTAAATTCCACAGCATCTTTAAGCTCAGTAGCTCCGCCTATCGGGCTGCCCCAGATTGTGCTGACGGTTCCACACATCTTCATACCGGCATCATTGCATTTTTGAATACAGCGTTCGGCTTCCTTCCAATAATTGGGCAAAGTCGTACCGGAATTGGCAAAATGGTGTTCTTCTTCGGTGGAAACCATCATTAAAAGACGATCCGGCCCGATTCCTTTTTCTCTTAGTTTGATAGCCCGATCCACCGCGCCTTCCCGAATGGTGATGGCCGTGAAAACAATATCGTCATAGTTCACGCCTTTTTTGGCACAGCGTTTTTTAAAGCGATCACTGCGCATATTGGCCAAAAGTTCCTCAGCATCACTAAATTGGGGCATTAAAAAGGGATTTCCCAGATTCGTAACTTCAATATGGCGACACCCGGCAAAAATAAGCTCTTCCAGATAGAACTTTTTTGCCGCCGTAGATATAAATTTTTCTTCATGTTGCAGGCCATCTCTGATCGTTATATCACCAATCGTTACTTTTTTGGGCATCTTAGGAAAAATTTTCCAGTAATCATATTCTGTCATTGCTGCATACCTCTTCTTAGGGTCTGTTGCCAGTTTCGGCTTATTTTTAGCTTATTAAACCATTATAATTAACATATTTTTACAATAAGTCAATATCATTGCCGCTGTTAACAATTTTTTTTGATCTGTACGATGCCCCTTCCTGGTCCGGCACCGGTATGAAATGACACGAGCAAGATAAAAGCAAGAACAGGAAAAATATGTAATGTGAGTTCGATATAACTATTATCAGGAATCGAAAAGGAGTGCCTAACTTTACAGTTCAGGCAGATGGTCGAAACAGTTAATGGAAAAGTTTAGATGGCGATTCCGTAGATAAATCTTGACTTTTAAACACAATCAGTAGATGGAAACTTTAGGAGCGCTTAATTTTTGCGATCCTAAACTTTCCATTTACTGACAATGAAAGTAAGTGCGCGGATTATCAAATCTGTGCATTTTGTTAAAACGATGTGAATTCGCTGTTCAGACAGGCGGTTTATTTTAATGGAATTTTACGAAATTGGACTTTAAAATCTTTTTTTGAGCGATATTTTATTTCCAAAACATCTGCGCTTATAGCTTTTAAATCCACTTCTTCAAAAGATAGGCTTGCTTTTGCTCGAACGCCGCCGACAAGATCAACATCGCACTGACTTCGCTTACTACAACTTGCCACTGAAACACCGCTTGCTTCATAAATATTATTGAAGTTATCAAATAATTTTGATTCATGCTTACCTAGCAAGATAAATTTTGTATCAGCATCGCTTGTTATAAAAAACTCAAATTTTACATTTCCATCCTGTTTTTTACAGGAAATCAATTCAAATTTGAACCCCTCAGCATTTTTTATTCGTCCTGCACATCCTTCTTCAGAAGGATCAGGCGGCGGTGAGTCTCCAATCCGCTGTGGGGATGGAGTCTTAAGCTGTTTGCTAATATCCGGCGTTTCAGGCAGTTCCACTTCAGCGGAATTAACGGCTTTTCCGGTTTCGATGTCCACAATTCGGGCATTGATACTGATAGTGTCGCCCATATCGTTTACATTGCCTAGTACAATACCGTCCGCTTTTAACAATTTACCGATTTTTTTAGCCGATTCAACTTTCAACAGGCCGGAATCCCCCAATTTTAACTGTTCCAAAACTTTATCCAACTGGATTCGTTTGACCACTTGATTGCCGCCTGCCGCTATGGCAGTGATGAGTTGCTCCTGAACAGACCTTGTGAATAGGTTAAAGCGAGGTTTTTGATTACAGACAATCTGGCCGACTATCAATGTTTTGATATGTTCCCCGAGTTGGTACACTTTATCGCCGGCTTTGGGCAATTCGGATTTGTTCAGAATTTTGCATCCCGATATCTTTTCCTGCTCAATATTGACTTCGATTTCGGCAATTTTGATTTGTTCGTGTCCGACAATTTCATCCCCCGCTTTGATCGGTGCGCCTTGACGTATAATTTTAAACCGGTTGCCTGACGCAACACCGTGTTTGCTGCCTAAGCTGATATATACCCCGGTGTCAGTGTTTTTTAAGACTTCACCTTCTTTGATGTGTATCAATTTTTTCGTCAACATTTCAATCTGCTTATTGATATCTGTTGACGCTTGCACTGAATAAACACATGCCAAAAGTAATAATGTGACCAACGCTCCTGAAAGAAGACCTTTGCTGATTTTGTGTTTTGTTGTCATTTTTACCTCCGTTTTTTAATTTTTATTTATTATTATAAGGGATTTGGTGGATCGCGATCTCCCTCACTGATCTATATTACAACCATCCCCGTCGCATTGAGGATAACCCTTTAACGCAGTTGATACGGTGGAAGTGATTTTCATGATGTTCCTTTTAGATATTTGATAAGTTAAAAGTTTGATTTATTAACCCGATATCGGCATAATTGCAAGCTAAATCCAAAAAGTTCCAGGGCAATTGCATGAACTTACACTCCTTTTAATTAGTATCAGTAGATGGAAAATGCCTGAGAATACGGCATGGAGCCCAAAAATTAAGCGAAGCGATTTTTTTGCGCTCCTGAAGTTTCCATCTACTGAGTATCTGCTGAATTTCTCGTTCAGCGTCTTGTCCCATAGTTTGACATGGATGTTGAAGATTTCTGATTCAGGGGGAACTGAATGCTTTTTGCAAAATTTCATTGTATAATAACCAATTTTTGTGAAGATGATCTGATTGATGGAAATTGGAGTTTTCTGACTGCCTTATTAAGTGAAACCTCAAGTACGGTTCTTAGGGGGCTATAAATTGGCAATAGTTCCTTGTTATCCGACCCCTTAGCCGTTGGAAAAAATACGAAATCAATATTTCAGTTTGTAAGAGAAATATTTATCGTAAATTGAAAATATATTCTTATTTATTCAGCTTTGTTAATGTGCGCAAGTTATTTAATTTCTAATCCTGCCCACAAATTTTTTTCAATTATTACGAAATATACTGCATTTTTTTCTTGACTATGTGTATATTAACAGCTATATGACAAAAATATTTTGTGATTCAAGCTATTGATAATCCCCAGTAGCTCAGTCGGCAGAGCGAGTGGCTGTTAACCACTAAGTCCGCGGTTCGAGTCCGTGCTGGGGAGCCAAACAATTACGGCTCAGTCTAATCAGACTGAGCCTTTTTTATGTATTCCAACCAAAACGAAAATCAAAATCATATAATCACTTGTAAAATTTCCTTTAATTATTTGAGTTTAACCTTCTCAAGAGGTAAATCATGGCATTTAGTTTTATGGAGGGTAACGAAGCAATCAGTTGGGCGGCATACAAAGCCGGATGCCGATTTTTTGCCGGTTACCCCATCACACCGGCCACCACGATTTTTAACACCATGTTAAAACTGTTGCCGCCTGATGGCGGAATTTGTATACAAGGCGAAGATGAAATCGCGTCCATCGGCTTTTGTCTTGGCGCTTCCATGGCCGGAATGAAAGTGATGACAGCCACATCCGGCCCGGGAATCAGTTTATATAGCGAACAAATTTCTTTTGCCATCGGCAGCGAAATTCCCATCGTGATTGTCAATGTTCAACGATTGGGTCCTTCCACAGGCTCGGCGACCAAAGGGGCTGACGGTGATATTCAATTCATGCGCTGGGGCAATTCCGGTGGTCAGCCCGTGATTGTGCTGGTTCCGGTAGATATTAAAGATTGTTATATCCTCACTATGCACGCCTTTAACCTGGCAGAAGAATTTCGATGTCCGGTGTTTATTGCGGCAAATAAAGAAGTCTCCATGACCCGTGAAACCATTGATTTGTCGAGCCTTACGCTCCCCAAGATAACAAATCGCAAATACGCGGCTGATGACACACCTTTTCAGCCATTTGCCGCATCCGCAGACTGCCTGACACCGGCCTTTCAGCCCATTGGAGCTAAACACCTTGTGCGCCAAACCTCTTCCACCCACGGGCTGGATGGATATATCACCACAGATTCTGAACTGATTGCGGCCAATCAGGAGCGGCTCAATACGAAAATAAAGAACGGCGCAGACCGATTCACATTTTACGAAGAATTTATGGCTCCAGGCGCTGATACGTTGATCATCACTTATGGCGTCACTGCACGAGCGGCCCAGGTTGCTGTAAATACGCTCTGCCAAAATGGACATCCGGTGTCCCTTTTGGTTCTTAAAACACTTTGGCCGGTGCCGTCCCGACTGATAAAAACCAAATCCGCGCCTTTTAAACAAATTGCCGTGATAGAGATGAATATGGGGCAATATGTGCGCGAAATCAAACGTCTGTCAGGTGATAAGCCGGTAAAATTTCATGGGTGTATGAATGGCGATCTGATTACACCTGCTCAGATAAGGGAGGTGCTTATCAATGCCTAGTTTCTTAAATGCCAAACGTCCTCCGGTGTTTTGTCCGGGCTGTTCGCATTCGCAGGTTGTCAATGCGCTGGATAAAACCTTTCAAAACATGGGGCTTGCCGGTGAACAGATTGTAATTGTTTCGGATATCGGATGTTCAGGACTGTTCGACACCTTTTTTAACACCCACGCTTTTCACGGCTTGCATGGCCGCGCCCTGACGTACGCAGCCGGCATCAAGTTTGCCCGTCCCGACCTTCATGTGATTGTCACTATGGGGGACGGCGGATTGGGTATCGGCGGCGCGCATGTTCTTAGTACCTGCCGCCGCAACCTGGATTTAACCCTGTTGGTGCTGAACAATTTTAATTATGGCATGACCGGCGGACAATGCTCGGCAACCACGCCGGAAGAGGCCCGGGTCGGGTCCGGCTTTTTGAACCGACTGGAAAAACCGATTGACGCCTGCCAGGTCATGGGCATAGCCGGTGCCGGTTATGTCACACGCGCATCCGCATATACAAAAACGTTGCCGGCTACGCTTGAAGCCGCAATCCGTTTTGACGGCTTTGCCGCTGTTGATATTCATGGCGTCTGCACCGGGCGTTATACCAAACAAAACAAACTTACTCCAAAAACAATCAAAGCATCACTGGAGGAAATGCCATCATTAGAGAGCTATTCCGCACTTAACGCCCGCAAAGAATATGGCCGACATTATCGTGAAACAGCATCTCAATTAAAACCCGTCGCGTCTCCGCATCACATTGAAACGCAATTTGAACCGCCCCGGACAGATGACGGTCGGAGTTGTCAGAAATCAGATTTTTTAGAAGAAAAACCCGATTTCTCAGGTCGTCAGGAAGTTGTGATCATGGGGAGTGCCGGACAACGTATTATCACAGCCGGTGAAATTTTGTGTCTGGCCGGAATCACCGCCGGACAGCATGCCTCCCAAAAAAATGATTACCCGATCACAGTTTTACGAGGCCATTCGGTCAGCGAGCTAATCCTATCGGAAGAAAAAATCGGTTACACCGGAATCGAAACGCCATGCGCGGTGATTGCTTTGGCACAAGAGGGCGTCAATCGCCGTCGTGCCATGTTCGGACATCTTCCACCGGAAACCCTTGTCATTAAAAACAAAGATGTTGACATTCCGTCGTGCGCCGGCAAAATCGTAGAAACTGATTTCAAGGCCGATAGAATCAAATCACAAGATTGGGCTTTGGCCGCCTTAGCACTGCTGGCTCACAGAAATATGGTGATCAGTATGGATATGTTAGAAGCGGCTTTAAAGATTCGGTTTAAAGGGAAGGTGCTTGAAAATGTTTTAACCTTAGTGACACTGTACAGGACAATTTTATAATAATCAGTAGATGGGAAGTTTAGGAGCGCAAAAATTTAGCGCAGAGATTTTCAGCATCTGATTCCACCCGGAGGCTGGCGGCTTCAGGGCCGGCAAAAAACCGCTGCGCTAAATTTTTGCGCTCCATGCCGTATTTTCAGGCACTTTCGATCTACTGATTGTCATTTATGATTTGTAATTTGTTATTTTCATATAAGCAGTTGTGAATGTCATATTCATACAGAACGGTATTGATTGTTGATACGCTTATGGAAAATTGTTTTAAACGATCTGAGTTGGGAAACTCTAAACAGCGCCACCCAAAAAAGTGTTCGCCGGTGTATATTGGATGCAATCGGCAGCGCTTTGGCTGGCAGTCGCGCCCAGGGTGGTATCTGGATTTGCAACCGGGGATAAAAATGCTCTGCCGGTATGGGGAACCTCTATGAAAGCCGAACCGGGTTGGGCCGCTTTTTTCAACGAGTATGCTTTGGCCGTCTTTTGATCAATAATCAGTAGATGGAATTTTCACACACATTCTGCCAAGTAAGTCATTGTGAAACACCACAAATTCAATGAGTTACTTAATTGAAAGAATCAGACCAAAGGCCAGATAAAAAAGCTCGTTCCCACGCTTTGCGTGGGAATGCGACACGGACGCTTCGCATCCTGTTCTGTGCGCTGTCCGGGACGCAAATCGTCCCCAAGGTGTTCCCATGCAAAGCGTGGGAACGATGTCGCCAAAGACTTTTTCCATCTACTGATAATAAATAACCTGATTGGCGCTTCAATAAGCGAAGCCCAAACAACGGGCGTCAACGCTCGAAAACGAATAATGGGGAGGTTTTACAGATGATGGAACTCAACACAGCATGGCAATTCGGCGCCGCTCTCGGGCTGGGCATACTTATCGGATTGGAACGCGAGCGCACACGGGGCAAAGAACGGACTTTCGCCGGTGTCAGAACTTTTGCCTTGGTGGCGCTACTCGGTGTGACCTCTGTGTATGCTGGGGAACAATCGGGACAGCCCTGGATTGTTGGGTTGGTATTTCTTGCGGTCGTAGCGCTAGTGGCCGTGTCGTATCACATCACCGCGCAACAAGGCAAAATCGGGACCACGACCGAAGTCTCCGTTTTGCTCACTTTCTTTATCGGCAGTATGTGTGCATGGAATCAGGTGGCGATTGCGGGAGCCGTCGCAGTTGTCACGATGCTGCTCCTGGCGCTGAAAGGTTGGCTGCACGATCTCGCCAAAAAGATTGAACCCTCGGATGTTGAGGCGACACTCAAGTTCGCCATCATCACCCTGATCGTGCTGCCGCTGGTACCTAATACAAACTACGGCCCGACGGGGCTTGAAGTCATCAACCCTTACAAGACATGGCTGATGGTGGTGTTGATCGCCGGTCTCAATTTTGCCGGCTATATTCTGGTGAAGGTGGTGGGCCGAGAACATGGATTGGGGATCACGGGGCTTCTGGGAGGCCTCGTGTCCAGTACTGCTGTGACTCTGAGTTTTTCCCAACGCAGTCGCACCGAACCGGATTTGGCGTCGGTTTTGTCTCTGTCCATTTTGTTGGCATGGACAGTGATGTTTTTCCGCGTGGTGGTGGAAGTCGGGGTCGTGAATATCTCCCTGGCCAAGTATTTGGTATTAGGGATGGTGTTGATGGGCGTTGTCAGTCTTGTAATCTGTATCCTGCTATGGCGGCGTGGGCGCAGCACTGAGAAGGCGGAAGTGAAGTCCGGGAACAATCCGTTCGAGCTTGGAGATGCGATCAAATTTGGCGGACTTTTTGCCGTAGTCATCTTCGTCGCTAAAGCGGCTCAGGTCTATTTTGGAAATGCCGGTCTGTATCTGGCAGGTGCGCTGGCCGGTTTGACCGATGTGGACGCCATTGCCCTTTCCATGGCCAGTCTTGCCCAGCAGGACCCGGCCAGTTCCGGGGCGGCCGCCCGAACAATCGTCATCGCCGTGATCTCCAATACCATGGTCAAATGCGGCATGGCCATCTGGATCGGCGCCCCGTCCATGCGCAAAACGATGATTCCGATTACCTGCGCCCTGGCGTTATCGGGCGCCGCAGCCGCATATCTGGTCGGATAGATAGAAGGCGATAAAGGTAGATAAAATTTTCCGGCATTTTAGAAATCAGGTTTTTCGAAAAAACCTGATTTCTTGAAGATTTTGATCCCTTTAAGGAGGTTTGATGTTTAGGAAATTGCATGACACCGATGCGGAGACAGTGACGATTGAGTTCGAGGGCCGACCGATAAAGGCGCCCGCCGGAATCAGCGTGGCCGCGGCCGTATTATCTGACGGTGTCACCCATACACGCACGACGCCTGTCAGCGGCAGTCCTCGCGCACCCTATTGCCTTATGGGTATCTGTTTTGAATGCCTTATGGAAATTGACGGCGTTCCCAACCGGCAGGCCTGCATGACTCATGTGCGCAACGGCATGAAAGTGCGCAGGCAACCAGGTGCCAGGGGGATTGAAAATGAGGTCTGAATACGATTTGATTGTCATAGGGGCCGGCCCCGCCGGTCAGGCCGCCGCCATTAGCGGGTGTCAAAACAGCCTGTCGGTTTTGGTGCTTGATGAACTGGCCGGCCCTGGCGGACAGATTTACCGGTCTGTCGAATCCGCACATCCGGATGATTCACGCTTTCTCGGACCGGATTATTTATACGGGAAATCATTGGCCAAGGCGTTTCGGCAATCTGAAGCAGATTACATCACTCATGCCGCGGTATGGGAGATCAGCAGAGATAGCACATTATGCTATTCACATAACGGGGTTTCAAAACAGGTTGCAGGCAAGCGCATTCTGATCGCCTCCGGAGCCATGGAACGGCCTGTAGCTGTTCCCGGATGGACGCTGCCCGGCGTTATGGGCGCGGGAGCCGCGGATGTGTTATTTAAAACTGCCGGTATCGTACCTTCCGGACGGGTTGTGTTTTGTGGCGGCGGCCCTTTGCTGCTTCTGGTGGCGTCGCACTTCGTCAATATGGGGGTGAACGTGGCCGCCGTGCTGGAAACGGTCCGACCGGTCCAATATTTGCAAGCGTTGAAGCACTTGCCTGAAGCGCTGAAAGCGGCTGACTATCTGTTCAAAGGGCTGAAGATGCGCATGGCGCTCATACGATCCCACGTTCCGACATTTCAGAACGTTCGTCAGGTGCGTATCCAGGGAGATGAGCAAGTGCGCCAAATCACTTTCAACAGCCTCGGTCGGAACCGTCAAGTCAGCGCCGACACCCTGTTGCTGCATGATGGCGTGATTCCGCACACCCAGCTCACCCGTCAATTGGAATGCGATCATCTGTGGAATCCGATTCAACGTTACTGGCACCCCCGAATCGATCAGTGGGGCGAATCAAGTGTTACCGGAATATTTGCAGCGGGCGACACCGCCTGTGTCCACGGTGCGATCATTGCTGAAATCCAAGGCCGCCTTGCCGCTTTGGAAATCGCCTGTCAACTCGGCAAACTCAGCCGCAAAGACAGGGACCGAACCGCCGCACCCCTGAGACGCAAGCTGAAAAGAGAGATGTCTGTCAGGCCGTTTCTTGAACACCTTTTTCAACCCAATCATGAGTTTCTGGCACCTTCAAACGGCCAGACCCTTGTTTGCCGATGTGAAGAGATTACGGCGGATCAGATTCGTCATGCCGTTTCATCAGGATGCCGCAATACCAATCAGGTAAAAGCGCAGACCCGTTGCGGCATGGGCCCTTGCCAAGGCCGTATGTGCAGTCTGACCACAGCGGAAATCATTGCCCATGAGCGTCAGGCAGATGCCGGCACCGTGGGCGCTTATCGGGTTCGACCGCCCGTTAAACCCATACCGCTGAATGAACTTGCCGATCTGGAAATGGTGACATGATACCCAAAGCTGAAGCGGATGTTATTGTTATCGGTGCAGGTTTGCAGGGCTGTTCGACTGCTTTGTATTTGGCGCGGGCCGGACAGCGGGTGATAGTTTTCGATAAAGATACGGCCGGGCGGCACGCTTCAGGCGTAAATGCCGGAGGAGTGCGTCGCCTTTTCCGTGCGGTCGAAGAGATTCCGCTTTCACTCGCGGCATCGGAAATCTGGCCTGATATGCTGAATTTGGTAGGCAGTGACTGCGGTTTCAAACCCAGCGGGCAGGTCAAAATTGCTGAAAATGACGCTGATATGGAAAAATTGGCCGCGCGGGAAGCCAAGGTGCGCAGCCTGGGTTATACCCATGAAAAACTCATTGATCGCCAAGCGCTTCGCCTTATGGTGCCGGCCGCAGCCGACCATTGTGCAGGCGCGCTGATTTGTCGCGGAGACGGCTTTGCCGAGCCGTTTACCACTGTCAGAGCATTCAGGAACAAAGCGATTGAACTGGGGGTCGCAATCCATGAAAAATGCCCGGTCACCGCACTGGCGCACACAGGAAACAGCTGGCATGTCCAAGCCGGAGGCCGCACCTACGCCGCCCAGGTGATAGTGAATTGCGCCGGAGCCTGGGGCGGCCGCATTGCCGCCATGATCGGCGATTCGGCCCCCTTGACACCGGTTGCCCTGACCATGATGGTCACAGCCCGCAGCGCCCATTTTTTAGACCCCGTGGTCGGGCTGACCAGCCGCCAACTGTCGTTCAAACAGATGCTCAACGGTACGGTGGTCATCGGCGGCGGACATCTTAGCAAACTCGATATGGCTGCCGGTCGAACCGAGATCGATTTTTCAGCCATGGCGGTCAGCGCCCAAACAGCCATTGACATTTTCCCATTGATGCAAAACGTGCCGGCAGTGCGTTGTTGGGCCGGAATCGAAGGAATCATGCCCGATAACCTGCCGGTCATCGGGCCTGGTCGCGCATCATCCGGGGCGTATCACGCCTTTGGTTTTTCGGCGCATGGGTTTCAACTCAGTCCTGTCATCGGAAAAATTATGACCGAACTGATTCTAAAAGGAAAATCCCGCCTGCCAATCCATGCCTTCCGTATCGACCGGTTTGACCCATCGGCCGGTTTGACCCTTGATTCAGACATCGTTATAAGCACTTGAACAAGGGTTTTGCTTAACTCAATTGTTGAAGCCGAAATTGTATTATCAGACTTATTTTCGTTGCCGCCGGCTATTGCAGGATAGCAGCAGGGGTAGTGGTGCAGGAACGGCCAGCATGATAAACTCCTTATGGACGGCAAACATGAAAATCATCAGACTAACCGACGATAAATCAGATTAAACGGCATCCGACTAAAATACGATAATTCACGATAGCCGACTTATATTTGTCATAAAAATGAAAAATAATCATTGAAAAAAGAATGGGTTGATAAAAATATTAACTATTAATTTTTTAATTATATCTTGTTTCCTATAAATATAATGGGTATGTTAGCCGAAAATCATATAATAACTGGTTAGCCCTAATAATGGAATAAAAATATATTATGAATATTGATCCCATTAAGATATTAAGAGATAGCATTAAATTAGTACCTTCACTTAAATATGCGTTAGGAATTGCAGGTATTGTTTCCGTATTATCAATAATAAGTGCATTGAAAGTCGATTATAAAATAGCACTTTTCGGTACCATTATAATGCTTGTGTTGATGGTTTTATTGGTAATATTCGCTAAACTTAGTACTTTAGAAAATGAAATAAAAAAACCTGCAGTAGTTTTCCTTTGGTTTTCTATCATTATTATCATGATCATTTCTTCATTATTAATTAGCTCTGTGTTTTTTAAAACTCCTGTAAATTTAAGGTATTGGTTAGACAATTCTAAAAAAGTTGAGAAAGTAAATGGAAATATAAGAGTAACAATTGATGGAAATTACATAGGTCCATTACAGTATAAAAAGTTAAAGCTATTGGGTATTGCAAGAGTATATGAGACAACTACTGATATAAATGGAAATTTTGTTTTTTATTTAGCTGATGACGAAGTGCTTTCCCAAGCTAAACTTCAGATTGAATATGATTCAAAAACGTATGATTTTTTTGCATCATCCATCCATTTTAAAAATTTATCCATTGAAATATCAAAAACTACAAGTGATGGTGAAACAAAACTTTGTTACAAAAAGTTAGGTGATTCGTATCATCATTTGCAAAATATTTCATATGGCAATACTTTAGCTTTAGAAGAATATGAACACGCAACTCTTAACGCAACAGGCACTCAATCAATTCAGTATGTAAACAAAATAGGGGAGTTATCTTATAAATTGGGTTCTGCTGACTCATCCATTATAAATTTTTTTAGAATTATTGGTGAAAAGGATTTAGCCAAAGGAGATCTTTATTCAAACTTAATTGAAATTGCATATAAATATAACAATTTACAACAAAATACAGGCGTTTATGCTAATTTTGATAGATTAGAAATTGCTTCTTTAAAGAAAAAATATGATAATATAAAAAATTTGTACTTTAACATAGTACCCTTTAACAATGAAGAAGAAGTAATATACTTAGTAGCAGATACCCCATATGCATATAGTGGAGATTTGTTTACATTAGACGTTAGGTTGAGTAAAGCTTCAGGGGTAGCTGCGTGTGCGTTTACTGTCAATTACCCGATTGATTTTTTAGAACCAATAATTGATAAAACTGAATCGCCATTTATTGTTAAGAATCCAAAAGATGAAGATATTAAAGATATTTATGAGTTAATAAATGAAAATGACCTTGAGACAAGCAAGTTTTACAACAACTTCAATAATTTTGGTGCGCAAAATAGGCTTGGTCAATATTTTGCTAATTTCTCAATTCCTGGGAAAATTCTATTTGCGGGTTCTTGTATTGAACTCTCACCCAATAATTTGGGTGGTGGACGATTCGGTAATCATATTACTTTACTAAGTATAGCCTTCCGGATTAAAAATGAAATCCCATCTGGAATTATTCAGATAGACCTTCAACCAACAATTATAGATAATCCTTTAGCTGGTTATACTGAACCAACACCCTTGCCTGTTCTTATAGGTGCCTATCCAATGGGTACGCCTCAATATGTAAATATTAATGAGGCTTATCCGATTTTATTGGATTCTTTTCCAAAAAATATAAACCCTATGACAACTATTATAATAGATAATAGGAAAAAGGAGAGGGCTAACCAATCATTCAACCGGACACCTGCTCCTTCCGCTTTCGTTCCAGGAGCAGTTGCCGGTTAATTCAACGTTCTGTGCCGCATAAGCTCAAATTGACGCTATTCTCTATATGCACAGTATATAAAGTTGTCAGATTTTCAGCAGTTCGTGAAAGGCTATGGTTGAATGAATGCCAAGTCAGTATAAGCACACCTCACATAAATTTTAAAAGCACAAAACCATTTAATATTTGCAGAAGGATATATGAATGAGTGAAAAATTAATTATTCGCAATTTGGGTCCGATAAAAGAGGCAAATATTGAGTTACGCGATTTAACCGTTTTTGTCGGCCCTCAGGCAACCGGCAAATCTTTTGCTGCCCAGAGTCTCTATTTTTTAAGAAGATATGAAACGTTATTAAAAGACGAGAAAAGTTCGAGTGAAGCGGCTTTATCCGCCTTGGAATGGCAGTTTGGCAGTCAGCATAACAACCAACCAACCGGACTCAAAAACCCGCGCCGGTCATTTAAGGGTTAAATTAAGCCTGCGGCAGGAAGGGGAAAAGGCCGCTATTCACCATAGGGCAAAATCGTGCTGACAAGCCGATTTGATTAACCAGCCGTTCAAGCGGACAAAAATTTCTGATAATCCATAATGATATTTTTGCTTTGTGACAACGGCATCGGCATGATTAGGAATGAGGACGAAATAACTTCCCCATTTATATTTTGATTTTGAATTCATAATCCTAATCGTACTCTTAATCTTAATCGTTCAGATTAAGATTAGGATTAAGATTAAGATTATGAAATGGGGAAGTTATTTCATCCCCGATCCTTATCAGAGAATTTTTGCCGCTTATCTCAGTATTCGGAGGACTATACAATTGATAGCAAATGATAAAAGTGGTAATATTCATATTATGAACCGTAATCTTACATCCATATACCAAATGTCGGATCAATTGAATGACGATTTCGTTCCAGGCACTCCGGCAGATCGCATAATGCTCGTCTGGAATTTAACCAGAGAAATAACATCATTGAGTAAAAATCACGATGCTGAACGAAGACTACAAAGACATGTTACTCGCCTTATCCGACGAGAAAGTTAGATATCTGCTCGTTGGCGCTTACGCACTGGCAGCACATGGTTATCCACGAGCTACCATGGACATAGACATCTGGGTTATGCCATCTCCTCAGAATGCCGACGCTGTGATGCGCGCATTACGCCGTTTCGGAGCTCCATTACATAATCTGACGAAAGAAGATCTTCAGAAGGATGGCACCATTTTTCAAATTGGTGTCGCCCCAAGACGAATTGACATCATCACCACAGCTTCCGGGCTTCGGTTTGAGGAGGCTTTTTCGAGGTCTCTTTCTGTAAATATTGAGGGAATTAAAGTGCATATTCCTTCAATAGATGATTTAATATGTAACAAGAGGGCATCAGGGAGAACCAAGGATTTAGCTGATGCAGAGGCATTAGAATCCTTGAAGAACTCCGAACCAATCGGTTGAGCGGCGGACTGGGTTATGCTCCGCTGGCGCTCCGCAAAATCCGGCACGCTCACCTTATTGTTGTTATGTGCCGCATAAGCTTAAATTGACGCTATCCTCTATACAATATTTCCATAAGTGCGCATTGGTCGGGTATTCTCAATGTATTATCAATGACACCGCCCCTTGAAAGGAGACGGCGTATGAAATCAGGTGTGGTTTGTTGCAAGGTTTTGGAAACTGAGATGAGGCGGGCCGTGGCGAATCGTCCGGAGATTTCGGAGATTAAGATCATGGAGTGGGGCCTGCATATCCAGCCGGATCTTTTGGCGGAGTCTGTGTCTTGCGCAATCCGGGATATGGCGGATAAAGTCGATGCTGTGGTTTTAGGGTATGGCCGGTGCCAGGCTATGGACCGGCTGCACGACGATCTGCCGGTTCCTGTATTTCGGCCGGACGGGGAAGATTGCATCGGGGTTCTTTTGGGCCAGGATAGGTATGAAAAGGAGCTTTATACCGTAGCCGGAACTTGGTTTCTGACGCCCGGATGGACGGAAATGGGTATTGAGTTTATCTTTAGCGAGCTGCAACTTCGTCGTTTGGAGGACAAAGGAATTGATCCTCTGGTCATGGCCAAGCGGATGCTGGATGGATACACCCGCGCTCTTCTGATTGAAATACCGGGAACCCCGGAATCGGAAGCGCGCGTTTTGAAACAAAAAGCGCGTGAAATCACCGACAGCCTCGGCCTGAAGTTGGAAAAAACCTGCGGGTCCCTGGCGCAGTTGAATAAAACTCTGGACCAGGCGCTTTCAAGCGGATGACGGCCCGCCGCTTTAATAAGATAGTCTGAAATCGACATAACCATTAACGAAAGAGGCATATAGGGAAGGATTAAATTACTCATGAGGAGATTACTGATTTGAAGAGACAACCTGATCTGCGGATGCATTCAGCAGAGCATATTCTCAACCAAACGATGGTAAGAATGTATGACTGTGGCCGATGTTTTACGGCCCATATTGACAGGAAAAAATCCAAGTGCGATTATCATTTTGATCACGCACTCACAGATGAAGAGATTTCAGACATCCAGTCCAGGGTTAACAGGGTCATTGACGCTGACATGCCGGTCACGGAATCCTTTGTCTCAAGGGATACAGCGGAGAAGTCCTACAATACGGAAAAACTTCCAAACGCCGTCAAGAAAGACATTCGGATTGTCCATATCAGTGATTACGATGCCTGCCCCTGTATTGGCAAACACGTCTCGCATACAGGCGAAATCGGCGTATTCAGGATCACCACCACAAGTTATACGGATGGTCAACTGCGTATCCGGTTTAAACTGGCACCGTCATCAGCAGACAGAAAATGAAAAAATCAAAACGCTACCGCATTTATCGTGTCGAGCTGGCAGGGGCACTTGTGATGGAATCAGAGCATGATTTGTGCTCATTGAAAGATATTTCATTTTAATTTCACAGGTAAAAATTTTTTTGAAAGGATACCATCTTTTAGATAGAATTCAATATAACTCCTTATCAGGTTTGGCATCCCATTCTTTTAACAACCCAAGACAACTGTCCCGATCTACATTGATACTCTCTGTTTGAACGGACTGCGCCTTGCCGCTCAGGATGTCGTAGATTAAACTGTCATCAAATCCGATGCCGGCCACATCGTTCCGGGTTGTCCCAAAATGAAGCTTTTTCAATCTTGACCAGTGTATGGCGGAAAAACACATGGGACAGGGTTCGGATGTGGAATAAATCTCACAATCCGAAAGATCGTGGGTTTCAAGGAGCGCACAAGCTTTTCTGATTGCAAGCACTTCGGCATGGGCGGTGGGATCGTTTGTGCCCAATACTTCGTTATGAGCGCTTGCGATTATCTCGTCGTCCTTTACAATTACGGCGCCAAAGGGTCCGCCATGATTGCTGGTGAATCCCTTGCGGGCCTCTTCAATTGCCAGTTGCATAAATTGGTTCATAATGAGTTCTCCTTTCTATTACTACGAATTGGAAATAATCCCGCGCTGCTTCAATCAATGTCGTTATAGATATCGAAGGCCGTATTTTTATGATTTTATGGTTTAGGTTTCAGTCTTTAAGTACTTGGACAAAAGTTTTCCGGTATTTTACGCACCGCTCAAGGCGGGTTTGCAATCTGCCGCACACTGTCGCTGGGTTGCTACCCCCGGCGAGAGCGATGCTATAAAACTTATGGCCAAGCACTTAGCGTAAACGTCCTGAAACCTGACATCCATCTATTTGAAATCAGTCTGCTTCAAAATCCAACTCTCCGATTTCCGGGTCTCTTTCAACTTTGCCAAGCCAAGCGGCGACAAACAGGGCGGTCATCATCATATAGCCCCAAAAAATAGCGTTAAAATGCAGCCCCATACTCGGTGAATGGATGATCCCGATTAACGTTAAAACCGCAGCGGTGCCGGAAAATGACGCCGCTTTTTTAAAATCAAGATCAATCAGCATGGCCACAATGGCTCCCCACAAGAGACCGGTGATAATCGCGCCTTGAGCCAACGCGCTTTGACCGACCCAGGCAATTCCCTGTTCGGCGCACTTTTGGGCGAATTCCAACTTCGGGTCATTCATATCTGCGTTAACAGCGGATACAGCTCCCTTGATTTTCGTGGTCATTATATTGGACATGTGGGGAATGATCGCCACCGCCACTGCAATTGCATGTCTGGCCGGTGAAGCGCGGAATGCCTGAGCCGTTATCACGATACCGACAAAAACCAGCATGGGCGCGACGGCCGCGGTGGGGATAAGTTTATATAGGAAATCGACAAACCCGAAAATCGCTCCCAGAAATATGATAATGCCGACTCCCAACGCATATCCGCAACGACCTTGCAACCGTTTATAGGCGGGATGCCCGATATAAACCGTGGTGGGAAAAGCGCTGCCGAACAGCGTTCCTATCATGGTGCCTGCTCCATCCAGAATCTGACAGGTGCGAACCGGATATTTGTCACCGGCCGCTTCGGCCGATTCGACATTGTTCATGGTTTCAATAAAATTATATATCTCTATGGGCAATACGGCCGCCAGAACCGCAGGATAAGTAAACATCATTTTTAATCCGGCAATTAAATCTCCAATCACGGGAATAGGCGCATGAAAACCCACTCCGGAAAAATCAATTTTGGAAGAACCGACAAAAAAACCGATAAATGTTCCCACTGCAATGGCAATCAAACCCGCAGGCAAACGCCAAGGCATCTTGATTCCGGCCACCAGTCCGGCCAGAACAATCATCAAAGAAGCAAACCCGACCAACGGATTTTCAAAAATTTTCGCTAACGGAACTGTCGCTATCCATACAATAGCGATGCCGGCTAAAGTTCCTAACATTCCAGCTCGCGGCGTAACCCTTTTTAACCAGGGGCCGACGATGCTTCCCAACATTTCGATGACGCCCCCGACAAAAGCGGCCGCCATACCGACCTGCCAGGCGATCAACGAAGCATCCGCATTGCCGGAAGCTTTGAGACCCCAATACACCGGCCCGATGATGCCGAATAGATACACAAACATAACCGGTGTGCTGATGCCATAAGGCAACGCAGTCACATCGTCACGCTGTTCTTTGTGGGCCAGTCTCCTTGCCAGATAAACATAAAACGATAATCCCACCAGCAAAGACACACCTAATCCGGGTAGGATACGACCGAAAACGATCTGTTCCGGCATATTGAACACGAACAGGCATATACCGGATAATATGACGACATTGGCTAAGTTGTCGGCAAATAACGCCCAGAAAGCTGTCAAATCCTTGCGATAGAATAGCGGGTAGTGAAACTCTTTCTCCATTTTTTTCCTCCTTTATTAAATTAAATATTTTAAAGTAGCGTTTGCTACGGGATAACGTTATAAATCACATTGAATCTTTTGTTGATTTCCTCTAATTGAGTTTCATGTATATTGCTATTTGAAGCCAAACCAATTAAACGTTCCACTTCACGGCTAACCATATTTACCACTTTTTGTGACGGAATAATCAAAGGTATTTTTTTTATGTAATTAGCTGAATTATTAGTACTTGCATTAATAGTTCTGATAAGTTTGTTACACACCTTGCTATTGAAAAAACCAAGAATATAATAAGTCAGCTTCTTATACTCGGCGTGAGGGAATATACCAACAATTGATTGGTCAAATAGTCTTCCATCAATTAACGATGCCGTAATTGATGAAGCGGAAACCATTGGTACAGCGATTCCATGCTGAAAATAGTATTGAGAATTTTGGAACCTTGCTTTTTTCTTATTTGCAACTCTATATTCATGCAGGGCATTTTTACTCCAATCCATGAACCATTCAGACGGTTTATAAAAACGCTTATTGCCTCCTTTAACAATAGGAACCCAGCACGCTTTACCGTTGATACCACTTAGTGGAGGATTCATTGAAAAATCATCTTTACATATTTCATCCATATTTATAGTGGTATATTTTTTTGTTCCTCTTGTGACAGTTGCTGATCGTTTGAGGTGTTTGGCGTCATTGCCAGAGTAGAATCCAGTAACTACGGAGCATAAATTTCCGACAGTTTCAGCCTTTGAGGCTATAACGGATGAAATCCATTTTTCTGAAGAGAGAAAAAAAGCGGCAGATGGGTTTTTGTGAATTTGTTGATATGAAAGTTGACATACTTCATATTTCTTTTTCTTTTCAGTTAGCAAATCAGGCAGTTCAGATTGATTTTTGAAACCATTATATATAGGGAAATGATGTGTTTTATCCGCTCTTTCGTTAGTTATAGAGATAATCGATAAGCCTGCATAACCAAAATTGACATTTGGAAAAAATTTTGAAGGGAACATCGCAATTGATTCTATTGTATAATCAGACAATATTTTCCTACGCAAGCCCTCGTGCATGTGGAGGGTTAAATATGTGTCAGGTATAATAAATACCAGTCTCCCTGAGCTCCTCAACATCTCCATTGACCTGAACAAAAAAAGGCTGTATGTCTCTTTGGCATACAAATGTGGGAATTCTTTTTTTAGCAGTTTTCTTTTGGCTGGCGTTTGAAATGCCCCGTAAGGAGGGTTTGCAATCACTCTGTCAAATTTTTCTCTGAATAATGCCAAAAGTAATAAAAAGTCTTCATTTTTTACTTGTACATTTGAATGTGATTTATATTTGCCTTTTAATTTTTCACAGCTTACTTCATTTAATTCATACGCTCTTATTTCAGGATAAAATCCTTGTTTGAAAATTTCATCAATAAATATTCCTTCACCTGCGCATGGTTCCAGAATTGATATTTCGTTTTCACATTTCAACAAGCCAATCATGTATGATGTGATAAAATCACAATTCGTATAAAATGCCTGGAACTCGTCTTGTTTTCTTTTTACTGGTGCTACCATGATAAATATTTTATTAAATCACTATCTTGAAAGTGTTGTAGGGTGTCTTCGTTTAAGTCATCTTCCCATTGAATGTGTGTGTTAATCCACGATAAAAGATCAAACCCTGAATATTTATTAATTTGCTCGTATGTTTCTTTACCACAGTAAACATCCCATATTCCTGAATTTTTTAACGTTTGCAGATAATGGTTGTTGTCATCTTCATCGGCACGAACGAATAAAAGGCATTCATTATTCTCGCTAATAATATTTTGATAAATTGATGCAACAAGTAGTAAACGATTAGTATTTCCTTTTTCGTTCGATTGAAATCCGCTCTTGAAATCAACATTAAAGTTAATATTTTTAATTTTGAAATGAAGATCCAATTCAAGCTTAATTTCTCCTGAAGTCACTAAACTCCATACTTTATCATAATACTCTAAAAGTTGATTTTTCTCCTTTTGTGTTAAATGTAATGCGTTAATATAATGCCTGATTTCTTGTTGCAATTGTTCTTTGACATCTGAAAAAAGAGGCGGTTCATATAGCTCAATGTCATCCCTGACTGGAAAATCAAAACAGTTTGTACAAAATGGTTCCCATAATTCTCCTATTCTACGAGAAAATGACATATATTCATACGGCCATGCTTTGTTTCTATATTCAATCATTGTGATATAAGAGCAATATGTTACCATCAAGATATTATTAATAATTTCGTTTTTAGACCATGCTTGCGAGGCTGAACGCTGCAAAATAATCGCTTTTAATTTTTGAGTTGTTCTTTTGGTTGCTTTGTTAATCGCATCTGCTCTTTTCTTGTAATCTTTCACACCATGAATTCTAATTATTTCACCGTAAGATTCTGAACTTCTGTCTCGCAAATAATGTAATGTTTCATTTTTATTATGATACAAGTTTCTACTTATATTCATTTCCGTATATCATTCCATTGACGCGACTGGCTTACGTACCGTATTTGTGCGCGTCAGTTTCCGTTGCTAACGTCAGGGTATATGTGGTTTTGAAAAACGCCTTTGAGCTAACCGGTTTTCAATCGGCTTTCAAAATGCGAAAAGAAGTGGATTGCTTTGAAAATCCGATTGAGCGATTGGTTGACCGGCCTGTTTTTTGTATGATTGTATCATTTCTCTATCTTATCTCTCCAAATATGCTTTATTTTTTGTTTTGTTAAATTTGAATTTAAAATATATCCCAGCAACAGACCACATTGATAACAAAAATCGTAACTGTCACTTTTTGATATAATATCAGGCTGTTTCCAGTATTTTTTATATGATAATTTTTTTTTTCCAAGTACAAGAATCAGATCATGAACAAGTGCATTTTGGTTAATTATATGAACTGACGATTGGTTTTCAGAATGAATAACATAATAATTTATTAACAAAAAACCAGATTTTTTGAGCGCAATTGTCAATTCCGCCCAACCTTTAGGATTCCAATGATGGAAGGTGAAAATCAATCTGCTTCTATCATTTTTTAAAATTCGATTGCATTCTATAAAGATTTTACTTAAAACAGTTTCGTATTGACCGTTTCCATTTGAATTCTGCTCAACGGCGGCGGCATCCAATGAATAATCCCAGTTAACTTCTCCAGGCAGGAGTTGCCTCAGCCAAACTCTGAAAAAGGCTGCCAAATCACTATATTGAACGCTATCAAAATAAGGAGGATCGGTTACAACATGATCTACACTTTTATTGGGTATATTCAACTTTGAAGATGACCCCTGGATGAGTAGATAGCGTCTTTCTCCTGAATTTAATTTTTCTATCTTTCTATATTCTTTTCCTAAATCCACTTCTCCGGCAATCGGTATTTTACCAGTTATTTTATTTTTAATCGAACGTTCAACCGGTTTGATTGCCCATTTATAACCACGTATAAACCTATTATAAAATATATTTTGTAATGTGCCTGAAGACTTTGACTTATATACAGGGTTATTTTCCAAAGCAGTGTATGGAAAAGAATAGGCATGATGGGAAAATGTGTGACGTATAGCGCCCGGTCGATTTTTAGCAGCACCTTTATAACCGCATAATAAAGAATTAAATTCGATAGAAGCAGACACAACCATTGCTAACTTGAGAGAAATTGTGTGTTCATATTTTTTTATTGTATCAATTGCTTTTCTTAAATAAATCAACTGTCTGCTTGTAAACAGATCAAGATAATTTTTTATACCTCTTTTGTGTAAATCAGATGATTTCGGACCTGGTATGATATCGAAGTCATTTTCATCAAATTTTAACTCGCCACGTTTTTCATCAGCATAAGAAATAAGGTCTAAATCAGATTTATCCGGTGAAGTAAAAAAGATACCATGTTCAAAACACTCCCCTATAAACACAATTGGGACATATCTTTTAAAATATGGAAGGGACAAATCTTCAGCAAATTTATTTCCACACGAACATATTTTTTTATTTTTTTCATAAAGCGGTAAACTATGTTTGTAATTTGATCTGCTTAGTAAATGATTATCGTGAAAAATATTGTAGGTTTCCGGACATATACGAATTTTTGACCCGTCACTATTATATCTGAATATATAATTATCTATAAAAATAGCTTCTTGACAACCGCATCTTTTTTTAACGCCATATAGAGCAAATTTTAACTCAAATGATTTTTCACATATCGGACACTCAACACGATAATAGTGACCAATCTGGGAACGAAGCTCATTAAAAAAGTCGGTAAACGCATTTTCTAATGTTTTTAATGGCGATTCTGTTAACGCCGCGCGAGCCTGAAGAATTGGAATTGGGTCAATATCTGCGCCAATTACATTGGCGCCAAGGCGTATAGCCTCGTGAAGAGTTGTGCCGCCTCCCATCATAGGGTCACATATTATTTGCCCTTCAAGTCCGCCTCCTGAATAATAGTCATTTTTTGTTTTATCACGAACAAGATGTTTTAAAATTGCTCTGAATGTAGTACCACAACGTCTAGCCCACCATTTGTGAAGATAAGTATTAGGTCTGTACAAGTGCTTATTAAAAGACTCTATTTTGGCAAGGCTGTTTGCAAAATCAATATCAAAATCTTCATCAATAAGGTTATATTCTATTGGTTCATTCTCAAAAGATAGTTCAAGCTGATACTCTGGTTCTTTTATTTCCATTTCTCACTTAATCCCAAGAACTCTGCTTACCGCATCATCAAGGTTATCCCCTGATGGTAAATTGGGCCCTTTAATGAAACGATTAGCAAAATCAGTTGTTAAAAATCTAATGGTTCTTGAGGGCAATATTTTACGTCTCTTACCATTTTTGGCTTTTCTGCCTAATTTATAAGTAAAGACTGTAATTGTATTGTTTTTTGCTTTTTTCCTTTTCGGAATTTCCCCAATAATATCCTCAAATTTCATATACACTATATCTGGAACGATAAAATACAGCCCCTTCCTTACAAGCCGGGAGCGAGAATAGACGATACCTTTTCTTATTAATTGGGGAATTAATCGTTTGTAAACGTTTGCCCAATTTAATCCATGATTTGAAGATGGAATGGCTAAGTGGGAGGATTTAGACAGTGGCAAATTATTGTAGGCATGCCAAGTATCTCTGTAATTTCCCGTTATATCAATACTTTGAACTTCAATACCAACATATTCTTTGAGATGACCATTTATTATTCTTGCAAGCACCCAATCCATTGATAAAGAATTGCCAATTTTCACTTCCTTGCCAGAATTTTTTCCTAAAGCGACAACGCATTCTTCTACTTGATTCCTATGCTTTATATACTCATCAAAGAAATAAAATTTGAGATTATCACCGTATACATCTTTCGAAATACGCTTTATGCTTTCATAATTATTTTCATATAATCGATTGGGGCATATAATAATATCGCCATATGGAGATGTTACGGAGCATGTGCCATAAGCTATTGATTTATCATGATTATATTTAATACATGATTTTTCAATGAAAGGACATGCTTCCAAGTTCCAGAGTGATCTCGCTTCGACTGTAAGATCATCCGGTGAATACCCAAATATTTCTATCAAATCCCTTTTCATTCTTATTCTTTTCTATTTCGTTTTGCCGGACAACGCCCCGTATAACTAGCTGGCAATGGAGAGCAACGGAATTACCAGTCCGAGATAATGCGGTTGTTAGCGGTTTATCCTTTGCCATTATTATCTCTTGATGGCAATTGGGGTAAACTGTAAGTTGAATGGCCGATTGATAGTATCGGCTTTTCATCTGAAAAATCTAAATCAATTTCTAAACTATTAGTTTTTTTGAAGGCTTCCTCTTTTACTTCTCTGGACAATTCATCAATCTTCCTTTTGAGGGTCTCATTTTCCTGTCGAAATTGCTCTGCCACTTCTCGCCATACTTTTGCAATATCTCCAAATTTTTCTGCTTCTCTATCATCATTGGAAGCGTTTGCTTTTTTTTCATAATCCTCAGCTTTTTGATTTGCTCTATCTTCCTTATCTTTTGCTTGTTGCGACATCCATTTTTTTAATTTCTCTTTGAACAAATCCAATACAAAAACTATTATGTCTTTCAGATGTTGACGAATAAACGGCCAAGCGACCTCCTTGAACCAAGGCCAGAAGACCTTTACAGTTACATCTTTAATCCATTGCCATATTCCCATTTTTCACCTCCGCTAACAAGTGATTATGTTGTTTCTGTATATCATTCCATACTAAAATAAAGGATACTGACAAATTGACCGATGAAATGTTTGTTGTTTGTTTCAATTTATCCCACAAACACTGAAGCGTATATTAAAACTGAGGGCTTAACAAGACATTTTCCCAATATTGCATCAGATATCACTTATCTCTACGCCCCGGCAAAAACGTATTCAGCAAAAGTGCCGTAATCCCGCCGGTGGTCACTGCTGATCCGAAAATTTGCTGGATCGCCTCAGGCATCTTGCCGAGAAATCCCGGAACATAAGCCACTCCGAATCCCAGACCGAAGGCGACAGCCATAATCAGCATATCGCGTCTGTCTATCGGGCTGGATGCGATAATTTTTATGCCTGCCGCGCCGACCATTCCGAACATGACAATGGTGGCCCCTCCGAGTACGGGATTGGGCAATGAACGGAAGAACGCCCCGACAACCGGGAACAATCCGAGAATAACCAGGAAACCGGCCAGATACATTCCCACATAACGACTGGCAATGCCGGTAAGTTGGATCACACCGTTATTCTGGCTGAAAGTCGTATTGGGAAACGTATTGAACATGGCGGCGATAGCGGAATTCACACCATCTCCCAGGACGCCGCCTTTGATTCTCTTCATATACAACTCCCCTTGGATAGGTTCGCCGGACACCATTGATGTGGCTGTAAGGTCTCCTGTTGATTCGATTGTGGTGATGAGATAGATAAAGGCAACCGGGATAAACGCGGTCAGATTAAAGCTGAAACCGTATTTGAACGGGATGGGAACACTCATAAAAGGCAGGCCCTGCAATGCGTTAAAATTGACCATCCCCATGAATGCGGCGATGATATATCCTACTATCAATCCTATCACCACAGAACCCATTCGCAGAAACTTATTTTTGCTATTGGTCAGGATAATAACGATAATCAGGACAAGAAACGCAAGCGAAAGGTTTTGGGCGTTTCCGAACAACTCCGGTTTGTTGTCAAGAAGCCACTTGCCGCCGGCCATATCCATGAGTCCGACTTTAACCAGGCTCAGGCCGATAAGTGTCACAACCGTTCCGGTAACGACAGGTGTGATTATTGTCTTCAGACGGTGGAGGAAACGGCTGAGAATCATCTCAATAAACGCTCCGAAAAAACATAAACCATAGATCGTTGACAAAATCTCTTTTGTTCCGCCACCCTGGTTTTTTACCATAAAGCCGGCTGTCAATATCGCGCCCAGAAAAGCAAAGCTGGTTCCCTGGATACTCAATATCCCGGAGCCTACCGGTCCGATGCGTTTTACCTGGATGAATGTGCCCACACCTGAAACAAACAGCGCCATACTAATTAAATATGGAATTTCGCTGCCTAGACCTAGGACGCCTCCGATGATCAGGGTTGGTGTGATAATTCCGACAATGATCGCCAAAAGGTGCTGAAGGGCTGCGAACATGCCCTCTTTTACAGGGGGATTGTCATCTAATTTATAGATAAGATCAAAGACATCTTTTTCCTCGTTACTGTCGGTATTCGTTGTTTTTTCGCTCAAAATAGCCTCCTTGCATTAAAAGTGTAGGGTGGGTGCGGCGTAGCGAAACCCACCATGTAGAGCGGAAAGCCGTTCCGCTTATCTAATTCTTGCCGGAATCGTTGTTATCTGAATCTTTCAGACACATTTCAACGGCGCTAATAATAGTTTCGTACCCGGTGCAGCGGCAAAGGTTGCCCGCGTGGCCTTTGCGGATATCTTCGCGGGAAACCTTGCAATCCTTGTGCTTTTCCACAAAAGCCGTGGTGGTCATAATCATGCCCGGAGTGCAGAAACCGCATTGTACAGCACCCGCATCAATGTATGCTTGCTGAACCTTGGAGAGTTGGCCGTTCGCGGATTCACCTTCAACCGTGCGGATGGTCTTTCCGTCGGCCCACACGGCCAGCGTGATGCAGGAATCTGCCGGAATTTCATCAATCAGCACAGTGCAAGCGCCGCATTCACCCACGCCGCAACCTTCTTTGACGCTGGTGATGCCAAGGTCTCTCAGTATATCTAACAGAGACTTTCGCACATCCACCGAAAGAACGTACTGTTTTTCGTTAATGGTGCAAGTAATTTCTTTTTGCATTAAAATTTACCTCCTGCTCTTTCAATGGCCTGCCTGACAACCCGCTGTGTCAACGTGCGGATGAGATGCAGACGAAATTCTTGGGCAGCACGCCAGGAACTGCGCGGTTTGACATCCTTTTGCACAATGTCGCTGATAGCCTCTAACGTTTTTTCGGAAAGCGGCTTGCCCGCGGCCGTTTTTTCGGCGTGTTCGCATCGAATCGGCTTGGGAGCGGCCACGGTAAAGGCCAACCTTAATTCGTCTATTTTGTCGCCGTCCAGACGGGCGGCGGCGGCGCATCCGATTGTGGCGATGTCCATGGCATCGCGCATGGCGTATTTGTAATAAGATGCGCCAAATCCCTTGTAGTTTTCGGGTTTGATACGAAAGGCTGTGAGGACATCACCTTGTTTAAGGGAAACCCGGCCGGGGCCTTGGTGGAAGCCTACAACCGGAACTTCGCGTTCGCCGCCAATTCCTTGTATCTCCAGATCGGCTTGGAGTACCAGCAGAGCGCCGGCGCTGTCGGCACTGACCGCGCCATTACAAATGTTGCCGCCCATTGTCGCGGTATTGCGTAACTGCGGGCCTCCGACCGTGCTGACCGCCTCGGCAATCACAGGTACGCACCGGTTGACAATGTCCGAATCCATAATTTCGCTGAAAGTGGCCATAGAGCCGATACGCACGGCACCGCCGGCCTCTTCCGAAATCTCTTTGAGTTCAGCCAGGCCGTTGATATCGACCAGGTTTCGATATTCCTTGCTTCCACCGTGGAGACGGATGAGAACGTCTGTACCGCCGGCGATAATTTTGGCATCCGGATCGGCTGCCAGCAGGTTGACGGCTTCTTTGACGTTTTGTGCTTTGTTATAACGTTCAATAGCAAACATGTTCGTTCTCCTCTATATCAGACCGGCTTTGGCGAAGTGCCGATAAAGGGTTTTGGGAGTCATGGGAATCTCGTCGATTTTAACGCCGGTGGCATCCCATACAGCGTTGCGGATGGCCGGAGCGGGCGTAATGTTCGGCGGTTCTCCCAGAGATTTGTTGCCGTATCCGCCAGTAGGCTCGCGGGTTTCGACAAAGGCACAACCCAGATCGGGGATGTCCATGCAGGTGGGCATCTTGTAGTCAAGCAGGTTGTTGTTATAAATATACCCGGAATTTTCGTCAATCAAAAGTTCCTCGTACAAAGCCATGCCGATACCCATAGCAAGACCGCCATGCACCTGTCCTGCGGCCATCTGCGGATGAATGATCACGCCGGAATCGTGAACATTGAAAATCTCCTTGATGAAGACCTTGCATAGAGGAATATCCACTTCGAGGTCCACGAAAGTACAGCCAAAGGATGGGGAATTGGTGCGCGTTTTATAGGAAACGTCAGCGGTCAACTGTCCTCCCCGTTCTTTGTGGTAGTATGTGTCCATAGCGACTTTGTCTAACGGCAGAACGACCTTATCCGGTCGGTTGGCAAAGACAACATTTCCAGCTATCAAGTCCAATGATTCGGGAACCTGACCGGTCATCAGAGCGGTATATGCCAGGATTTTCGCCTTGAGTTCTTGGGCGGCCTGCTTAACAGCCGGTGCCACAACATAAGTTTGGCGAGAGGCATAAGCACCGGTGTCAAACGGGCTGACATCGGTATCCTGGGTGCTGACCACATGAATATTATCAAAAGAAACGCCCAAAGTCTCTGCCGCCATCTGACAAAAAGCGGTGTCCGAACCTTGGCCGATCTCAGTAGCGCCGATTTGCAGATGCACGGAGCCATCCTGATTAAGGATCAGACGCGCGCCCGCTATTTCCACACAGGCCGGATATGTGCCGGACCCGTAACTGAAGCAGGCTACGCCCAGACCTCTGCGCAGGTGGCCGGTTTGGTTCTTGTAAGCTTTCTTCTTTGCATCCCAGCCGATAAGTTCACGGCCATTTTCAAGACACTCGACCATGCCGCAACTCAGAATTTCTTTCTCTTTCAGTGGGTTGATGTCGCCCTGTCTCGCTACGTTTTTAATGCGGAAGTCAAGGGAGTCCATGTTTATAGCGCGCGCGGCTTCTTCCATAAGGCATTCTATGCCGAAAATGACCTGCGGAGAGCCATAAGCGCGCATGGCCCCGGCGGTCGGGATATTGGCGTAATGGGTCGTGGCTTTTAGCTTGATGACGCTACGCGGATACAAGTTACAGGACTTGGAACCTGCGGCGCCCATAATGGCGTGACCATGGGAAGCATAAGCGCCTGTATTGGAAAAAATTTCAATGTCCAGGCCTTTAAGAACGCCGTCCTTAGTTGTACCGGCGCGAATGTTACTTCTGGTGGAGTGCCTCGTGCGTGTGCTGATGAAACATTCCTCCCGGGGCAGTTCGATCTTCACGGGAACGCCGCCCAGTTTCATGCACAAAAAGGCCGCCATAGGTTCAAGAATTACGTCCTGCTTGTTGCCAAAACCGCCGCCTATATATGGTTTGACAACTCGCACGCGTCCCCAGGGTATATCCAGAGCTTCGCCCACGATACGGCGACATATATGCGGAATCTGGGTGGAGGACACCACCACGATGTGTTCCATGTCATCCATGTAAGCATAAGTGCTGTGGTTTTCTATATGACAATGTTGGACAACACCGGTTTGATAGTGACTCTCAACGATTTCATCAGCCTCCTCAAAAGCCTTTTCAAGCATGCCTCCTACCTCGAACCGATGTGACCCGATCACGTTGCCGCCCTCGTGAATCGGGGGCGTGTCTGCTTTCAATGCGGTTTGAGCGTTCACTGCAACGGGATATTCTTCATATTTGACTTGCACCAGTTCAACAGCCGCTTCAGCAGTCAACCGGTCCCTGGCCACGACAATAGCGACCTCATCTCCCTGGTAGCGGACATGGCCGGTTAAAAGACGCCTGTCAGCTATGTCCGTATGCTTGGAATCAAGGGAATAGGGATGCCCGGCCGTTGCGAATCGCTTATCCGGCACGTCCTCAAAAGTGAAAACAGCTTCCACGCCGTAAAGGCTTTGGGCTTTCTGAGTGTCGATGTGCAGAACGCGACCATGCGCAATGGGGCTTCTGACATATTTGGCATACAGCATGCCCGGCATACTCAAGTCGTCGGTGTAGCGCGCTCGCCCGGTGACTTTTGCCACGGCATCTTTGCGTCTGGGAGATTTACCTACGGCCATGTTTTCGACCTCCTTAATTTATAAATTACAAATTACAATATTCAAACCTCAAATAAATTTCAAATAAATGCTTAACCAAAATTAATTTATAACTTTTCATTTTTCAATGGTTCAATAATTTGTCTAATTTGACAGATAATAACTGATCATCTCATCGGAATGTATATCTGCCGATATTATTTTAAAACAGGCCGTTATTCGAAAGCTGCCTGCTCAACGCTTTTAGGCCACGACCGAAACCTTTTTATAAACCCCTAAAAGAATAAGGGCTGAAAAGCAAGCGTTTTTTGCTTGAAAGTCAAAAACCTTTTGTAAACAGAATTGATGATTACGGTATGATTGTCACTCCGCTGCGCTCTGGAAAAGAAGTAAAAACGTTTCGATACGAGTTTGCCGTGTTCAACATTGTAGTTTTTCAGATTTCTGTTGACTGTTGTTTTCCAGTTGATTCAAATTCATGACATCTGTGACAACAACCCCCTTTTTGATCGCATGCAATCACAGCCGCTAGACGGCCCGGACGTATATGATAGCGATGCATCAGGCGCTGTAAAGCGCTGGCCGAAAAGATTCCCGGTAGATCGTTATTCTCAAATACAATCGGGTGTTCATAACTCCCGGTTGTGATAATCACGCGAGACGGTTTCAGTTCCCAGAGCATACCGGATTGAGAAACAGCCAGAATCCCTCATCGTACCAGGCAAATGCGGCAGCGTTTTTAAAAATCCCGCGATTTTCCAGATTTTCGACTTTTTGAACCAGCTTGTTCGTATATTCAAATCAATACATCCTGGTTTTATTTTCTGGCGTTTGTATGAGCGATGTATCGTACTCCCCGGTTAATGTCGAGGATAGGGTGGCGGGTCATCCGGAGAGCATTTTTCATCAGTCGTCCTCATCCGCCCCCCTATGATTGTGGGTTCCGCGATCTCTTTACCGGAATCGCGCGGATAAGATCAGATTCTGTAATATCTTGACAAAAACAGACTATCTTTTCAGACATGTATCGATCTCCTTATCCAGATTACAGATAGACTACAGGTAAACAACAGCATAGACAGAATAGCCCCACAATTCATACCATTGGGTTAAGTCTGGCGAATGCCGCCACCGTCATGGCCGAAGATCATTGGCCGGAGGGGCGGCTGTTGAATTCTCCGATATCGGTCAGCTAGCTTAACAGTTCCTTGCCCAATTCCTCGGCTTGCTTCATCAATTCCTCGTTAGACGCAATTTCACCGGGTTCCTCGGCACTGCCGTAAACCATGCCGACGATATCAGCTCCGACATAGTTGTAGGTGTCCTGAAAACTGCGCAGCGCGTTCACGCAACCTGACGCGAATGCATCAGCGTCGCCGTAGCTCATGGCAATGGCGATACGTTTTTTGTAAAGCGGGCTTTTTTGCGCATCTTCGTTGAACAGGGCGAAACATCGGTCTATGAAAATTTTGGTCTGTGCCGACATGGTAAACCAATACACCGGGCTTGCAATGACCCAAGCATCCGACTCGACCAATTTCGGATACAGGGATTGCATATCGTCATTTACCGCACAGCCGCTGCTATTTTCTTTTTTGCAGGCGTAACATCCCTGACAGGGTTTGATATTCAGGCCGTTCAAGTAAACCGTTTCTGCCTGGCCGCCTGCGGATTCCACACCGCGAATGATTTGTTTGGCCAAAGTTGTGCTGTTGCCTTTTTTCCGGGGACTTCCCAGAAGCACGATAACCTTTTTCTGTTTGTCTTTCTCTTGCATAATTACACCTCTCTTTTGAATTGATTGTTTATGTATAATTTGTAGTCCGAGCGGATAAACAGATTGCCCCAAAACACCGTCGGACAGGTTAGGAACGCGAATTAAATAACTTACCCATCAGGAGCGCTGACTTCAGTCAGCTTTGCCCGTAACGCAAACTAAAGTCAACACTTCTTTTGGATAATATGTGTAAGT
>JAUCGF010000060.1 GCA_030378005.1 Desulfococcaceae bacterium HSG9 | reverse complement strand
TTAGCTCCATTTTTTTCACCTCTTATTTGTTGTTTCATTTGTTAAGGTGATTATGGTATAAATTCGGGCATTTTTTCAAGATTAAAAAAAATTAAGTTGCTTGACCAGGAATTTGGGAATGCTCCCCCGAAGCTCAGGATCGGTGATAACGGACACTAAAAACGCAATTAGATGGGATTTACCGCTTCTATAGTTACCGATGATTTTGACCGCTTTATGGTTGGGTTTCTCAAGATTATCAAAAAAATCGATAATCTGTCTTTCCAGGGATTCGGAAATAATGAAACTGGCAACCAGTTTTTTTAGTAGGTCGGGTTAGCGATAGCGTAACCCGACATCAATCGGTAATATTGTCTGGTTACGCTATCGCTAACCCGACCTACTGAATTTTTGCTAACCAACGGTCTTGAATTACACATCTTATGACTTCGTTCACAAGCTCCGCATTCTTAAATATGACACCCTTGCAAGCTCTTGTAATATAATGTCACCCCGCAGCTTTTAATAAATTTAACAAATTTATGCTTTGGGGTATAAAATTTGTTTTTTTATTGTATCATTTAGCTGATAAATGTTATATTTCAAAAGTTATCAGTTCCTGTTAATCTGAACAACGGAATTTAAAAGACGAATGTAAAATCAGATATTATGTCAAAGCATCAGGAGATTATCAATGCCTAAAACATTTATGGCCACTTTTAATGACTATCAAGCATTGAAAGAGTACCAACTCAAAGGCCTGCAACAAACCGTGACGCACGCTTATCAAGGTTCGCCTTTTTATAAAGCCAAACTAGATGCCGCCGGCGTTAATTCGCAAGATATTCGTGATTTGCAAGATATTCGTCAGTTGCCGTTCACCAGCGCGGATGACCTTCGGGATGGCTATCCCTTTCCTTTATTAAGTGTACCCATAGAGAAAGTTGTGCGTATTCATGCCTCTTCGGGCACAACCGGAAAGAAAAAAGTGCTGGCTTACACGCAAAAAGATATTGATGATTGGTCCCATTTTTTTGCCCGCTGCTTTGAAATGGCTGAACTGACGCCGGCTGACCGGGTGCTGATTGCGGTGGGCTACGGCTTATGGACGGCGGGAATCAGTTTTCAAGCGGGTTGTGAAACCTTTGGTGCGTTGGCGTTGCCAATCGGACCGGGTAATATTGATATGCAATGTGAATTTTTGGTCGATATGCAACCTACCGTGATGTGTTGCACCGCTTCCATGGGGCTGCTCATGGCGGAAGAGATTGAAAGAAGAAATCTGCACAAAAAAATCAATCTGAAAAAGATGATTTTCGGCTCTGAAAGAAGCAGCGATGCGGTGCGCCGCCGAATCAAAGAACTTATCGGCCTTGAAGATATGTTTGACATAACCGGGTTGACTGAGTTATACGGCCCGGGAACCGGACTGGATTGCACTTGCCATGAAGGCATTCATTATTGGGCTGATTATTATATTTTGGAAATTTTAGACCCGGATACACTGGAACCGGTCAGTGACGGCGAGATCGGCGAGATGGTGGTGACCACCCTGTGCAAAGAAGCCGCACCGCTGATTCGATACCGCACTCGTGATCTGACCCGCGCGATTAACCGTCCTTGTTCCTGTGGCAATGTGCTGCCTATGCACGATCGTATTTTGGGACGTTCCGATGATATGCTCATTTTTCGGGCGGTGAATATCTACCCCGGTCAGATTGATACGATTTTATCTGCTGATACGGATATCGGCAGTGAATATCAATTGCATCTGGAGCGCAAGGATGATGGCAAAGATTATATGACTTTACGGGTGGAACGCGCTCTGACAACTGATGCGTCTGAAAATAAGGCCATCGCCACCCGAATCGCGACACAGATTAAAAAACAGATCATGGTCAGTTGTCAGGTGGAAGTCATGGATTATGCCACACTTCCGCGTTCGGAAAGGAAATCCAAACGGCTGTTTGACAACCGGCCACAATAACAACATAATTATAAGGAGGAATTTTTTTAATGTTAACCAAAGCTTTTATACCGTACAAAGGTTATTACAGCACGCCATTTGTAAAATGGCAGGGAAGTTTGGCCAATGAAAATTCGATTGTGTTAGGCGCGGCTACGGCCAAGCGCTGGATAGCGGAAAAGAAATGGGATTCGCAACTGTTTGATTATCTCTACTTGGGGATTACCATCGGTCAAAAACATATCTTTTACGGAAGCACCTGGGCGGCCGGCATGATGGGTATCGGCGGTGTTCCGGGCGTGACACTCGGTCAGGCCTGTACAACATCCACGACGTGTATTTTTCAGTCTGGCATGGCAATTGAAAACGGACTGTTTGACACCGGTTTTTGTCTGATGACCGACCGCGCATCCAACGGCCCTCACACGATCTGGCCGAACCCCAAAGGTCCCGGCGGCCAAGTGGAATCGGAAAACTGGATGATGGATAATTTCGGTAAAGATCCCTGGGCGGGCAGCGCCATGATTCAAACGGCTGAAAATGTCGCCAAAGAGTTTGGTATCACCCGCGAGCAATGTGATGCCCTGGCTCTGCGGCGCAGCGAGCAATACAGTGAATCTTTGGCCGATGACCGTGCATTTCACAAAAGATTTATGTTTCCTGCGGAAATTGCTGTTTCCAGGAAGAAAAAAATTTTGGTGGAAGCGGATGATGGCATTTTTCCATCCACTAAAGAAGGCTTGGAAAAACTGCGCCCGGTACTGCCGAACGGTGTACTCACATTTGGCGCCCAGACCCATCCGGCGGATGGTAATGTCGGTGTGACGGTGACTACAAAAGAAAAAGCCCATGAACTCAGTGCGGATTCCAATGTTGAAATTCAGATGCTTTCTTACGGATTTTCGCGTGTTAAGAAAGGTTTCATGGCGACCGCTCCGGTTCCCGCCGTTCAAATGGCGCTGAAAAACGCCGGTATCACAATCAACGATGTCAAAGCGATTAAAACCCATAACCCGTTTGTTGTTAATGATATTTACTTTGCCAATGAATTGAATATTGACGCCGATGGGTTTAACAATTACGGCAGTCCGTTGGTTTACGGTCATCCCCAAGCGCCCACGGCCGGACGCTGCATTATCGAGGGCATTGAAGAAGTCGTCCAGCTCGGCGGCGGCTACCTGCTCTGGGGCGGCTGCGCGGCCGGAGACACCGGTGCGGCATTGGTTTTGAAAATAAACTGCAAATAAATATGGCTGAATCTTGAAACGTGAAACATGAGGCGTGAATGCATGTTTCACGCTTCACGGCCAAGTATGAAAGGTTCATAACATGCACCATTTTCAATATCTCACTCCCCAATCGGCAGATGAAGCCATCTCCTTATTGGAATCCCACCGCACCAGTGCGCGTTATATCGCCGGCGGCACAGACATGATGGTCAAAATCAAAGAGGGCAAAGCGGCACCGGATTATCTGATTTCTTTAAAACATATTCCGGAGCTTGACCGGTTAGTACTGGACAGAGAGACGGGCGAACTGCATATCGGCGCGTTGGTAACGCATCGTGAGCTGGAAACATCCGATATGATTCGACGCAGTTACCCGATTATTTATGATGCGGTTTCCTGCATAGGGTCTGTTCAAATCCGTAATGTGGCGACCATTGGCGGCAATATCGTCAACGCTGTGCCTTCGGCGGATGGCACCATTCCTCTGATTGCGTTAGATGCCAAAATCCGTATTATCGGTCCCAAAGGGGAGCGCGAAGAGGAGCTTCGCCATTTTTTTCTGGGGCCGGGACAAAATATACTTGATGAAGGCGAAATTCTGACCCGTTTTATTGTGCCGCCGCTTTTGCAACACACTGGCAGCGCTTATATTAAATTAACCCGACGGGAAGCCATGGAACTCCCTATTCTCGGCGTCGGTGTTTTAATCAGCCTGGATGATGACTTGACGACCTGCATCCGTGCGCGTATCAGCTTAGGCGTGGCCGCACCCACTCCGATTCGTGCGCTTTCTGCCGAACGCTTCCTGGAAGGTAAAATATTGGATGATGCGGTTTTGGAAGAAGCCGGTCAGATCGCCTCCGAGGAATCGCGCGTGCGAGACAGTATCCGTGGGGTTGCATGGTATCGGCGGGAAATGGTGCGTGTGCTGGTGAAACGCATGGCTGAAAAATGTCTTGAACAAATTAGAACTGAACAGTCCTGACTCAGGAACAAAGAGAGGCAGGATAAATGCCGGGTGCCAAACTGTAAGTTTGGCACTCCGATTATATCAAAGCCAGACTTTGATTACATATAGAGGCATCATACACGATTCTTCAAAACTCTGGACGCAGAATAACATACAGGGATTGATGATTGGCAAAATTAATATTCCTCCACCCCATTTATTTATTGGTAATTGTTTACGCAGACTTTGCGCTTGTATCCTGTACGAAAAAAGAGGGAGAACAGCCTCAATGGAAACACGAGTTGAAAGTTACCGTTAGAGCTTATAATTCCATAAAAAATCAAACTGACACCGCTCCGTATCTGACTGCTTGGGTGATACACTGAAACCCGGAATGAAAGCCATTGCTGTTTCAAGAGACCTGATTAATATGGGATTGACCCACGGAACAAAAGTGATGATTCAAGGTATGGGCGGCGGGTAGTCCTAAACAAAGTAGTGCTACATAAAATCAAATCATTTTAGCGTTATTTATCTTAGCATTATAATGATAGAGTTGTTCCTAAATAAAACTTAGCTCTGTTTTATCAGGAAGCAACATATTCCAAAGCCCGGCGCACAAAGCAATAGCGTCGTCGACGAAATCAGTTTTCCTGTTTCTGAAAGGATGATTCAGGATGTTGTAACACTTCATCCCGCCGATGGCATTTTCTACAAATATTCTCACTTTGCCAAGGGCCCGGTTCTCACTCTTTTTCTCTTCGCTCAACTCAGGTTTCGGAACAGCCCGGCTTTTCCTCGGTTTTTTTACGGGTATTTCAATGCGGTCACCTTCATAATCACTCTTAATTCCCTGATATCCCAAGTCTGCCAGAACATTTATATTTTCTGACCAGGTCATGTCCGGGGGAAATTCCACTTTTCAGCATCGCATAACCATGATTATGTCCTGTGAAAGTCTGACCGACTGATAATATGGCTTTGTCGGAAGCGCTTATGACGGTGTTTTTCACAGTGTGTCTTTTCTTCCAGCCGCTGTACATAGATGCCTGTTTCTCATTGTCCGCAGGCCTGCGATGCGCTCTCTCAGTCACATCGATAATAATCTGATCGATCTCTCCGAGCGCCGTTCTCATATCTTCGACGTTTTCAAACCGGCCGCGCGGCATGGCTCCGATGCGCGAAAGCGTCTCTTTGAGTGCCGGCAAAAGGCTGTGAAAGTTTTCGCATGCCTTGGAACGCGACATGCCGAAATTTGCAGCGAGCACATCGAATGTCGGATAATTCCAGAGATAATATAGCAAAAGCGGAAGTTTTTCCGACTCGGTTCGCAGCTTGCTCTTACGGCCTCCCCCTCTTTTTCTCTTCCGCTCGCCCCTGCTTACAGATTTCTTGTAAGCCTTTTCCTGTATTTCTTCATAAATCTCTCCAAAAACCCATGACAGTTCTCCTGACAGCGTTTCAGACATCCCTGTCAGGGCTCTGAATTGCCGATCATCTCTGATGCCGAACAAATGAATCTTCATACTGAGCCTCCTTCCCCGCAGCAACGGAATTCCGCGCCTGCAATAAAATTGAATCCTTATTATCAAGAACAGTATGTCCATGATAGAAATTTATTAACCGGCTAAAATTATTCTGATAAATGTTCATAGAAATATGAAATGTCAAATTTTTTTCAATAAAACAAAATTATTTATTTAGGAACAACTCTAATGGTAACCGATCATAGCTTGCCAATTATAAGAGAAACAATGTTCATAATGATGCCAATTAAGGGTCAGGGCAATTGCATGAAAATTATGTGGCCGCTAAAACTTTCGCCAAATAATCATCACTCCATCCCGCCTTCAATCTTTTGGCTCTCATTCCAATTTTACTCGTTTTTTCTTTTCTCAATAAGTTCATCGCAATATGACGCAATATTGAAAAACAGAAAGCGGAATCACCCTTTCGCTTTCGGCTTTCGTCCTCACGGAATCCGACATCCAAAACCTGATGTACGCTGTTTTCAATTCCCCAGTGGTTTCCAGCCGCCTCATCTGATTGTTTCGCATCATTTTCCATACTTGATAAGGGTGTTAAAACAATTATATTAAATTCAAACAAAAACAGTTGTTTAAATTGTAAA
>JAUCGF010000059.1 GCA_030378005.1 Desulfococcaceae bacterium HSG9 | reverse complement strand
CCTCCGAATTTTTCCACATCTCCTCTTATATCAAGCCTTCCTTCTACTGCGCCTTCCGTCAGCATGACTGTCTCGGCAACCAACCCGTTTATAGCTTCAATACACTTATTAAGATTGGTTTTAATATCGTTCAAGTCGCCTTTATATTCACTGGTTATCATTTCAGAAATATCACCTCTGCCGATTCTGCCGATATATTCTGCCGTCATGTTAATCGGTGCCACAAGGGCTTCTATAAGTTCGTTGAAACCGTTTACAAGCTCTTTCCATTTACCGGAGAATGAATCAGCATCACCCCGAATATCCAGTTTCCCCTCCTGAAGGCCTGAAATCAGGACATTCATCTCTTTTACAATTTCATTTATCGCTTTAAGTGTATTATTATATTCATAGGACATCCAAGCGAATTCATCCCTTCCCGGGATTTTCAGTTTTTTCGTCAGGTTTCCTTTGGTCAATTCGTTTAACGCCTCAACAACCAGTTCGGCTTTTTTCCCTGCACAGGTTCCCAAATAACCCGCAAACAAAAGGGAAAAAAAACCGATAATAAAATAACCAGTTAAAATGTTATGTAAATTGTCACTTTCAGTTAGCAGAATGATCCCGATAATCAGTGTATTGCCCAGTAAGGTCGCACCTGCCAATAGCATCATCTGGTTTCTGAGGCTTAATTTATCAATAAATATATTAATCAGCCTGATTCTGCCCTGAAAGAATATTGTATCTGTTATTTTTCTGATATTTTCGGTTATTTCGTTAGACATAATCATTCCCTTTCTTTTGAGGTAAACACTTTAAATTATGAAGTAAAAGGTGGGGCCGACTTTTCGATTGCGGTACTAAGGCGTAAAATAAGGTTTGGTGGAAGGGGGCGGTGTGAATTGTCCGCAATCACATTACCGGAACACTCACTTGAGCGCACAGAACATTTTCCGTTTCCTATTTGAATTCTGCCATGGTGCTGAGATGTCTGCCCATCACAGCCGTCTTGAAGTTATGCTGCCAGAGCATTGTCAATGGCTTCCGCGATGGCAAAATGATGGGTTTCAATCCAGCGCATCAAGCGCACATTGTGCTTCAAATAAACCAAGTATTCGTTGTCATCCGCTTCTTCTGTATCATGAAAATCCGCAACTTCCCAGTGAACAAGATAAATATCGGCGATGGCCAGCATTGTCGGCAGCAACTGTTGTTCGTCATCACTTAGCGAATCGAATCCTTGCTTGCTTCGGAGTCGGTTGTGGTAGCTGCTTAAAAAAAGCGCTGATTTATCCAAACGCAACTCTCCGTCCGTCCGTCCACCCCATCGGCTGCAAAAATAGATGACAGCCATGCACACGTCGAACAGGCGTAAATCTATTTTCGACCAGTCGAAATCGAAAAGTCCTGCCACCGCTTCATCATCCCATTTGAGGTTCCCGGGATGAAAATCATAATGAGCCGGAATCACCGGCAAGCCCTTGATTTTCTGGGAGGTAAGCGGGTTGCGCTCAATAATGCCGAGAATAGTTTTCAGATTTTCCTGAAAATAAGATTGAAACCGGCTATTCCTCATTTTTTGTGCTATATCTACAAAATTACGTGCGATTATGGGCAAAAGCTCTGTAATCGGCGGCTCTTCCCTTTTAAGCCGACCCGGATCGAAATCACAGACCGCATTATGAAATTCGGCCAGTGCGCTTGCCGCATTCCGGAATTCGGCGTCCGTCAATTCTGTAGAGTTTGTCCATTTCGGGACAGTGCCACGCCTGCACAGATGCTCAAGCCATTTCTAATAGCATGGTCAATCAGCGCATGTTCAAACAGAATTTCTTCAAGGGTGGCTCCGCTTTTATACCGGCGGACAAAGTAAGTTTTACTATCACTATCCTGATGCGTGCAAACGCCGAAGCTCCTGTTGTTGAATCCGCCGAAAATTTCATGTACGTCATTCACAGCACCAAGATCATAATGTTCTTCTATGATTTCAGAAATTTGCTTGTCCAACAAAGCTCCTTTTTTTTGTGGATCGGGTTAGGTACTGCGACTAAACAACTCATGGAAGTCCATCAAAGTCACTATGCCAGTTCCCATGACAAAGCATAGAAACCGGCAATATACAAGCATCATAAAAAATCAGTAGGTTTTCTTGGCATCAATAATATCATAAGCTTCTTCTTTGTAAGAATTCATAACATAAGGAATCCCTGTCACCTTACCGGCCTCTTTCGTCAGAGCGAACAAATCATCTCTGGACATCAGATTGACTTGCCATTTCCTGGCTCCGGCCATCAACTGTTGCAATCCCACCTTAATTTTTTCGCCCACGCTGTAAATTGCAACAGCACCCAACGGGAACGTATCAATTTCTTTACCATACTTCTCTTTCAGGTCTTCATAGCTGACAAAAATTTCTTCTTTAGTGGTTCCGAATTTGGAAATTGTAGCGGGAAGTCCGCCGTTATTGCCTTTTAGCCATTCGCCGATATTTTTACCCACCATTCCGGGAATCATTAAGGCGCGTCCCATACATACTGCTCTGCAATAGGGTGCGCCGAGCGATAAGGCCTTAAAAATATGGTCTTCTGCCGAAAAACCGCCGGCAAAAGCGATATGGGGGACCCATTTTCCGTTTGCAGCCAGACGCCTGCACAGGTTATACGTCATTGAATGAAGATATATGGCCGGAACTCCCCATTCCTGCATCATTCGCCAGGGGCTCATTCCGGTTCCGCCATTTGTTATCTCCGATCAGGGTGGGTTTCGCTACGCTTCACCCACCCTGTTATGAAAATTTTAACCGCACAGAAAATTTTTTATTATGTTGTTTCTCTGATCAAGTCAAGTTCATTTTTAGGGTAGGACAATTGCATGAAAAAACAGGTAACCACCGTGTGTGATTCACGGTGGCCGATTAGGATGGGAGCCATTTTGCAGGGCATGAATCAAAGCCGTCTTTGTCTTAGGCTATGTTGAAATTTGATAAAATCATCATAATTTTCAATTGATTATCAAGCATAGTGCATTTAAGCTGTTTTCGCCGTAACTCCTGGCGAATACTGATTTCTAACGAAAGTCGAATTTGAAATGTCATCAGAGCCTATAACCGTAGTGGAACCGGATGCAAAAAGTCGCTACGCTTAATTTTTGCACTCCCGGTTGTATTTTAAGGCATTTTCCATCTACTGATTCCTAATAAAATCAAATAGTATTATGTCGAACTCACGTTATTTAATATGAATCCGCGCGGGAATAAAAAATTGAAAGCGGATGGTAATCTGATTCAGACAATGATTCGCCCATTAACGCGCCTGAAACGAAGCGTCAAAAGAACACCTGAGTTTATCGGCGATTTTGGCATACAGCCGATTTATGGTTTCATCATCAAGGGTTTGCTCGGCGGATCGATAGACGATGCGGAATGAGACGCTTTTTTGGTCATTCGGTATGGAATCACCGGTGAAAATATCCAGCAACTGCACATTTTCCACCAGATTTTCACCCGTATCCGCAACTGTTTTTAACAAATCGCCGGCTTCTTCTTCACGTCCTACAATCAATGTTACATCTCGTGCAATGGCCGGGAATTTGGTAATGGGCTGAAATTCGACCGTTTCAGGCAGATGCGGCGTCAACCGCTGAATGTCAATTTCAAAAATAAACGCGGTTTGTTTCAAGTCATAATTACAAAGCACGTCGGGATGCACCTCGCCTGTCTGGCCGATCACCTCATCTTTTATAAGAATGCGAGCGGTATGCCCCGGCCGCACATAACGGCACAGTTCGGAAGGCTGGCGCGTGAATTTGAAATTAGCGACGCCTATCCGAAGACCTGTTTGCAGACCTGCCAATATTTCAACCTCATCAGGCAAACCGTCATTGTTATCAGCATGTATAAAAACATATCCGATCTCAAACAGCTTCAGATTTTTATTTTGCTGTAACATGTTGTGTTGCATGGCACCCAGCAGGCCCGGAATCAAAGTGGTGCGCATGACATTCTGCTCTTCGGAAATCGGATTCAAAACGCCCACAGCTTTGCGTCTTGGATCATTCGGTTCCAGACGCAGACTATCATAAACGGTGATCGCGTTCGAAGCCGCTGACCGTCATTTAACCGACTATGATGACGCTCTCAGCCGCCCGCCTGACAATCAAGAAGAAGACCTCTTTCAATCCGTTTTGCGCGTTACGCGCGATTTCCGTAACGACACCTTGCAGCTTAAAATCATTTTATCTGCTTTCGCCCTCGACGGCCAAGACGGCGCGCTCCAACGCCTGCAACTCGACTATGATTACACCGACAATCTCACCCTGAGCGGCTGCGCGGTTTTTTACCAGTCCGGCGATTTGTATGTTTTCCGAAATATCGGAGATAATGATCGTGTTTTTTTGGAGATGAGTTATGCGTTTTGAATGAAGGGGACCGCGTATAAACACTCGGCTAACGAATCGGATATCACCATGCCTTTTTATTCTTTTTACGCCCCGGTTTTTTTATCTGAGACTCAATCGAATCCCTCATATTTTCGCGGGCATCAACAGGGATCAATATCTCTGACAGTCGGTACATTCACAGCGGCTTTCGGCCTGCCTTTATCCATTGGCATTTATCAGTGCTCGGAGCATACCACTGATGAAAAAGAAGAAAAACAAGACAACGGCAATCTGAAGACCCGTATTATTTTAAATATAGCTTATCAGTACTTTGTGAAATTGGACTCTTTCAGGTTGAGTCGATTGTCAGATACTTTTTGTTCTTCGGCTTTATTCTGTTTAATAAGTTGTTTTATCAGCTTCATCAAAGAATTCTTTTCAGTATTGGAAAATTTTTGTAGAGTGCTTAACAGGCTTTCTTCTTGGGAAGTGGTTTCATAAAAATTTGCAATTATAGATTGTTTTAATTCTTCCGAAACTTTGAAAAAAGATGCTGCGTCCAAAAGCAAACCGGCCTGATTTGCCAATGCATCGCTGCATGCGGCCATTTCTTGGGTGGATGAAGCATTTTGTTGAATAACCGCATCCAACTGGTGAATGGCTTGGTTAACCTGTGAAATACCGTTTGCATGCTCTCTGCTTGAAATACTGATTTCCTGAAATTGATCAGATGCGTTTTGAATTTCGGGAACTATATTTTGAAGCAATTGACTCGAATTTTTTGCAATTTTGATGTAACTAGCCGAAAGAGTATTGATTTCGTTGCCTGCCTTATGACTGAGCGCCGCATGTTGCCGTATTTCTGTGGCTACAACTGTAAAACCTTTGCCGTGTTCACCCGCTCGTGCGGCTTCAATGGCTGCATTAAGCGCCAGCACATTGGTCTGGATGGAAATATCTTCAATGACTTGAATTTTCTCCAAAATCGTTTTCAAAGCATCTACAGTCTCTTCCATATTCTTTTTCCCATCCCAGGCATTTTCAGATGACTGGGCCACGGCCTCAGCAGTTTTTCCGGCATTTTCTGCGTTCTGATTCACAATTGCATCCATCTCCTCCATAGATACTGAAATTTGCTCAATACTGGCAGCCTGCTCTGATGTTCCCTCAGACAATTGTTCAGCATTTTGGTTGACCTCTTTACTGTTTAGAGAAAGTGTCTCGGCTATTTTTTGTATGTCAACAGCAAAACGACTCAACTTCTCAATCATAATATTGATACTTTTTTTATATTCATTGAAATCACCTTTATACTCTTCTGTTATCTTATTTGGAATTTCACCCTTTGAAATACGATCTACATATTCGGATGTCACTTTCAATGGGTTCACCACTGCATTCAAGGTGTTGTTTACACCCATCATAATTCTTGAATATTCACCGCTGAATTTATTTTCTTCTCCTCTGATTTCCAGATTTCCCTCAAGTACGCCATCGGTCAGATAATTGATATCTTTTACGATAGTTCTAATTGTGGATACCATCTTTGAAAGGGATTTTCCCAGCACATCCTTTTCTGAAAAAATACTCACCTCAACAGATAAATCCCCGTCGGCAACCTTTTCTGCCAATTGAACCGTTCCCTGAAGATTCGATATCATAAGATTAAGGCTGTTTATTATATCTTTAAAATCGCCTTTGTAGTCATCTTCAATCTGATCGGGGAAATCACCTTTTGATATCCGATCCATATATTCTGCCGTTACATTCAAAGGACTGATTACCGCATCTAATGTATTGTTAATTCCTTTTACAATTTTGGCATAGTCGCCTCCGAATTTTTCCACATCTCCTCTTATATCAAGCCTTCCTTCTACTGCGCCTTCCGTCAGCATGACTGTCTCGGCAACCAACCCGTTTATAGCTTCAATACACTTATTAAGATTGGTTTTAATAT
>JAUCGF010000058.1 GCA_030378005.1 Desulfococcaceae bacterium HSG9 | reverse complement strand
ATTGCAAGCAAAAAAGAAAACGGAAAACAGTTTGTGAGTTAGTGATGGAACAGATACCATACATGGATAGCTTCAATCAGAACTATCTGATAACAGGCAAGGAGGCAGGTTAGCTTGATGCATATGGCCTGTGCCCGAGCATCGTCATTCAGGCTTTTCAATTTATGCAACAGCTCATCTTGAGTCGTTTCTTGCTGAATATCTTTATTTTTTTCAATTTGGACTGGCATATTTACACCATTTTCTACTGTTACCGTCAGTTGCGGTTTCCGTTAAGATTATTGTTTCATATCTCTTATTTGCTGAAAACGGTCTATTTCAGCAATTCACGCATCACGTTTCAGAAATCACAAATTGAGAAGTTATTTTGACCTTGAGCCTACGCAATTTCATATTTTTCTTTTGAGGCTCTAAAAAGACATAAATATCTCCTTTGAGGCCGCGTAATTCTTTTATTTACATTTAATTTACAACCCACTATAAATTAAGGGCTTGTCAATTACAAGCAAAATAGATAAGTACCTGGACAAAAGCCTTCCGGCTGGTCTGCCTCCCTTATGTCATTAAAGATAAGAAAAAAAGAGAGAGGAGATAGCAAGGAGCGGAGCAGTGCGGCGAGGTAAGCGTCGGATGAAGGGGGAAATTGTCTGATTGTCAGGAAAAAATTCGGTGCGTTACGGCTACCGCCTGACGCACCCTGCTCGCTACTTGCTTATGCAATCGGTGTTTTCATTCAGTTTTCTCCAGCTTGTTTTCCCCATACACAGCGCTTTTCTCAAAAGGCTGGGATTGATAGTCGAACCTGTGTTTTTCATGGAAAAACGAAGCCAGGGGTCTTGACACACCTGCGATTCCGTAATCTCTGGACAATCGGACCGCATCAAGGTCTATCATGGCGATGAGGTTTTCGTTTCTCTGACCGGCTTTTTGGACGATATTCCCTTCCGGGTCGGCGATAAGGCTTTCACCTTTGCCGCCGCTTCCGGCGCCGTTGACAGAAACGATGAAACATTGATTTTGGATGGCGGCGGCTCTGGCAAGAATAATCTCTTGGGCACGGTCCTGGGTTCCGGCCGCGGTGGGAATCAGAATAATCAGAGCGCCTTTGAAAACAAGGTCCCTGATAAGTTCGGGAAACCATAAATCATAACAGTTGCACAATCCTATTCTTCCGATATCAGGTATGTCAAAAACAAGGGTTTTATTTCCTGAAACAGTTTTTTCATGGGGCCGCCAGGGATACATTTTTCTATAAATTTCAATCATATCACCTTTATCATCAAAAACAGGGCTTGCATTATAAATATCATCGCCCTGTTTTTCATAGATTGACCCGGGGATAAGGTATATATTGTTATCCTTGGCGACTTGTGAACAAAACTCAGTAATGGAGTTTGGGATTTCGCGGGCTTTTTTCTCAAAACCGGAAGCGCCCTGAAAACACAGTTCCGGGGTGACTGCAAGTTTCACCCAGGGGCTATAATATTTTATTAACTTAACCTGCCTGGCCATGAGGTCCAGATTCTTTTGCACATCATTCGGATCGACTTCCATTTGGCAGGATCCCAAACCTAACAGACCGCTCATAATGACTCCTTGATATTGTTTCAGGTGTCAGTGTTCAGATGTCAGGATATTTGCGCTAAAGACTGAAACCTATGTAACAGTTCAGCCACTAAGGCACTAAGCCACAAAAGTTAAAATACTATTCTATTGATGCCGCATAAGCAAATTTTTAAGCAATAAATTGGCATCCTTCATATTGTGCTGAAAGTAGTTTACACTTTATATATCGTCCCTACGGGACTTGGCGCTTTAGCAGGCTTTTTTTCTATAGATATTATGTCCCTGACGGGACAAAGTGTAAATCGAAAAATGAAAGATGCCAATCAATTTTGGACAAAAGTTTATACTTCATACTTTTTTGTGTCTTCGAGTCTTAGTGGCTGAACTTTTACAAACCTATTAATTTTATCACAAAATGAAAATACCAAATTATGGCCTTCTCAAGTATACCTTAAAACACCCCGTTTCCACAATTCTTCATGAAAATGGCATTTGACCTGGCTATTTTTTCCGGTTTTGCGTACTTTAGGGCTTTTTTCAACGCAGATATTTTCTTTATAATCGCATCTTGGATGGAAATGACAACCGGATGGCGGGTCAGATAATTTAGGCACTTCGCCTTTAAGGATTCCCAGCTCTTTTCCGGATTCAGGGTCTGCAATCGGCACGGCGTTTTTCAATGCTTTGGTATAGGGATGTCTCGGAGTGTCAAACAATGACCCGGAATCCTGCACCTCGATGATCTGCCCGGCATACATGACAGCCACTCTGCTACAAACATGCTCCATAATACTTAAATCGTGGCTGATAAAAAGATAGGTCAGGTCCAATTTATTTTGCAAATCCTTCATCAGGTTTATGACCTGGGCCTGTACGGATACGTCTAATGCGCTGGTTGCCTCATCAAAAACAATAAATTTGGGATCGGTTGCCAATGCCCTTGCGACACATATTCTCTGTTGTTGGCCTCCTGAAAACTCATGGGGATACCGATAGATATGCTCCGGTCTCAGATCCACAAGGTCAAGCAATTTCACAGCCTGTTCAAGATAGTTCTCTTTTGCAACCCTTAAATTCAATGCTGTGGCTTCACTTAAAATTTTAAATATTGTCATCTTGGGATTCAAAGATGCTTTTGGGTCCTGAAACACCATCTGCATTTTCGCTCTATAAGGTTTAAGCCCCTTGTCATCTGACTTTGAGATGTCATCACCCATGAATTTGATTTTACCTGAGTATAAGGGCGCAAGCCTCAATATCGTCCGCCCCATCGTGCTTTTCCCGCATCCTGATTCTCCTACGAGGCCGAGACATTCGCCTTCAATTATGTTTAAGCTGACATCATTGACCGCTTTAATCCATGAAGTCGGTTTGCCAAAAACAGGTTTATTATCAGGAAACCATGTGTTTATCTGTTCCAATTTGATAAGGGGTTTATTCATATCGGTTTTCTTTGTAATGTATTTTTCATTGCCGGTATAAAAAACATGAAACCTTATGGCGGTCTTCAATCAGTAAGCTTTCCGGCTTTTGGTTAAGGCAAATATCCAAGGCATGATCACATCTGGGCTGAAAACGGCAGCCCCGGGGCGGATTGACCAAGTCTGGAATTATGCCTGGAACAAAAGATAAAGGTTCATCAGCTCCAAGTTTAGGGACCGCTTTTAAAAGTCCTTTGGTATATGGATGCTTGGGATTGCTGAAGATTTTTTTTGTTTCGGCGATTTCAACGATTCTGCCGGCATACATCACAGCGATTCGATCACAAATCTGGGCTGCTATACCTAAATCGTGAGTGATAAACAAAATGGCTGTCCGCTTATTTTCACACAGATTTTTCATCAGTTTTAAAATATGAGCCTGTACCGTCACATCCAGCGCCGAAGTCGCTTCATCCGCAATTAAAATTTCAGGAGAAGACAGCAGGGCCAGGGCAATCCGATACCTCTGGGCCATACCGCCGCTTATTTCTCCTGCATACGATTTAAGCATCCGCTTGATATCTGTGAGACCTGCTTCGCGTAATTTTTCTTTGGCAATGGTTTTAAGAGCCTGTTTTTGGCCACATCCGGTTTTTTGTTTTAACGCTTCAATATCACGGGATAAATAAAGGCGGATGAGTCTGAAAATCTGTTCTCCAAGTGTAAAAACCGGATTGATGCTTGATTGAGGATTCTGGAACACCATGGAAATCCGGTAGCCGCGAACAGTCTGAAGTTCTTTGTCCGACATGGATAACAGATCTTTTGTGTCAAACAAAACTTGTCCCCGGGTTTCTCTTGAATGTCCCGGAATCAGATCAAGGATGGATTTGGCTGTCACGCTTTTACCGGAGCCTGTTTCGCCTACAAGCGCGAGTATTTCCTTTGGATACAGATCAAAACTGACGCCTTCAAGTATTTTTGCCTGACCTCGCGAGGTGTTGAATGATACATTCAACTCTTTGATTTGCAGCACGGGCAGGCTGGCGGATTTTTGCTTTGCTTTTTTATTTGAGAGACTGTTATTCACTATTATTTTTCTCATTTGTTGAACCACGAAAAACACGAAATGACACGAAAAGAAAATTGTAAATATTTTCGTGTGTTTCGTGGTTACCTATCACCGATTGCTACCTAAAATATCTTTAAGCGCATCTCCAAATATATTGAATGCGATAACCACCATAAACATGGCGCCTCCCGGAACAATTGATATCCACCATTCGGAAAGAATATTGGGCGCACCTTCCCAAACCATCAAGCCCCAATCAGCCATCGGAGGTTGAGTGCCGAGTCCTAAAAAACTTAACAAGCCAATGGCAATAATGGCCGGCCCCAGATCCAAAAGAATCATGACGATAACAGGAGTCATAACATTAGGCAGAATATGGCGGAATATGATATATATCTTGCCATAGCCTAACATCTGGGCCGCTTCGATATAGAGCATTCTTTTGATGGAAAGCGCTTCTCCCTGCACAAGCCTTGTGTACCAGGGCCACCAGGGGATAATTAAAGCGATAATAGCTGTGGGCCATCCGACACCGACGATGATTGAAATTGCGATGGCGCTGAGTGTGGATGGAAAAGACAAAAACAGTTCCACCACCCTTGATATCACAGCGCCCGATATGCCTTCATTGTATCCGGCCCAAAGCCCTAAAGGAACACCGATAAGAGCTGCAAAAAAAACAATGCAGGCACTTCCGAAAAGCGAAATCCGGGCACCATAGATCACACGACTGAGCATATCCCGGCCATAAATATCTGTTCCAAGCAAGCTGGCTGAAGATGGGGGCTGGAGTCTGTTTTCAATATTGAGAACTCCCTGTCCCTGTTCAGGATATGGAGCGACCCAGGGTGCAAAAACCGCTGCCAGAACAGTAAGAACCAGTATGATCAAAGACAGACATGCGGCTTTGCGTTTCAACAAAAGCTGCAATTGGAACCATTTCTGCTTTTGGTGTTCTTTGACCACCTTTTTGGCCATCATTTGGTATGAATTTTCTTGTATCGCCATAATTCCGGTCTCTACTTAATTCTGGGATCAACCGCTCGTCTGAGAATATCCATCAACGTATTTGCAATCACATACACGGCGCTGATCATGAGGGTAACACCCATTATAGCTGTGTAATCTAAATTCATAATCGCAGCCAAAGAATAATACCCGATTCCCGGCCAGTTAAAAATCATTTCCACATAAAACGTCATCATTAGAATGACCGCCACAGTCATTCCGATAACGGTAAGTACTGGTGAAAGCGCGTTTCTAAGGCCATAGTAAAAGAACAATACGCTTTCACTGATGCCGGACGCCCTGGCCGCCAGAATGTAATCCTGCTCCATGACATCCAGTAAAGATGTACGCGTCAGTCTGGCAATAACGCCCAATGGCGCAACCAAAAGAGAAACCACAGGAAGCACCATGTGCCAGGTGACATTAAAAAAAGCCGGAAAATTCTTTGAAATCAACGTATCAATCATACTGAACCCGGTGATATTCTGTATAGGGTTTGTAAATTCAAGAATAGAATCCATGCGCCCCTGTAACGGGAACCATCCTAAATAATTAAAAAAGAACAATTGCAATAACAGGGCGAGAAAAAAGATAGGAACAGACACGGCGGCCGAAGTGAACCATTTTATGATTTCATCTATCAGGCTGCCTTCAAAATAGGCCGCAAGCACTCCAAAGAAAAGTCCGCCTAAAGTCGCAATCAGAAGCGCCCACAAAACAATTTCAAAAGACATGGGAATCTTTTCCAGCAAATCCTGGAATACCGGTCGATGCGTTCTCAAGGATGTCCCCATATCACCATGCAGCAGCCTTACCATGTATCTTTGATATTGAACATACAACGGTTTATCCAACCCAAGTTCAATTCTGGCCCGTTCTATCTGCTCAGGCTTTGCATTTCCTCCGACATAAAGCGCAGCCACGTCACCTGGCAAAGATCGAGTAAAAAAGAAAACCAATGTACTCAACACGATCAACAACGCTATCAGACCGGCAAATCGTTTACAAAGAAACAAAATCATTTTATTTTTAAATTCCAAATCTCAAAAATCGTAATAGTTCAGCCCTATGCAAAAAATAGAGCTTACACTACTTAAATCCATATGCTATATATAGCTTATGGGACTTGACATCAAATATCAAGGCAAAATTGTAACTTAGGGCGGATTGCCAAAATATTTTCAGGGAACCGGCAAGAAATTCACCGCCATCCGTTTTATTTTATCGCAACTTTCGCAAGAACCGGTTATA
>JAUCGF010000189.1 GCA_030378005.1 Desulfococcaceae bacterium HSG9 | reverse complement strand
AGATCACAGAACGAGTGACAGGTCATCTGTTCATCAGTGTTTTGGCTTATCATTTTGTTCACAGTATTCGTTACCGATTAAAAAAACACAATATTACCAATAGCCGGCCTGATTTAAGAAAACAACCGGCAGGTCAAAATCGAGTGACCGTTTCAATGCGATTAAAAAATGATAACGTTGTGCATGTAAGAAAAAGCACCCGACCTGAACCAAGACAACAAAAAATATATTCAGCTTTGGGAATATGTCAGCATCCTGGGACAACTATTAAAAGAACAAACAAAAGTAGTGCCATAACAGAGAGTTTAAAAATGTAACCTATTATAATTATAGGACTTATTAATTAACAGTCGAAAAAATGGGATAGTGGAAAGAGGATTTCATCGTTTTAAAAAAGGAAGCATACCGGCCCTGCCTCTTTTCATTCGTCTGCTCGAAAGAATCAAGGGGTTAATGCTGCTCCTTACGATCGCCTTGCAGGTGCTGACGTCGATTGAGTTCGTTGTCAGAAAAGAATTGGAAGGAGCCGGCGAATCAATATCCGGCTTAGTCCCGGGGAATCCTAAAATGAAAACGAACCGACCGACAGCGGAACGATTGTTATCCAAATTTGAAAATATTCATTTGCTTATTCATACAAACGGTACAAAGGCAGCAGGGGCTGTTGTTGAAAGCCTGACTCCTTTGCAGAAACGCATCTTATCGCTTCTCAAGTTGCCAAAAAAAATATATGACCTCGACTTTGTCAATCCAAAAATCATAAACTCAACCTAAAACTAGCGAAATCTAAGTTATTTTACAGCAAAAACAAAGATATAACTTTCAATAAGCTCTATGAACCTTATACAAAGGGAACGTTAAAAAGGTGGAAAGGTATTAAAAGGAAAACAACAATATCTAAAAACGGAAAATTGACGCAAACAGAGGATAAAAAAGGTGTAAAAGGTTCTAATATGGGGGATGTGTGGTCTATTTCTATTTTAAATTCTCAAGCGACTGAAAGGCTCGGCTACCCAACCCAAAAACCGGAAAAACTTCTTGAGCGTATCATCAAGGCCAGCAGTAACGAAGGCGACATAGTGGCCGATTTCTTTTGCGGGTGTGGCACGTCAATAACCGTAGCTGAAAAGCTAAAGCGTAACTGGATAGGAGTTGATATAAATCATCTTGCAATCGGTTTAATAGAGTCTAAAAGGCTGAATCCGTTAAAAGCTGAGTATCAGGTTATCGGGTTCCCGACCGACCAGGCGCAAGCTGAGAAGCTGGCAGAGGACGCACCGTTTGAGTTTGAACGGTGGGTAGTGGAATATATATTCAAAGGTCATTGCACGTCTAAAACAGGTGACGGCGGCTTTGACGGTCATATCGCTTTTAAGGACGGCAAAAGTAAAAAGCTGTGTCTGATAGAGGTCAAGGGCGGAGCATGTGGTATAGCCGCGCTAAGGGCTTTCAATGATACTGTCAGAGTGCAAAAGGCTGATATGGGCTTATTCGTATGTTTTGAAAAACGAGCGACAAGCGGTATGAAAAAATATTGCGATAATAAAGGATTTATCAAAATACAAGACAGCTTGTTTTCAGAGTCAGTTCCGAAGCTGTCAATTATCACAACTGAACAAATACTAAACAAGGGCTTTCCGGTATGGATGGCGCAATTTTTATATAATGTCACTTACACATAAATTTATTATAATATTGGTTTTATTCATTTCAACAGAGGCAACCGCCGCCCGGTTACAACACGAAAAGTGGTATCAAGAAAACGGTCGGTATCTTCAAAGTTGCGGAGTCAATATATAGTACCAGAACAACCTTAATTCCCTGCAAGGGATTGAAACAGCAAATCCCGCCTACTCTTGCACAATACCATTAAATCCCAGAACAACCTTAATTCCCTGCAAGGGATTGAAACATTGAAACAAGGATGCCCAAAAATTTGGGGTAAATCAGAAACCGATTGAAACGGGATTGAAACAATGTTTTTTTTGTGCTAAGACTTGAAGAAAAGCCTCTATAAAAAAATGTGGTGCGTTACGCTTGGCTAACGCACCCTACTTGTTCCTTAACTAAAATTTTAGGGATAATATCTGATGGAACTGATCAATCAGCACACCAAAAAAATCATGGAAGGATGCAAAGCCAGAGCCCGCGACGCCGGGTTGCGCTTTGAGGACGAAACTCTGGAATATATTGTCACTAACCGGGATTTATTGGAGCTTTCGCCCAAGATTATGATTCCGACGCTCTATGACTACTGGGTTCATGATGTGGAGGTCCTCAAAGAAAAGGGCAAGTATGAACTGTATCCTTCCAATCCGTATGAAACGGTTATCAATACACGCCCGGCCATATCATTTTACAATGACAACAATCCGGATTGGCTGAATGTGATGATTTTTTATCACGTTATCGCCCACATTGATTTTTTTCAAAACAACCTTTTTTACAGGCACACTTGGGATTACGATTTCACCGGTCAGGCGTTGGCCGATAAACGTTTAATTGCCCAACTGCGCTCTGAAAAAGGCCGCTGGCTGGATTATGTTATTGAGTTTTCCAGAGGAATTGACAACCTGGTCAACTACTACGACACCCTCTCCGGTTTTCAGCGCCCGGTCATGCCGACCTTGTCCCCTCTGCTGGATTACTACTTCGATGTCTTCCTGCAATCCTTGTTTAAATCGAAAATTCACGAATATATCAAGGAAATCGAGCGCTATAATGCTTGCGTCAAGGAATATGGTGATTTGGCGGAAGAAACCTTTTTCAGGAAAGTGGATGCCAAGTATCCGGAATTCAGATCCGTTTATAAAAAAAGTCTGAAGAAAAAAATCAAACCATCATCCGATGTGCTCCAATTTATACTTGAAAATTCTGAATTCCTTAATAAGGAAAAAAATGAATGGATGAAAGCGGTGCTGCATTTGGTGCGCAGTACATCTCTTTTTTTCCAACCGCAGATTCGTACCAAAATAATGAATGAAGGCTGGGCCAGTTACTGGCATGAGACCCTGTTTCTCCGGGATGAGCGCATCAAAGGGCATGAAGTTGAATTCGCCCGGGTCAACTCCGGTGTGACGTCCATGCCTCGCGTGGGCTTAAACCCTTATGCGTTGGGGATGCGTTTGTTTTATTATATTGAAGAGATGGCTGATAAAGGCTGTTACAGTTTCGAGTTCAAACAAATTCTTGATGCTGAAAAACGTAAAAATTACAACGCTGACACCGGCCAGGGGCAGGAATTTATTTTTAAAGTGCGCGAAGATTTTTGTGATTATTTATTCATCAACCGCTTTTTAGAACAGGAATTCGTAACCCGGAATAATTTGTTCGTTGCCGGCAAACGCATGAATAAAGCCAAAATGGTATGGGAATATTATGTGAAAAGCCGTAAGTCAGAAGATTATCGCAAGATGGTTTCAGATTCACTCTATCATCCGCCATTCATTGAAACAGAGCCGGATAAATCTGAAAATGGCGCTTTATATTTAAACCATCGTTTTGAAGACAAACCATTAGTGCAAGACTTCATTCAAAATACGCTGATGGGCATCGAATATCTCTGGGGCGCTGAAGTTCACCTGGAAACAAGTGAGGTTGTTCCTGAACCTGCTTCACCGCGCCCACAAGGAATGGTAGCGACGCCTGCTCCGCCGGCTGATGAACCGGTCGAACGTGTGGTGAAATGGCAGCGGGTGTTATATACGATGAAAAATCGCAAACTATCGAAGAAACGGATTTAACGGCATTCAAACCTCCAATATGATTTAAAATCAATTGTTTACAATTTTATTCTTGATTGTTGGAATTTTCTTTAGAGGTGATTATGGATAATATAAACAAAGCGATGCAACTGCTAAATCGTGATATGAATGAACCGGGTCTGCAAACACCGATTTCGTTTGAAAAATTTATCGGAAAAGTGGCTTCTAACCCGTCTGTGGTGATGCGCAATGTTTTCCAGATTTTTCGTGATATGGTGCTGAATTATGTGGAAAGGGGGGAAGATGAATATCCGGATGATCCTGAATCAGTCGATTTTGTCGATTATGATTGCACCCGGCTTTTTATTGAAGATTCGGACCATCCTTTTTTTGCCGACCGCCTTTTCGCGAACCGCCTGATCAAACAGGTGGAATCTTTTACACGCGGTACCCAGCAAAATAAGATTTATATTTTTGAAGGCCCTCCGGGAGGCGGCAAAAGCACCTTTTTAAATAACCTGCTTATGAAATTTGAAGCGTATGCCAATACAGGCGAAGGGTTGCGCCATGAAGCGGTGTGGCGTCTGGATCGTAAAGTATTAGGGAATTTACCGGTACACGAAGCTGCTACGCCTTTGATTTCAAAAGTGTGCCAACTGTTGGAAGTTCCGGAAAAAGATCGGACGGACTTTTTGAAAGCCCAAGACACTGTTCAGACAACGGATACATATATTGAAATCCCTTGTCCCAGCCATGACAATCCGATTCTGATGATTCCCAAAAATCACCGCCGCTCTTTTTTTGACGAACTGTTTGCCAATGACGAATTCAAATGGAAACTGTTTACCGAAAAAGAATACGAATGGGTGTTCAAAGACAATCCTTGCACGATATGCAGTTCCTTGTATCAAGCGCTTTTGCATACCTTAAAAAGCCCTTTGGAAGTGTTTAAAATGCTCTATGCCCAGCCCTTTCGCTTCAATCGACGTCTTGGTGAAGGCATCAGTGTATTTAATCCCGGTGACAAACCGATCCGGCAGGTTGTTTTAACCAATGCCATGCTTCAAGACCGGATTAACGCCCTGTTGAAAGACAGCAATCAGGTGAAATACATTTTTTCCAGATATGCGAAAACCAATAATGGTGTTTACGCACTCATGGATATCAAATCGCATAACATTGAGCGGTTGATTGAACTGCATAATATTGTGAGCGAAGGCTTGCACAAAGTGGATGACATCGAAGAGAATGTGAATTCGCTGCTCATAGCGCTGATGAACCCGGAAGATAAAAACAGTATTAAAGATTTTCAATCTTTTTCGGATCGGATTGAATATATCAATATTCCTTATGTGCTGGATATTAATACGGAAGTGAAAATTTACCGTGCTATTTTCGGTAAACATATTGATGGAAGCTTTCTTCCCAGGGTGCTGCATAATTTTGCCAGGACGATTATCGCCACCCGCCTGAATACGAAATCAAAAGCGGTCTTAGAATGGATTGGCAATCCGTCCAAATATAAACTTTACTGCGATAAAGACTTGTCATTATTGAAAATGGAACTATATACCGGTTATATTCCGCCCTGGTTGACCGAAGAAGATTATAAAAGTTTTACCGCTAAAGTGCGGCGTAAAATTCTAACTGAAGCGGAATCCGAAGGTGAAAAGGGATTTTCAGGACGAGACTCTATTAAAATATTTAACGCGTTTTATTCACCGTTTACACAAGAAAATAAACTGATCAATATGACCAATTTGCGTGATTTTTTTACCAAACGCCGCGCTAAGGATATGAATACCGATATTCCGGACGGTTTTCTTGATTCTTTGTTAAGGATGTATAATTACACCATTTTGCAGGAAGTCAAGGAATCGCTCTACTACTATAATGAAGAACAGATTTCCCTGGATATTCAAAATTACCTGTTTGCGATCAACTTTGAAAGTGGATCCGAGGCGAAATGCAATTACACCGGCGAAAAACTCGAAATCACGGATGCGTTTTTTGAAAGCATTGAGAATCGTTTACTTGGTTCCAAGGCCAATAATTACAAACGCAAACAATTTCGCAGAGAGGCGCAGAAAGAATATACATCACGAACGCTTACTCAGGAAATTATGCTGGAAGACAAGCCTATCACGGAAACAAATCTCTATCAACTTTTACATGAGCAATATGTCCGTAATTTAAAAGAAAAAGTGCTCGACCCATTTTTAGAAAATGAAAATTTCCGGCGCGCAATTAAAGACTACGACACCGAAACGTTTAAAACTTATGATAAACGCATCCGCAATGATGTCACATTTTTAATTGACAATCTGTGCCGTAAATTTCGTTATACCAAACAAGGCGCCCGTGAAGTTTGTATGTATGTGGTTGACAGTAATTTGGCCAAAGAGTTTGCCAATTGAAAGATTTCTAATCCTAATACTACTTTGTTAGATTACCGGCTGACATCTGACCTTATTTTAGAATTTTAAACCTTAGTAGCTGAAACACTGTCCTATCCTTTACCTTATTACCTTATTTTTGTGTAAAATATCCTGTTTCATAACAAAATGACGGTATCTGATAAGGTAATAAGGTTTCAGTTTATCAGATTTTCATATTCTACTAAGGTTTTAAAAA
>JAUCGF010000188.1 GCA_030378005.1 Desulfococcaceae bacterium HSG9 | reverse complement strand
GACAACAATGAGTAATGAAATTGTAAAACAGGCAGCAGAATTTTTCAAAGATAAAGAGCAATGGTATTCTTTTTTAGATTTAGTTGAAAACAAAAATAGAATAAGGGACTCATGGTTTACAAATCTTAAGGAAAAGATAAATAAATGCTTTGCCATTGAACATGTTGATGAAAAATGGGGATATGTATCAATAAATCTTTGGGATTATAGATGGTTTTTAAAAAAGTATGGAAAAGAATCTTTATGTCTATATTTTGATGGCAGAATATTACGTTTATGGGTTAATTCTGCTTATTTTGATAGTGTCAAAATTACTGAATATTTACAACAAGAGAAATATATACCAATTATATCTGCATTTGAAAGACAAGATGAAATAAATGATAGTGATAACGTAAATAAAGTCTGTGAACATGGCAATTTCAGATTCAATGATGAATACGATGGATATTTTGATTTTGATAGACTTGCATGGTTCGCTAAATACAAATCTGACGAATTAGTTCAACAATTATTGATAAAAATAGATAAATTTAGAAAAAACAGTTTAGTAACTGACTTACTTATTGAAATCAATGATTTGACAAAAAAGTAAAAAATCTAACCCGGCGCTGAACTCGGACGCAAAAGGGTTTCGGTCGATAGTGCTTCCTTCACCCTTTTGCGCCGGTTAGCTTAACGTTATGTGTAAAACATGGAAAATAATTATGAAAAACCACTCAGAGAAGAAAGAGATTAATCGTATTGAAAAAAGGGCGATTGAGGCGTTAGCCATTGCACCGGTGATCAAAGCGGTATCCCAAAAAACAGGCAATGACGAAGCATTGGCAATATTAAAGGAAGTCAATCAGAAAGAAGCATTTCTGAGAGGACAAAACACGATTAGAACAGAGGGATTGAATGATATTGAGGAATTGATAAAAGATGTATCAAGTTGGGGAGAGGGTGGAAATTGGGAAATGGAAGTTTTGGAGCAAACTTCGACCACTTACTTTTTCAACGTTCTTCGATGTCCATATTATGAGAAATACAAAGAAATCGGTTTAGATGAGTTAGGAGTCGAGTTCTCCTGCTGCCGTGACAAACCATTTTCCAAGGGACTTAGTCCAAGACTCCGTTTGTCGCGCACCAAAACTATTATGGAAGGAGCCGATATCTGTGATTTTCGGTATTATCTGGATTCCAAGTGATAACTGTACTGTACTTAATGAACCTATTCTATAGTATAAAGAATTGAGTTTTAGATAAATAAGCTATCCACATTGCACATAACAAATGCATAAACACGGACTTTTTTCGCGCCGCTCCGTTCGCTTCGCTATCTATGCTCTGCGAAAAAAGTCGGTTATGCCAGTGTTATTGTTATTTAGGAGATATTGACATGATGAAAGGACTAAGGGGCCTTTTTATTAGAAAAATCACCATCACAGCTATATTTCTATGTATTCCTCTATTGTTTTTTCCATCAACTTTATTTGAGTCACTTGGCATTCCGGCACCTCATCCTCTGATATTCACACGGTTATTGGGTGTGGCGTATCTTGCGCTTATAGTTGGTTACTATGGTGGTATTAAAGCTCTGGATAATAATCGAAATCCACTGTTCGCTATTGACATGGGGCTTGTAAGTAATGGTGCGGCGAGCTTGGTTTTTCTCTATTTTGGTATTATGGGTGGTTGGTCTGGCTGGAGTATAGGCGCTCAGGTTTATATGTGGTTATTACTAGTCGGTGCGTTTGTGATTACGCTAAATCTGTTTCGTGCCAGGAAAAAGTATGCACAATCTGACAATACCAATTAACTCAGATTGGTTTCATTGTCACTGCAATTATACCTGACTGACATACCGATAGGGCTGATATACCTGATAATAAAATAGACAGGGCGAAAATGCCTGACAGCTACCGTATTATGTTGTTATCAGGGCAAAAGCACCTGATAATCATGATATGGAAAATAATTATGAAAAACCACTCAGAGAAGAAAGAGATTAATCGTATTGAAAAAAGGGCAATTGAGGCGTTAGCCATTGCACCGGTGATCAAAGCGGTATCCCAAAAAATAGGCAATGACGAAGCATTGGCAATATTAAAGGAAGTCAATCAGAAAGAAGCATTTCTGAGAGGACAAAACACAATTAGAACAGAGGGATTGAATGATATTGAGGAATTGATAAAAGATGTATCAAGTTGGGGAGAGGGTGGAGATTGGGAAATGGAAGTTTTGGAGCAAACTTCGACCACTTACTTTTTCAACGTTCTTCGATGTCCATATTATGAGAAATACAAAGAAATCGGTTTAGATGAGTTAGGAGTCGAGTTCTCCTGCTGTCGTGATAAACCATTTGCCAAAGGACTTAGTCCAAGACTCAGTTTGTTGCGCACCAAAACTATTATGGAAGGAGCCGATATCTGTGATTTTCGGTATTATCTGGATTCCAAGTAATAACTGTACTGTACTTAATGAACCTATTCTATAACCTGAGTTCGACAAGTTTTTATTTTACAATGCCAAGAGATTTTTCAAGGTCAACCCTCCGCATTTCAGGTTTATCAGGATAATAAGTGTAAGTGATGAGTCTCGTAAGCACATTGTTCATAAACCCTGCTGAAGAACGATGTCGTGAGCGCCAGATTTGAAAGTGATTTTTCAACAAATCGTCAGCTGTTTCAACAACAGCTCTTTTTCTCATGAGAAAACGATTGAAATGTGAGAGAACCTGTTTCATATTTTTTCTGACAACAGTGATGAGTTCTGGTCCCCGTTTCAGAAGCGCTTCCGCAAGGGCTTTTTTGATATGACCTTTGTCTCCTGATACTTTGCCTGCTGAATTTTCAACTGTTCTGAGAACAGGTCACCGGTCATCGAAATCACCGGCGCTGATATGAACTGACATTAACCGGCCGACATGATTGATAACCATATGGAGCCGGAATCCGTAAAACCGGCCTGTTGAGCTTTCACCTCTTTGAGCGATGTCTTTAAAAACTTTGTGACGAGGAATACGCAGATTCATACTGACTCTCAGAGGAGTTGAGTCAATTACATAAATTCCGGTATTATCACTCATTTCCATACGAAACTTCAAAAACCGGGCTGACGGCATGAGAACTGTCGGAGCTGTTTCTGCAAATCTTTGATAAGTCACTGAAGAAGGTGATTCATTTCGATGAAATCACCTGATAACATCTTTGTAAAAACTTTTGAAATTCAGTCCCCCGATTATCTGATATGCGACCAGATTGTCATAATTTCACATACTGAGAGACGACTGAAAGGGCGCTGTCGTCTTTCTCCGATTAAATGTTTTTGAAAAATCGGCTGAAAAACTTTTACGAATTCATTGATTTCACTATATAATTCGGTCTGAATTGTCACATTATCCTGATTGGGAGAAATTGTTGTCATCACCACCTCCTTAAATAAATTTTTTATCACTAAACAATAATACTTAACCTGAATAATTCATCAAGCACAAAAAAAGCCTTTCAATATCAGCCATAAATTGTTATATTACAATATCTTATGAACTTTAAAATGGAGGATGTTGTAATGGACTTGGTTTTAAATCAAAATCAAGCGCACGTTCCGTTTTTTGTCTCAAAAACAGACAACAAAGACGTACATATCGACTTTGATGGCGGCAATCTTTCAAATGACGCCGGGGGCCTGATTTTACGGGAGATTGATCAGGAAATCGGTCTTGTCGAAGATATTGCCGCCAATCTTACGGATTCTCGTGACCCGGCAAAAATCGATCACACTTTGGAAGCCCCGCTTATACAGCGCATCAGTCAAATTGCCTGTGGCTATGAGGATGCTGACGACAGCGACACCCTGCGCCACGACCCAATCATCAAAATGCCGGCAGGTCGCGCCCCCGAAACAGGCCTGCCCTTAGCCGGCCTGCCCACCTTCAGCCGCTTTGAAAATTCAGTCGATAAGGAAGCTGATGATAAACCGGAGCGGATGCTCATCGACCGCTTTATCAACTCCCACGCTGAGCTGCCGGACGTTATTGTCGCAGACGCAGACCAGACTGATGATACGGTTCACGGTACCTGACAAGAGGCCTTGTTCAACGGCTGTTATAACGAGTATCGCCACATGCCGCTCCATATTTATGAAGGAATCAGCGGCGACTTGATCACCACCATGCTCATGCCCGGCTGACGACTGACCGGACTGGAAATGCCGGACATCATCAAGCTGTTGATCACAGATATCCGCACGGCCTGGCCTGAGACCCTGATTATCTTTCGGGGCGATTCCCGCTTTTCCAACCCCGAAGTTCATAGCCGGATTGATCTGCTGGAAAATGTCATGTTTATCACCGGCCCGGCCGGCAACTCCCGGTTGCGCAAACCGGCTCAACCCGTTATTGACGAGGCCGAAAAACGTTACAAAGCCACCTGAAAAGATGTCTGCCGCTATCACACGCTTTACTACAAAGCAGGCGGTCAGTCAAAGATGCGTCGGGTCGTCGTCAAAGTGGAAGTGACCGCCAAAGGCACTGATGTTCGCTATGTGGTGACCGACATGGAACGAGCCAAAGCCGGTGATTTATATAAAATTGTCTATTGCGGACGCGGGGTGGCCGAACTCTATATCAAAGATCACAAAACCTATCTCAAATCAGATCGCACCTCCTGCCAAAACTATGAAGCCTGTCGTTTTCGTCTGTTGCTCCATTCCGCCGCCTGCATCTTGCCGCACGCTTTAAGAAAACCGCTATTGAGCACAACCTGACAGGCAAACGTAACCATGCTGACTTTGCAACTCAAATTCCTCAAAGTCAGTGCCGGAGTCCGCGAACTCAAAACCCGGATCAAAGTTGAGATCACCTCTTCGTATCCGCTTAAGGATGCTTTCAAAAACCGCTTCCTGATGACAGCTTTGATCCGGCAGACCTGATTCAGCATCGTGTTCTAAAAGTGACCTTAAAATTTAACCTGATTATAACCGACTCCTGCGGTACAGGCAAAAGAACGTCCTCACCCCTCAAAATTAACCGAATATCCTCCAAAATCAATCCATTTCAATTTCATGAAGTGAGTCAAATCCCCAAAAAAGATTCTCCCATGATAATATTTTGACCATACGAAAAGTGCATGGTAAATTGTCAAAAATAAGTGGTTGGTTTCAGGGTCATGAATAATGCAGGTTAAATGTTTCCTGAAAATATGAGAAATTGTGTCAGAGTCACGTATATCAGTCGTTTAAGATAATAAAAAGTTAAAATTGTATTATACTCCAATTTTGATTTTTATTGGCATAAATTATGCATGTATGATTTGAAATTTTTCAACCATTAATGATTTTAATTCGTCATAATAAAAATCAATATGATTTGAAAATTGAAAAACTTTCGCACGGAATACTTTGTAATGTTTATAATATTTGTGTTTAACAAGTTTATTTTTAGCAAATTTCCAGAAACGCTCGATCAAATTCAGATTCGGAGCATAAGGTGGCAAAAAAATACATTCTGGCTTCTTATTTTTTTTAACCATTCGCGTACTTTTGCTGCGTGGAAATATCTGGCATTATCCAAAATTATATAAATCTTAGTTGAACCTGGATACGCCTCGATGATTTTCTCAAAAAATTCCAAAACGCGATCCGCATTGCGATTCTCTTCTCCGGTATGGTGGACGATCGAATGTAAGTCCGGATCATAGGCTCCTGATATGTTCAAACGTCAGCGACTTGAATCAGTTTCCAATACAGGTGGAAACAATGGATCTCCCTGACAAAACCCTGACAGATTTTGATGAATAAGATGCATACCGTCTCCAAAAAGAAATTTAGTTCCGGGCTCAGAAGTTGCCTTCATAATGCGAATGTTTTCAATGAATCGCCGTTGTTCTTCCACAGAAGGGGGATTCCCCGGAATTACTTCAGGGCGTATGCATTTCAAGCCATGTTTGACAAGAAGCCGCCTTACACTTTCGGGAGAATAATCAACGCCGAACTTTTCGGATATATAGTTCATGACTTCTTTAGTATTATCCGGATTGCTGTAGGTCACCCGGATAATAACCTGATTGATTTGGAAAAATTCAACTTTGTTTTTTCAGGTTTGTAATGACAAGTGATCAATTCATCAACTCTGCCGGTCATATATTTTTGGAACCGATTTTCAATTGTGAGCGGAACGAAACCGAGAATAGACGCAACAGTTTTCACATTGCCGCCCTGAAGCATCAATAAAGCGATAAGCCTCAATTTCATTTTAGTATCTTTTTGATTGTCTCTGCAAATTTTAATGTTTTGAATTTCATCAGCCGTAAATTTATAGTTATCTGCTTTCATTTTACCTCCTCGAAAGATATTATTGATTTTAAAAGTAATTATCAGTAGATGGAAAATACCAAAAGCTCCTTGATTTTTTTTCAAAATTTTATAAACTTCCCGAGAAACATAAAAAAATTCCGAGGAGGCGAAATTATGAAAAAACATTCGGACGCACCCGTTAT
>JAUCGF010000092.1 GCA_030378005.1 Desulfococcaceae bacterium HSG9 | reverse complement strand
TATTTCTGCTCATGAGTCAAGAAAAAAACTTGCTTGGTGCTACTTTGTTAGATTCAGTAGATCGAAAAGTTCCTTATCAAGTATATTTTAACTAATATTTTTCTTCTAATCTAACTAAGGTAGAATTAATCGCTACGCCTAAATAACTTTGCCATTTGCCATTGATCTTAATCTTAATTGCAATCTCATGTTAATTTACACTTTTCAACTTTTACAAAATAAAAAATATTTTAGGAGAAATTACAAATTCATTTTACAATTAAATATAGCCTTCGCAAAGATGAATATCTTTATTTTTACAAAAACAGCTAAAATTTATCGAAATATAGCGATAAACGATGATTTTAAATTAAATGTCAATATAATTAGTTATAATTCCTTTTCTTCACGTTTATTTGTATATATTACAAGTTGATTTGTTTGAGTTTAAAGTATATATACATCTGATTCGATTGCCGCTAACACTGACATTTAATTGAACCTTTTTTGCCAGAGTAGCTCAGTTGGTAGAGCGCCTCACTTGTAATGAGGATGTCGCGGGTTCAACTCCTGTCTCTGGCTTCCGGCAAAACGAATGAAAACCAAGGTGGGGTTCCCGAGTGGTCAAAGGGAACAGACTGTAAATCTGTCGGCGACGCCTTCGGAGGTTCAAATCCTCCCCCCACCACCATTTTTTGAGTTGGTTGATGTAGGAGATTGCGTTTTGCAGACACAATCGTGAAACTACGTGGCTGCTTACCAGATACTGCTGTTTAAGATAACTTAAACCTTTTCAGAAAAAGGTTGTGTATCTTTCAAGCGCCCATATATGCTCTGCATCTAAAAGCGGGAGTAGCTCAGTTGGTAGAGCTTCAGCCTTCCAAGCTGGATGTCGCGAGTTCGAATCTCGTCTCCCGCTCCACTCTTAACTTTAAAGAACCGCCACGCCCACGTAGCTCAGTCGGTAGAGCGCTTCCTTGGTAAGGAAGAGGTTCAACGGTTCGATTCCGTTCGTGGGCTTCATGGTGTATGGTGTGTAGTATAGCAAATATATCCTTGAATTTGATGTTTATAAGGTTGCTGAGAAATTCCTGAATGTAAATTTTACACGTCTGAACCGTCTGAAATCCTGAAAAACGCTGAAAGGGTGCCGGGAATGTCGTTATTGCCAGACTGGAAGAAAATTAAGGGATACAACTATTAACTTTGAAATTAATTGTGCCAGATGTTGGTAACTTTTAAGGAGGTAAAGTAATGGCGAAAGAAAAATTTGAGAGGACGAAGCCGCATGTGAATGTCGGTACAATCGGCCATATCGATCATGGAAAAACGACACTGACTGCGGCGATAACAAAACACATGGGTTTGAAGGGCATGGCGGATTTTGTTCCGTTCGATCAGATCGACAAAGCTCCTGAAGAAAAAGAGCGTGGGATAACAATCGCCACGGCGCATGTGGAATATGAGACGGACAACCGTCATTATGCTCATGTGGACTGCCCCGGTCATGCGGATTATATCAAAAACATGATCACCGGCGCGGCGCAGATGGACGGCGCGATTCTTGTTGTCGGAGCGGATGACGGTCCGATGCCTCAGACGCGCGAGCACATTTTGCTGGCCCGTCAGGTGGGAGTGCCTCAGATAGTGGTTTTTCTGAACAAATGCGATATGGTTGACCCCGAAGAGGAAGAACTGATTGAATTGGTCGAACTGGAATTGCGTGAATTGCTGGACAAATACGAATTTCCCGGAGACGACACGCCTATTATTCGCGGAAGCGCGCTCAGAGCGTTGGAAAATGACGACCCGAACAGCGAAGAAGCCAAATGCGTGTTTGAACTGATGGACGCCATCGATTCGTTCATTCCCGAACCGAAACGCGATATTGACAAACCGTTTCTGATGCCTGTCGAAGATGTTTTCAGCATTTCCGGGCGCGGCACGGTGGTCACCGGCCGTGTGGACCGCGGGATTATCCATGTGGGCGACCCCGTTGAAATCGTGGGGATGCGTCCGACATTGAAAACGGTTTGCACCGGCGTTGAAATGTTTCGCAAGCTGCTGGACGAAGGACGCGCGGGCGACAATATCGGTGTGTTGATTCGCGGCACCAAGCGTGACGAGGTGGAACGCGGTCAGGTGGTCTCGAAACCGGGAGCCATAACGCCGCATACCAAGTTCAAGGCGGAAGTTTATGTGTTGAGCAAGGAAGAGGGCGGACGGCATACCCCGTTTTTCAGCGGATACCGGCCCCAGTTTTATTTTCGCACGACCGATGTGACGGGCATATTGACTCTTCCCGAAGGTGTTGAAATGGTCATGCCGGGAGATAATGTGACCATAGAAGCTGATTTGATTACACCGATAGCCATGGAAAAAGAACTCAGGTTCGCCATCCGTGAGGGCGGCAGGACAGTCGGCGCGGGTGTGGTCAGTGAAATTATTGAATGATATAATTCCGATTCCCGGACAGAGTGCGTTATTAGGCTATAGCGCGTAACGCACTGTCCGTCTTGAGCGGAAGGAGATAAATAAGGTGAGGATCATTGTTACGCTTGCGTGCATAGATTGCAAAAACAGGAACTATACGACTACGAAAAATAAGCGCTCTACGCCCGATAAACTGATATTTAGCAAATATTGTCGATTTTGTCGCAAACACACGAAGCACAAGGAAACTAAGTAGGGCAATCGCTATTTATCCTACCACGACAAAACGCGTAGGTGCGTTAGACGATAGCCGTAATACACTGAATATACAGGCCAGTAGCTCTAATTGGTAGAGCATCGGACTCCAAATCCGAGTGCTGGGGGTTCGAATCCCTCCTGGCCTGCCATACCGGGAAATTAAAAGAACAAGAGCTGAAAGTTAGAAAATGGGTCGATTACAAAGAAAAAAGACATCTTCCGGGGTGAAAAAGAAGAAGAAAAAAGTTGAAACCAAGTTGCCGACTTCGCATGAAAAGGGTACTGGCACCGGTTCAGGGAAAAAAATTGTTGTACAATCAAAGAAGCCCATTGCAATAGGTGATCGTGGAAAAATTTTAGGCTATCTGGATTTATCAATTCAATTTCTGCGTGAAGTAAAAATAGAGCTGAAAAAAGTAACATGGCCATCACGAAAACAAACAATGGGGTCATCTACTGTAGTGATTATTCTTGTTTTACTGATTTCGTTATTTCTTTTTTTTATTGATTCCGGATTGGCCGGTATAATTCGTTTGGTTCTTCATAGCAATTAAGGATATCTAACCTGTGTCAAAAAAATGGTACATCGTGCATGTCTATTCGGGTTTTGAACATAAAGTGAAAGCGGCCCTTGAAGAACGAATGGCCGCTTCTTCCAGCTCGGATAAATTCGGAGAAATTATCGTACCGACAGAACAGGTTGTTGAACTGGTGAAAGGCAAAAGAAAAGAATCTTCACGTAAGTTTTATCCAGGCTATATTCTCGTTAATTTACATTTAAATAATGAAACATGGCATATTGTTAACAGCACTGCTAAAGTTACCGGGTTTCTTGGCGGGCATGAAAAACCGACTCCGCTGACTGAGCAAGAGGCAAGTCAGATATTAGACCGCATGGAAGCGGGAAAGTTGAAACCCAAACCAAAATATTTATTTGAAATCGGCGATGAAATACGTGTGATTGACGGTCCGTTTACAAATTTCAACGGCGTAGTGGATGAAGTGAATCCCGAAAAGGGTAAAGTCAGAGTTTTAGTCAGTATTTTCGGACGTTCCACTCCTGTTGAATTGGAGTTCGTTCAAGTTTCCAAGATATAAAAGTGGAATTTGGAATTGAGGGTTCTGCATTCCGAATTCTATGTTCCCAATTCCGAAGATGGAGAAAAAGGCAAATGGCCAAAAAAGTAATGGCATTAGTAAAGTTGCAGGTTCCCGCGGGCAAGGCAAATCCTTCCCCTCCGATAGGTCCTGCTTTAGGACAACATGGTGTCAATATCATGGATTTTTGCAAGGCGTTTAATGCACGCACTGCCAATGATGAGGGAATGATCATACCGGTTGTCCTGACGATATATCAAGACAGAACTTTTACGTTTATCACAAAAACTCCGCCAGCTGCGGTATTATTAAAAAAAGCCGCTAAAATAGCCAAAGGAGCCGGAGATCCGAAACGTGATCGCGTTGGCAAAGTAACGCGCCAGCAATTAGAAGAAATCGCTTCTATGAAGATGACAGATTTAAATGCCAATGATATGGAAGCCGCCTGTAAAATTATAGCAGGTACGGCAAGAAGTATGGGAATCGAAGTGGGTTAAAAAGAAGAAAAGGAGTGAAACTAGAGATGTCGAAACGGGGAAAAAAATATTTGAGTGCCAAGAGCAAACTCCAGAAGCAAGTCGAATCAGGTACTGCAAATGAAGTCGCATTGAATGGTTACATTCAGACAGCGGTCGATGCATCTTATGCGCGTTTTGATGAATCTGTTGATATTGCTGTTCGTCTCGGTGTTGACCCACGACATGCTGATCAGATGGTTCGCGGAACGGTTGTTTTGCCAAATGGTATAGGTAAAGAAGTCACGGTCATAGTGTTTGCTAAGGGTGAAAAAGAACAAGAAGCCCTTGAAGCCGGTGCCGATTATGTCGGCAATGATGAATTGATTGCTAAAATCAAAGACGGCTGGTTTCAGTTCGATAAAGCTGTGGCGACACCAGATGTAATGGGCTCTGTGGGAAAAATCGGACGTTTGTTAGGCCCCCGCGGACTGATGCCCAATAAAAAAACCGGTACGGTAACTTTTGATGTTACCAGAGCGGTGGAAGAGCTTAAAGCGGGTAAAATCGAATTCCGTGTTGAAAAAGCGGGGATTGTTCACGCTACGATGGGGAAAGTATCATTCGGATCTGAAAAATTGCTTGAGAATGTGACAGCCTTCTTAGAGACGATTGTTCGCTTGAAACCTGTTTCAAGTAAAGGCGTCTATATCAAAGGAATCGCTATTTCAACAACCATGGGGCCATGTGTAAAAATTGATGCGAATAGCGTTCGTGAATTTATGAAATAAACCGGGGAATAAAAATTGGAAAATTGATGTGTACCGGAAAGGAATCGGATTTATTTCCAACTTCCCTTGCATTAAAATCAAATTATAATTCCTAAATCTTCAATTCTCTTTTTCAAAAGTCGCGCCCCGTGCGGGCGCGTGGATTGAAACCAAACTAAAATCTACTACTGATTATTTTTCTGTCAAAGACCGTAGGCACACTTAATAATTATTGTGTTTAATTGGCTGCGCCAACCTGCTGAGATAGGATTACGCCTGTCAATCTATAATAAATACCTTCGGTTTTTAACAAGACGAAAGGAGGTGTTCGTCATTTATACAAACTGTTATATAAAGGGCGATAAAAATGAATATTGAACAGAAAAAAAATATCGTTGCAGCGATGCACGCTAAATTTACAAAAGCGCAGATTGTCATTCTGACCGACTATAAGGGGCTTAATGTAACGACGATGAATGCATTGCGCCGCAAACTCAGAGAAGGCGGTGTTGAATATCGAGTTGTTAAAAATTCTTTACTTATCAGAGCATCTGAGAACACAGATGTTGCTGTAATTAAAGATTATTTTAAAGGACCCAGCGGAGTTGCATATTGCGAGGATGACCCTGTTGCACCGGCAAAAATATTAATGGCTTTTGCTAAAGAAAACAAAGCGCTTGAGATTAAAACCGGTGTTATGAACGGTAAGGTTCTTGATCATGCGGACATTAAGGCGCTTTCGGCACTCCCGCCACGGGATATTCTTCTGGGGCAAGTACTTTCAGCAATGAACGGAGTCCCGTCTGCGTTGGTGCGTGTTCTCAGTGGTGTTACATCACAATTCCTTAATGTGTTAACGGCTATAAAAGAACAAAAAGAGAGCGCTTGATAAGTTTGAAATTTAAACTTATAATTTAAAAAAAATCTCGCCCTGTGTGGGCGTGTGGATTGAAACAAAAGTAAAATCGGAGGGAAAAATGGCAGATATTAGTAAGGACGATGTAATTGAGTTTATTGCAAACATGTCAGTGCTTGAGTTATCGGAGTTAGTCAAAGAGATGGAAGAAAAATTCGGCGTTTCAGCAGCTGCTCCCATGGCAATGATGGCCCCCGGCGGTGGCGATACACAAGCTGAAGAGGAAGCCGAACAAACTGAATTCGATGTTATTCTAACCACCTTTGGGGATAAAAAAATTCAAGTGATTAAGGAAGTTCGCGTGATTACCGGACTTGGTTTGAAAGATGCAAAAACGCTTGTGGATAATGTGCCTTCACCTGTCAAAGAAGGAATCGCCAAAGAAGATGCCGAAAAAATTAAAGCTCAATTAGAAGAAGTCGGTGCCCAGGTAGAGCTGAAATAAAGGCAAAAACTTGAATTTATAATCTTTATACCTACATCTTTACAGCTTTAGTGTGAAGTGATTTAATGTTAAGGCTTTTAATTTAAATGTCGATAAATCCCTTTCCTGAGCCTACAAAGGCAGGGGATAAATCGGCATTTTGTTATTGGATTTAATAAGAAGCGGTTTCAACCTCTTTTAATCCGATCTTCAAGGAGATACTATGTCCGCAAAGCCTGTGGCAGTTCGACGTATTCGTAAAAATTTCGGTAAAATTAAAAAAATAACCGATATTCCTGACCTTATCGGAGTGCAGCGTGAATCGTATAACCGATTTTTGCAAAAGGATACAGAACCGGAACAAAGAGATGAAATCGGCCTACAGACTGTTTTTCACTCCGTTTTCCCGATTAAAGATTTTACAGGGTGTGCATCTCTTGAATTTGTTTCTTATCGCTTTGCAGAATCGAAAAATGATGTGGATGAATGCATCCACAGCGGTATTACATACGAAATACCGATTCGTATTACGGTGCGGTTAGTAGTATATGATGTTGATAAAGAAACCGGGGTTTCCAGTATTCGAGATATTAAAGAGCAGGAAATTTTTTTCGGTGCCCTCCCTTTGATGACTTCACGAGGAACCTTTGTCATTAACGGAACCGAACGTGTCGTCGTAAGCCAACTCCATAGGTCATCCGGTGTCTTTTTCGCTCATGATAAAGGCAAAAGCCATTCCAGCGGCAAAGTGATTTACAGCGCACGCATTATTCCAGTGCGAGGCTCTTGGGTGGATATGGAAATTGATCACAAAGCGATTGTGAATATCCGTATTGATCGACGTCGTAAATTTCCAATTACGCTTTTGTTTAAAACTTTCGGATATACCGTTGAAGATATTCTCGAATTTTTTTATGGCCGTGCGGAAACTTATATTCTGGATGCAAAAACGTCCGAGTCTGCAATCAGCCTCAAAATCGGTTTCTTTATGCTGCCAACTGAGATGCAGGAATTATCTGGAAAACTTCCTGAAGAAATTGTCAGCGGTTTGGCAAATTTAGTAAAACGCGAGTATCATCGTGAAGCGTTTTATCAAGCTTTAGATATGGAAATCGGTTACGACAACCGAATTAAATATCAAGAACTGATTTGCCTGCATGCGTTTCATTTTGACGCGTCGCTTATGAAAAACCGGCGCGCACCTGTGGATATTGTAAATCCTGATACCGATAAATTGGTTATAAAAAGAGGAAAACCGTTTACACGCAGAGTCATTGACAATCTTAAAGCGGCCGCAATAGACCGAATTCCCATTCCGGCAGAAGATTTTTTCAACGAAAATAATGCTTTTGTTGCGGCTCGAACAGTTATAACACCGCTAACTCAGCAAATAATCATTCGACCGAATGAATTCTTAACAGAAAGTTTATATACTGAGTTGCTCGAAGAAGGCGTAACGACGATTGACCTTATTGATGTGACGCCTAGCAAAAAAAGTATTTCAATTCATCGAACGCTGATGCTGGATAAAGTTGACGGACGTGAAGAAGCCATGCTTGAACTCTACCGCAGACTGCGGCCGGGAAATCCGGCAACGGCTGATGTAGCTCAGGATTTCGTTGACAACATGTTCTTTAAACCGTCTTATTATGACCTTTCTATTGTCGGACGCCATAAAATTAACAGTCGTCTTGGTATTGACACGCCTAATAATGTCAAAACGCTTCGTAAAGAAGATATTCTGCTCACAACGAAGAAGATGATTGAATTGCGTGAAACTCAAGGCGTTGTTGACGACATCGACCATCTCGGTAACCGCCGCGTGCGTTCGGTTGGCGAGTTATTGGAAAATCAGTATCGTATCGGCCTTGTGCGTATGGAACGCGCAATCAAAGAACGTATGAGTCTGCAAGAAGTTGATGCGCTCATGCCTGATGATTTGGTCAATCCCAAACCGGTTACGTCGGTAGTGAAAGAATTTTTCGGCACAAGCCAATTAAGCCAGTTTATGGATCAAACCAACGCTTTATCAGAAACAACCCATAAACGCCGTCTTTCCGCATTGGGTCCGGGTGGTCTGACTCGTGAACGCGCCGGCTTTGAAGTGCGTGATGTTCATCCATCGCATTATGGACGAATCTGTCCGATTGAAACACCTGAAGGCCCGAATATCGGGCTGATTGTTTCATTAAGCACTTATGCCAATGTCAATCAATACGGATTTATCGAAACGCCTTATCGTGTTGTCGAAAATGGCGCTGTTACAACGCAAGTCAAGTTTTTAACCGCCTTTGATGAAAAACAGATTCCCATTGCGCAAGCAAACGCGCCGTTAAATGATCGGGGACGCTATGTTAACCCAATGGTGACATCGCGTGTTGAGGGTGAACTGATGATGACATCATCTGAGAACATTGAGCTGATGGATGTTTCTCCTAACCAATTGGTAAGTGTCTCAGCTTCTTTAATACCTTTTCTGGAAAACGATGACGCCAACCGCGCCCTTATGGGTTCTAATATGATGCGTCAGGCAGTGCCTTTGCTTACCCCGAGTGCGCCCTTGGTGGGTACCGGAATTGAAAACGTGGTGGCTAAAGATTCAGGGGTGACCACTGTTGCCAAAGCGGATGGGGTTGTTACCGATGTTGATGCATCACGCATCATCATTCGATATGATTCGCTTGAAAATGATATTTCGCCGGTTTACAGTCTTTCTAAATTTATCCGTACAAACCAGAATACATGTTTTAATCATCGTCCAATAGTGAAAAAAGGCCAGCGTGTGAAAGCTGGTCAAATAATTGCCGATGGACCTGCGACCGATCAGGGTGAGTTGGCCCTTGGGAAAAATGTGATCGTCGCTTTTATGCCTTGGGGCGGATATAATTTTGAAGATTCGATTTTGGTGAGTGAAAGACTCCATCGCGAAGGTGTATATACATCTATTCACATTGAAGAATTTGAAATCATTGCCAGAGACACCAAACTCGGTAAAGAGGATATCACCAGAGATATTCCCAATGTGGGTGAAGACGCTTTAAAATATTTGGATGACAGCGGCGTCATCGTATTGGGTGCGGAAGTGCGCCCCGGTGATATCCTGGCAGGCAAAATCACACCTAAGGGCGAAACTCAATTATCCCCCGAAGAAAAACTTTTACGCGCTATTTTTGGAGAGAAAGCCGGTGATGTCAAAGACACATCGTTACGCGTCCCTCCGGGTGTGCAAGGCATCGTGATTGACGCCAAAGTTTTTTCAAGGCGAGGTGTTGAAAAAGATGAACGGACGCGTCTGATTGAAGACCGTGAAATCGAAATTCTTGAGAAAAAACGTGAAGATGAACGCTCGATAGTTGATGTAATGGCACGTAAGGCACTTGCAAAACTGCTGGCGGGACAGACATCTGCTGCAAACTTAAAACTGAACCGCAAAGTGCTGATTGCCAAGGGTGCTGTGATTGATTCAAGTTTTTGGTCAGAACAATCAGAAAATTTACCTTTATCCATATTTGAACGTTTAGTACTCACAGATGAAAAATGTACAGAACGGGTCGATACCCTGCTGCAAAAATACAAACAGGAAATAAAGCGTTGCAATGATGCGTTCTACAAAAGTGTCGCACGTTTTGAAAAAGGAGACGATTTGCCTCCCGGCGTAATTAAAATGGTAAAGGTCTATGTCGCTATGAAACGCAAACTTTCCGTAGGCGATAAAATGGCCGGCCGGCATGGCAACAAAGGTGTTGTTTCACGCATTTTGCCACAGGAAGATCTTCCTTACTTCAAAGACGGTACAACTGTTGATATGGTGTTGAATCCTTTGGGCGTTCCTTCACGTATGAATGTCGGCCAGGTTTTGGAAATTCACCTTGGGTATGCGGCCAGAGAACTCGGGTTACAAGTCAATAAATTGCTGGAAGAAAGGCAATTAACCGATTTACGGGACAAGATGAAGCGTATTTTTTCCAATTCTGTAGCCAAAACAATGGAAAAGGTGAATGTCCAAACAGATAAGGAGATTGTACCTATGCTCGATCAATCATCAGAATTGTCCGAATTAGATGATGCTGAATTGGAGGCATTGGCCGGGTATTATCGCGAAGGAGTGCATATTGCGACACCGGTTTTTGACGGTGCTAAAGAGGATGAAATCAAAGCGCTTTTAAAAGAGGCCGGTTTAAGCCAGACCGCTCAGGCAACATTGTATGACGGACGCACCGGAGAAAAATTCAAAGGCAAAATAACTGTTGGCACGATGTATATGTTGAAACTTCACCATTTGGTGGATGATAAAATCCATGCGCGCTCAATCGGGCCTTACTCGCTTGTAACACAACAGCCGTTAGGAGGCAAAGCCCAGTTCGGAGGGCAACGTCTCGGCGAGATGGAAGTTTGGGCGATGGAAGCTTACGGTGCCGCTTCTACGCTTCAGGAGTTTTTAACGGTAAAAGCGGATGATATGGCCGGAAGAACACGGATGTATGAAAAAATTGTGAAAGGTCACAATACGCTGGAACCGGGTATTCCGGAGTCCTTCAGGGTTCTGACTAAAGAATTGCAAAGTCTGGGAATAGAAGTGACGCTGAATGAGAAGAGAAGATAAACATAGAACATTATGATGAATGCGTAATTCGGAATGGAGGATTTCCATATTCCGAGTTACAAATTCCACATTCCACAGGAGTCTGCTTTGGAAACAGTATACGATTTTTTCGCTAAACCGACGAATCCCAAGCTTTATGATAGTGTTCAAGTTGCTTTAGCCTCGCCTGAAACGATTCTGCAATGGTCGCACGGTGAAATCAAAAAACCGGAAACGATCAATTATCGGACTTTCAAGCCTGAACGTGATGGGCTTTTTTGCGCTAAAATTTTCGGCCCGACCAAGGATTATGAATGCAATTGCGGTAAGTATAAACGTATGAAACACCGCGGTGTCATTTGTGAAAAATGCGGCGTGGAAGTTATTCAATCCAAAGTTCGCCGCGAACGCATGGCACATATTGAATTGGCGACCCCTTGCGCACATATATGGTTTTTGAAAAGTCTGCCTAGCAAAATATGCAACTTACTTGATATTTCGTTAAAAAATGTCGAGAAAGTTCTTTATTTTGACTGTTATATCGTACTGGACCCCAAGGAAACCGATCTGAATTACGGACAACTCCTTTCTCCCGAACAATATCAGGATGCGCTTGACCGCTACGGGCCGGCCTTTGAATATGGCATCGGTGCTGAAGCCATACAAGAAATGCTGTCCCGCATTGATCTGGAAACGGAATATAAAAATCTGAAAACAGATATTAAAAAGACAGGTTCGGTCGCCAAAAGACAAAAATTTGCAAAACGATTGAAGATCATTGATGCTTTTCGACGTTCCGAGGTTGACCCGACATGGATGATTTTGGAAGTTATTCCGGTGCTTCCGCCGGACTTACGCCCCTTGGTTCCCCTTGAAGGAGGACGGTTTGCCACATCAGACCTCAACGATCTTTACCGTAGAGTGATCAACCGGAATAATCGCTTAAAACGTCTGATCGAGTTGAAAGCTCCCGATATTATTGTGCGCAATGAAAAACGGATGCTTCAGGAAGCTGTTGATGTTTTATTTGACAACGGACGCCACGGTCGGACCATTACAGGTACCAATAAAAGGCCCTTGAAATCTTTAAGTGACACACTCAAAGGCAAACAGGGGCGCTTTCGTCAAAATTTACTTGGCAAACGGGTAGATTACTCCGGTCGAACAGTTGTCACCGTCGGCCCCGAACTTCGATTGCATCAATGCGGTCTGCCTAAAAAAATCGCTTTGGAACTGTTCAAACCTTTTGTTTATTACCTTTTGGAAAAAAAAGGGCTGGTTTCAACAGTTAAAAGTGCCAAACGCATGGTTGAACGCGAAGAACCCGAAGTATGGGATACGTTAGATGAAGTCGTCCGCGAATACCCGGTAATGCTAAATCGCGCCCCCACGCTTCATCGACTTGGATTCCAGGCATTTGAACCCATTCTGATTGAAGGCAAAGCCATGCAATTGCACCCGCTTGTCTGTACGGCTTTTAATGCCGACTTTGATGGCGACCAGATGGCGATCCATATTCCGCTTTCAGTTGAAGCGCAAATCGAAGCACGGATTTTAATGCTTTCAAGTAATAATATTTTATCTCCGGCCAATGGAAGCCCTATCATCGTACCGAGTCAGGATATTGTTCTGGGCACATACTATATGACGCGTTCAGTTAGAAATGCGCGTGGTTCCGGCAAACTTTTTGCTGATTTTGATGAAGTACGTTCCGCCTATAACTCCGGTGTTGCGGATTTGCATGCAGCGATTCGGGTTCGTATCAAGGATGAAATCGTAAAAACCACGGTTGGACGTATTTTATTATGGGAAATTATTCCGGAAAACAATATATTGAAACTGAAACATATTGTTACCTCTGACAGAGATGTTGCGCGTGAAATTTCGGAACGATTGAACGCGGGAGAGAACTTTGATGATCTGTCTGCCGAATTGTCCAATCTTTCCACTTCAAGCCTGAATGAAGCGTCTCAAGAACCTGACAGCTTAATCTTAAAAGAAGAAGAGCAAAAAGAAAAGGATGAAGAATCCAGTCATAACAATCCGAATGGCCTTATCGGATGGCTTAACAAAGATGAATTCATAGAGAGATTCGGCGACCGTAAAGCCGAAGCAGAAACAATCTTTGCATTGCCTGTGAATGGCATCAGTTGCGAAGTTTTTGTAGATAACGCCTGGCATATTTTTAAGATTATCGACAAACGTTCCGGTATGCCTTTTGAGATTGTGAATAAAATACAAGACAAAGGGGCTATTCGCAAACTGATTGATTATGCTTATCGTAATTTAGGTCCAAAAGCCACAGTTATGATGGCTGATAGGCTTAAAAATATCGGTTATCACTATTCCACTGAGGGTGGCTTGTCTATTTCAATAGATGCCATGATCGTTCCTCCGTCCAAATGGAAAATATGTCGAGCGGCGGAAACGCAGGTCGTAAAAATTGATGCGCAGTATAATGATGGTCTGATTACACCCGGTGAAAAGTATAATAAAGTTGTGGATATCTGGGCCAAAGCGACTGATGAAGTCGCCGAGGCGATGATGGATTCGATGAAAACTGTGCGTGTCAAAGATGAACATGGAAACCAGCTAACCGATGAAAACGGACGGCCCGTTTATGAAGAAAGCTTTAATCCGATCTATATGATGGCAGAATCAGGCGCACGCGGCAGTAAAGATCAGATGCGTCAACTTGCCGGCATGCGAGGATTGATGGCTAAACCTTCCGGAGAGATAATCGAAACGCCGATTCAGGCGAATTTCAGGGAAGGGCTGTCCGTTTTACAATATTTTATCTCTACTCATGGTGCCCGTAAAGGCTTGGCTGACACCGCACTCAAAACCGCAAATTCAGGCTATTTAACGCGCCGTCTAGCTGATGTATCTCAGGATTGCACCATACTTGAGGAAAATTGCGGAACTCAGCGAGGCATTAAAGTTGAACCGCTTATGGAAGGCGGTGAAATTATTCAACGGCTTGGAGATCGAATATTAGGCCGCGTAGCCAATGAAGATATTCGCGATCCTTACACTGATGAATGTCTTGTTAACAATGGCGGGGCAATTGATGAAGATGCTGTTGAAAAAATTGAAAATGCTAATATCGCCAGTGTTAAAATTCGATCCGCACTGACTTGTCAAACCGATAATGGTGTATGTGCAACGTGTTATGGTCGTGATTTGGCGCACGGCGCAACAATTGAGATTGGTCAGGCCGTCGGAATATTGGCAGCGCAATCCATTGGAGAACCGGGAACCCAACTGACGATGCGCACATTTCATATCGGTGGAACGGCCAGTCGAAGGGTTGAACAGGCAGATATAAAAGCCCGTTCTGAAGGAACAATACAATTTATTGATTTGCAAACTGCCAAAAATGATGCCAATGAAATCGTAGTGATGAATCGTCAGGGAGGTGATTTTTCTATTATCAGTGCTTCCGGACGTGAAAGAGAGCGTTTTCATGTGATTTATGGAGCCCATCTTGCTGTCGAGGACGGTGACACGGTTAAATCCGGTGATTTATTGGCCGTGTGGGACCCTTTCACAACTCCGATTTTAAGCGAAGTGGATGGGATTGTCAAATTCGGTGACATCATTGATAAACGTACGATGGATTATAAAGTTGATCCGGTGACGGGTAAAGCCAGTCGCACGATTATCGAATCTAAAAATGTTGATGACAGGCCGCGTATTTCCATTAAAGATAATTCCGACGAAACCATTGCGCTGCCTCGTGGTGTCGGAATGGCACGTAATTTTCTACCCATTGATGCCATTATTTTGGTTGATGAAGGTGAAATGATAAAAGCGGGTGATATTCTGGCCAAGTTGCCTCGTGCGACGACTAAAACTAAGGATATTACAGGCGGCCTTCCACGTGTGGCCGAGCTATTTGAAGTGCGCAAACCTAAAGAATTGGCTGTTCTGACTGAAATTGACGGCTATGTTTCCATTCCTAAAACAACCAAAAAAGGCAAACAAAAAGTTGTTGTAACACCGGTTGACGAAGTCGGCGACAAAAAAGAATATTTAATTCCTCGCGGAAAGCATATCAGTGTTTATGAAGGCGATTATGTTCGCGCCGGCGATCCGCTTATCGGCGGGTCTCGTAATCCGCAGGATGTATTGAACATCAAGGGTGAAATCGAACTTGCCCAATATTTGACAGATGAAGTGCAGGAAGTTTACCGGCTGCAAGGTGTTCAAATTAATGATAAACATATTGAAGTCATCGTCCGTCAGATGATGCGGCGGGTCAAAGTAATCGATCCTGGCGACACCGATTTTATTGCTGAAGAACAGGTTGATAAACTTAAATTCAGAGATGTAAACATGGCTGTCAGTGCCGAAGGAGGCAAACCGGCCGTTGCCGAACCTTTGATTTTAGGAATTACCAAAGCGTCGTTGAGTACAGATAGTTTTATATCAGCGGCTTCCTTTCAGGAAACAACCAAAGTATTAACTGAAGCTGTGATCGCCTCTAAAAAGGACTACCTGAAAGGCTTGAAGGAAAATGTCATTATGGGACGTATCATACCGGCTGGTACGGGATTCCCAAAGCATCGTGAATTGAATATTGAATGGAAAACGGCTTAGTATTTGTAACCACGAATGAACACAAATATTCAATTTACATGTACTGACTGGAAAATTCGAATACTATCAATTATTTTCAATTTGCCTATTAATTGTCTTGACAGTTAATAATTTAATGTGTACATATTGCGTTTTATCAGTTGATGGAATGATTTTGTAATAAGATAACGAAAGGGATTATATGCCAACAATTAATCAGCTTGTAAGAAAAGGGCGCAAGCGTATTAAGAAGAAAACCAATACACCGGCTTTAAAAGGGGCGCCACAAAAAAGAGGCGTATGCACTCGCGTTTATACATCGACTCCTAAAAAGCCCAATTCCGCTCTACGCAAAGTGGCTCGAATCAGGTTGACAACGGGAATCGAAGTGACGGCATACATCCCAGGCATCGGACATAATCTTCAAGAACACTCTGTTGTTTTGGTTCGCGGAGGCCGTGTAAAGGACCTTCCCGGTGTAAGATACCATATCGTCAGAGGAACCTTGGATACTCTAGGTGTTATTGACCGCAAGCAGGGGCGGTCAAAATACGGTGTCAAGCGACCTAAATAAAACGGTCTGTATATGATGGCATTGTATAATACGAATAAAAATTATATGACAATCAATATTGAAATGGTGTGAAGTATGCCGAGAAGAAGAGAAGTTCCTAAAAGGTCGGTCGTTCCGGATTCAAAATATAATAATACGACTGCAGCTATATTTATAACGTCAATTATGCGTGATGGCAAAAAGAGTACGGCTGAATCAATATTATACAGAGCGTTCGACATCATTGAAAAAAAAACCAATGAATCTCCAATCAAGGTGTTTGAAAAGGCTCTCGAAAATGTAAAACCGCTGATTGAAGTGAAATCGCGCCGAGTCGGAGGTTCTACTTACCAAATACCTCAAGAGATAAGACCTTCGAGAAGGACCGCTCTTGGTATTCGCTGGATAAAAACTTTTGCCAGTAAGCGTTCTGAAAAAGGAATGGCGAACAAACTTGCGGCTGAGTTGTTGGACGCTTCAAATTCCAGAGGTGCTTCTATAAAAAAGCGAGAGGATACTCACAAAATGGCTGAGGCAAATAAAGCCTTTGCTCATTATAGATGGTAAAATTTACAGAAGTTTGCAGGAACCAAAAAATATTATAATTAATTAAATATGTTGGAAGAACATTGTTTTATCTGGTTTCCAATTTGATTTGAGGGGATGAAAATGGCGAAGGAAAAATTTGAGAGGACGAAACCGCATGTGAATGTCGGTACAATCGGCCATATCGATCATGGAAAAACGACACTGACTGCGGCGATAACAAAACACATGGGTTTGAAAGGCATGGCGGATTTTGTTCCGTTCGATCAGATCGACAAAGCCCCGGAAGAAAAAGAGCGTGGAATAACAATCGCCACGGCGCATGTCGAATATGAGACGGACAACCGTCATTATGCCCATGTGGACTGCCCCGGCCATGCGGATTATATCAAAAACATGATCACCGGCGCGGCGCAGATGGACGGCGCGATTCTTGTGGTCGGAGCGGATGACGGTCCGATGCCTCAGACGCGCGAACACATTTTGCTGGCCCGTCAGGTGGGAGTGCCTCAGATAGTGGTTTTTCTGAACAAATGCGATATGGTTGACCCCGAAGAGGAAGAACTGATTGAGTTGGTCGAACTGGAATTGCGTGAATTGCTGGACAAATACGAATTTCCGGGTGACGACACGCCCATTATTCGCGGAAGCGCGCTCAGAGCATTGGAAAACGACGACCCGAACAGTGAAGAAGCCAAATGCGTGTTTGAACTGATGGACGCCATCGATTCGTTCATCCCCGAACCGAAACGCGATGTTGACAAACCGTTTCTGATGCCTGTCGAAGATGTTTTCAGCATTTCCGGGCGCGGCACGGTGGTCACCGGCCGTGTGGACCGCGGGATTATCCATGTGGGCGACCCCGTTGAAATCGTGGGGATGCGTCCGACATTGAAAACGGTATGCACCGGCGTTGAAATGTTTCGCAAGCTGCTTGACGAAGGACGTGCGGGCGACAATATAGGCGTGCTGATTCGCGGCACCAAACGTGACGAGGTGGAACGCGGTCAGGTGGTCTCGAAACCCGGAGCCATAACGCCGCATACCAAATTCAAAGCCGAAGTTTATGTGTTGAGCAAGGAAGAGGGCGGACGGCATACCCCGTTTTTCAGCGGATACCGGCCTCAGTTTTATTTTCGCACGACCGATGTGACGGGCATATTGACTCTTCCCGAAGGTGTTGAAATGGTCATGCCGGGAGATAATGTGACCATAGAAGCTGATTTGATTACACCGATAGCCATGGAAAAAGAACTCAGGTTCGCCATCCGTGAGGGCGGCAGGACAGTCGGCGCGGGTGTGGTCAGCGAAATTATTGAATGATAAACTCCGATATCCCGGCTTCGGCCAGATGACGCGGTGACAGGAAAATAAAAATAATGAACACAAAAATCAGAATTCGCTTAAAGGCTTATGATCATCGACTATTAGACCAGTCTGCCGCAGACATCGTTGATACTGCCAATAAAACCGGAGCAAAAGTAGTCGGTCCGATTCCTCTGCCGACTAAAATCAATAAATACTGCGTACTAAGGTCGCCTCATGTGGATAAAAAATCACGCGAACAGTTTGAGATGAGAATCCACAAACGCCTCTTAGATATTATCGAACCAACTCATCAAACGGTTGATGCCTTGATGAAATTGGATCTATCTTCGGGCGTTGATGTTGAGATTAAATTGTAACCTCTGTTCAGCAACAGGCCAAGCATTTCGATAAGAGTTTACTGACTATTAAGTTATACTTAATGTTTGGACATAAGTTATCATACATGATAGCTTCAGGATTCTCGAATATCGAAGTTTCCGTTATCAAAACTGTTGTTCGGGTACTTAGTGAATAAAAATGAATTGGCTTATTGCAATTTCAAATTGAAAAAGGCATTGTGCAACATGTGTAAAGGGATATTAGGTAAAAAACTTGGAATGACCAGTTATTTTTCTTCAGAAGGAAGATGTTGGCCTGTAACTGTTTTGCAGGTTGGCCCGTGTGCCGTTACCCAAATTAAGCGAAAAATAACTGACGGATACGATGCAATCCAACTGGGATTCGAAGCCACGATGGAAAAACGTGTGAACAGTCCCATGAAGGGCCATCTTGATAAATGCGCTAAAGGATTTTTTAAAGTGCTAAGAGAGTTTCCTGTTGAAAAACCTGACGACTATGAACTAGGACAATTTATCACAGTTGACTTATTTAAGGTGGGAGAGCGTATTGACATCACAGGAACGACGAAGGGACGTGGTTTTTCAGGTGTGATTAAGCGGCACGGTTTTCACGGCGGCAAAAAAACACACGGAAGCCATAGCCACAGGATACCTGGTTCTGTTGGTTGTAGCGCATGGCCTTCAAAAGTGATCAGAGGGAAGAAGATGCCCGGACACTATGGTAATGCCAAAAGAACTATTCGTAATTTAGAAGTGGTGGATATAAGAGCGGATGAAAACTTGCTTTTGATTAAAGGTGCTGTGCCAGGCCCCAATACAGGCATTGTCTTAATTAATAAACTTAAATTCAGTTAAGTTTGAAATATTACATGCGAAAACGCCTTATTGTTATTATTTACGACTGACTCTGAAATAAATGATTGCATTTGAAAAATAAAAGCCTATATTACCGATGTCTGAAGGATTACCTTTAAACAGTCGGGAATAAGGGGTTGCGAAGAGAAAACTATGGCAACAGTAGATGTTAAAAATATTAAATCTGAGACAGTATCTCAGATCGAACTGGCTGACGTGATTTTCAGTATTACGCCTGATGCGGGTGTGTTGCATGAGATGGTTCGAATGCAGCTTGCATGCAAACGTGCAGGAACAGCATCGGTAAAACATCGTTCAGATGTAAAGGGAAGCGGTAAAAAACTTTTCAGGCAAAAGGGAACGGGGCGTGCACGGCGGGGAGATATTAAAGACCCGTTGCTTCGAGGCGGCGGTTCAATATTCGGCCCGGATCCAAAATCGTATAGCTACAAAATGCCTAAAAAAAAGAAGCGATTGGCGCTTAAAATGGCTTTAAGCGCTAAACTTCAAGAAAATGAACTGATTGTACTTAATGAATTTGAGCTAGACCAGATCAAAACAAAAAAATTCGTTGATGTGCTGAATGCTTTCAATATAAAAAATGCTTTGATTGTCACTGATAAAACCAATGAAACATTAGAGCTTTCATCTCGTAACGTTCCCGATGTAAAGGTTATGCGATTTGAAGGTTTGAATGTTTACGACATCTTAAAGCACCGATGTCTGATATTGCTTGAACCTTCGGTGAAGGCAATTGAAGGGAGGTTGCTTGTATGATTCCGTACCAAATAATTATCAAACCACTTGATACTGAAAAAACCAGAATACAAAAAGAAATTTCCAATCAAATTTCATTTCAGGTGGCACGTTCCGCTAACCGAATAGAGATTCGAAAAGCTGTTGAACAATTATTCAAAGTGCGTGTCATGAGTGTCTGTACGATGCAGATGAAGGGTAAAAAAAAACGTCGCGGACGCATTGTAGGTAAAAGGAAGGATTGGAAAAAAGCCATTGTCAGGCTGATGCCGGGCGAACGGATTGAGTTTTTTGAAGGTGTTTAAGTAAGTTTGTTTCTGTATATTGATAATTTTATAAAAAGTGGTGTAAATAATGGCTGTAAGAAAAGTTAAACCGACATCTCCAGGGAGACGATTTCAGGTATATTCACGGTATAGTGAGGTTACCACGGATACTTCTGAAAAAAGTCTTCTGAGAGTCTTAAAAAAAACAGGTGGACGTAACGCAAACGGGCGTATTACAAGCCGTCATCGGGGCGGAGGGCACAAACGCCATTACAGGATAATTGATTTTAAACGAAATAAATTTGATGTTCCCGCTAAAGTTGCATCCATTGAGTATGATCCGAACCGTTCAGCTCTTATCGCGCTTCTACATTATTCGGACGGAGAAAAACGCTATATTCTTGCACCACTCAATCTTTTTGTTGGTGATACCGTGATTTCGGGTGATAATGCCGATATTAAACCGGGTAATACGCTTCAACTAAAGAATATTCCTTTGGGCACTCAGATTCATAATATAGAATTACGAATCGGTAAAGGTGGGCAACTCGTTCGTAGTGCGGGTACTTATGCTCAATTAATGGCCAAAGAAAGAAAATATGCCTTGATAAAACTTCCTTCGAGTGAAGTCAGAATGGTTCTTTTGAATTGTAAAGCTACCATCGGACGAATTGGAAATGTTGTGCATGAAAACATATCACTTGGCAAGGCGGGACGTAAACGTTGGTTAGGTCGGCGACCGAGTGTTCGTGGTGTGGCTATGAACCCGGTTGATCATCCTATGGGAGGGGGCGAAGGCCGTTCTTCCGGAGGACGTCATCCTTGCAGCCCCTGGGGAACTCCCAGCAAAGGATTCAAAACAAGAAAAAGCCGAAAAAACAATCGTTATATCGTCAAAAAACGCGGGAAAAAATAGAATATTTTACTTTTAGACAGGAGAAGTTATGCCGCGCTCACTCAAAAAAGGACCGTATATCGATCCTAAATTGATGAAAAAAGTAACTGCTGCTCAAGAAAACAGAAGTTCGCGAGTTATAAAAACATGGTCAAGACGTTCAACAATCGTGCCTGAAATGGTTTCATTAACTTTAGCAGTTCACAATGGTCGTAAATTTGTTCCGGTTTTTGTTTCAGAAGATATGGTAGGGCATAAACTCGGTGAATTTTCCCCTACTCGCACTTTCTATGGACATGCCGGAGATCGAAAGTCAAAATTGAAAAACAAGTAATAAGACTGATTGCTAGAATAAGAAGGACGCAATAAAAAATGAGAGCTGTTGTAAAATATGTTCGTATTTCTCCTCAAAAAGTACAAAAAATTATTAATGTTGTAAAAGGCGAATCTGTAGAAAAAGTGCTTGACATTCTTACATTTATGCCTCAAAAAGCGGCGCGTATCGTGGCAAAAGCGATTCGATCGGCTGTTGCCAATGCTGAACAGCATCCTGATTATGATGTTGATGTTGATTCACTGCTTGTCAAAAATATTGTTGCCGATCAGGGGCCGACATCAAAACGATTCAGAGCCCGCGCACGCGGACGAGGTGCACGTATATTGAAAAGAACATCACATATAACAGTTATTTTAGCCGAAGAAACGGTTTAAAAGGGGGAAAGACTTTGGGTCAGAAAGTAAATCCCATCGGATTCAGATTAGGTATCGTCAAAACATGGGAATCACGTTGGTTTTCTAGCGACAAATACGCTGATTATATTCTTGAAGATCATAAAATTCGGAAATTTGTGAAAGATCGCCTTTTTCATGCGGGCATATCGCGAATTGAAATTGAAAGATCCGCCAAGGATGTTCGTTTGAAAATATATACATCTCGCCCCGGAATTGTTATCGGTAAAAAAGGGTCTGAGATTGCCAATTTGAAGAAACAAGTTGAAAAATTGATAGGCCGCGATATACTGATTGATATCAACGAAGTGCGTAAGCCCGAGATTGATGCCCAATTGGTGGCCGAAAATATCGCTCTTCAAATTGTTCGCCGTGTAGCATTTCGCCGTGCAATGAAAAGAGGAATGCAATCGGCCATGCGATTTGGCGCCAAGGGGATTAAGGTTATATGTTCAGGTCGCCTTGGAGGTGCGGAGATGGCTCGGACGGAACAATACCGTGAAGGACGCATACCGTTGCATACGCTCAGGGCTGATATTGATTATGGTTTTACTGAAGCCAAAACAACTTATGGCTTGGTTGGTGTTAAAGTCTTTATTTTTAAAGGTGAAATTTTAAAACAAGACCAAAAAAAATTCGCCACCTGAATCTGAATGTGGAATTTTCAATTCCGAATTCCCAACTTCCAAATGATTAGGAGATTGCGGGCATGTTAAGTCCCAAAAAAGTAAAATTCAGAAAACAACAAAGAGGCCGTATGAGAGGGCTTGCCAATTGCGGGAATCGACTGAATTTCGGCGAATTCGGATTGCAGGCATTGGAATGCGGCTATATTTCCTCGCGTCAAATCGAAGCCGCTCGAATTGCGATGACCCGGCATGTTAAACGTGTAGGAAAGCTTTGGATTCGACTGTTTCCTGATAAACCGATAACTAAAAAACCCGCCGAAGTAAGAATGGGCAAAGGTAAAGGGGCGCCGGAAGAGTGGGTTGCCGTTATCAGACCCGGCAGGATTTTATATGAAATGGAAGGCGTGCCTGTAGAAGCGGCTAAAGAAGCGTTTCGGTTAGCTTCACATAAACTTCCGTTGAAAACAAAATTTGTCGAGAGGAGTGTGGGGTTATGAAAGCTGATGCTATCCGTGAACTGACTATTGAAGAGATGCGGCAAAAAATATCAGACAAAAATGAAGAATTGCTTAATCTACGCTTTCAAAACACCATCGGACAGGTGGAAAATCCTCAACGGATTAAAATAGTTCGAAGAACTATCGCCAGAATCAAAACAATCCTTAACCAAAATATCACGGAAACGGCCTAATAATGAAAAAAAGAGGGATGCGCAGGCAATTAACTGGCGTTGTTATCAGCGATAAAATGGACAAAACTGTTGTTGTGATTGTTGAACGACTTGTGAAGCATTCAATATACCATAAGTATATCAGAAGGCAGAATCGATTTGCCGCTCATGATGAGAACAACAGTTGTCGAATTGGAGACAAAGTCAGAATCATAGAGTCTCGGCCACTGAGTAAGACAAAAAGATGGCGTATTAATAAAATTATAGAAAAAGCGGTTTGAACATATAGGACATAAGAATGATTCAATCAGAAACAAGACTGACAGTAGCAGATAATTCCGGAGCTAAAGTGCTGTATTGCATCAAAGTGCTCGGAGGTTCTCGAAGGCGCTATGCCAGTATCGGTGATATTATCGTAGTGGCTGTTAAAGAAGCGATTCCTAATTCAAAAGTTAAAAAGGGGGAAGTCTTGAAAGCAGTGGTTGTGAGAACTAAGAAAGAAATTAAAAGGACAGATGGTTCTTACATTCGCTTTGATGATAATTCCGCCGTATTGATAAGTCAAGGGATGGAGCCGATCGGGACAAGAATTTTCGGACCTGTTGCGCGTGAACTCAGGGCCAAACATTTTATGAAAATAATTTCATTGGCTCCGGAAGTGATTTAATCATCGTTAATATATAGTAAACCTTTATTGAGATAAAATAATAATGAATAAACGCTCCAATAAAAAAAATCGAATCCCAATAAAATATCGGCCTTCCAAAAAATGTCTTCTCAAAAAAGATGATAAAGTAAAAATCATTGCGGGTAAAGACAAAGGTAAAATCGGAAAAATTCTTAAAATTTTTAAGAAAAAACAGAAAATTACTGTCGAAAAAATAAATATTGTTAAGTGTCACAACAAACCGAGCAGCCAAAATTCTCAAGGCGGTATCATTGAAACCGAAGCGCCGTTACACTGGTCCAATGTGATGTTAATGTGTAACAAATGTATGTCTGCGGTCCGTGTTAAAATGCAACAGCTGGAAAATGAAGATAAAACAAGAATTTGCAAAAAATGCGGTGAAATTGTTGATGCATAAAAAATATTTGGATAATTTTTTTAGCTAATGAATTTATAAAGCCTTTTTCAGAGGTGTTCAATTGTCATATCTTAAAAAACTGTACGTAGATGAAATCGTACCTAAGCTGACTGATAAATATAAATATACAAATATCATGCAGGTACCTAAACTGCAAAAAATTGTATTAAATATGGGTTTGGGGGAAGCGATTCACAATATCAAATTGATCGATTCTGCAAAGGCGGAACTAACAATTATCGCGGGACAGGAACCGGTTGTTACAAAAGCTAAACGTTCGATAGCGGCTTTTAAACTTAGAGAAGGAATGCCCATTGGCTGCATGGTGACTTTACGACGCAGTAGAATGTTCGATTTCTATTATAAACTCGTAAATGCCACCCTTCCAAGAGTCCGCGATTTCAGAGGTGTATCGGGTAAAGCCTTTGATGGACATGGGAATTATTCAATGGGAATAAGTGAACATATCATCTTTCCAGAAATAGATTATGATAAAATAGATAAAATTAAGGGGCTGAACATTTCTATTGTTACGAGCGCTATGACAGATGAAGAAGGAAAAACGCTTCTCAAAATGTTAGGAATGCCATTTAGCGCGTAATCAAATTTAATTTTTGGCATAAGGTGAAATGATAACTTTATGCTTCTTATCTAAAAAATAATTATATGGAACTTATTATCTAAGAAGGAGGGTGATTTGGCAAAAAGGTCTCTTAGGGTAAAAGCAATGCGTAAGCCAAAATTTAAAACAAGAAAATATAATCGTTGTCCTATTTGTGGAAGACCACGGGGGTTTTTACGAAAATTTGGCATTTGCAGAATATGCTTTCGTATGCTAGCCTCTCAGGGAAAACTTCCTGGTGTTGTTAAATCAAGTTGGTAACATTGATAATCAGTTTCATTACACTAGATTTTTATATCTTTTGTAAATTAATTCAGGAGTAAGAATATGTCGATGAGTGATCCGATTTCTGACATGCTATGCCGAATCAACAACTCAATCAGAGCTCAATTTAATCGTTTGGATATCCCTGCGTCTAAGTTAAAGACAAATATAGCAAAAGTAATGAAAGAAGAAGGTTTTATTCAAAATTACAAAATTATCAAGGACAATAAGCAAGGTATTTTGCGGATTTATCTTAAGTATGATAAAAATCGCACCAATGCAATTATTGGAATGAAAAGAATCAGCAAACCTAGTCGGCGTGTATATTTAAAAAACAGAGATATTAAGCCATTTCTAAATGGTATGGGAGTCTCTATAATTTCAACTTCCGGCGGTGTGATGACTGATACGTCTGCTCGAAATGAGAATGTAGGCGGTGAGATTCTATGTCAAATTTGGTAGAATAGGGAGTAAAATATGTCACGAGTAGGAAAAAAACCGATTCGCATACCTGATAATACCAAAATCAATATAGAGGGTGATAAATTGGTGGTAAAAGGAGCAAAAGGAGAACTCTGCCAAATTATCCATTCTGAAATCGATTTGGATATTAAAGATAATTATATTAAAGTTGGGATAAGCAACAATCGAAGGACGAATCGCGCCCTTCAGGGACTGACGCGCAGTCTTATCGCTAATATGGTGACTGGCGTAACAAAGGGATTTGAACGTGTGCTTGAAATTAATGGCATCGGTTATCGAGCAACACTTAGTGGAAATTCGATAATTTTTAATCTGGGATATTCGCATCCGATTAATTTTGAACTTCCCAAAGGTGTTAATGCGAAAGTCGCTAAAAATAACAATATCACGTTGACTTGTATTGATAAGGAACAACTGGGACACACTGCTGCCGCAATTCGTCGTTTACGCCCTCCCGAACCATACAAAGGTAAAGGCATAAAATATGCGGGTGAACGTTTAATTAAAAAAGCAGGCAAAAGCGGAGCAAAATAGTCATTTACACGGAACGAAGAATTTGAAATTCTGAACTCCTAAACAGAGATTATGCTATGAAAATCCAAAATAAAAAGAGAGCTGCGCAATTAAAACGCAAAGCGAGGATACGTAAAAAGGTATCTGGTAATCCGGAGCGATTGCGTTTAACAGTGTTCAGAAGCTCTAAACATATATACGCTCAAGTAATTGATGATACGATCGCTCATACTGTAGCATCAACATCCAGTCTTGAAAATGTTGTTGCTGACCAATTGGCACAGTTGGGGCAAGACTCCAAAAAAGATCATACATCGTCAGGAAAAATCGGTCAGGCTAAAATGGTTGGTAAAATTGTTGCCCAAAGAGCCTTAGAAAAAGGGGTCAAACGTGTGGTTTTTGACCGAAACGGATTTTTGTATCATGGAAGAGTAAAAGCCGTTTCAGAAGGAGCACGCGAGGCCGGATTAGTTTTTTAGAGGAGTGATACCGTTGTACAGGTCATTATCGAAATATGAAGATTGTTTAAGGAGGCAATTCCTTGTTCAAAAATAAGCAAGATTCAAGTGAAAATCAGTTCATTGATAAAGTTGTTCATATCAATCGTGTGGCTAAAGTTGTAAAGGGCGGACGTCGATTCAGTTTTAGCGCTATTGTTGTTGTCGGAGACGGCGAGGGTAATGTCGGTTTTGGTTTAGGAAAAGCCGGGGAGGTTCCCGAAGCGATTCGCAAGGGAGTTGAAAAAGCTCGTAAAAATATGGTTAACGTGCCTTTGGTGAAGGGAACGATACCTTATGGAGTAATCGGCCGATTTGGTGCGGGGCGTGTCTTGCTGAAACCGGCGGCAGCCGGAACCGGACTTATAGCCGGCGGAGCTGTGCGGGCTGTTCTTGAAGCCGTCGGAGTCCAAAATATCCTTACCAAATGTATGGGGTCACATAATCCTCATAACGTTGTCAAAGCGACTATTTCAGGATTACAACAACTGCAAAGTCGCGAACAAGTTGAAGCAAGACGTGGCAAACGCATAGAAGTGTTAAGATAAGGAAATATATCTATGGCAGGGAAATTGGAAATAACATTGATTAGAAGTATGATCGGAAGACCTCCGAAGCATCGCCGTATTCTAAAAGGAATGGGCCTTACCAAACTTAATAAAACAGTTGTATTTAAGAACACGCCCTCTGTTCGTGGAATGGTTCGACATGTGTCCCATTTAGTAAGGGCTAAGGAGATAAATAATGAAACTTAATGAGTTAGCTCCTGCCCCGGGTTCTCGAAAAACACGTAAAAGAGTCGGGCGCGGGGTTGGTTCCGGCTTTGGAAAAACTGCCGGAAGAGGAACAAAGGGACAAAACAGTCGTTCAGGTGGCGGCGTTCGGCCTGGTTATGAAGGCGGTCAAATGCCGATTCATCGCCGTTTGCCTAAGCGTGGATTTGTAAATATATTTAAAAAAAAGGTTACGATTATTAATATTCGAGACCTTGCCAAACTTCCTCAAAATAGCGTAGTTGATAAAAAAATGATTTTATCAATCAATCCCCGTGCATACGATATCAAAAAGGGCAGATTCAATGACGTTAAGATTTTGGGACAGGGGAATATAGATTTTCCATTGACCATCAAAATCGGAAATATCAGCAAAGGGGCTCGCTTTAAAATAGAAGCCGCTGGCGGAACAGTTGAATCCGGTGAATCTTCCAGAGAAAATGGCGAGGTTCAATAATGGTGGCGAGCGGCTTCCAAAACCTATTTAAAATACCTGAACTGCGAAAACGTATATTTTTTACTTTAGCGTTATTGGTAGTCTATCGTATCGGATGTCATATACCAACGCCTGGAATTGATGCAATCGCACTGGCTTCTTTTTTTGCACAAGCTAAAGGAACTCTGCTAGGGCTTTTCGATATGTTTTCCGGGGGAGCGCTGGAACGTCTTTCCGTATTCGCTCTCGGAATCATGCCTTACATCAGTGCTTCGATTATCTTACAACTGCTGACAGTCACGGTCCCTCATTTAGAACGTTTGTCAAAAGAAGGCGAACAAGGACGCAAAAAGATAACACAATATACACGCTACGGTACGGTGGTTTTAAGTATTATTCAGGGTATTGGAATCAGCATTGGATTAGAAAATATGACTTCGGCAAGCGGTTCTCCGGTTGTTATATTCCCAGGCTGGGGATTTCGTTTGATGACTATCATTACATTAACATCCGGTACCGCTTTCATAATGTGGCTCGGCGAACAAATTACCGAACGGGGAATTGGTAACGGTATATCATTAATCATATTTGCAGGGATTGTTGTGCGAATGCCCGCGGCTATCGGAAACACCTATCAGTTGGTTGCTACCGGAGAAATGGGCATTTTTGTCGTTCTTATTTTAACTGTTTTTATGATTGCTGTTGTTGCTTGTATTATTTTTGTTGAAACAGGTCAAAGGCGAATACCCGTTCAATATGCTAAACGCGTTGTCGGAAGGCGTATGTACGGAGGAGGGAGTTCTCATTTGCCTTTGAAAATAAATACTTCAGGTGTGATTCCACCCATATTTGCTTCTTCAATCATAATGTTCCCGGCAACATTGGCTTCTTTCACTAACATTGAGTGGATGAAAAGTGTGTCTGATGCCCTTCGCCCCGGAAACTTTTCGTATGAATTGTTATTTGTAGCATTTATTTTCTTTTTCTGCTATTTCTATACTGCTGTAACATTTGATCCGGCTAATGTGGCTGATAACATGAAAAAAAATGGCGGTTACATTCCAGGGATACGACCTGGCAAACGTACCGCTGATTATATTGATAAAGTATTAACCCGCATAACACTTGGCGGTGCCATATATGTTTCCACTATTTGTGTGTTACCTTCGCTATTGATTAGTAATTTTAATGTTCCCTTTTACTTTGGAGGCACGGCGTTGCTTATCGTAGTAGGTGTCGCTATTGATACTATATCACAGATGGAATCACACATGTTGAACCGCTCGTATGAAGGATTTTTGAAAAAAGGTTCAGGAAGAATGAAGGGGCGTCGTTAAGAATCGTATAGATAGTAGTATCATTACACTCTTTATCAACTGAAAACGAAAGATAGAACCCATGCCCAAGGAAGAAGCAATAAAAATCGAAGGCACTGTTATTAAAACATTGCCAAATGCTATGTTTAATGTCGAATTGGAAAATAAGCATCAGGTGTTAGCTCATATCTCAGGTAAAATGCGAATGCACTTTATCAAAATACTTCCTGGAGATAAGGTCACTGTCGAGCTTTCTCCTTACGATTTGACGCGCGGCAGAATAACCTACCGTTCAAAATAGCATTAACAATTATTAGTATTACAGTGCAGAGTTTAATAAAATAATCTGCCAATATCAAATCAGGGAGAAGAGGATGAAAGTAAGGGCCTCGGTAAAAAAAATTTGCAGCAAATGTAAAATCGTGCGCCGCAAAGGAGTGGTAAGAATAATTTGCGAGAATAAACGACATAAACAGAGGCAAGGATAAAGGAGGAATACTTTGGCAAGAATTGCAGGCGTCGATTTACCTAAACGTAAACGCATTGAAATCGGACTGACTTATATATATGGCATAGGACGAACAACTTCCAATGAGATTTTGTCAAAGACAGATGTTGATCCGAATATACATACGGATCAATTGGCGGAATCGCAGATAAACAGTATTCGTAAGGTAATTGACAGCGATTATAAGGTTGAAGGTGAATTACGCACTGAAGTTTCTATGAACATTAAACGACTCATGGATTTAGGTTCCTATCGGGGCTTACGCCATCGAAAATCGCTGCCTGTGCGGGGTCAAAGAACAAGTACAAACGCGCGTACACGCAAAGGGCCTAAACGATCGGCTGTCAAGAAAAAGGGCGGCGCTCGTAAAAAATAGTTTGAATATTTAAAATAGTGGTAATAAACGACTATTATCCGATATATCAACTTTAATTTTTATAGGAATCAACTTCATGGCGAAGAAAAAAAGAACCAGAGCGAAAAAAAAAGAAAAAAAGAATATTCCAAGTGGTGTTGTACATATTCAATCTACTTTTAATAATACTATTATAACAATTACCGATCCGGCGGGTAATGTTATTTCCTGGTCAAGTGCCGGTGTGCAAGGGTTTAAGGGATCACGTAAAAGCACCCCTTTTGCCGCTCAATTAGCAGCCGAAGATGCTGCTAAAAAAGCTAAAGAGCATGGAATGAGGAATGTGGATGTTTATGTAAAAGGGCCGGGAGCTGGAAGAGAATCAGCGTTAAGATCACTTCAGGCCATCGGTTTTAAAATATCTGTAATCAGTGATGTCACTCCGAACCCTCACAACGGATGCCGTCCTCCTAAAAGAAGACGCGTCTAAGATAAGTATTCTACAAATCATAAATTAAACAATCTGGATACATAGGGGTAATAAAACTCTAAAGGAGAAAATTTTGGCTAGATATACAGGAGCGGTATGCCGTTTATGTCGACGTGAGAATATTAAGCTTTTCTTAAAAGGTGATCGCTGCTATTCAGATAAATGTGCATTTGATCGTCGCAGCTATCCACCCGGCCAGCATGGCCAACGGCGCGGACGCAAAATATCCGATTATGGAATCCAGTTAAGAGAAAAGCAAAAAGTAAAAAGATTATACGGTCTGTCTGAAAAACAATTTTATCTTTTTTTCAAAAGAGCCAACCGTCAAAAAGGTGTTACAGGAACAAATATTCTTGTTACGCTGGAACGAAGACTGGATAATATTGTTTATCGTTTAGGTTTTGTAAATTCAAGAACTCAGGGACGTCATTTTGTCCGTCATGGTCACTTTCTTGTAAATGGGAAAAGAGTGAATATTCCATCCTTTCTGATTAATATTGGCGATAAGATTGAAATTCGTGATAAAAGCCGTAAAATCCAAATATTCGATGATGCGGTTAATGCTGTTGTCAGAAGGGGGATTCCGCAATGGCTGGAATTGGACAAAGAAAATATGAAAGGCAGTGTCAGCGCCTTTCCGATTCGTGAGGATATAACCACACCTATGCAAGAGCAATTGATTGTTGAGCTTTATACTAAATAATGTATTTGAGAAGTTTTAATTTGTAAGTCAAATTTTTCATATTAAAACTTGTAACTTAAAACTTCGGATCGGAGATAATTAATGTCAGCTAATGAACTGATGTATATGAACTGGCGTGAAATGATACGTCCAGAAAAAGTGACTGCTAAAAGCACTCCGTTCTATGGAAAGTTCGTTTGCGAGCCTCTTGAACGTGGTTATGGTATTACGATTGGCAATGCATTGCGTCGCATTCTTCTATCGTCCCTTTACGGAGCAGCCATCACATCTGTTCGATTTGATGGTATAATGCACGAATTTACGGCTATTAAGGGAGTATATGAAGATATATCCGAAATTATATTAAATCTTAAAGGAGTACGCTTTCGACTGGATGATTCTGAAACAAAATTGGTGTATATTGATAAAATCGGTGAAGGAGAAGTAACAGCCAGAGATATTATGGCTGGCAGCGGAGTTTGTGAGGTTCTTAATCCGAATCATCATATAGCTACTTTAAATCCTGATGGACAATTGAAAATTGAGATGACAGTCAATATAGGGCGTGGGTATAACTTATCTGAAGATAATAAAAATGAGACAGATCCGATAGGCGTCATACCTGTGGATTCTGTCTTTTCTCCTATAAAAAATGTTGTCTATGTGGTCAGCAATGCGAGAGTTGGACAAATAACGGATTATGATAAACTCACCATTGAAATATGGACAGATTGCAGTGTTATCCCTGAAGATGCACTTGCCTACGCTGCTAAAATTCTAAAAGAACAAATGAACAGTTTCATTAATTTTGATGAAGACCTTGAGCCAGAACCCGCTCCTTTGACTGAAGAGATGGAAGAACCTCAATTTAATGAAAATTTATATCGCAGTGTCGAAGAATTAGAACTTTCAGTTCGTAGCGCTAATTGTTTGAAAAATGCCAATATCCTCAGAATTTACCAATTGGTGAGTAAAACAGAAGCAGAGATGCTCAAAACTAAAAATTTTGGCCGTAAATCATTAAATGAAATTAAAGAAGTACTTAGTGAAATGGACCTTTCTTTGGGGATGAAACTTGAAGGTTTTATAGCTCCTGAGGAAGAAACCGAAGAGGGAGAATTGGTAGTTTTATGAGACATCGTAAATCAGGTTTAAAATTAAATCGAACTTCCAGTCACAGGAAGGCTATGTTCCGCAATATGGCTACGTCTTTGTTCAAGCATGACCGTATTATGACAACAGATGTCAAAGCCAAAGAGTTAAGTCGGTGGGCGGATAAATTAATCACATTGGCTAAACGAGGTGATTTACATGCAAGGCGCCAGGTTATGTCTGTTCTTACAGAAAAAACCGTTGTGCATAAACTGTTTGCCGAAGCTGACGAACGCTATGGTTCGCTTGCAGGCGGCTATACTAGAATAGTAAAAGCAGGCCATCGACATGGTGACGCCGCACTGATGTCTGTTTTAGAATTAGTTGCTTCAAAAAAAGTAAGCACCAAGAAAAAAAGTAAAAAAAAGGAATAGCATTCATATAATGGCCAAAATCGGATTAGTATAAAACCGAACCCGTTTGCGGCATAGTTACAAATATATGTCCCGGAATACATGCCTGAATTAATTATATTTAGAAAGGTTATAATTGATAATTTTGAATCAGCGGAAAATTATTGATTATGACCTTTGAGAGTATAGTATTTATGCTCATCGGGGTAATATCCGGATAGGATTCGCCTTTAAATTGGTTTTGGCCTTATATATTTCGGGCGATACACACTATTTTGCCCTGCTTCATCTGATTAAGGGCCTTCTCTTCATTAACATATACATTACATTAAAAAGGCTCTGTTGATTGCAGCAGAGCCTTTTTGTCATTGTGAAGATTGAATAAAATATTAGCCATCATTCATTTTATGAACTATAACGTATTTTCGGGAGAAATCATAATATGGCAAAATCAATAGGAATTGATCTCGGCACAACAAACTCGGTAGCGGCTATTAAAAAAATTACGACAGAAGTGTTAAAAAATTCAGAAGGAGGACTCATTACGCCTTCTTGTGTTACGTTGAAAAAGAAAAAATTTCCTTTTGCCAAACCCGAATTTGTTGTAGGCCGCAACGCATTGGAATGGATGAAACAAGACCCAATTAATACGATTGTTGCGGTAAAACGTTTAATGGGAAGAAGCTACCGTGATACGGATGTTCAAAAAATTATCCAAGATAAAAGATTGCGCTATCTGATTCAACGGCATTCAAAGGGTACGGAAAACAGTTTGGCAATCCTGTTAGCCGGAAAAGAATATACGCCAGATGAAATATCTTCCAAAATCCTCGAAAAAATAAGGCGTGATGTTGAAAAAAGTGAAGGTGACGATGTCGAATATGCCGTTATTACCGTACCGGCCTATTTCAATGATAAACAGAAGCACGCCACTCGCACGGCTGCCGCTTTAACGGGTTTGAAAGTGCAGCGCCTTTTACCTGAACCGACCGCCGCGGCTATTTCTTTTGGTGTGGGCAATATTAAAGATGATGATGCCAAAACCGTGCTTGTTTTTGATTTCGGAGGAGGAACATTTGATATCTCGGTTCTGACGATCAGCGGCGGACAGTTTATCGAACAGGGCAAAGGCGGTGATATGTGGTTGGGTGGCGAAGATATCGACCAAGACCTGGCCGATTATGTTTTGAAGGAAACCGCGAAAGAGTACGAGATTGAAGACATTTCAGCATTTATTGAAAATCAGGATGCCTTGGCTAAAAAGCAAGGCCAAAGAAATCAGTTTTTAGCTGAACTTAAAACTCAGGTTGAAAAAGCGAAAATCAGGTTAAGTGCTGAAAACGAAGCTTTCGTTGAAATACTCGGACTTTTAGTCGATAATGATGGTGATCGTATAGATGTAGATGTTGAAATTTCAAGAAAACAATTTGAAACACTTATTGCTCCAATGATTGCCAAAACGGTCGAATTGACACGCCGGGTGCTGGATGGTATTCATTTTACGCCTGATTTAATTGATAATGTACTACTCGTAGGAGGCAGTTCGAATATCCCGGCGGTTGTCAAAGCCATGCAGGAACTGTTCGGAGCAAACAAGGTACATCAGCATGAACGTCCCATGTTGGCTGTAAGCGAGGGAGCCGCTATATTAAGTCACCGCCTTGCTGATACGTATGAATGCCCTAAATGTGGTTTGGAAGTTTCTCAATCTGATATTAATTGCAGTAACTGCGAATTCGATCTTGATAAATATAAAATTGATACGGGTGTTCTGGATATCGTTCATTCAGCGGCACACGACTATTTTATCTGCTTGGAAAATAATGAGAAATTTCTTTTTGTTGAGAAAAATACACCACTTCCGTTTACAAAAAGTGAAACTTTTCGATTGGTAAATCCCGAACAGCGGTTGATACACATGAAATTTATCAATACTGTTAATGAGGTGGAGGAATCTATCGGCGATTTGTGGTTGGGAATTGACTCTGAATATGAGGAAGATGATGAACCGAAAGCACCTGGCCAAGTTGAAATCACTTTAAATATCGATGAAAATAATATTATCGAAGTTAATGCGCAATTAAAGACCGATACCGATAATGCTGAAACTCAGTCAGAAAGTCAAATGACGCGAACATTATCACGGGGAAAAGCGGATGAAAAATTGTTTTTAGAATTAGAAAAAGTTATTACTGATGCGAATGAAGCCAAATATAATAAATATGTAATGCTTGACTTGCTTTATCGTTCTCTGGCGGCTGTCAGGGATATTAATATGGTGATCGATCCTGCAAAAGAAACCGTCGATGAAAGTCTCTACAAACGTGCATCTCTTAAAATTGATAAGGCACAGAAAATGGCCGATCAAGATGAAAGCAGTATGCCCGCCATTTTTTATGCCGAATCTCTTTTAGATAGCTTTGGTTCCCTGATATCACATAAAGAGCGGAAAAAAATACGAAAAAAGATGGCATATCTTAAAGATATGGACGAGAATGGCAATTATCAGGAAAATGTGGACGCACTTAATGATTTTCGTGATTCGGTAAATGAATTGGGTGGCGTAAATACCCTGATGCAGGTAAGAAAAGCCGGTGATATTTGTATGCAAACCGACCCAGGTAAGGCAAATAAATATTATCGCTGTATCGATGATTTTATCGCCTTGTTCAAAAAAGGAGAGGTAGATCAAGCGTCTGAAAAATTACGTGATATTATCCCTGAAGTTCAAGAACTTACCATGCAATTTGCTCAAGAAACCAGTGTAATACACAAAGATATCGTAAAATAAGCAATTTTAAGTTTCAAGTGTTATATTTCAACTTATAACTTAACACTTTACAAATGTTATGGCTGAAGAAGGTGCTTGTCCTATATGCGGTTTTGAACTGCTTCAAACTGATCAGGATACTTGTCCCCAGTGCGATTCGGAACTGACTTGTTTCAAGGTGTTGGACTCCATTCAGGAAGAACCGGCAAAATCAGTCTCCGAACAATCTTCGCTCATCGCCGTACAGCGTGAGCCTTCTATTGCCGCTCTCGAACAAGAATTGCATGCATCTGTGCCTGAAGCTGAATTGGAAAGCCCTGTCTCTGATTCGGCTTCCGAGTTACCGGATGAAGCGATTGCTTTGGAATCGAAGCCCCCTTCATCACAGCAAAAACCAAAACAAAGTATCTCCAAAACCTCTTCCGGATTAAAAAAGCGTCTGATTCCAAAAAGGCCCTCTTGGAATAAGGCCGCAGCAATGCTCACATTTGCTGTAATATTGATTGCTGTCGTAGCCGTTTTCCAATTGTACCATTTAAGGCGTCTTGAATCTGATTTACAGAAACAGAGCCAAAATCAAAAAATTGCTTCAAATAGCGAACATAAAAAACGCTCTTCGAAACATGTTTCCTCAGAGCCAGCCAAACCAAACCAAACGAAAACAGTTTCAAGCCGGATTGTAAAAAAGCCTGGCCCCACGACAGATTCCAAGCCTGACAAGTCATCTTCAACCGCTGAAATACCAAAAGCTGAAAAAAAGTCAGAATTTCCAGAATCTAAGGCCGCAACTGCCAAGACACATGATGATAATGATAAATCCACATCTTTATCGAAACCCATAGAAAAACTGCCTGAATCTGATGCAGAAAAAAAATTTTCTGAACATGATTTTCAAACCATTACGATAAAAACCGGAGACACGTTAAAAAGTATTGCTGAAAATTACTATGGAACAGCGAAATACTATCCGCTTGTTATTATGTTAAATCCAGATATGCCGATTGATCTCAAAGATGGAACAGGGCGCTTAAAAATCCTTAATGATCGCCGTAAGGCCGACGAACTATTTCGAAATAAAACCTCTAAAATCGGTAAGCGCTTGTATTTTAGCTACACAATCACAAAAGGCGATACGTTAAAGGCTATCGCTCTTAAATTTTATCGTTCCAAAAGAATGATTAAATCAATTATGGAACTCAATCCAGACAGCCGATTTCGTGCCGGTGAACGAATACGAATTCGATTGGAATGAAAAATAAACTACCCAAATGTAAGGTGAATTAACGAAGCGTAACGCACACCATTTGATGTTGCATTTTTGGCGAATTGCCTGAACAGGTTGATCTTAACTCATACGTTGGGCTATGTTTATCAGTCTGAAAGCAAGATTTAGTGACAATGGTCGAATTTTAGAACTGAACCCATTATTTTAACCGACAGATTAATTTTTGGCAGGTTTTATGAAAAAAAACTTTTCTAAATCAAAGGCCATACTGGCCCGAGCTGAAAAATTCATAAAGCGTGGGAATTATGCTCTCGCTCAAAAGGAGTTTACAAAAGCATATAAAATAAATAAAGACACCGCAATCATCGCCGAAATTGAATATTGCCGCCAGGAAGCCGCTATCATAAAAGCAAAAGATTTAGTCAAACGCGGCCGCAAATATTTAAAAAAATCAAATAAACGTGGTGCCTGTCGATGTTTTGAAGAAGCTTATGCCATTACCGGCGAACAATGGTTGGCGGAACGTATTGACCAATTGTCGGAAGCGGTGGCAGGAATTGATGTCGAATCAGACGCGCGTCAGGCCGAAGTGAACGGTGATTATTTAAAAGCGGCTAAACTGTATGACCGGTCTTGCGACTTTAACGCAGGTTCTGTCCGTTTCAACCACCTTAAAAAACGACAAGCCTTCTGCCTCGTAAAAGCCGGGCAATATGAACAAGCGATTGAATGCTATGATTACATATTAGAAAAGTTGAATTCGCTCGCTTTTGAATCTTCCCCCGAATCAGCTTACAACTACGGTTTTGCGTTGGCCAGTCAAGGCCGATACTTTCGATGCCTGAAAATATGGGATCGCATTGAATCTGACGAGAAAACGTTTCTTAAACAAAAAGAGATTGTTGCACGTTTACTGGAAACGAATATTTATCAACTTCTGTATGAACAAGAACAAGCCAAGGCTACCGGCAAGACCAAAAACCTGCTCAACTATCCTCGCGACCTTGCCGCCGCTTATGAGGCTAGTTGCCACCTGCAAAGCCATTTTGATTTTTTTAAAAATATAGACAGGCTAAAAACGTATTGTCAATGGCGTCTGATTGAATTTTTTTGGACCGAAGAGCAATATGAAGAGGTTGCCAAGATAATTTTTTATCCGAGCGCAAATAATAAATCCGCCACCCCTCTCAGCTTAATTTTAAAAAAAGAAGGCATGAAAACTGAGATACTCGCCAACCTTGCGCGCATCAGCTATAAGTGTGCGGAAGCTACGGGTCGTCACCTTGACGAGCTTGCTCTGTACTGGTTTACGGCCTTGTACCATCCGTCTGCCTGGAAATCATTTTCAGACACTGATTTTAAAAATGACGAATCTGAAAAAAAAGCTGAAGTGCGTCAACAATTGATTACAATGGCTGACGCTATTTGGAATTATACGGGTCGCAATCATACGGAGGACAGCTTACAATCTTATGGCGAAGCCAAATCGTTTTGGAATATCGAAAAACAGTTGATTACCGATATTGATTCACTGGTCGGCGGCCGCAAAGAGATAGCTCACTTGGTTTGCACACCCCGTTTTGCCATACACTTGGGCGTTTCGGATCAGGTGCTTGAATTGATTCGCGGTGCCAAAACATCTGCCGATGCTGATAGCCGGAAGACACCATATTTCAAAAACCGGGAGCACTATTTAAAAACCGGAAGCTATTATTCAGCCGTTGGGAAAAGCCTGTATTATCTTAAAGTTAGAGCGTACAAAAAAGCGTTGGACAGCCTTCCTGAAACCAGTCAGAATGAATTTGAAAATTACGGCATCTTAAAGGTAAAATATACTTATGGGCTTTACTGTTTGGAAACAGGTGCCGAACCACCGGGACGCTATTTCGCCAGCGGACCGGCGTTGTTCGCCATAGTGCCGGACTATGCTGCCGAACTGGTCAAAAAGGCCGAGGAGGTTGCCGATTTGGATGCGTTGGCGCGCTATGAAGAAGCGTTGAATGGAATATATACCCAAACGCTTAAAGAAAAAAGCGAACCGCTTATACAGATACAAAAAGTGTTGTCCCTGGTAATGAGTCGGCGGGCGGTTAAATTGTTTAACAAAAGAATGATGAACAATAAAACGCTTTCTATCACGCTGAAAAAGGCTCTCAAACTAAACCCGCAGAATGAATTTGCGCGCGGTATTTTAGAAGAAACCAAAGCTGAACTTGAAATTCTTGAAATGGAAAAAGCGTTAAACCGTTTCAAAATGCACAAGGCATGTAAAATCGCAGTTGATTCCGAGTATCCTAATGTGGCTGAGGCTTTTTTTGAATATATGGCTTTCGGTATAAAAGACATCCATGAATCTTCACATGACACATCCCACAAACTGCTTATTCTTAATGAAACGTATGATTGGTGCGTATGGGTTGATGACACGCATCCCATATTAGATGAAATTGAAGCGTTAATCGAAAAATTAGGTGGCGAGGTGCCGCGATGAACCCCTACAAAATATTAAATATCAATTCAAATGTTACCCAAGCGGATATTATTCTATCGGTAACGACCGCTATGCGAGAAAGAAAATATTCTGCCGGCGAAATCGCACGCGCCCAAAAAGAGTTGCTCAACCCTGTTTCCAAAGCGGCACATGCTTTTATCCAATTTCTTGATATTGAACCCCTTTTGACAGATATTGATTTAACACCGCCAAAGCTGACACCTCCGGATGCTATTGAGCGATTGTCTCTTTTTGATGAGAATGTGTGAACAAAATTTGAAGTTACAAGTTTTAAGTTGCTGATATATTTAGCATATAATTTGATACTAATTTCCAGTGCTTTATCTGTTTTTGTATAGACAGTCACATATTAAATTTCACAAGGATAGAGGGAGGAGGCTGTATTGTAATACGCCGACGACCGATAACGCAGTGTGATTTAATATGTGACTGTCTATAGCTATTTTCAAGTAAGTTTTGATACCAAATCATATTAAAAATGCTATAACTCATAAATAGTAACTTCAAAAAACAATGGATCAAAAAAAGGCTTATTTAAAATCTAAACTGGTTGAATTTCAGATAAAAATTGCTGAATTGACAAGCGAAATGCGTGAACAAGAGGATTCTTATCATACCCGTGAAAAAACACTATTTCTTAGCCTTTTTGAAGTACTGGATGCGTTTGAAAATTTGGATGACATGATTAAATCCAAAGAAGACCGGCTTGATAAATCATCCCGGCGGATGGCCAAAAATATTCGTAATATTAATAAAAAACTTGTCCGCATACTCAAAACTCACCACATAACGCCTATTGCATTGAAGGAAGGTAAAGCCCGGATGGAATATTGTAAAATAGCAGACACCAGGCAAGCCGATGATATGGAAAATGAAACGATTCTTGATGTGATTAAGAAGGGTTATAGAGATAACCGGAAAGACATCGTCTTGCGCAAGGCGGAAGTAATTACGGTTTTAAATGATGAATAGAATAAAGTTTGGCACCGCGAATGACAAAACAGCAAAAATACAAATTTAACTGAAACATTTTGTAAACCTCCTCCCTTCCCTCCTCAGCATTTTATAATCCCTTTCCATTTTAATACAAAACAGTCCGGTTTCATCGCACACAATCCGACTCTATCGGACGAAGTTCTGATTTTTCAATCTCATAATCCTCTTTTTATCCGAAATCCGTGTAAATAACATTATAAAAGCCGAATATGCTGACTCGCTAATATTCATTCCATCCGGCTAAAATATATTTTTACTCTATTTTACAAAAACGATCTCTTTGGCATGGAAATTGCTTATATACTATTGCACCAAACATCATAGATTTTCAATGGAACTGAAAATCAAAAATTATATATACACGGAGGGAAACAGTTCACATGGTTCTAACTGATAACAGTGCAACAGGCCGCCCGCCAGAGCAATCGGACAGTTACCGACAGGTATCTGATGATAAGCTGAATGCCCCTGTTGAAGCCACACCGTATCTTATCTTTCAATTGCATGAAACCTCTTATGGGGTTGACGCCCTTGCGGTACGGGAAATTTTCAGGCTCCCGGAACTTACGGCGATGGAGGAAGCGCCGGATTTTATCGCCGGCGTTTTCAATCTGCGAGGGCGCATTGTGCCGGTTGTCGATTTGGATATGCGTATGGGAGGCGCTTCTGGAAATCTTCACTTGTCCGACAGTGTCATTGTTGTGGAAATCGGAGACAATGATAATTTGAATGTCGGCATGATCGTCAATGAGGTGCGTGATGTCAATGCCATCACCGCGGATATCATCGAACAAGCTTCTTTATTTAGCACTGGAAATACAAAACGCACCCGCCTGATCTCCCATAATGCCAAAATGGATGAAGAGATCATCATGCTCCTGAATCATAAAAAATTGCTCACCCCTGACCGCTTTTATGAGTCGCTTATGGCCGAAACATCAGACCACCAGTCCGCAGATGATAAAACCTGTCGTCCAAATAGAGATGCACCCCCGCATCGTCGCTTTTTTCCAGACGCCACTCCTGAGGAAAGACAGATTTTACATGAACGCGCTCGCAATCTTATGATGTCCGTTGAAGATCAAGATTTCACCGGCCTGGTTCCAATAGCGGTTGTCGGCCTGAACGGCGAATATTTCGGTGTGAACCTGGAATTGGTGCGGGAATTTGCCACAGTCGGGCATGTCACACCGATTCCATGCTGTCCGGAACATATCATCGGCAATATAAACCTGCGAGGCGACATATTAACACTGACAGACATTCGCGGTATTTTGAATATGCCTATGAACAGAGTTTTCGAGAACGGAAAAATAATTGTGGTGAACAACGGTGAACTTCAGGCAGGAGTCTGGGTGGATGATGTGTTTGACGTCATTTATCTTCAGCAGGATGATATGACCCGGGTTCCGGCAGCGGTGAAAACCGTCAATGAAGATTATTTAAAAGGCATGGCCCCGTACAGAGATAAAATGCTGACCGCCATAGACTTAAACAGCATTCTGACCCAGGGCGATCTGATTGTGGATGAAGCGGTTTAATTCAGTCAGCAGCCAGCAGCGGGCTGGAGTCTGCTGACTGAAAACTTTAATATAAGGAGATAATGTAATGAAACTAACGTTAAAAACGAAATTGATCGGCTTGTTTATTCTTTTAGGATTTGTACCGTTTATCGGTATTGGCACATATTCATATCTCACGTCATCATCCGCCATGAAACAATCGGCCTTTGATAAATTAACCGCCATCCGGGAAATCAAAAGCAATCAGATCAAAGATTATTTTGAGGTGATGAAGGGGCAATTAGATGCCCTCAAAGGAGATCCGTATTCCAGAAATGCTATGTTAGAGTTTTATGCGGCTTATGAATCTGCCGGAAACACGACCGACTCAATTGAATGGAAAACCCTGGCTGCCAAATACGATGGCCGTTTGAAAGATATAATGGATGATTTTGGCTGGTATGATCTTTTTTTCATTCATCATGGCGGTGATATTGTTTACACCGTCGCCCAGGAAGCCGACCTGGGTATGCAGATTACGAATAGCGAGCTGCGGGATTCGGGATTGGGCAAAGCCTTCAGAGCGTCCCAGTCTAGGAGTGCGGAAGAGATTGTGTTTGCCGATTTTGAACCCTACGCGCCTTCGGGTGACAAACCCACCGCTTTCATGATAGGGCAGATGAGGGATGAAAACGGCGAATTGCAAGGGTATATCGCTTTCCAGATTCCGTTGGATAAAATCAACAACATCATGCAAGAACGCAGCGGAATGGGGCAAACCGGTGAAACCATTCTGGTAGGCGGCGATAAACGGATGCGTTCCGATTCGTTCGTGGATTCAGCCGGTCATTCGGTGGAGGCTTCTTTTGCCGGAAGCATAGAAAACAACGGTGTTGACACCGATGCAATCCGCGATGGGCTGGCCGGAAAAAATGGCACTGATATTATTTCCGACTATCTCGGCAATTCTGTGCTGGTCTCTTACATGCCTGTTGATCTGTTCGGTACCCGCTGGGTCATTGTGGCGAAAATAAATGAAGCCGAGGCGTTCGGCCCGGCCAATAGCCTGCGCAACGCCGTCCTGATTTTCGGCGGCATTGTCGCCCTGCTCATTGTGGCCGTAGGATGGTTTTTTGCCAACTCAATCAGCAAGCCGCTGAACGCTATTATCAACACCATCTCAAGTTCTTCCACCCAGATTTCGGCAACGGTTTCCCAGCAGGAGCGCACCGCGACGCAACAAGCCGCATCTGTCAATGAAACCAACACCACTATGGATGAACTGAGCCGTTCTTCCAGCCAATCCTCGCACCAGGCCGAAGAAGCGTCCGATGCCGCTCATAAGGCGCTGGAATTGGTCAAAGGCGGTGCGGTGACGGTCGATAAAACCATGCAAGGCATGTCTGATCTGAAAGAAAAAGTGGGCGCGATTGCCGAACAGATTCTACAGTTAAGCGAACAGACCAGCCAGATCGGGGCGATCACCAATCTGGTGAGCGACATCGCCAATCAAACCAATTTACTGGCGCTGAACGCCGCGGTGGAAGCCGCCCGTGCTGGTGAACATGGCAAGGGGTTTGCGGTTGTGGCGGCTGAAATTCGTAAACTGGCGGATGAAAGCAAAAAATCAGCCGCCAAAATCAACACCTTAGTGGGCGATATTCAGAAAGCGACCAATTCTACGGTGATGGTGACTGAAGAAGGCACCAAAACCGTGGACGCCGGAATCGGGTTGACCCAAAAAACGGCGCAGGCATTTGATGAAGTATCGACTTCCATCGGCAGCACTTCCACTAACGTACAGCAAATCGCGCTGAATATCCAACAACAAGCCAGCGCGGTGCAACAGGTGGTGGCGGCCATGAACACTATCAACACCGGAGCCAAAGAAACCGCCTCCGGTCTCAGCCAGACCAAAACCGGTGTGGAGCTGCTGCATAATGCATCCAACAGTTTGAAAGTGCTGGTTTAAAACATGAAGTACCGTCTTAAAGAAATGCGGTTTTTTTAAAAAACCGCATTTCTCCTTAATTTTTCAGATTGCAATTACGTAGCACCAACAAGGAAAAAACGATGCGAATAGAAGATAACGAACTGCGCGATATTTTCAAACTTAAAGAAATGCGGTTTTTTTAAAAAACCGCATTTCTCCTTAATTTTTCAGATTGCAATTACGTAGCACCAACAAGGAAAAAAACGATGCGAATAGAAGATAGCGAACTGCGCGATATTTTCAAAACCGAAAGTGAAGAGCGTCTGCAAAATCTGGAGGATGGCTTACTGCTTTTGGAGAAAAATCCCCAAGACCCGTCTGTTCTGGCTGAAGTATTTCGTGAAGCGCACAGCCTCAAGGGAGCGGGCCGGATGGTAGGCCTTAAAAATCTGGAGCTTGCAGCTCATCGTTTTGAAGATGTGCTGGGTAAGGCAAAACGGGGCGAGTTGATACTTGAATCCGCAATCATCGACCGGCTTTACAAGGGACTGGACGCTATCCGCAATCTGGCAAATCAAGCCGTCACCGGTGAACTTTCAGACGTTGATATCGCTTCCGTTTTGACAAGCTTAGACTTGATGAGTCCGAACCCGGAGCTCGTCGTCGCAACACCGCCTGAATCCTGCGAACCATCCGCTTCGGATTCTAAAATTGAAACCCCGCCGCCGGATAATCTGAAAACACCCGTGCCGGAACAGTCTGTCCCGGAAGATTCCGTGCCGGAGCAGCCTGCCTCAGAGCAGCCTGGACCGGAGCAACTCGTACCAGAGCAATCTGAGCCGGTTCAACAGCCTGTTCCGCATGAGGCTGATACACCGGCCGGTACCCTTATGGTTGCTGATGAAAAAACACCCCTGCCCAAAGAACGCTATCGCATTGAAACTGTTCGGGTCAAACCGGAAAAACTGGATGCCTTGATGACTCAGGCCGGTGAATTGACCGTAACCAAAATTCGTATTGCCCAGCGCACTTCCCAGGTTGACACGATCATTGAAAGTTGGGATGAACTGAGCCATGACCTGACCATGAATTTCATCAGGTCGCCATCTTTCGCAAAAAACGCTGATTTTAAAAAAATTGCTTCTGCGATGCGTTCCGATATGGATGGCTTGGGAGATTTACTTAACAAACTGAAAAATGAATCCTCTGAAGACCTGGCCCGCCTTGACCTGATCGCCGCTAATTTGGAAGAAGGGATACGTACGGTGCGCCTGTTGCCGCTGGCCACCGTTTTTAATCTTTTCCCCCGTATGGTGCGTGATTTGGCGCGGACACAGGAAAAAGAGATCGACTTACAAATCGAGGGCGGTGAAACCACAGCCGACAAGCGCATCCTTGAAGAGATGAAAGACCCTCTGATGCACTTGATCCGCAATGCCGTCGATCACGGAATCGAACCGCTTGCCGAGCGCCGGAAGATTGGTAAATCGACACCGGCCGCCATTCATCTCAGAGCCTTTCAGACTTCATCTGATGTTGTGATTGAAATTGAAGACGACGGACGCGGATTGGACATCGAAGCTATCAGAAACAAAGCCCGCCAGCGTAAACTTCGCCATGAAGATGATCTGACGGCCATGACGCCGGAACAGATTCAGGTGTTGATTTTCAGCTCCGGTTTTTCCACCAGTACTTATGTCACGGATGTTTCGGGACGCGGAATCGGCCTGGACGTGGTGCGCAATAATATCGCAAATCTCAAAGGAAGCATCCATGTAGAGTCAGTGCTGGGGCGCGGATGCCTTTTCCGGATGAAATTTCCCATCACCCTGGCCACAACGCGTGTGCTTATTGTGGCTGTTGACGGCTGTAAATATGCTTTGCCGGTGGAGTTTGTCGAGACAACACTTCAATTGGCACACGACGAAATTTTTTCTATCGAGGGGCGCCAAACGGTTATTTTTGAAAATAATCCGATTTCCGTGGCCCGTCTCTCCGACCTTCTGGAAATTCGCCCGAACAGTTCAGAAATAGAAAACAGCCCCAACGAGCTGCAAAACGACATTTCAAAGCGTCCGCTCTGTATTATTATCGGCTTCGGCGAAGAAAAACTCGGTATGCTTGTGGATGAATTGACCGATGAACAGGAAATCGTACTCAAACCCTCCGGCGGCCTGTTGAAACGCGTGCGCAACGTCTCCGGCGCCACCATTCTGGGAACCGGAGAGGTGTGTATGGTGCTTAATCCTGCGGATTTGATTCAGTCGGTACAAAAGCATTCTCGCATCGGTGTCTTTGAGGAGTCCGCCGAGGAAGCGGCACAGCAAACAATTCTGTTGGTTGAAGACTCAATCACCACCCGAACCCAGGAAAAACGCATTCTGGAAGGAGCCGGTTATGAAGTGGTTACCGCGGTGGACGGCCTGGATGCGCTTGACTGTCTAAACAGCCACCATTTTGACGCAGTCGTTTCGGACATTGAAATGCCCAATATGGACGGTTGGATGCTAACCGAAAAAATCCGCGAAGATAAAAAATACAGCGAAATGCCGATCATTCTGGTAACATCGCTGGCATCCGAAGAAGATAAGAAGAAAGGGGCGGAAGCAGGCGCTGACGCCTATATCACTAAAGGCGGTTTTGAGCAGGAAGTGCTGTTAGACACCCTTGACAGGTTGGTATAAAGCATGATGCCGCAGGTGCGTTTGCACTGACATTAGAAATGGGGATGAAATAAATTCCCTGACCATCTGTGAAACGTAAATTCACGCATTACGTTTCGCGTTTGGGAAGATATTAATCATGTTTTTCAAGACCGGCCGCTCCGCGGCCCTTTCCTTTTTCTTTTTTTTATTCTTTTGGCTCCGCCAAACCTTGCCCCTCTTGATGACCTCGAGCAAAACGCAAGCCGGTGCCGTCGCCGCGGAAGTCAGGCTCGTCCAAGTACCGGAGCGCGGAGCGTACGTTCCTGCCGAAGTAAAACCAGCCACCGCCGCGCAACACACGGTCCTCACCACTTTCAGGACCCATCGGATCAACGACCGACTCCGATGGATATTCACCATACCAATCACTGCACCATTCATACACATTGCCGTGCATTTCATACAAGCCCCATGAATTACACGGCAACGTGCCGACTTCAACTGTTTTCCCTCGATTTTTTCCCTTTGGCGCTCCGTCATAAGGATAATCGCCGTCATAATTCACCTGATCCGTTGTAATATTATCACCAAAGCTGAAAGGCGTCTGTGTGCCTGCCCGACAGGCATATTCCCACTCCACTTCTGTGGGCAGGTGTAAATCCAGTCCGGGCAGCCTATCGTTAAGTTTTTTGATAAAAGCCATGCAATCATTCCAACTCACATTTTCTACGGGTCTTTTAGCACCTTTGAATTTGCTTGGATTTACGCCCATCACCGCTTCCCATAATTCTTGGGTGCAGGCAGTTTCCCCCATCCAAAATCCCTGGGTTAAAATCACCTCATGTTGCAATTCATCATCATATCGTTGAGGTTCATCTTCCGGAGACCCCATCATAAAACGCCCCGGCTTGATCCAGCGTAAGGCATATCTTATTTTTTTGAACGTAAACGCCATCCACAGGCCGTAATTGTCTTCGCCCCAGTCGCTGGCCCAGGCAAGGGGAAAGTAGTTGGGATCGGGTGTATTATTATGAATTACAATATTATTCATTTTGTGTTTATTTTATAATTATGTAGGTCGGGTTAGCGAAGCGTAACCCGACAATACTTCTATGCTCAAATAACTTTCCAATTTAGCATACATCTACAAGGATTAGCGATAAACAGGGATTTCCGGCTGATTATTCTGAATCCTTGCTTATCACTAATCCGTGTAGATAGCCATTTCCCAAATTCCGCTACGCTACATTTTTTCTTTTGGCTCCGTCAAACTTTCCTCTTCTTGATGACCTCGGGCAAAACGCAAGCCGGTGCGAGGGCTCCGGTGGCCAGGTTCGAACCTGCTCCGGCGCGCGGAGCGTGCGAACTCGGCGAGGCTGATCCAGCTACCGCCGCGCAGCACACGGTACCCACCACCCTCAGGGCCGACCGGATCAGTGACCGGCCCCGATGGATTTTCTTCATACCAGTCATTGCACCACTCCCAAACATTGCCATGCATTTCGTAAAGACCCCATTGATTGCAAGGCAACGAGCCGGCTTCAACTGTTCCCTTTCGATATTTTCCCCTTGGCCCTCCGGCATAAGGATTATCGCCATCATAATTGACCTGATCCGTTGTGATATTATCACCAAAACTGAAAGGCGTCTGTGTGCCTGCCCGGCAGGCATATTCCCACTCCGCTTCCGTGGACAGGCGTAAATCAAGTCCGGGCAGCATAGCGTTTATTTTTTTGATAAACGCCTGGCAATGATTCCAACTCACATTTTCCATGGGCCTTTTGGCGCCTTTGAATCTACTTGGATTTGCACCCATCACCGATTCCCATAACTCCTGTGTACAGGCAGTTTCTCCTATCCAGAACCCTTGACTTAAAACCACTTCATGAAGCAATTCACTATTCAGTCTTTCCGGTTCATCTTCCGGCGATCCCATCATAAACGTTCCGGCCCCAATCCAACGCAGACGGTGTACAACACCTTTGACAATGAACTCAGCAAAAAGGCCATGGCGATCCCGTCCCATGCTATTCGCCCAATCAGGTCTTTTAACAGTTTCCAGAACAATCTCATCATAATCGGTGCTTAGAGTCAGGACACCTTGAGATGGAATGGATATACTTGTTTCCTTTTCCGGTTCCAGAATGACAGGCCTTACGCCCGATTCGTGATCACAAGCGACCATCAGATTGTTATGGCGTGCCAGCAGTTCGGCAATGCGGCTTCCGGTTTCAAACCCACCGCTGTATTTTTTCTTGGCGACATCATTATGAACCACCCGGAAAACCGCGCCTTGTTGAAAAAGCCGGTACAGTTGCGGAGTTTTTTCAACATCTCTCAACCAAGCGGCACGGTTCAGATCAAGTCCCTCAGGCGGTGTGACCTGCCCTTTCTCTAAAAGGTCACGGTTGATTAAAACCCAGCATGATGTCAGCGCATCGCTTTTTTGCCATTCATCGGGATGCAGCCGGTCTGACACACGATGAAACCATTGGGTGAGCTGTTCCCAATAGAAATCGTGTTCACGGCGAAAGATCGTTCTGAAATGGCGCTCGATAAATTCACGCGCCCATTTAGACGTTATGTTTTCTTCACATTGAATCACCGGGGATAAATGGTCATGATATTTTTCGATAAGGTCGATTACCTTTTCGCGTAGCTCTTTATCGAATTTTTCAATAAATTTATCCCGATACAATTTGCGAACTTCTTTATCAAATGTAAAAGCAATATAGGAACGAAGAACGGAAACATGATTCCAGGCTAATATTTCTGCCGCTCCATCCGCCTCATCCATAGGCAGCAACATCCTGACGGCGCGCAGCAGTTCAGGTTCCACGCGGATGGCCGGCGCAAGCAGATAAAGCAGCCGCATTGCCCGTGTATCTTCCTGCTCAATGGCCTTGATTTTTTCAACTGAATCATAAGATTTTGCTCTGCGTGGACGTATATTGCGATTGCCCCGATCCCACCAGACAATGGAATAATGCCGTGTCAGCCGATTATCCCAATGTACCGGGGACGCCGGATTCAACACAACAGGACAGATGCCGGCCCGGTTCAGGCGTTTCCCAAAATCAAGCCATTGTTTAACCAGCAGGCCTGTTTTTTCAAGACAGCCCAGATCCGAAAGAATCAACACCGGCGTGAAAGGTTCGGGGAATTTAAAATCCGCTACCGGATCATAACGCTTATCTCGTTTTCTGAAAGTTTCAGCAGGGCCGTTTTCAATCATGTAAACAGAAAGGCCGGATTTGCCGCGAAGCTTTTCAATACCGTTACAGACCTGGTTGATATCGCCCCACACAGGCAACAGACGGTCATCCAAATCAAGAATCAGACATCCCAGCGCGTCCCATCCGAACCTTGATTTAACCGGCAGTTTTTTTAACGGCTCAAAGCGGGTGATATTTTCCAATATTTTGGGAATATCAAGGTCATTGCTTAAATGATCGCGACCAAGGGCTTTTTTCAAAAACGGCCAGAGACGAAACCAGGAAACCAGGGGAATCAAAGAGGGCGGCTTTTTGGTATAATCCGCGCGCACCTCGCCTGGTGCAAACCCGTCATCCCCTTTGGCCCATTCAGGTTCGACACTGACAATTTCTTCAGGTTGAATGCGTCTTTTACTCTTCACACGCCAAAAGGGCATTTTTGTGATGGTTTCGTCAAAGTGGTGATCTTCTGAAAAATAAGGCATTGCCAAAATGGAATGGGCGACTTTTGTTGGGGAAGCTTTTTCAGGTTGGCGCTGTTTGCGTTCATAGCCCGAAAATTCGGCCATGCAATCAAGCCCGGTTTCACCATTATGATGCAAGAAACTGAGCAGATCGGCGCGTCCTGTAAAGGATAAACCATTTTTCGGTATGGTTGCAGGTGATTTCACCAGGAGGTATCCTAATAAAAATTAAGGTAAAAATTAAGCATCTGTCAAAGCCCCATCAGGGCGGCATATTTGTAGCAAATCGGCTTAACTTCCGTCAAAGCCCCATCAGGGCGGCATATTTGTAGCAAATCGGCTTAACTTCCGTCAAAGCCCCATCGGGGCGGCATATTTGTAGCAAATCGGCTTAACTTCCGTCAAAGCCCCATCAGGGCGACATATTTGTAGCAAATCAACTTAACTTCCGTCAAAGCCCCATCAGGGCGACATATTGTAAGACGCCCACTCAGATAATGTCATTGATCGGAATCTTTCCATTTTACGACAAATATGCCGCCCCTACAGGGCTCTTCGGTTGTTTATACGTTTTTTTCTACAAACATGACGCCCCGATGGGGCTTTGTCTGAATGCTGAAATTCCAATCAGTTTTAAATGGACTTCATCAAGAATAATCTTCAGGATATTTTTTCAAGGCAAATTCTGCAATAATTTCAAGGGCGTCTGATTGTTCCGTTTCATTCTTGCCCATCTTTTTGAGCGCTCGCAAAATATCAAGGTATTCGGCCTGACCGGGAGCGGGATGGTTACGTCTGATCGCTTGCTGTCGATCTTCCCATAGCATTTCCGCGGCTGTTTTACACACCTTTTCAGAGCAGGCCTGCCCGAAATGGATACGCCCGCGTTTCACAAGCCACTCTGTAAGTTCATCTTTGTCATCGGCCAGTTTCATGCGCAGCACCAGACAACGCCGGATAAACGCGGAAGGCAGTTCGCGCTCTTCATTGGTAGTAATGACCACCAACGGCGAGGGTGTGCCGGTTTCCAATATCACGGGGTCATCGGTATATGGCACGGTAAAAGCGCCGTTGCCCAGGGTTTCCAGCAACCCGTTGGGAAGATCGGCGTCCGCTTTGTCGATTTCATCAATCAGCAATACGCTGCCTTTTTCCTGAGACCATGCTTCCGGCTTTTCCGGTTTTCTGACTCTATTTGCACTTTTCAGCGATTGTTCTTCCGCAGTTTTCCAATTAAAAGTCCACCACAATGCACCGGGACTTAAAAATTTTAACGGATCAAGCGCTTCTTTCACATTGACATCCTGGCAGGCGGCTCCCAGAGCCTGGGCCTCGCCCAAACGACTGAGGGCGTCAAAATGCCATAAAAGGTCTTGGCATTCACTCCGAGCATGAACCACTTCGGAAATGAACACCCTTCCCAACGCATGAGCTGCGGCACGGGCCAGTTGGCTTTTGCCGATTCCCGGCTCACCCCGAATCAGGAGCGGCCGCTGGGCTGTCAAAGCGGCATTCACCGCCCAGATGCTTTTTTTTTCAAATACATGTTCGGTTTCGGGCCATGATCCTATGGCCGGGATAGTGATAGTGTCGTCAGGGTTGACTTTTAGCATGGGTTACTCCGGTTTGTTCTTGAAAAAATTAAATAAGTGAGCCTCCAGCTTCGGCTCAAGTATAATAAAAACAGAATTTGAATAATCAGTTTCCTCTTTAGTTTTAATAATTGTATGAAGGGCTGGGAGTTCTTGCTTAAGAATCGAAAATATTTGCTTATTTCTGAGATAATTATTTTGATCATCACTCGACACACAGATGTATATATTTTCCTTTTGCCTGTTTTTTATTTCGGTAAGCTCATTTAACATTATGGTTTTATTTTCATCAATAATAGCAGGAGCTTTTTCCCCCGACGCTTTAAATAGTTTTAGCCAGAGATCTTTTTTGATCGTCTGCAATATATCTTTTTCATCCCACCCGCTTTCAGGCAAATTGCTACTGATCCGATTTTTGCCATAAACGCGCGTTTTTGATTGATTTACAGTCAGTATAGCTGCGGACCTCGTATGACATGATAAAATAATTTCTTCGCCTGCTTCCGTAAGAACGGATAATTCCAATTCTTTTCCTTTTTTGTATTGATCTTCTTCACTACTGTTTTCAAAGTTAAGCTGGTCGTAATCCACAGTAAGCAACACCAATCGGCCAAGAATCTCTATCGACATTTTCCATACTTCTTGTACCGCCTCTTGCTTTGCACCTTCTTTTTTCATGGTATGAAAACATTGAGCAATCGCTTCTTCAAGCGCATAGATCGCCTCAAGCACTTCGATATCGACCAATGTTTTTTCCAGAGCCATATCGCTTTGATAATTAATTGACGCATTGCCTTTCAATTGAGTTATCAGTGATTTCTTTAATTGTTTCAGGCTGTTTTCTTTTAAGATTTGGCCTATCTCTTCACGGACTTTTTTAACTATACGCGGGTCTGGCTGTTTTTCCTCTCCGTCCGGAGGGCCTGTAGGCTTGGATTCTCAGCTATCTGAAATTAATACGCGCCGCAATTGCTTAAACCCCTCAGCATAATGTGTGAAATTTGCCAGTTCAATATTTTGAAAGCGGTAATCCGTCAATCGGGTGTTATCCAAACGGATGGGGATTATAAAAATATCAGACATGGCAAATTCGTCTAAAATGTCTGAGGCGATATTCAGTTCGCGTTGAACCAGGCCGCGTTGCGACACCGAATGAGCGGAGATCAAGGGCATAAAATAACGGCTGTTTTGGATGGCTTCGTGCATTTGGGCTTTTTTATTTCCCCCGGGTTTGGCGTCTTTACTGTACAACCACGGTTTAAGGTCAAGATTTTTTAAATCATTATAGAGCTTTAAGGCAATTTTCTGATCTTCGACGACACAACTGATATAGATGTCATATTGAGCGGTTTTCGCAGAATGATGTACATCTGGCTTCGGTGCTTGGTGATTTTCATCACCAATGCTCACTTCCTTGTGTTCATCAGCCTTGCCAAAAAAACCGTATTTAAAACTGTGAAACACGAATGTGGCAGCGTTTTGGGCGGCTTGTTTCTGATACTCTTCTTTGTTATCATCTTTTTGACCGTCCGCATAGTCACATACAGCCTTGATAATAATCCAATCTTTTTTTAACGATTCACAGGAAGCATATATTCCCATGGCCTCCATTTCACCACCGACAGCTTCGGGAAAGGCGTTGAGAATTTGTTGTTTAAAATCATCATTATCGATCAAAGCTTCGCCGGAAACAATCAGGTCAAAGTGGATTTTGGCACCTTGCCAGTAGGCGCTGGCGCTTTGTATGTTATTGTAAAGGCCCTCGGAAGCGGATGCTTTATCCGATCTTGTAATCCATTGTCCTTGTTTATCCATTTTTCCGATATTGTATCCAATCACTTGGTTGGAAACGAGGATATCACCTATTTTCTGTTTGTCCCGATTCATGCCAAAGGCAATGCCTACGGCAATCACATAGTCAGGATCAAGCGTTTGAATCGCCGTCAGCGTTGCGGGACCGGAAGCCCCGCGACCGACTGCCCCCATTCGCGTCTGAAGCCCCATCACCCTTGCGCTGTTTATGACACCGAAATCATGGTAAGCATAAATTCCTTTTTTGTAGGGTTTGGGAGCAGAATCAAACTCCTTGGCGGCATCAAATACCGCTTTTCGTTCGTTATCATTGACAAAAAGCAACAGCACATCACATTTGGAATCAGAATCATTCTGTTTTATTGGGTTCATTTTCAATCCTTTTTGATCGTTGTTGATAACGATAAGATAAATTTATATCTTACCATTCGTTTTCTTTTAGAATTATCTTTTTTGATATACACAAGCTGACTGTCTGTCAAGGCAGACGACATTTGGGTAAAAAATAATCGACTTTCTCCGGAGTGCTAAACTTACAGTTTAGCATTGATGAACGCTGAATGCCTGACTGTAAATTTAGCACTCCTCCGAATTTTAAACCGAAAAATCAAGGATGTTCAGATTTTATTTGATCTATTGAATCTATTTTATTAGGAATAAGGGGATAATAACTTCTACAAAAAGCAATTACGATTAAGAAAAATAACATGCAAACCCTTTCAGATAAAAATCTTCAAACCCGTCTGATTGCAATCACATCATCCTTTGTCATAGGACTGGCTTTGATGGGTGTTAAATTTTACGCCTTTCGCATCACCCATTCATCTGCAATTTTATCCGATGCGTTGGAATCGATTATTAACGTCATTGCCAGTGCGTTTGCTATGGCGTGCATCATTGTTTCGGCCAAGCCGCCGGACAAGTCCCATCCTTACGGACATGGCAAGATTGAATATTTTTCAGCGGGCTTTGAGGGGGCGCTGATTATACTGGCCGCCATCGGTATTTTCAAAGTCGGATGGATGCATATCCGTTCGTCTGTTCCTCTGCCAAATCTTGAACATGGATTGTTTATTTTACTGGGCGCGAGTGTGATTAATCTTATTTTAGGTCTGGCGCTGGTAAGAGTCGGTAAAAAAACGGAATCATTGCCTTTGATTGCTGATGGCAAACACGTACTTACGGATGTATATACTTCGGGAGGCATGTTGATCGGTCTTTTGCTGGTGCATCTGACACGGCTTTATTGGTTGGATGGCGTGATTGCCGCCTTGATCGGAGTGAATATTCTGATTACGGGTTTTCATCTGGTGCGTCAATCCGTTGCCGGGCTGATGAATGCCACCGACCCTCTTCTTTTGCAGGAAATTGCCGCATTACTCTCTAAACATCGCCAGATACAACAGATTGATATTCATAAATTACGTGCCTGGCACTCTGGCAGCCAGGTGCATATCGATTTTCATTTGATTATGCCCGGAGATTTCACTCTGGAGCAAGCGCACAGCGAATCCGACCGTTTGGAAGCGATAATTAATGAACATTTTAAGCATCAGTCAACGGTTTTGATTCATCTGGATCCGTGTACCGATAAAAACTGCCCGATATGCGCCTCGCGGCATTGTAGAATCAGGCAGGCCCGTTATCATAAGCAAACTGACTGGTCGGCAAAGACTATCGGTTTCAAAGCCCGGCGTACATGAACAGGCGTTTTTGTCAGCATAATCGCCCTTGACACAATATTACCAAATGAGTTAAAGGGCAATTAAATTATAATTACTTAAACTGAATATACGAGACGGGTGCGATGAAGTTTGCTTCAACCCCGTCATTTTTTTGTGAAGGAAAAAATTTATGGCTTCTGATTTGTTAGACAAGGGATACACCCCGCATGATGTTGAAAAACGATGGTACCAGTATTGGGAAGATGAACAATTTTTTGCCGCTGCCGAGAAAAGCGAGCGTCCTGGCTATTCGATAGTCATTCCACCGCCCAATGTTACTGGCGTGCTTCACATGGGACATGCTCTGAATGTTACCATGCAAGATATTCTTTGCCGCTACCGTCGGTTATGCGGTGATAATGTGTTATGGATGCCCGGCACCGACCATGCCGGTATTGCCACGCAAAATGTAGTCGAAAAGCAACTGGCTCAAGAGGGTAAAAATCGCGACCAATTGGGACGTGACAAATTTATTGAAACAGTTTGGGCGTGGCGACATCAATCGGGCGGCGCCATTATTAACCAACTCAAGCGTCTCGGCGCTTCATGTGATTGGAAGCGTGAACGTTTTACGATGGATGAAGGTTTGTCACGCGCCGTTCGTAAAGTTTTTGTAGAGCTTTACAATCAGGGCCTGATTTATCGCGGTAACTATATTATCAATTGGTGTCCGCGTTGCCATACCGCGCTTTCCGATCTTGAAGTAGAACATGAAGAGACAGATGGCTTCTTGTATCATATTCGCTATCCGTTTGTTGATGGTTCCGGCGGATTGACAGTTGCCACCACACGTCCGGAAACGATGTTTGGTGATACTGCCGTGGCTGTCAATCCGGATGACGAGCGCTATCTGAATCTCACTGAATTAGAAGTGGTTTTACCGTTGCTCAACAAAAAAATACCCATTATCAGAGATAAATATGTGGGAATGTCTTTTGGTACCGGTGCGTTGAAAATTACACCTGCACATGATCCTAACGACTTTGAAATCGGCAATCGGCATGGCCTTGCCAGCGTTAAAGTGATTGATGACAATGGCTTTATGACCGAAGGCGCCGGGGATTTTAAAGGACTTGAACGCTATGCCTGCCGCAAAGCCGCTTTAAAAGCCTTAAAAAAGGACGGGCTTCTGGAAAAAACGGAAGCGTATCAACATGGCGTGGGGCATTGTTATCGCTGTAAAACTGCTGTTGAGCCGAACTTATCCAAGCAATGGTTTGTAAAAACAAAGCCCTTGGCGGAAAAAGCGATTGCTTCGGTAAAAAACGGCGAAACGCGCATTATTCCCAAAATATGGGAAGCCACCTATTACGACTGGATGGAAAATATCAGAGATTGGTGCATTTCACGCCAGATATGGTGGGGACACCGTATTCCGGCTTGGACGTGCGGCGCCTGCAAAGAAATAATGATCGAGATGGACACGCCTGAAAAATGCAACGCATGCGGATCTGATGATCTGATGCAGGATACGGATGTTTTGGACACATGGTTCAGTTCCGCGTTATGGCCGTTTTCCACTATGGGATGGCCGGATAAAACGCCTTTGCTTGATACCTTTTACCCAACATCTGTGCTGATCACCGGATTTGACATTCTTTTTTTCTGGGTGGCGCGCATGATGATGTTCGGTCTGCGGTTTATGGATGAAGTGCCTTTCAAAGATGTGTATATTCATGCTCTGGTGCGGGATGAACAAGGTATGAAGATGAGCAAATCCAAAGGTAACGTGATTGATCCGCTGACCGTTATCGAAACTTATGGAACGGATGCGTTTCGTTTTACCTTAGCCGCTTTTGCAGCCCAGGGCCGTGATATTAAAATGTCGGAAAAACGGGTGGAAGGCTATCGCCATTTTGTTAATAAACTTTGGAATGCCTCGCGTTTCACTCTGATGCACCTTCAAAAAGAATATGAATTGGCACCGCCTGAGCTGCTGACTCCGCCGGACCGCTGGATTTTATCCGGCCTGGCGCGTGTTACAACAACTGTTGCTGATGCGCTTGACGATTATCGCTTCAATGAGGCTGCCAATACGTTGTACCAATTTGTCTGGCATGAGTTTTGTGACTGGTATTTGGAAATTATAAAACCGGCACTTTATGACGATTCCGATGAAGCGCGACAAAATGCTGCTAAAAGCGTGTTGTGGCATGTTTTAAAAAATCTGCTGATTTTGCTTCATCCGTTTATGCCCTTTGTTACGGAAGAGATATGGCACAAGCTCCCGGGAACTCAGGGTTCGATTATGCAGGCAGATTTTCCATCGGATTTAAAAAAGCAGAAGCCCGATTCAGAAGCCGAAGCTGATATGGCGCTTATAATAGGGGTTATCACCGGAATCAGAAATATCCGTGGAGAGATGAACATTACGCCTGCTTTGAAACTAAAAGCCGTTATCCGCACTGAAAATGAATCCGCTCGCAAAACCGCCGCTGAAAATCAGGCCATTATTTGTAATATTGCTAAATTAGATGGGTTGGAAATCACCGCATCAGGCGATAAACCGGCTTCAACAGCAACCGCCGTTTTTGAAGATATCACCATTTTTGTACATTTGGGGGGTGTCATCAATATTGATAAAGAAATTGCCCGTCTGAAAAAAGAGCTTGGCAAATTGGAAAAAGAGATGACCGGCGTATCCAAAAAACTGAACACCCGGGATTTTTTAGACAAAGCACCCGAAGCTGTGGTTACCAAAGTAAGGGACAAATATACCGCATTGGCGGAGAAGCATGATCGAATACAGGCCAATTTGATTAAAATCAGCGAAATTGAAGGGTAATCAGGGAAAAAATGCAGGCATCAAAAAAAATATTTTATATGTGTTTTTTACTTGACAGCCTTAAATTATCGGTCTATAAGGAGTGGTTTTTTACAGGGGCCGTTAACTCAGTCGGTAGAGTATCTGCCTTTTAAGCAGAGAGTCGCGTGTTCGAGCCACGCACGGCCCATTTGATATCTTGCGTCCCCATCGTCTAGTCAGGTCCAGGACACTGGCCTTTCACGCCAGCAACACCGGTTCAAATCCGGTTGGGGACGCCATTTTCAATAGTTCATATAATTTGCCTGCACATGCAATATCAATGAGGGTCAAAACGACCCTCATTTTTTTTTGCCTTTTCTTTCACTTTTAAGGCACTAATTGGAACTATCGTTCAACCGCCTCACATTGAATCCCACTATCAATCAATTCTGAACATTTATTTTCAGCATCCTGAAACGTATAAAAAGCGCCGACATATAATTGCGTTTGTTTTAGATGTTCAACGGGAATACAATAGGGCGCATAACCAGCCTGCTCAAGCAACTGCTTCCGGGCATTTAAGGCATCCGCAGATGAATAAACACCGATACGCGCCGCATAAGGCGTTTTCATGACAATACCGCTATCGGTAGCGGTATTCGTTTGCCGCTGTTTTATGGCGAGCGCAGCCTGTTCAACAGATTCAAAATAACCTGAAAAAATATTAAAGCGGACATCGTTCTTCCCTTGTTTCATCTTGATTTTGGTTTGATTCTCTTTAAAAAGCATCCTATGATTTTTGGTTTTTAAGGTACAGCAATGTTTAGCTGATTAGATTTGACCATCTTCTCTCTGTAAATTTTCCATAAACCTTTATGCTTTTTAAGTTCCAATAGCTTAAAATTGTCTTCTTTAAAGGAGTCGGAACGATAATACTGCCGAAACCCTACATATACCCTGCTTTCGGAAAGGCACACTTTTACATTAGAAATTTTTACGCTGATCTTTTTATTGCGAAGGTTCAATATTTTTTTGTATTTTTCCCATGCTACCAGATTTTTATTCTTACTTACAAAATCCAAATGATAAAAGGCAATATAATCATCAAGACGCTTTTCCTCCCAGGCTTTACGCCATGACTCAACGATCTCTTTAATCTGCTCCTCGGTCACCTGCTCTTTTTCCGGCAGCGCGGGCGTTTCATTTGCTGACTTCTTTGCCGAAAGTTGTTCAGAGGGTACTGGCTGGCTCGAAGCAGGAGAAACAATTGGGTCAGCAAGAAGGGTATCCGGCAGCGTGGACGTTTCAATCGCTGATTTCTTTGCCAAAAGTTGTTCAGAGGGTACAGGCTGACTCGAAGCAGGAGAAACGATCTGGTCATCAAAAAGGGGTTGCCGCTTCTTTTGCGGCGGTTTGATCTTAATTTCACTCATAAATGCAGATTTCAAATTTTTGCCACGCAAATTAAGAATAATGGCCGTAGCTAAGATAGCAATCACAAACAGGGACAGGAGAAATTTCGTGCTGGGATTTCTACGTTTCGGACGTGCCGAGGTGGATGCCATTTTATGGTTGCGGATAGAAGGCATCTTATCAGAAGAGCGGTCAGAGACCAAACCGGGCGCGGCCGAAGTTTTTTTTTGAATCAGGCCCCCCTTTTTTAAAGTACCGTCAGATTCAGATGATTTAACCGGCGATGATGGTGCCGCTTGTATTTTTGATGTGGGTGTATCAGCAGACCCTGTCGGCCGGTGCATGACAGATCGTTTACGAGTTTGCCTGTGAGAACGAGTTTGCTCGTGAGAAGCAGAAACGCGGGTCTCCAGTCCCATTCCCAGATCAATATTGGCGTTGCGCACGTCTTCCTTTTCAACTCTTTGCTTTTGAGTTGTAAAAGCTCCCAAAAGAGCGGCATCACACAAACGATTAATCAGTCGGGGAATTCCGCCGGAATATTGAAATATCAACTCAAGTGCATCCGATGAAAAAAGAGCGGTATCACCATCAGCGACTTGCAAACGGTGTTTGATATACTGAAAAGACTGGTCCGCATCCATTGCCGCTAATGTGCGCGTAACAAAAATGCGATGCTTTAACTGGCGCAGTTCAGGACGGTTAAGTTTAGTGATAAACTCTTTCTGCCCCAGCATAAGTATCTGAATCAATTTACGCTGCGGCGTTTCGAGATTCGTCAGAACCACAATTTCCTGCATCAAGGCATCGCTCATATATTGAGACTCATCAATAATCAGTACGCAGTGCCTATCTGCGTTATCAAGTTTAATCAATTCCTGCCGGATAGCTTCAGTCAACAAAAGAGGGGTGTCGGGATATTCAACCATACCTAATTGGTGGGCTAAATAGGCTAGCATTTCATCCGGATCGGCTTTCGGATGAGCCATATTAATCACTATGGCATCGGCCGGTAGGTAGCCGACCAGCACTGTCGCCAGTGTCGTCTTGCCGCTTCCGATCTGCCCCGAAATACAAATTAAACCTTTACGGGAAACAACGCCGTGAATCATCAAAGCCAAAATTTCCCGGTAGCGATAGCCCATAAAAAAAAATTCGGGGTCTGGTGAATTTTCAAATGGCAGGCTATTCAGGTTAAAATATTTCAGATACATTGATTATAATTGCTTTTTTGCAGAATTGTGTAAAATTGAGTTTTGACATCAGGATCGGGGAGCAACGCAATAACTTGGAGCAACCTGATATTTAGATAATCCTTTTATCTGAATATCTAGTAACTACTGCTATGAATGTCAAGCTTTATACCACTGTGTTTTAAATAACATTCGTATATTTCATTGACAAAGGTGAAAGTAAAACTTTATATGCGTATGTTTCGGTTTGCTTTTAATCTGTTCATTTGAATTATAATAAGGAGAATTCACACATGCAAGATGTTGTTATCGTATCTGGCGCAAGAACGCCGGTTGGGACATTTGGTGGTGCGCTTAAGACCGTACCTGTTGTTGAATTAGGTTCTATCGTGATTAAGGCCGCACTAAAACGCGCCGGTTTGAGGCCCGTTTCCAGTGATTTAATGCAAGCGTGTTCGCCGGATCGTTTAAAAGATCAGGGCTTGATTGATCTTGAAAAGCAAAATGCGGATTGGGATACCAGCTTACAGGCAGTGACCGTTGATGAAGTTGTCATGGGTAACGTATTAACTACCGGTCAGGGACAGAATACGGCGCGTCAGGCCATGATAAATGCCGGTCTGCCCAAAGAAACGCCGGCATTTACGCTCAATAAAGTATGCGGATCGGGGCTAAAAGCAATTGCTTACGGCGCGACAGCTATTATGGCCGGCCAGGCCGATGTCATTATTGCCGGCGGCCAGGAAAATATGAGCCAGGTTCCTTTTTCGCTGCCCAGCGCGCGCTGGGGCTATCGCATGGCGCTTACCGGTGTGGGGGAAGTGCATGACCTGATGGTTTTTGACGGCCTGTATGAAATTTTTTACGGCTATCACATGGGCGTCACCGCTGAAAATATTGCCGCCATGTACGAAATCACCCGTCAGGAGCAGGATGAACTCAGTGTTTTGAGCCATAACCGGGCGCGCCGTGGAATCACTGACGGTCTTTTTGCTCAAGAAATTGAACCGGTGATTATTAAAACACGTAAGGGGGATATCACCTTTGACACTGATGAACGTCCCATGGACACTGATATGGAAAAAATGGCCAGACTCCGGCCCGCTTTCAAAAAAGATGGCACAGTTACAGCGGGTAATGCGTCTGGTATCAATGACGGCGCCGCGGCCGTTTTACTGATGAGTGCGGATAAAGCGCAGGAGTTGGGAATCGAACCCATGGCAACTATCAAATCGTATGCATCCGGCGGGCTTGATCCGGCTTATATGGGTTTAGGGCCGGTTCCGGCAGTGCGCAAGGTGTTGAAAAACGAAGGCATGACAATCAGCGATTTTGAACATATTGAATTAAACGAAGCATTCGCATCTCAAGCGATTTCCTGTATTCGTGAACTGGGACTTGAAGTTGATTTTCCTAATCCTCTGGGAAGCGGCATCTCAATGGGGCATCCAATCGGATGCACCGGCGCACGCCAGATGGTGACAGCCATCCATAATATGCAGCGTGAGGGACTGGCCACCGGTTTAATTTCCATGTGTATTGGCGGCGGCATGGGCATGGCCATGGCCATAACTCGCTAGCTGATATTGTGTTGTGTGAAGATGTTGAAAAAAGATTTGCCAAACGCCTTCAAAGTATGCTATGAGAGCCTAATTAATGAATGACGGTCATTTGCTTTTTAATTGTGAAACAAACAGGAATGGTTGTCATTCAAAACGGAAAGAACCAATTATCAACCCAATCTGGTAAAGGAGGAAGAGATGAGTGAAAGTAGCGTTTACAAAATTATTGATTTGGTAGGCTCAAGCCCGAATTCATGGGAAGAGGCAGCTAAAAATGCTGTGGAGACCGCTGGCAAAAACCTCAGAGATCTGCGTGTCGCCGAAATCGATAAGCTTGATATGAAAGTTGAAGACGGCAAAGTGGTTGCATATCGCGCACGGGTTCTGATTTCATTTAAATACCAAACTTAATATGTTTCTCTTTGTGATATAATTTTTTAAAAACACCGGGTATGTTTAATCATCGCCCGGTGTTTTCTTTTTATGGCACTTTATTTGATAATAATTTTTTGATTACAAATCAGGGGGAATGATGATCGGTAAAACTGTCGAGGAACTCAAAATTGGTGAAACCGCTGAGTTTACGAAAACTATCACAGAACACGATGTTTACGCTTACGCGGGTATAACCGGCGATTTTAATCCTGCGCATATTAATGAAGTCTATGCCGAAAAAACCTTTTTTAAAGGCCGGATTGCTCATGGTATGCTTTCCGCTGGCCTGATTTCAACAATTATAGGTACGCAATTGCCCGGGGCCGGCGCAATCTATCTTAAACAGGAACTGAAATTTACCGCACCTGTACGTTTCGGAGATACGATTACCGCTCGTGTGGAAGTGATAGATATTGTCAAGGCGAGAAATCGGTTGCGTCTGAAAACTGTTTGCATCAATCAGGATGGTGATAAAGTTATTGACGGTGAAGCCCTGATCAGTCCGCCTAAAGCGCCTAAGGCATAGCAATATCAATATATTAAGCTACCTAAAGCGCCTGTCGGGTTACGCCTTGCTAATCCGACCTGTTTTTTAAATTCTGCTATTGATTGGTTGATGACGAGATAAGCGTACGCAAAACATCCTCTTTACCGACAACACCTACTAGAAGATCGTTTTTTATCACAGGCAGTGTGTGAAAATTGTTATCGACCATCAGAGACGCAACGGTTTCGATGCCGGTGTCTGGTTCTACTGTAACCGGATTGGGTGACATCGCTTGCGATACCGTAAGCGCGGCGATTTTGCTAACCTGCTTATCTATCTCTTTCATAGATGTCACTTGAATAACGCTTTCAAGAAAAGTGAAAAAAGTGGGAATGGGCAATTTTTTCTGCTGGGCAATCAGATCACTTTGGCAGATAATGCCCACCACATGATCATTATTATCATTATCCACCACAGGAGCGCCGTTGATGTGATTATCAAGCAGTATTTGGGCAACCTTGGCAACATCCGTATCCGGGTTGACCGTGATCAGATCGGTTGTCATTATATCTTTGACAGTAATCATTGTTTTCCTCCTTATCATTAATTGGCTTTCCGAATCTGTTTGATTATATTATCAAGATTTAATATACACAAATAGCATCAATAAATCAATACTATCGCCGATTTTAGCAAACTTTTTTATTAAAAATAATGGGCATCCTTCATTTGTCAGTTTACAATTTTCCGGAGTGCCGAACTTGTAGTTTGGCAGTAGCGGGCACTGAATGCCAAACTACAAGTTCGGC
>JAUCGF010000057.1 GCA_030378005.1 Desulfococcaceae bacterium HSG9 | reverse complement strand
TTGCAAGCAAAAAAGAAAACGGAAAACAGTTTGTGAGTTAGTGATGGAACAGATACCATACATGGATAGCTTCAATCAGAACTATCTGATAACAGGCAAGGAGGCAGGTTAGCTTGATGCATATGGGCTCTTACCGTGCCATCCTTAACATTGGGATAATTCTCATGGAACCATCCAATTATCTGGCTGCTTGTAACTTCCTGACCTGCCGTAAGCTGTAATTCTTTGACAAAATCATTCATCATTATTTTTGTAGTTTTATCATAGCCATGACCCGCCATTTTATTCTCCATCAATTTATAAGAAAAAGAGGATTGAGCAGCCGGAATTGCTGCCAGCCCAAAACCTCTAAGAAACGAGACAGCCTACACATGGCTGTAAAATACATTTTCATAATCATAGTGAAAGTGCATTTTCACCAGCGTTTATTTTTTCATTTCCATTATTTTCTGTTTTAATTCGACATACTCTTCATCATTAATAGCGCCTTCATCCCGCGCTTTTTTCAAATCGATCAATTCTTGTCCGACGCTGGGAAGTTCTGTTGTGTCTGAAGCGATGCCCCCTATACACCCGCACAAAAAAACCGCCAAAACTGATACTATCAAAATTTTTCGTTTCATAATGTGGATTCCTCCTTGTTGTATGATGTTATTATGTCAGTGAACTGAATTTCAGCTTTAAAACGGCTGGATTCCGGTTCAGCATCCCATTGGTGTACGGTATAGCGGACAATAATGTCGTCATAGTCATTGAGTATCGTATTCATAAGGAACTGACAATCCGTTCTTTCCTCCGCCATAATTGATGATTGGTAACAGCAAATTCCCAATCCATCAGATCATCTTCCCATTCAAAATTCTCTTCATTATCCATTGCTCGGATACGAGCCTTGAATTTATCAAAATCACAGGAGTATTTTTTTCTGAAAACCCGATCTTCTGTTTCGTATTGAGTAATTTTATTCCTAATCATGTTTAAAGCGTTGTTTTTCAGCAAATCGACCGGAAACACGGCCATTTCCTGATAAATACTTAACAAAGGCTTGGGAATATCAATTTTTGTATAAAAATCTTTTTGCATATTATTTCCCTTCTAATCACCAATGATCTCCCGTAGAAAAGGTAACCAAGAAAATCAAATTATAACTTGCAGGAGGCTTGGCATGTATCTGCTAAAAGGGAGTGCATGCTTTATTTCGCCATAAACGCAAACTGAAGTCAGCACTCCATAAAATCAGCTTAAAGTTTTACTTATGATGTCAGCGATTTGCTGGCAGCGCTGTTCGGTTTCATCAGGTGTCGGTCCTTCAACCATCACACGACAAAGCGGTTCGGTTCCTGAATAGCGCACCAGCACTCTGCCGTGGTCTTTCAATTTATCTTCAACGCTTTTGATGACTGCCTGGACATCTGCGATTGATGTAAGGTCCGGCTTGCTTTGCACTTTCACACCGATAAGTTTCTGGGGAAAGACTGTCATAATCTTTTTAAGTTCGGACAGGGGCTGTTGTTGCCTTTGGATAGCTTCCAGCAGCATTAATGCCGTGAGCAGGCCATCCCCTGTGGTGTGATGATTCCGAAAAATGGTGTGTCCCGATTCTTCACCGCCGAGTATCGCATCGGAAGCGACCATCTCTTCCATGACAAGCCGGTCGCCGACTCCGGTTTTGAGATGTTTAACGCCCATTTTTTTTAATGCCTGCCCCAGCCCCATATTGCTCATAACGGTGCTTACCAGCAGGTTATTTTTTAAAGTTCCCCGGGCTTGCATGTCTTGTGCGCAAATTGCCAATAACTGATCACCGGTTAATTTTTCGCCTTTTTCATCAACGGCGATCAAACGGTCGCCATCGCCATCAAAAGCCAGGCCTGCGGAAGCACCCGATGCCAAAACTTTTTCTTGCAATGTTTCAGTATGTTGCGAACCGCAATCGGCGTTGATGTTCTTTCCGTCGGGCTTGACAAAGAGAGCCGTAACATCAGCACCCAAATCATTGAACACTTTGGGAGCGACTTTGTAAGTCGCGCCGTTGGAACAATCAATTACAAGAGGTGTTTTTTCAATGGAAAAGGACGGATTGAGGCACTGTTTCAAAAATGATGCGTACTGATGGCCAGCATCATTTATGGCCTGTATGGTACCAACCATTTTACCGGATGCAATCCTTGAACCGTCTTGAAATTGAACAATCATTTTTTCCAGCCTGGCTTCTTCCGCCTGGGAAAGTTTATAGCCTTTGGAATTAAACAACTTGACGCCGTTATCGAAATACGGGTTATGGGATGCTGAAATCACAACGCCGGCATCCGTCGGCATTGATGATGTTAAAAAAGCGACGCCCGGGGTGGGAAGCGTTCCGGTCAGATAAACCGATCCGCCGGCCGCACATATTCCGGATGCCAACGCGGCTTGAAGCATATCGCCGGACTGGCGTGTGTCTTTGCCGATAATGATTGCAGCGTTTTTTTTGCCGTCAGGTTTAAAAAAGGTAGCTGCCGCCTTTCCGATAGCCACCGCCATTTCAGGTGTCATGGGATGCCGGTTGGCAACACCGCGGATGCCATCAGTGCCAAAAAGTTGGGTCATTTTTTGTATCCTTTTATGGTATTTCAATTTTGTTTTTTCAGACCGTGTTCGCAAGCTGAAATTTGCACGCATCTATTTTAAAGACGGAATGATATTCAGGCACTGCTCTACCATATAATCGGCAATCCCTTGCATCCATCCGCTTCCTGTTTCAGCTTCCCCGAAATCAAGGCCTTGTATCGCCATAATGTAGTTATTGCCATTGTTTTTAATCTTACGCGCAATAATTTCTAAAAAATTGTCTTTTGCTTCCTGATTTCCTTCATACGTTTTTAAGCTATACAGGCATTGCTCAAGTTCATTTCTTCGGCTGTAGAGTTCATCTTTTTGATTTAAAAGAAGTGCAGACTGATTTTTTTGAACAATTCCTTGATAGATTTCAGCCGATTTACGCATTTTTTGAGAAAAGTGCCTAAAACGCCCTGCCCTTTCATCAATCGCCAGGTCGAGATTATTCAGCACTCCATTAAAAAGAGCATCAGGAAATCGTTCCCCGATAAATTGTGAGCGTACATGCAAACACCATTGCCGCAATGCCATCAGGTTGGCGATATAAATCAGATTATTTTTCACGGTTCTTTTAAGACCGCGGTAGAGTCCTTTAACAAACGGCATTTCACCGCCCTTAGTAGCCCGTCCCAAAAGCAATCGATTCGGTTTTAGCTGGTCTTTGCTATGTATAGCTCCGGCGGCAATAATTGTTCCGTAAGTGAGGCGGCACGGCCCTACCAGACCGCCCTGTCCTCCCAAAAAAATCGGTTTCTGCTGCAACATCACGCCACGGGGGACATCACCGATCAGAGATGGGGTGGCTTTATCCTGATTGGGCGTATAATTAAAATGGATATAGGAACTGCCGACTTCACTGTGATTTTTACGGCTGGTTCCGCCCGCCATCAGACAATCGCAAAAATTGATCAAACTGCCCAGAGTGACAAACGGAAGTAAAATCGTGTGTTTTAAGCCAACCGTGTGAGCCGCATTGGCTTGCTCTTCCAAAATTGTGCCTTCGCGGACATGCGCACCGGAACCCATATTTGCTTTTTCCAGAAAAACGGCTTTTTGAAAAAAGCCGCCCTTGAGCTGTACATGAGGCCCTATTTGGCAATTATCCACTGTTACCGGCGCTTCATAGCCGAGATGTGCGTTATCCCCAATAAATGTTGAATCGCCGAATATTTTACATCCGGCATGAATGACTGTACCATTGCCCGAAATCCTATCAATATTAACGTCTGCTTTGATTTCAACACTGTCAGGATTGGGGATTTTGACGCCTTTTTCAATAAGTTGTTCGATCATGCTAATCACACCTTTATAGTCAGTAGGGTGCGTTAGCAAAGCGTAACGCACCTTAAACGTTTAAGGTGCGTTACGGCTATCGCCTAACACACCCTACATATCAGTTCATCCATTTGTCACGCCACATCTCCCACATTAAAAGCGCCCATAACCGATATTGCTCATTGGCTTGTCCGGATAAATGTGCCTTTATTTTGCATTCGACTTCTGACGGATTAAATAAGCCTTCTTGTTTTAGGCGATCATAAGAAAGATAATCCGTCAGCACTTCTTTAAGATCATGGCGCAGCCAGCGATTAAGGGGAACTCCGAAACCCATTTTGGGGCGTTCAAACAATTGGCGCGGCAGATAGCGGGCAAGCAACTTTTGTAACAGGTATTTACCAGTTCCATTTTGATATTTCAAGTGTTCCGGCAATTTCGCAGTGAATTCGACAATGCGGTGGTCCAGTAAAGGCACCCGCACCTCAAGTGCAACGGACATGCTGGCGCGATCAACTTTGGTCAACAAGGCATCCGGAAGATAGGTACGCTGATCGGTATACATCAGGCGGGAAAGCGTTGACCAAGTTTCCGACTGTTCAAAACAATTTTCATAGATACTTGCAGGCCGCGGTCGGTTTATCAAAGCAGACAATTCCGAATCTGACCAAAGGCTTATGGTCATGCGATATATATCCTGAAGACGGTTTTTATCCAAAATACGAATCAGTTTTTCCCATTTATCCGTAAAATTGGCGACTTGATACCGTTGCGGCAAAAAACGACGCCAGGGCTGATAACAATTCGCTATCCATTGAGATGGCAAGCGGGACAGAAGCCGGGCTAAATGCTGACGTATCACAATCGGCGCTTTGCTGAAAATATCAGCCATAGATGCGGTGCTATGATAGCGAACATATCCGCAAAATTGCTCATCGCCGCCATCACCGGATAATGCAACGGTCACTTTGGAACGCGCTAACTGTGAAACGAGAAGCGTCGGAATTGCGGATGAATCCGCAAAAGGTTCGTCGTAAATTTCGGGAAGTTTGGGAATCAAATTTAACGCATCTTCAGGGGAGGCGTATAATTCAGTGTGATGAGCGCCGAGATGACGGGCAACTTGCGCGGCCCAGGGCGCTTCATTATATTCCGGTTCGCGAAATCCGATACTGAATGTTTGAACCGGCGTCGCACTGACCTTTTGCATCAGCGCAACCACCATGGAAGAATCAATGCCGCCACTGAGCAACGCACCTAATGGCGCATCGCTTATCAGACGGTCAGCAACGCAGCGTGTCAGCAGATCGTCTAATTGTTCCAACGCATCATCAGCGCGAATAATTTTTGGCGAAGGTGTTATTGCGGGAAAATCCCAATAGCGTTTAATCGTAAGTTGCCGCCCATCAAACTGCGCATAGCATCCGGGCGGCAGTTTATAGGTATTTTTAAAAACCGATTTGGGAGCGGGGATGTATTGATAATGCAAAAAAAGCGGCAGCGCGTCTTCATCAATATCGCGGTGAAAGGCGCTGAATTTTATCAACGCTTTCAGTTCGGAAGCGAACAACAGGGTTTGGCCGTCAAAATAATAATAGAGCGGTTTGATTCCCATGCGGTCGCGCGCAAGCAGCAGTCGCTTTTTTTCGCGATCCCACAGGGCAATGGCAAACATTCCGGTGAGCCGTTCAAGGCAGTTCACACCCCATTCACGAAAGGCATTGACGATCACTTCGGTATCAGTGTCCGTCTGAAAGCGGTGTCCGAGTCGGGCCAGTGTTTCACGAAGCGTCTGAAAATTATACACTTCGCCATTGTAAGCGATCAGAGCCGCCAGGTCATCACTGACCATGGGCTGCTTGCCGGCCGATGACAAATCAATCACGGCAAGACGACGATGACCCAACCCGATTCCAGCAGCCGCATCATACCAGACGCCATCAGCATCCGGTCCGCGGTGACTGATAGCCGATACCGCTTTTTTCAGGTCATGCTGACATTTGGTGAAATTATTTGAACAGGCAAAGCCGACAATTCCGCACATCAGTTAGATGACACCTTTTAAATAAGCTTGTCGCGTTTCTTCATCAAATTTTTCGATAGCATACCGCAACATAGTACGAGGCATATTTTTATAGTGTTTTTGCAGAAACTGTTCTTCAACGGCCAGATTACGCTTGCCAACCTCTCTTAGCATCCAGCCGACCGCTTTATGAATCAAATCGTGTTGATCATTAAGCAGAATGGCCGAGATTCGGGTGGTATCCGTAAAGTCATTTTGCTTGATAAAATAAAAAGTTGCAATGATCGCAATTCTGCGCGCCCATAGATTATCGGATTCAGCCAGGGTATAAAGCGGTTGACGGTCTTTATCATAGAGGTGCAGACCTGCAATCTGATTGGCCGAGCTATCCACCAAATCCCAGTTGTTGATATATTTAATATGTCCCAGGTAAAGTTCATATATCTGATTTTTAATTGCATCATCACCCTTTGAATATTTTTCAATAAGAGCTATAAGAGCGAATAGCCGTTCTTCGTGAAATGATGATTTCAGGAGGATAAGAATTTCACTGATTGCAACGGATTTGAATTTTTTTACCTGCTGCCTTATCTTGGGAACTCTGATGCCCAGAAATTTGTCGCCCTCGGCATACTGGCCTTTACCTGTTTTGAAGAATCGTTGCGAATGTTCTGCAATTGAAGGATCGCTGATGGCTCTGAGAGTCGCGCTGATTTCTGTTGCGGTTGTTTGCATGAGATTAATGTCAGTTTTATTTTAT
>JAUCGF010000056.1 GCA_030378005.1 Desulfococcaceae bacterium HSG9 | reverse complement strand
TTTCTGAGAACTCGATCCCGGCAGTCGCCATCGGAGCGAACCGTGAAGTCGGTAATCACTGATTTATCAGTCAGGAATTTAATCGATTCCGCGCCAGATGAGATAATACGTGAAATCCGGAAACGCCGCGGCGGTAAAAAATCGGAATTTCAAAGGGCGGATACAACGTTCGAATGACAAAAGGCTGACTTGTCAAGCCGATTGAACGGAAAAATTTATAGTTCTTGTTTAATTCAGGAGAAATCAGAAATGCAAAATAAATTCAGCGGAGGTGTTCTTTTTTTGGATCGTTCCGATATCAATACGGATGAAATTATTCCCGCCAAATATTTAACTGAAAACACCAAAGAAGCCCTTGGGCCTCATTTATTGGAAGATTTAAAACTTGACGGCTTTGATCCGGAACGTGACATCAAGGGGAAAAAGGTCATTATCACGCGGGAAAATTTCGGTTGCGGTTCATCCCGGGAGCATGCGCCCTGGTCGTTGGAAGTCAACGAAATCCGCTTGGTTATTGCGGCTAATTTTGCCCGTATTTTCAAACAAAATATGTTCAACTGCGGACTTCTTGCAGTGGAACTGCCGGACTCGGAAATTGATAAGCTCTTTTCCGAGTTTTACGGTAAACGCGTTTACATTGAAACCGATTTTGAACACAACCTTTTCAAAATTACGGCTGACGGTAAGCAACATGAACTTACCTTTACAATTGCAGATTTTGACAAGGCTCTTGTGGAAGCCGGCGGTTGGGTTGAATATGCTGATAAAAACTATTAAGATGGCCGGGCATCCTTTAAAATAGACTGCAATTAGCGGTATCCTTCATTTAGGGTAAACTGCTTCACAGTTGCTTTGAAGGATGCCAAGCACCTTCAAAAGAAGTGCGGAATATCCCTAACGCGGCGCGTTAGTGTATAAAAATTTCAAGCTTTCATACAAAGCGACACCCACTGCGGTTGAAAGGTTTAAGCATCTGATTTTATCTGTTATCGGGATATAATAAGTCGCATTCGGATAGGCCGATAGGATTGTTTGCGGAAGTCCCATGGTTTCCGATCCGAAAATCAGAAAAAGCCTTCTCACAGAAGGGAATTCCCAAAAAGGCTTGACGCCGTTTTTGGTCAGCAAAGCGATTTCTTCCCGTTCAGGCTTAAGATTCTTCATAAATGTTTCAAAATCCTCCCAAACTGAAAGTTTGACTTCAGGCCAATAATCTAAGCCCGCCCGTTTCACTTCCTTGCTTTTCAATGAAAATCCCAATGGCTGAATCAGATGCAGAAACGCATCCGCACCGAGACAGGTTCGGCCTATATTGCCGGTATTCCAATGCACTTGGGGGGATACCAGCACGACATGGCGCTCGCAATGTTTATCTGACACAGGTATTATTTTTGCAGTCATTGAATTTTTTATGGTGAAACATGCAAACTGAAGTTTGCACTCCTTTATTTATTTTAAGCTTGACCATCTACCAGTGAAAACGATAATAAAAATAAGTTAATATTTCAATCATTATTTGTTGACTGTTTTTATTTTAACGCAAAGGCGCAAAATTCGCAAAGGTCAGGATTTTTGATTTTTCTTTACGCCTTTGCGTGAAATTTTCAAATCAGTCATCGTTATTAAAGCGTGTTACAGGACTGTTAATGAAATTTATCGCTGATTTGCATATTCATTCCCATTATTCCATCTCCACCGCTAAAAATCTGGATTTGGAAAATATTTATATGGCCGCTCGCATCAAAGGCATAACTGTTGTTGCAACCGGAGATTGCACCCACCCGGCATGGATAGCCGAGATCAAAGCCAAGCTGATTCCAGCAGAAGAAGGTTTATTTCAATTAAAGGATGAAATCGCATCTGAATGTGATAAACTCATACCTGCATCATGCAACGGCCAAGTGCGCTTTATCCTTGAATCTGAAATCAGCAGCATTTATAAAAAAAATGGCAAAGTAAGAAAAAATCACAATCTTGTTTTTCATTCTGATCTTGCATCAGCCGAACGCTTCAATACGAAATTGGATAAAATTGGTAATATCAAATCAGATGGCCGCCCTATCCTGGGGTTGGATGCCAAACATCTTCTGGAAATGCTTTTGGAAACATCTGACAGCGGTTTTTTAATTCCTGCCCATATCTGGACGCCCTGGTTTTCATTGTTAGGCTCCAAATCCGGTTTTGATTCCCTTGAAGAATGTTTTGAAGACCTGACACCCCACATTTTTGCACTCGAAACCGGACTTTCATCTGATCCGGCAATGAATTGGCGGATTTCCGATATTGACGGCCTTACCCTGGTATCCAATTCAGACGCCCATTCACCCGCCAACTTGGGAAGGGAAGCCAACCTGTTTGACACACAATTGTCTTTTCCAGCTATTCGGGATGCACTGCGAACAGGCGATGCGGAACAATTTTTAGGCACATTTGAATTTTATCCGGAAGAAGGCAAATACCATCTGGATGGACATCGCAAATGTCAGGTGCGCTATGAACCCCAAGATTCTATAAAAAATAACGGATTATGCCCTGAATGCGGCAAACCTTTGACATTGGGAGTTCTTTACCGAGTGGAAGAATTGGCGGACCGTCCGGGGGGTGCCAAACCGGATAAGCATCATCCTTTTTACAGTATCATTCCTTTGAAAGAAATCATATCGGAGCTTGTCGGAGTCGGGCCGAAATCCAAAAAAGTGCAACGCTGTTATGAAACTGTATTAGATGTGTTAGGAACAGAATTTGATATTTTACACGCTATTCCGCCTGAAACGATTGAAGATGCGGGTATTCCGCTGTTAGGCGAAGCCATTCAACGAATGCGATGCGGCCAGGTGTTAAAATCTCCGGGATATGATGGTGAATTTGGTAAAATAACCATGTTTGCGCCTGGGGAAATAAACCGTTTATCAGGTCAGAAAACCATGTTCAGCGTACCTGGCTCGCAATCAAAAAAAAAGAAAACCAAGCCCCGTAAAGCCATAAAAAAACACTCTAAAAAAACGCGCACCACGCCAAAAGCACAATCACCTTTAAAAGAAAATTCTACATCTTCTGAGGCGGCATTACTATCCAATCTGAACTCACAACAACGTCAGGCCGCTATTGATGGCAGTGATGCGATAATGATCATTGCCGGTCCGGGTGCGGGCAAAACCCGTACTTTGACACATCGGATTGCTTATTCTGTTTTGACCTCGCAAAGCGCTCCCGAAAAAATCCTGGCGGTTACTTTTACCAATAAAGCAGCCGCCGAAATGCGGGAAAGGATCAGAATATTACTGAAAGATTCCCCCACGCTTCCGCAAGTTGATACGTTTCATGGGCTTTGCTTATCTTTGCTAAAAGAATATCAGGCAGAGCAAACTTTGACTTTAATTGATGACCGTGATCGCAAAGATTTGGTTAAAGATGTGATCAAACAGGCCAATCGCCAGGGAATTATTATCGCTTGGCAGGCGGACAAATTGCTCGAACATATTATCGCCGCCAAACAACTGATTCTTAATCCGCAGGATACGTTAAACGCGGTGGTTAAAAAAGCGGATGCACTGTTTTTCAGGCCAGCCTATACGCTTTACCAACAGATGCTTTTGTTTCAGGGGTTGTGTGATTATGAAGACCTGATATTTAAAACAGTTCATCTTTTAGAAACCGACCAGGGCTTTCTAAAAAAATGTCACAAGCGGTTTCAATCCGTTTATGTAGATGAATATCAGGATTTGAATCAAGGACAGCATCGCATTATTCAGGCATTGGCACCCCCTGCGGCTGTTTGTGTGATTGGCGATCCGGATCAGTCGATTTACGGTTTCAGAGGCGCGGATGAAGAATGTTTCGCCCGCTTTTCAAACACGTTTCCCAATGCCCGCGTATTTCACCTCAATCGCAACTATCGTTCATCCAGAACGATTCAAGATGCTTCCCATCAAGTTATCAAAAGTTATCAACGGATTCCTCCTGAAGCAAATGCAGAATCGGTGGAAATGTTTACGAATGTCCAGGGCGGTAAAACAATTACGATTATGCAGGCGGCTTCAGCACGGGCCGAAGCGGTTATGATTGGCAAAACGATTGAACGAATGACAGGCGGATTGGGGTTTCATTCAATGGATTACGATAGGGTCAGTTCCGATGATGATTCTCAATCATTCGCATTTACCGATTTTGCCGTTTTATATCGCAGTCACACACAAAGCCTGATCATTGCCGATGTTTTTGAAAAGGCGAATATTCCTTTTCAGATCGCCAGCAAAGACAATATTTTTCATCGCAAAGGAATCACTGAACTGATCGCACTGTTAAAAATTATTGATGAAATGGGTTCTTACACGGACTTTGAAAAAATAGCGGATTGCCTTAATTTTAAAGTCGGTAAAAAAGCGGCGCGGCTTTTTAAAAACAGAGGGCTTGATCGGGAGATTTCCCTTATAGACGCCTCAGAAAAAATCAGAGAAACATCAATTAGCGGTTTGAGCCAATCCGGTAAAATGAAACTGATCCGATTTTGGGAGAGAATTGACGAAATGAAGCGCCTGACAGCGTCAATGAGCGTTATGGAAAAACTTCAATTTCTGATTAAGCGCACCGGGATTCAGAAAATGATTGAAGCCAATCCGCGCACTCAGGAGATAATGGCGGATGTTTTCAATCTGGCCGGCGCATATACGCATGATGCAGCCGGTTTTATATCCGCGGCAGCTTTGCAAACCGATACGGATATTTATAAAGCGCGTGCTGAAAAAGTGACGCTGATGACCATGCATGCCGCTAAAGGTTTGGAATTTGCTGTTGTTTTTATCAGCGGTTGTGAAGATGGTTATATCCCGTTTCAAAAAATAAGCACCACAGCGTCTGATATTGATGAAGAACGCCGCTTATTTTATGTCGCCATGACACGCGCCAAGGAGCATCTTTTATTAAGTTATGCGGCTAAACGCACAGTCTATGGAAAGCAAAAATCCAGAATTTTAGCGCCTTTTGCGGCTGATATCGAAGAGCGGTTAATAACGTATGAAAAAGCTAACTGGCAAAAAAACAACAAAAAGCGAGCGACTCAGCTCGGACTATTTTAGCAATAGGGAGGTGGTATGGTGAATCGTGATACTCAAAAATGGCTGCGCTCATTTTATGAAGGCAGTTTCCTGATCAAAGGATGGAATGCCCGTACTCAGGAAATTTTAAAAAATGTTCCGCCGGAAAATACAGGCGAGGTTCAAACTCTTTTAGATGGTTTGGGAGAAAAAATAGGGCATGAATGGGCCAAAGATAACAATATCCGGAAAATCGACAATACACTGCTGAGACAGTGGGGAGATGAACTGCTTGCCGCTAAAAAAAGCCAACCGGCTGATTTAATCCAAATGATCAAAAGAATTGAAAACACAGTGAATCAGATTTTAGTATGAATCGTACTTTTAGTTTTGTCCCAACGTTTCGGCGTTGAAACGAAAAATTATTTATCACAACAGAAAGGATCGTAAAACAATGAAATATGACATTTCCAATCAACTTTTTGAAAAGGCATTATCAATTATTCCCGGTGGTGTGAACAGCCCCGTGCGAGCATGCAAATCAGTGGGAGCGGAACCGCTTTTTATAAATCGTGCGGATGGCGCTTACCTTTTTGATGCAGATGGCAATCGCCACATCGACTATATCGGTTCGTGGGGGCCGATGATTTTAGGACATCAGCATCCGGATGTGCTCAAAGCAATTTCAGATGTTTTATCACGGGGAACCAGTTTCGGCGCGCCTGTTGATCTTGAAATCGAACTGGCCGAACTGATTATCAAGGCTGTTCCATCCATAGAAGTCGTGCGCATGGTGAACTCCGGAACCGAGGCTGCCATGAGTGCGGTGCGTTTGGCACGAGGCGTCACCGGCCGTGACATCATAATTAAATTCGATGGCTGCTACCATGGCCATGCGGATACGCTTTTGGTTGAAGCCGGCTCCGGTGTGGCCACGTTGGGCATTCCCGGAAGTCCCGGTGTTCCTCAAGCTATCGCAGAGTTAACCCTGTCATTGCCGTATAATGATCTCGACAGTGTCCGACAGGTATTTGAGCTGCAAGGTGATAAAATTGCAGGTATCATTGTAGAACCGGTGGCCGGTAATATGGGTTTGGTACGACCTGCTGACGGCTTTTTGGAAGGCTTGCGTGAATTGACGCGCAAAAATGGAAGTATGTTAATTTTTGATGAAGTGATGACCGGTTTTCGTGTCGCTCACGGTGGCGTGCAAGCACTATATTCAATTTCACCGGATATCACCTGTCTCGGCAAAATTATCGGAGGTGGACTGCCGGTTGGCGCTTATGGCGGCTCGCGTGAAATTATGGCCAATATCGCTCCTCAAGGCCCGGTGTATCAGGCAGGTACGCTTTCAGGCAATCCAATCGCCATGGCCGCAGGTATCGCAACCCTGAAACTACTGCAAACACCCGGATTCTATGAAGCGCTGGATGAATCTACTGAACGTCTGATACAAGGCTTTGCAACGCTTGCCACCCAAAACAATATTAACATTAAAACGGATCGCGCAGGTTCAATGGCAGGGCTGTTTTTTACTGGGGATTCGGTGAACAATTTTGAAGATGCCAAAAAATGTGATCTTCAAAGATATTCGACCTATTATAAAAAGATGCGCGAACAAGGCATCTATTTGGCACCATCACAGTTTGAGGCGCTTTTTGTTTCTTCAGCGCACACAGCAGAAGATATTGACGCTACTCTTGCGGCTGCTGAAGTTGCATTTGGGCAGCTTTAAATAATGAGTATAAAAAACAATTTTTTATAATTTAAATAATTTAATTATACGATTAAACTATTTGAAATTAAATATGATTTTGATTTATATTGAAGTTGTTGTTTTAAATTTATTAATCTTAATATAAATTATACAGAAAATTTTAAATTTTAATTTATGTCTAAAAATATTTTAA
>JAUCGF010000091.1 GCA_030378005.1 Desulfococcaceae bacterium HSG9 | reverse complement strand
AAATTTCAAAGAAATTTTCGTCAGGTTCCATTAATTCAGGAAATTACATGATAACTTAAAACTTGTAACTGACGAGGAGGATTATTCAAAGTGGTTTATCCGAAAAAATATAACGTTATCGTCGTAGGCGCAGGTCATGCCGGGTGTGAAGCGGCGCTGGCCGCGGCTCGGATGGGTTGTACTGTTTTACTGATGGCCATCGACCTGGACAAACTGGCCGCTATGCCGTGCAGTCCTTCAATCGGCGGCATGGCCAAAGGACAATTGGTCAAAGAAATTGACGCTCTGGGCGGTGAAATGGCCAAGATTACCGATCAGACCGCTATTCAATATAAAACGCTGAACACTCGCAAAGGCCCGGCAGTGCATTCGACCCGCACCCAAAATGACAAAATTCGCTATCACATCGCCATGAAAGCGGCAGTCGAAAAACAAACGCGTCTTGATCTCAGACAAGGGATGGTTGAAAAGTTGGTGCTGGCTGATAGAAAAATTATCGGTATTGAAGATAACACCGGTTTTGGATGTCAGGCCGATACTGTCATACTGGCCACCGGTACATTTTTAAGCGGTTTGGTTCATATTGGTACAAATACAATCCAAGCCGGACGTGCAGGTGAATTCGCATCTTATTGTCTTCCGGCCCAACTGAATGAAATCGGTTTCACCCTGGGACGAATGAAAACCGGCACACCGCCGCGTCTTAAAGGATCAACAATTAATTTTGATGTATTTGACAAACAGGAATCGGAAGAATCGCCCAAGCCATTTTCGACGTTTACAACAAAACCGCCTTTACAGCAAATCGCCAGTTATATCGGACGAACCAATCGCCGCTCCCATCAGATTGTGCAAACCAACCTTCACCGTTCCGCACTGTATGGCGGTATGATTAAAGGTGTTTCGGCCCGTTATTGCCCTTCATTTGAAGACAAAATCGTTCGTTTTGCCGACCGTGACAGTCATCAGATTATTCTTGAGTCTGAAGGACTTGACACTGATGAAATATATGCCAGCGGCCTTGGGAACAGCCTTCCGACCGATATCCAATCAGACTTGGTGCGGTCGGTGAAAGGGTTGGAAGAAGCTCAGATTATGCGGCCGGCGTATGCGATTGAATATGACTATATTAACCCGCTCCAACTGAAACCGACTCTTGAAACCAAACGAATCGCCAATCTGTTTCTCGCCGGACAGATTAATGGAACATCCGGCTACGAAGAAGCGGCCGCCCAAGGATTATGGGCAGGCATTAACGCCGCATGTCATGTACAGCAAAGACCTCCGTTTATCTTAGATCGCTCGCAGGCTTATATGAGCGTAATGATCGATGATTTGGTTACACGCGGTACACAGGAGCCTTACCGGATGTTTACATCCAGGGCCGAGTATCGCTTAATGTTAAGGGAGGATAATGCGGATTTCAGATTAATGGAAATCGGTCATTCACTCGGTTTGATCAGTGACGATGCTCTGAAGGATTTAAAAATGCGTAAACAACAGTCAGATGCTGAAATCCATCGAATTCGGCATATCATTATAAAACCTTCGGAAAAAACAAATGCCTATTTAACTAACAAAAAATCGTCGTGCATTAAAAATGGCGTCTATTTGGATCGTCTTTTAAAAAGAGCCGAGCTTGATTATGATGTTGTTGCAACACTGGGACGTAGCCCCGATTCAATAAATGACGATGCCGCCCGGAAGGTTGAAATTGAAATCAAATATGAAGGTTATATCGCCAGACAGCAAAAAGAAATCAATAAATTTAAAGATTTGGAAAATAAAAAAATACCCGCTCAATTTGATTATAATCTTGTCCACGGCTTATCAAATGAAATGAAAGAAAAGCTTACCGCTGTAAGACCTACATCGGTCGGACAAGCCTCTCGAATTGATGGGGTGACGCCAGCGGCTCTTTCGGTTCTGATGGTTGCGCTTAAAAATAAATCACTTTATTCTTAGGCCGCCGACGATGTGATAATGTACTATCTTTATAGCTATGGACAATTAGCCAAGCTTGCGGTTGTCTGATACTCAATGCTTTGATGCGGCATGATTAATCATTTAACTGATTATTGCGATACTGAATATAAAAATCACGCATCGCTTCATAAGGCTCAATGGCCGAATCTTTGAGATTTTCATAATCGCCAATCTTAAAGGAAGCTTCGTTTAAATAGTTGGTGCCGGTTAACCCCATTGATAATTCGGATGTATCGACATAACTGAACGGATTAAACAGATAACGATCTGTGAACATACCCAGCGCATCACGCAAAGTCGATGGCCCGATAATCGGTAAAACAAGATAAGGTCCGTTGCCAATTCCATAAATTCCCAGTGTCTGCCCCATATCCTCGGGTGGCGGATTCAACGCTGGAAAATTTTTGGCGGGGTCTCCAAAACCGAGAACACCGGCAGTGCTGTTTACAAAAAACCGTCCGAACTCAGCTCCGGCTCTTGTAAATTTACCCTGCAAAAGACAATTTGTCATGCGCACCGGTGAAAAGATATTAGAAAAAAAATTACGAAAGCTGATCCTGATTTCATAAGGGATAACGGCTTTATATCCCTGCGCCACCGGCTTTGCAAGCCAGAAATAAAATTTGTCATTAAAATGAAACATCGCTTTATTAAAACTGTAAAGCGGGTCAGACACAGAAACTGTTTCTCTTTCAGACGTTTCGTCTTCCGCATCCAGTTCATCAAGGAAATCAAGGTCGTCATCAGTAAATTCGTCATCAGTAAACTCGTCAGCTATACGCTCATCAGAAACGTCTTGCGGTGTTTGTTTCGTTTCAGCTATAGCGATACTCGCCTGCTCCGTTGTTTTTTGATGACTGGTTTCTGAGGGCAATTCCACTAATGAAATTGATTGTTTTTTTTGATGGGCACACCCTGCGGTAAACAAAGCGAGCAACATAAAAATAATAGCAAGCTGTTTCAGAGAATTTAACATTGTTAGCCTTTTTATCCCCTTTGATTAATATAGTGTATAAACGTCATGGTAGATACCTGTGTTCGATGGATATGCAGCAGGGTTTACATTACAAATGAGATAAACACTCACTGCTTATCCCGCTGCGCGACTTTCTTTTCAATCTGCTGAATCAGTTCGGCAGGTGAACTTGTTTTCAATGTCCTGTTGAATTGTTCCCGATAGTTTTTAATAAGCCGGACGTCTTCCACTTCCACTTCATAAATACGCCATCTATTTTTTTTCAACCTTAAACTGTAACTAACCGACAGTTCTTTTTCTCGACTGATAATTTTGGAACTAACCTGAGATTTTTTTTCGCTTAACTTGTTTTCTTCAATAAAAACAACGCTGACATCTTTAAAATCACCGCCCTGCATTTTATCTACATACGTGTTTTTCAGAAGGCCTGTGAAAGCATTTGTAAATGCTTTTCTTTGTTCAGGCGTAAATTTTTTCCAGTTGTTGCGTGTCAACGCAATCCTGGAAATCAAATTAAAATCGAAAATCTGATGAATAATTGGCCATAGTTGTGCCTGTTGCTGATCTTTCCTGGCACCGTCTTGGTATTGGGGGTCCTTCAAAATTGTAACAATTTCATCAATGGGTGCTTTGATTGTTTCCAAAGCGGTGGCTGCGTAAACACCTATAGCTGTTCCTAAAAGTAAACCGAGTACGACTGTGACAGTTAATCGGATTTTCATTGTTTCCTCCTAAACGTTATAATTATAAATTTAAAAAAGGGAAATTGCCAGTTTAATCTAATCAATATTTTACTATACCTATAATTCTGAATTTACAAGTTTCAATTGTGCAAAAAATTGAAAAAGAAGCTAATGTTCAATAAAAACAGAGTAAATTTTCAGTTTCGCGCCTAATGATATGAGCCAGTGTTTGAGACTGGCGCCAAAAAAAGGATAAAAGCCGATTAGGAAGAAACCGACTATAAAAAAAGAAATGAAAAAGAAAAGTGCGGTTTCTTTATTAACGCTAGGTGGGGGCGCTCTTCTATTGGTGTTGATAGTGATGTTGCCTGTAACCAAACAGGCGGGAATTGATATTATCAGTGCCAAAATATTAAACAGGGTGAATTGCTCTGTTTTTATATCCATCAATGCCCAGATAAGCACCAACCAGCACGTCATAAAACCGAAAACATAAATCTGGATGGCATTCATCCGCTTTTGAGCTTTTTCCAGAGCGTGTTTTTCAGTATAGGCTTTCATTTTAGAGCTTGCTATTGTTCTGGCCTTGTCTTCCGCCTGAAATCTTAATTTGGTGATTATACGAGCTTTTTCGCGGATTTTGGCCTGTGTTTCGGCACGGGCCTGAATATCTTTTTGTGTTTGAGAGGCGTCATTAACCGACGCCTTAGCTGATACATTAGGCGGCCCAAAAGCTTGCAACTCGGCTTGGATGTCAGCGCGTGAAAGCTCCCAGGTGTCTTCCATTTCAATCTCACGCGGGTTATCCGAACGGCGAAATCTTGTTTTACGAACCGCCGATAAAAAAGAATAAGCCAAGGCGTAAGCCGATTCAATCTCTCTGGATTTTTCGATTGCTTTAAGCTGAAGAATCGTACTGATGGAAGCAAAACGATCCGGACGCCAAACATTCATTAAATGTTTATACGCCTTTTCCGCTTCATCAGGCGAAGCATCAGAATCAAGCCTCAGAATGGATAGTGAATGTTCAAGTTCTTTATTCATCAGAACAGATTGTCCGCCTCTCGTCTAATTTACTTCTAATATCCTGAATATTAAAAATTTTCAAGGTTCCAATTGCTAAAATGAATATTTTCGTAAATCAACGCTCAGAGGCTGGAAAAAAGATTTCATCACACAGGCTTTTATATCCGGCTATGCGCTATTTTTTCGTTCCCTATAAACATCCACTTTATATGTCTTCGGTCTCTGAACGAACCCGCCTTTGCCGCTTAATTTGGCTTCGCTGTCGTTTTTGGTTTAATCTCCGCTCGACAGATGCTTTAGACGGTTTGGTTTTTCGGCGGCGCACAGGTATCCGTATAGCCTTCCTGATCAGTTGAATCAGACGCTCTGTCGCATCACGGCGGTTATCATCCTGACTGCGAAACCGTTTCGCCTCAATGACCAATACCTGCTTTGTTGTCATGCGTCTTCCGGCCAGACGGATAAGTCGCTGGCGAACCGCTTCAGGCAACGAAGGGGATGCGCCTACATCGAATCGAAGTTGAACGGCTGACGATGTCTTGTTTACCTTTTGGCCCCCAGGACCGGATGCCCGGATAAAATCATAAGTAATTTCATCCGGGTTCAGCGTTATTGTTTCTGTTATTTGCATTGTGGCTTTGAAGTCCATTTTGACCGCTGTTCATTCAGGCGAGTTTGGAGCCATTGGGCACTTCTCTTTCAGGAACGGCCAAGACTACCGCACCGTTTTCCCTGTGAAAGCCGGTAATAAGAAATTCCGAACGCATCGGTCAGATCTGTTTCGGAGGAAAATTCACCACACCGATAATCTGCTTACCGATAAGGTCGTTTTTCCGATAAAGATCGGTAACCTGGGCGCTTGATTTTTTAATCCCGATGTCCGGTCCGAAATCAACATTAATAATATAGGCCGGTTTTCGCGCTTGAGGAAAATTTTCAACCGATATAATTGTTCCCACACATAATTCCACATTTTCAAATTCTTGCCAGGTAATCAATTTCATATTGTTTTATCTTATGATTCCAAATTATTTTTGATTACGCAAATCAATTTCCAGTTTAGCATATTTACACCCTGCCTTTGCTATGTCCGAGTGTAATGGCACCCGCAATCAGATGCGCCGTTCTTATAGGTTCGGGAATATGACTGTGAATAGCAAACGTTTTAATCACGGCTTCGGCTTCATTTATGGAAAGTCCCACGCGCTGAACATAAACACCGGCCACAGACTCCATTGGCCCGAGCGTTCGGATCAATTTCCATTTTCTGACGCCGCCAGGCACATGATTAAGAAGCGCTTGCCTAACTGCTGCCATATCAGGACGATGGCGCGCTACGATTAAGACCGGTAATTTTAAACGCCGGTGCAGATAGAGCGCATCCACAACGTTAAATCCTGCCATAGCGACACCTTGCAACATAATCAGTCCGATATGATTGGCAAAGCGGGAAGATGCGATCAGCGCAACTATTTTTTTAGCCGCATTGGCACCATCTTTGCGGATACGGCTCACCAGAACACCGTCTAGCCGCAAAGCGGCGTACACCGCTCCTACGATGCTGACATCGCCGCGATGATTTCGTGGAAACGGCGCATCATCAAAGCCAATCACGTTTGAATAGCGATGTTGATGAATCATGTTAGATCGCTTAAAATTCGATATTTCCCGGTGTACGAGGAAAGGGGATGACATCCCTGATATTAGATATTCCCGTCACCAGCATCAGCAGGCGTTCAAAGCCCAGCCCAAAACCGCTATGCGGTGCGGTACCGTATTTGCGGGAGTCGAGATACCACCAATAGTTTTGCGGATCGACTCCGGTAGCCTGCATACGCGCCTGAAGCACATCAAAGCGTTCTTCGCGCTGGCTTCCACCAATGATTTCACCAATCCCCGGCACTAAAACATCCATAGCGGCAACCGTGCGGTCGTCATCGTTTAAACGCATGTAAAACGGTTTGATTGTTTTGGGATAATTAATCACAATCACCGGCTTTTTAAAATAATGTTCTGTAAGAAAGCGTTCATGCTCGGTTTGCAGGTCTGTTCCGAATTTCACCGGGAACTCAAATTTACGTTTTGTTTTTTTCAGAATATCAATCGCTTCTGCGTAATCAATTCGAACAAAATCGGACTTGACGATATTGTCCAACACGGCCATTAATTTTTTATCTACAAAACGGGCAAAAAGTTCAATGTCTTCAGGGCATTCTTCTAAAAGACAAGCAACGAGATATTTGATCATCTCTTCGCCCAAATCCATATTGCCGTTGATATCACAAAAGGCCATCTCCGGCTCAACCATCCAGAATTCGGCCACATGCCGGCGCGTGTTGGAATTTTCAGCGCGAAACGTAGGGCCGAATGTGTAAACATCTCCCAACGCCAACGCAAACATTTCAGCTGCCAGTTGGCCGGAAACGGTCAGATACGTTTCAGCACCGAAAAAATCTTCAGTATAGCCGGGTTGCTTTTCTTGCGATTGCGGCACGCCTCTGTCAAACGTAGTCACTCTGAAAAGTTCACCTGCGCCTTCACAGTCCGATCCGGTGATTATGGGTGAATGGATATATTTAAACCCTTTTTCCTTAAAAAAACGATGAATCGCAAAACTGAGTTCGGAACGAATGCGGAAACCGGCACCGTATTTATTGGTACGCGGTCTTAAATGGGCTATGGTTCTTAAAAATTCGTCTGTATGCCGTTTTTTCTGTAAAGGATACGAATCCGGCGCGATACTGATAATTTCAACATTTTGGGCTTTGATTTCCCATTTTTGACCTCGTCCGGGGGATTCAATCAAACTTCCTGTAACGGCCACGGCCGATCCCGTAGTGATCTTTTTCACCGCTTCATAATTGTTCAGGTCACTGTCGGCGATAACCTGGATATTTTTAAGGCATGATCCATCATTGATCTCCATAAAGGAAAAATCTTTGGAATCACGACGCGTTCGGACCCAGCCTTTTAACAACACGTTATCGTCAGGTGCCGCCGCTTTTAACAGTATATTTATTTTGGTTCGGTTCATCAGTTTCTTTTTTCTCCTACATTTATACCTTCGGTTTTATTTGGCTTTCCGAGCGAATTTGAACAACGACTCTGTTTTTAATTTGGCCATTCCCCAAACGATGGCATTGATTGACCACGGCCAATCGCTTTTGAGCAAATAATTGAACACATTGAGGATAAAGTTGCCATTCCAGTTTCAGTCCTCTAACCCGAATCGTTTCAATCGTATCTTTTTCTGAGATAGAAAATGCCTTCTGAGCGATAATCGGTCCGCTATCTTCCCCATAATCGATAAAATGAACCGTGCAACCGCCCACCTTGCATCCATGCCGAAATGTATCGCCATAGCCGTCTGTGCCGGGGAAAGCGGGAAGCAGCGCCGGATGGATATTCATAATACGCGGTTTCCCGGGCGTTATGTTAATTCGATCTATAAAATAAGGTGTCAAATTGCGCATGAAGCCGGCTAAAACAAGCAGGTCAAACGGATATGGATCGATCTCATTAAGCAGTTCTGCCTCAATGGCGGCACGGGCCATCAAAAAAAAATGTGCCTGTTCCGAATCATAGCGGTTCAAAAGCGGAGTGCTTTTACGCATCAAAGTGGCTATATCGGCATCATTTGGAAGCTTAATGATCTCCGTTTTTTTTTTGAATCGACGAATATGCGAACCATAATCAACGCAAAAAGTCGGAATAGACCGTTTTTTCGCTATTTCAAGCCCTTGAGCATCAGGGCGATCCGAGCCTGCAAAAACAATTTCACCATCAATCTGACCGGATTCACAGGCGTCCGCAATGGCCTTGAAATTTGATCCGCTGCCAGATAGCAGTGCGCCGATACGAATCTTATTTATTTTGGCAGGCATATTACTCTTTTTTTAACTAGATTGAATATAAACATGGCTTGTGTATAATTCGACAGTGCGAGATTTAAAATTATTTGGCATCCTTTCTGTTTAAAATTCATCATTTTTCCAAGCTCTTTACAATCATCAGTAGATGGAAAGTTCAGGAGCGCAAAAATTAAGCGCAGCGATTTTTTGCATCGCCACCCGGAAAGGCTGCGGACTCAGGGGCCGGCAAAAAATCGCTTCGCTTAATTTTTGCACTCCATGTCGTATTTTCAGGCATTTTCCACCTACTAAGCATAGGTAACATATTTTATGGTGAATCACAATATAAAATACTTGGAACTATGAGCAACAAGAATGATTACATCAAATGAACAATAATCATTTTATAATGTCATCATTATTCACTATAGTGTAATATAACTGCTGAAAATATAAAGATTAAAATTTAATCAGAGCTTATACTTCTTTTCCTTGAAAAAAAATATTCAGGATAGTATAGCACGGTAAAAAATAAAAAAGATTCGATTGAAAATAAAACCACAAAAATTAAAAAGGAGTATCTATGGAGGATTTCGAACCGAAAATTGTTGCGTTTCTATGCAACTGGTGCGCTTATGCCGGTGCGGATTTGGCCGGTGTTTCGCGCTTGCAGTATCCATCCAACATCAGAACCGTGCGGGTGATGTGTTCCGGCCGCGTGGACCCGTTGTTTATCATAAAAGCGCTTAAACAGGGGGCTGACGGCATCCTTACAGCCGGGTGACATTTCGGCGATTGTCATTACCTGGAAGGTAATATTCAAGCTGAAAAGAAAATCCGTTTAACCCAAAAATTATTGGATCTGGCCGGTATCGGAAAAGAGCGTCTGCATTTGGCATGGGTGTCATCGGCCGAAGCGCAGCGTTTTGTCGAAGTGGTTTCACAAGCCACCGCATCTGTCAAAGCGCAGGGCGAATTTGATCCGTCCGCTTTTACCATGCAATTAGAGGCCGCTGAAAAAACTTTGAGTGGCGAAACGCTACGTTGGTTGGTTGGTAAAGAGGTGAAAACCACTACAACGGGGGATGTTTATGGTCGAAAGTGGGATACAGACAGTTTTGAAACCGTTCTGGATTCGGTTCTCGAAAGAGAATATCATAAAAATCTGATATTTAGCGCGATTAAAGACGGCGATTCCAATGTGCGCGCGATTCATGCTAAAATCGGACTGCCTTTGCAAACCATATCATATCTGCTTGCCGATCTGGAAAAAACCGGTATGGCAGAGTTCAGAGGAATGCATGATTGCATCCCCGAATTTGCAGCGTTATAGGGAATAAACTCGTCAGTATGAACCACGAATGACGATGGAACTGACAAGAGAGAGGTAAAATATGACTGAAAAAAGCGGATCCGTTTTGGTTTTGGGCGCGGGCATCGCCGGGATGCAAGCGTCATTAGACTTGGCCAATTCGGATTACAATGTTTATCTGGTTGATAATTCGCCCACCATTGGCGGAATGATGTCGCGTTTGGACAAAACTTTTCCGACCAACGACTGCGCGATGTGAGTGATCTCACCCAAACTGGTCGAGGTCGGCCGGCATACGAATATCAACTTAATTACCAATAGTGAAATTGAAAATATCGAAGGGGAGCCAGGTGATTTTGATGTAACGCTGGTGAATCGTCCCCGTTATATCGATCCGGTGAAATGCACCGGTTGCGGCGAATGCGCCCGGCACTGCCCGGTGACCGCCGTCAACTATTACAACATGAACTTAGATGACCGGCGCGCCACGTATATTGAGTACGCGCAAGCTGTACCTCTGGCGTTTGCCATTGACACGGATACATGTATCGGTTGCGGTTTGTGTGAAAATATGTGTATCGCCAAAGCGATTGATTATGATGACAAAGAACGGACATCTAAATTAAAGGCCGGTTCTGTCATTCTTTCCGCAGGCAGCCGCGGTTTTGATCCGTCATCACTGGATTATTTGGGTTACGGCAAGTTTCCCAATGTGGTGACCAGCGAAGAGTTTGAACGTATCCTGAGCGCTTCCGGGCCATATTTCGGCCACCTGATGCGTCCCTTGGATCGTGAAGAACCGAAAAAAATCGCCTGGTTGCAATGTGTTGGCTCGCGCGATAAAAACCGTAGCGGCAACGGCTACTGTTCATCGGTGTGCTGCATGTACGCGGTCAAAGAAGCCATGATTTCCAAAGAACACGCCCATGGCGATTTGGATTGTGCCATTTTCAATATGGATATCCGCACCTTTGGCAAAGATTACGAAAAATATTACTTGCGCGCCAAAGATAAAGACGGCGTCCGTTTCGTCAAAGCGCGAATTCATACAATCACCGAAGTTCCCGAAACCGGCGATCTTTCCGTGTGGTATGTGGATGAAACCGGAGCGACACAAGAAGAAACCTTTAATATGGTCGTTCTTTCGATAGGGCTTCAGATTCAGCCGAAAACCGTGGAACTGGCGCAACGTCTAAGGATTGAGTTAAATGAATATAATTTCACATCTGCCGCACCGTTTGCGCCGGTGAAGACATCCCGCCCGGGAATTTACACATGCGGCGTTTTACAAGGCCCCAAAGATATTCCCAGTTCCATCACTGAAGCCAGTGCGGCCGCGTGTCTCGCCGGCGCTGATTTGGCGGAAGCTCGCGGTGCTGATATCCAAAAGATAACGGTGCCTGACGAAATTGATATTTCCGGACAGGAGCCGCGTATCGGTGTTTTTGTGTGTAATTGCGGTATCAACATCGGTGGTATTGTGGACGTTCCGGCGGTCAGGGAATATGCCGCCACACTTCCCAACGTCACTTTTACGGATGATAATCTTTTTACCTGCTCCCAAGATACGCAGGATAAAATTAAAGAGGTTATCATCGAACATAAACTCAACCGGGTGGTGGTGGCATCGTGCAGCCCCAAAACCCATGAACAGATGTTTATGGAAACTCTGGAAGCGTGCGGCATCAATAAATACCTGTTTGAAATGGCCAATATTCGCAATCAAAATTCCTGGATTCATTCCAAAACTCCCGAAATAGCCACGCAAAAAGCCAAAGACCTGGTGCGCATGTCTGTAGCGCGAGCCGCGGTGCTGAATACGCTCAAGGAAAAAATAGTTCCGATCAATAAACAGGCATTGATTATCGGCGGCGGCATTGCCGGTATGAATGCTGCGTTAGGGTTGGGCAAACAAGGTTTTGATGTCGTACTGGTGGAAAAAGACACTCAATTGGGCGGATTCGCACGTCAACTGCACCATACCATCGAAGGTGAAGATATTGGCGCTTATATTGAAAAACTGATCGCCGATGTTGAAGCTGACAACAAAATACGGGTGTTGAAAAATACGCGAATTGTCGGTTTTGAGGGCTTTAAGGGCAATTTTGCCACCGAAGTCATTGTCGATGGCAGTGATGACAAAGAAAAGATCAAACATGGAGTCATTATTGTCGCCACCGGAGCTTCCGAATATAAACCTGAAGAATACTCGTATGGCGAGGATAAGCGCATCGTTACGCAGGTTGAATTGGGACACCGTTTGGAAGAACAGGGCGCATCCGATTTGGACAGCGTGGTGATGATTCAATGCGTCGGCTCCCGTAATGATGAAAACGAAAATTGTTCCCGTATATGCTGTCAAAATGCGGTTAAGAATGCGTTGGATATCAAACGGCTCAACCCCGATGCGCAGGTCTATATTCTTTACCGTGATATACGCACTTATGGCTTGCTTGAAGATTACTACACCAAAGCTCGCGAGCTGGGCGTTATTTTTATCCGTTTTGATCAGGCCGCTCCACCGGAAGTGCAAGCTTCTGATGACGGCGTTTTGGTACGGATAAAAGATCATATCTTACAACAGGATGTGGATATACGGGCGGATTTGCTTACATTAAGTGCCGGCATGGTTGCCGAAGATACGGACGAATTGAGCGGCATTATGAAACTCAACCGCAATCCGGAGGGCTTTTTTATCGAAGCGCATGTCAAACTGAGGCCTGTGGATATGCCGAGTGATGGCATCTTTCTATGCGGTTCGGCGCATGCGCCTAAATTAATTTCTGAGACTATCGCGCAGGCGCAGGCGGCGGCATCACGGGCGACCACTTTTCTGGCGCGTGATGAAATCAAGCTGTCAGCTATCACGGCCAAGGTCGATACAGATTATTGTGTGAAATGTTTGACGTGTGTGCGTTCTTGTCCCTTTGAAGTTCCGGTTTTCAACACGCATGAAAAAGTCATTGAAATTAATGAAGCAATCTGTCATGGATGTGGCGTGTGTACGGCGGTTTGTCCGCGTGAAACTATCCAATTAAGCTTTTATGAAGATGATCAGATAACCAGTAAAATTGATGCTTTACTGGCAGGAGGAATGTAATGGCGGATTTTGAACCGACAATTATCGCATTTTGTTGTGAATACTGAGGGTATTCAGCCGCGGACCTGGCAGGTTCGATGCGACTTGAATATCCGTCTAATGTTAAAATCGTACGCGTGCCTTGCACCGGCAAAGTGGATGTTTCACACTTGCTCAGAGCGATGCAGCAGGGAGCCGACGGCGCTTATTGCGTTGGCTGCCTCGAGGGAACATGCCACTATAATGAAGGCAACCTCAGATGCCGGGAGCGTGTCGAGCATGTCCGAAATTTATTGGAAGAAGTCGGACTGGAAGGCGACCGTGTACGGATGTATAATCTGTCATCCGGCGAAGGGCCGACATTTGCCGCTTACGCTAAGGAGATGACTGAACATATTAAAGAACTTGGGGCTAATCCCCTGAGTCAAAAGCAGAAGGCGGCAGCCTGACAACGGAGGTATGAGTATGGCTGAAGAAGCTATTAAACTCGGAGGCAAGAAAAAAAGTATTTTTTTGGATAAGGTGCAAGAGATTATTCCAGGCGGAGGCAATCTGAATCTTTGCCTCACATGCGGCGCATGCTCTTCAGGATGCCCGGCGACCGGTCTGGAAAACATGGACCCGCGTAAATTTCTACGCATGGCGGCCTTAGGAATGGATGAAGCGATTCTTAACTCGCCATGGATCTGGATGTGTACGATGTGTCAGCGTTGCGTTTACGTTTGCCCCATGAAAATTGATATTCCTCAAATGATTTTCAATATGCGCGCCGCTGTACCGCGCGATGAACGTCCTAAAGGCATCCTGGGTTCCTGTGATATGGCATTGCGTAATGAAAGCAGCAGCGCCATGGGAACAACGCCGGAAGACTTTGAATTTGTGGTGGGGGATGTTCTTGAAGAGTATCAGGAATCGCAGCCCGAATTTGCAGATATGCAAGCGCCCATTGATAAAAAAGGCGCAGAATTTTTTCTGAATCAAAATTCGCGCGAACCGGTCACCGAACCGGATGAGTTGGTGCCCCAATGGAAAGTTCTTCATAAAGCCGGTGTGGATTGGACTTACGGCTCCACCGGATGGGGAGGGGAAAATTACTGCCTATTCTTAGCAGACAACGAAGGCTGGGAAACAATCACCCGTCGAACAGCGAAAAAATGTAATGAATTAGGCTGTAAAACCTATCTCAACACCGAATGAGGGCACATTACTTTCTCAGTCCTGGCAGGACTGAAAAAATTTAACATTGAACATAATTTTCAGGTTAAAAATATTTATGAATATTATGCCAAATGGATTCGCGAAGGCAAGCTTGAAGTCAATTCCGATTGGAACAAGGACTTAAAAATTAAATTCACCGCCCAAGACCCTTGTCAGATCGTGCGTAAAACCTTTGGCGATCCCATTGCCGAAGATTTGCGGTTTGTAGTGAAAACTATCGTGGGTGAAGAAAATTTTGTCGATATGGTTCCCAACCGCTCCAATAACTATTGTTGCGGCGGCGGCGGCGGTTTTCTCCAATCCGGGTATAAAGAGCAGCGTCTGCAATATGGGCGTCTCAAAGACCAACAGATTCAGGATACCAAAGCAACCTATTGTATTGCCGGATGCCATAACTGCCATGCCCAGATTCATGAACTGAGCGAACATTACGGCGCTGGCTATCAGGTGGTGCATATCTGGACAATTCTTTGCCTGGCAATGGGCATTCTCGGCCCCAATGAGCGGGAGTACCTCGGCGATGATCTGAAAGAGGTTGATGTTTTTCACCCTGAAACGGCATTCTAACCTAATTTTATAAATTCCTTCATATATAGGGTGGGTGAAGCGAAGCGTAACCCACCATCAGAAAAAAGGTGATTGATCATGGTGGGTTACGCTTCGCTTCACCCACCCTACAAAAAATGTAATCGCAAAGGTTAAAATAAATCAACAAGGAGGGTGCATGATAGTTGCCCAAAGAAAACCCTTTGAAGAAATTATGAATATGCTCAAGGGCTACAAAAAAGTCCTTAATGTCGGATGCGGCACATGTGTGGCCGTTTGTCTAGCCGGCGGTGAAAAGGAAGTCACCGTTCTAAACACCGAACTGGATATGGCGCGTAAATTGAAAGATAACCCCATTAAAATTGACGGCATCACCATTGAGCGCCAATGTGACCGCGAATACCTGGCGGAATTGGATTCAAAAGTCGATGATTACGAAGCCGTTGTTTCAATGGCTTGCGGCGTGGGTGTCCAGTTTCTGGCCGAACGTTTTCCCCAAATACCGGTTTATCCAATGGTGGATACATCCGGTTTGGCCGCCAATCAGGCAGTGGGATGGTATGAAGAACGCTGCCGCTCCTGCAACCAATGTGTTTTGGGAATGACCGGCGGAATTTGCCCTGTAACCATGTGCGCCAAGGGAATTTATAATGGCCCTTGCGGCGGCACCAATAATGGTAGTTGTGAAATTGATACAGAACAGCCGTGCGCTTGGTTTATGATTTACGAGCGCTTGGAGCGACAAGGGCGCCTTGACAATATTCTCGAACTGCACGCACCGGTGGAATGGCTTGACCAAACACCTAGAACTTTGGTTCAACCCGGTTATAAAAAAGTCGATCCGGAAGATTTGGTGTAGTCTGTCATCAAAAATCAGGAGTGTGAAGGTCGAAAGCTGATGTTTGCATTCCGTGAATAAATAACAACCTGAAATAAGGAAGAAGATATGAAATCAGGAAGCAATTTGGAAAAAGTATTAAAAGCCGGACACTTTGCCTTCACCGGAGAATTAGGGCCTCCGCGCGGCACGGATGCCGAAGAGGTGCGCAAAAAAGCCGCCTTTTTGAAAGGCAATGTGGATGCGGTCAATATCACCGATAATCAAACCGCCATGGTGCGCATGTCCAGTTGGGCCGCTTCTCTGCTTATCATGCAGGAAGGCCTGGAACCGAACTATCAGATGGTATGCCGCGACCGCAACCGTTTGGCCATGCAGGCCGATATCCTCGGCGCATCCGCCCTCGGTATCCGCAATATGCTCTGCCTCTCCGGCGACCATCAACAATTTGGCGATCATCCGTCCGCTAAAGGCGTTTTTGACATTGATTCGATGCAGTTAATCTATATGGTTAAAAAAATGCGCGATGAAAGCAAATTTCTCGGCGGAGCCGATATTCACGAACCTCCCAAGATGTTTATCGGTGCGGCCGCCAACCCGTTTGCCGAACCGTTTGAATGGCGTGTGCATCGTCTGGCCAAAAAAATCAATGCCGGCGTGGATTTTATTCAAACTCAGTGCATTTATAATATGGACAAATTCAGAAAATGGGTTAAACAAGCCAATGATATGGGATTGACCGAAAAAGTCTATATTCTGGCAGGCGTAACTCCCATGAAAAGTATCGGTATGGCGCGCTATATGAAAGCCAAGGTACCCGGCATGGACGTCCCGGATGAAATTATCAAACGTCTGCAAGGTGCCGGCAAAGGCAAAGTTGCGGCCGAAGGCATCAACATCGCCTGTGAACAAATCGAAGAGTTTAAAGAGATGCAAGGCTTGGCCGGCGTGCATTTGATGGCCATTGAATGGGAGCATAAAGTCCCTGAAATCGCCGAGCAAGCCAAAGTGTTGCCCCGACCGGTGATTGAATAAGTAGTTTGGGTTGCGCCCTATCAATGTGGAGATGTGATTCCGCTGGTAACTGTCAGTAAATAAAAAAGACCCCGATGCTTTTAATCGGGGTCTTTTTTTTGACACATTAAGCACTCGGCCGATAGTTCAATTGTACCATCTCCTCAGAAACAAATTGCACAATGACTGCAATTAATCGAAAAGGGGAAGTTGTTAAGTGACAATTCCTAAGCATTCACCTGATATGAACCCAATCCGTTCCCATACGACGCTTGAAGGAAAACTTGACCATATCACTTATTATAATGAAGATAACCATTATACCATCGCCAGACTGAAAACCAAAGGAGTACAGACATATATAACGATAGTTGGTTATTTGGCCGGCGTAGCGGTAGGACAGCAGCTTGAAATCACCGGTGTTTGGGATACCCATCCGAAATACGGCCAGCAATTTAAAGTCACATCTTATTCGGTCGTTTTACCTGCAACTGTTGACGGCATCCGCGGCTATTTACGATCCGGCGTCATTAAGGGCATCGGCAAGAAAATGGCCAATCGTCTTGTCAAGCATTTTGGCGATCAGACCCTGAACATCATTGAAACGCATACGGAAAAACTGACCGAAGTTGAAGGAATCGGCCCGGCCAAAGCGAAACGCATTGCCCAGGGGTGGCAAGAGCAACATGCTGTTCGCCGTTTGATGCAGTTTTTACATGATAATGGCGTCAAATCATCTTTTTCAGGAAAAATTCTGAAACTGTATGGGGAAAATGCCGTTGATATTTTACGCACCGATCCGTTTCGTATCGCTAATGATCTTCCCGGAATCGGCTTTCAAATTGCGGATGCCATTGCCCTGAATATGGGCTTGTCAGAAGATGACCCTCAACGCATTCGGGCATGTATCATCAACATCACAGAACAAAACACCTCCCAGGGACATACCTTTATTTATCAAGAACGGATATTAGAACGCTGTTTTGATATTTTTCGGATTGAACCTGAAAAAACGCTCGAAAAGCTGGCCGTACTGGCCGAAGACCGTCAATTGGTTATCGAACCCGCGTTTGAAGATCAAGATGAACCGGCAATTTATCCTATTCGCCTTCATCAGGCGGAAACGGCGATTGCAAACAAACTGAAAGCCATGCAGTCTGTTCCGATTAAGGATGCGTATCCAGATTCCGAACGAATCACATCGGAAGTATTAAAAAAACTGGCGATTCAGCTTTCAACAGAACAATTGAATGTGCTGCAAGAAATTCTTACGCATCGTGTGGCGATTATCACCGGCGGTCCGGGAACAGGCAAAACAACTCTGATTCGGTCTGTGAACGCTATTTTTGAACTCATGGGCAAGACCGTGATTCTGGCTGCCCCCACCGGAAGGGCAGCCCGGCGTCTGACTGAGATAGCACATTGTCCAGCGGCAACTCTTCACAAATTGTTAGGATTCAACTTGGAAGAAGGGGTGTTTGAGCGCACCCGCGATAATCCGTTGGATGGTGATGCGATTATTGTTGATGAAGCTTCAATGGTGGACGTTGTTTTAATGGATCATCTGTTGCAAGCCGTGCGTATGACATCAACCCTGATTCTGGTGGGCGATATTTTTCAATTGCCATCCGTAGGGCCGGGTAACGTCCTTGCTGATATCATCCGCTCACAATCTGTGCGGACGTTTGAATTGACACGCATTTTCAGACAGGCGCAGGAAAGTATGACGGTAATGAATGCCCATAAAGTTCGCCAAGGACAATGGCCTGATATTGCCCTCCCATCTTCAAATGACTCTTCGGAAAAGCGTCTCTCCGATTTTTATTTTATAGAAAAACACACACCAGCTCAGGTTGTTGAAGCCATCGTTCTGCTATGCAGTCAAAAAATTCCTGATGCTTTTAACCTGAATCGAACCAAAGATATTCAGGTGATCACTCCGATGCACAAGGGGGAAGTCGGAGCTATCAACCTGAACCGTGTGTTGCAAAAAGCGCTGAATCCACATCATAGTGGCAAGCCGAATGCGAGGATGCCGTTTAAACACAGGGATAAGGTGATGCATTTGAAAAATAATTACAAGAAGGATATTTTCAACGGAGATATTGGCGTGGTGCTAGCCAAGAATCCGAATGATAAAGAACTTACCGTTAATTTTGACGGACGCATTATCAGTTACGAGCCGGAAGAGCTGGAAGATTTGACGTTGGCGTATGCAATCACCGTGCATAAATCGCAGGGTTCTGAATATCCCGCAGTGATTATGCCGCTGATGACGCAGCATTATGCTTTGTTGCAACGCAACTTACTCTACACGGCAATGACCCGCGGACGCCAACTGGTTATATTGATCGGCGCAAAACGCGCGCTTGGTATTGCATTGAATAACGATAAACCTCAGAAACGGTTTTCCAGTTTGGCTTTGCGGTTGGCTTAACCGGATAAACAAGAATGAGGACGAAATAAATTACTTGATCTTCGTGAAACGTGATTCGTGAATTTACGCATCACGTTTCAAAAAGCGCAAATAATGCAAATCCGGTATTTTGTAAAAATCAATTGCCAAAAGCCGTTCCGCTCCTCTTAACTTTTGCACTCCATAAGCACCATTCAACATGCCTCCTAATTTTGTTTGTTTTCCACTAATATATCTATAATTTTAGGGATATACTGATCTGCTTTACTGACATGAAAGTTGCAGGCAGCCGCTGCACGATGACCGCCGCCTTCAAAAGCGGACAGCATTTTCCCGACATTTACACTGCAATTGCGGTTGAAAATACTGTGTCCCACACTGACAACAACTTGTTCTTGCGATTCATCGATATAAAAAATCCTCACACTGACAACTGTTTCAGGAAACAAGGAATACACTAAAAAACGATTGCCATGCGGCGCTTTTTCAAAACTGCGGAAATCACTAACCGCTACCTGCCCGATTACCTTAGTGTATTTTTTCAGATAGGTTTTATATTTTTCATTGCGTTCAATTACAGATGCGCACCGTTTTTTGATTTCCGGTTTATCCATGATCGCTTCTATGGGTGACTTTCGTAACATTGTAACGAGGGAATCCCAATAGGGAGCGTCATTTTCCCTCCCCGTAATTGTCATGGACAGCAAAATATAGGGATATTTTTCAGGATGGCGCACCTCATCTTGTGAAAAATCAGCCGAATCTATTTTATCCGCCGCGTGAACCAATTCATCGTGGTCATGTTTAAATTTGTTCTGGTAGTATTCAAAAACAACACCGGCCGCTGACGGGGCGATTTTCAAAGCGCCTTTGTAAGGTTGATCAGTCTGATTGGTATAATGATGATCGAACCATAAACTGCAACAATTATCAAAAGGCAAATTCGCAAGAATATCGCCTTTCTTAATCGTCGTCTGTTTTTTTTGAATATCAGCAGGTTCCACCCATTTTACAGGGTGAGTGATGGATTCCGTTTCGTATAGCAATACGGCGCAAATCACTCCGTCAAAATCAGGACGTGTTACAATTCTCATAATAAAATTTTCCGATTATATGTTATTTGATTGATTATTTTGTATTTAGGAATGGAGATTAGATAATTTGTTAATAATTTTCCTACAACTTTCTTTTTTCTATCGTATTATAGTTCTATATAACATCCGAGTCTTTGTGTGTCAACTATTTGCAGAATTCTAAATTTGGCTTCTATGGAACGGAAGGTTTCATGAACTGATAACTTATCAATACTCAGTGGATGGAAAGTTCAGGAGTGCAAAAATTAAGCGCAGCGATTTTTTGCATCCCGCACCACCCGGAGGCTTGCTGATTCAGGGGCCGGCAAAAAACCGCTTCACTTAATTTTTGCGCTCCATGCTGTATTTTCAGGCATTTTCCATCTACTGATACTGCAATAATTTGCCCATTAAAGACGGAGAAGATGTTCCGCATATCAGCTAGTGTTGTGTCAACATTTAGCTGACGGGCAATGCAAATTTCAGTTTGCCAAAGCGCTCCAAAATCGGCAAACTGAAGTTTGCACTCCTGATTTTCACTCGTCACCTTAAATTTGACACAATACTAGACTGATGTCACTATTACAAATACTGAGACTTGGGTATGATTTTGATATTGCACTGTCGTCAAAAAATGAAGATAGGAGCTTTCAATCGGGCAGCAGGAGCAAAGTGGCCATGACAGGGAAATGATCCCCATCGCCTTCTTTAACCACGGCTCCTTCCAGGCACCAGATATTCCGGGAATGAAAAATAAAATCTATGCGAGGTTGAACGGGTAGCGCAAGTTTTTTATATGTGCCGCTAAGGTAATCCTTTGAGTTCAATAAAGCGTCATCATATACCCTGTCCATCTTGCGGATCGCGGTTGAAAAGGGAAATGTATTGAAATCTCCACCGATAATGACATATTTACAGGCACGCTTATCCAACCTTTCCAAAAGTGTATCCACTGCAAGACTTCGCGGGGTGTTTTGGAACCACTCGGTCATACTGAGCGCAAAGGCTTTATTCCGTGATAATGCAAATTTATCTTTTTGCTTCGGTATTTTTTTAACTCTCTCAAGATGGACAGAGCTGACCAGGAAGTGATTGTCCCCAACAGTCATCTCCACGACAAAAGCCGCGCGTCGATTCAGTCTGATAATCTCGGGCCAGGCGAGCGGATAACGGGATAAGATGGCCAAACCATTCATACCCGCATCGCTATAAGTGCTGAAAAGATAAAAAGGCATCTTCAAGCTTTCAGCCAGTTCGATGGCGAATTTCACATTGGGAACTTCCTGTAGCAAAAGCAGATCCGGCGTAACATTTTTTCCGATCGTTGCGACAATCTTTTCAGGTTTGAGCAGTCTCCCATCAATTGTACCGATATTGTAGGTTATCACTGTCAGAAGGTCGGTCGTTGTCGAATTCACCTCGCCTTTCCGAAAAACTGTGAATACTACCGCCAGAACAAAAATCAACAGGAAAAGTTTTATTGATTTATTGATACGCATCAAACCAATCTAAGCAACGGGGATAAAATAACGGCTACCAAATTATATGGCGAGACAGTTTCAGTAGATCGAAAAGGAGTGCTGAACTTACAGTTTAGCATTGTTTTTCAATCTACTGAGTTTAAAAAATCGGATTTCTCAGTCATTGGACTAATCTGATCGCCTGGCCCGTAGCTTTTCATCGCTTTAGAAATCCGATTTTTATCCCACATTAAATTTCCAGCCCATGTTTTAAAATAATTTCCGTACGATTCGCTTACGGCAGCGTGATATTGCTGAAATTACCCGATTTGTATCTTCATCTGTCATAGCGGTGTCTGACGGCAGGCAAAGCCCACGTTCAAACAAATCTTCAGCGACTTCTCCGCCGATAACCCGTGCAGGATAGGTTTCTTTCAGGTTTTTCCGAATTCCGAATTCCAAATTCTCAATTCTAAATACTGGCTGCAAGTGCATGGGTTTCCATACCGGTCGGGATTCGATATTTTCAGCTTCCAAAGCCAGTCTGACAGTTTCACGATCTACGCCGAAATATTCGGGTGTGATAAGAATCACGGTGAGCCACCGGTTTGATTTTCCATAAGGGGCTTCAGGCATAAACTCAATGCCGGGAATATCTTGCAACGCATTTTTATAATAGTTAAATAACCTGCGTTTCGCTCTCACTCTTTCATCCAGCACCCGGAGCTGTCCCCTGCCGATGGCTGCCAGAATATTGCTCATGCGGTAGTTATATCCGATTTGAGTGTGTTCATAATGAGGCGCGGGATCGCGTGCCTGCTGGGACAGGAACCTTGCCTGTTCAATGAGCGCCTTGTCATCAGATGCCAGCATACCGCCACCGGATGTGGTGATAATTTTGTTGCCGTTGAATGAAAAAACGGCGGCTTTTACGCCTGTTCCCGCGCTTTTCCCTTTATATAAAGCGCCGCAGGCTTCGGCAGAATCTGCAATCACCGGAATATGGTATGGCGCGCAGACTGCTTTAATCCGATCATAATCCGCACATTGCCCGTAGAGGTCTGTGGGTATAACGGCCTTTGGCAATTTGCCTCGCTTATTACATGCTTCCAATTCTTCGGATAACAGATCAGGGTTCATGTTCCATGAGCTTTGATCCGAATCAATAAAAACGGGTTTTGCTCCCAGGAAAGTGATTGGCGAGACACTCCCGATAAAGGTGAGTGTCGAAGCAAACACCTCATCCCCCGATTGCACACCTAATATCTTGAGTGCCAAATGGATCGCGGCGGTCCCGCTTGACAGGGCAAGGGTGCATGGAATTCCTGTTTTTTCAGCGAATTCTCTTTCAAAAGCATCCACTTGAGGGCCAAGCGGGGCAATATAGTTGCTATCAAAGGCTTCGTGTACAAAACGGATTTCTTCTTTGCCTATATGTGGGGGGGAAAGAAAAATACGTTTCTTGCTGTTATGATTAATTGCCATTTGTTTTCTCAGGAAAGACTGAATTCACCGCAAAGAACACAAAGAGTAAAAACATTTCAGAGATTTGCCTCAAAAGCGCAAACCGATAAATAAAATGATGCTGCCTTTTCAATTCATTTTAATGGCTGACATACTCAGGTATACTGTCGCAAAGCCAGCGATCTGAATTGAGACATATTATGCCTTTACGTTAATTCATACAGGCTCAGATTTATACAACAATGACCCATTGCCGTTTCACCGTTCTTTTTAGCAACCTGAATTCAGCTTTTCTCTGCGTCATCAGTATGTTTGATTATTTTTGCCGGAACACCGACCGCAATAACATTATCAGGAATATCAGCACTTACAAAGCTGCAAGCACCTACAACCGCATTATCACAGATAGTCAAGCGGGCATAATGACACTATGGTCGCCACTTTTGCCTGCAATTTTTTTTAATTTTCTTAATCTTGTCAATGATATATCACCTATAGATAGCCCGATAAGCAGGAAAGAATGGCTCTTTACCAGCCTCAACTCCTGTTTTTATGCAAAGTTTTTGATAAATATCATGATTATGAATTCGTTTGGCAATATGAAAATCTGCCCGAAATTTTGAGAATCCCTCTTTAAAATGCATTAACGAATTTGCCCCCCCAACACCACCTCCTAAATGAAACTTTTTCAAACGTCGTTCTATTCCCCATTTTATTGCTTTATAGAATATTGCTTTATTAGCATTAATATTTGAAAATTCACGATCCATAGCTCCAAAGTGGTAGTGGAGAAACTCTTTCCCATATATAAAAATCGAAGCAGCAATGATTTTCCTTTGATAATGAGCAAGGAACATCACAACATGACCGGTAAGATATTTAAATAAATATCTGAAAAAATCATTACTGAAAAAATAATATCCGCTAGCACCAACTTCTTGCATAGTCTTAGTATATAGTTTGTAAAATACATCAATATTATCAATATTATCAGAAATTTCAATTTCAATACCATGTTTTTTTTCGGACTGACGGATATGACGCCGATATGCTTTTCGTATTTGCTTCCAACACTCTTCTTCTGGCATTGTCAAATCAACCCAAACAGTTTGATTACAAAAAATCGGTTTATATATACTCATGTATTGAGCATTTTTTAAAAGAGGATGGAACCGGCAGAATTCTGATACTATCTGTTGCTTAATACAGTATTCATCAAAGGAAGACACCGCATCTTTTATAAAATTCGGAACTTCAGTTTTATTAGCCACAGAAATAACCGGACCACCGTAACCATAATCTGAAGTAATATCGAACCATTCTGAAAATTGTTCTATTTGGGGAATTTTACGAAGTCGGAAAGGATAAATAAAACGGTTGCCATCTTTCTCATAAATAAAAAGGTGTGATGTACCTTTCTCAATAGAAGTGAATGTTCGAGCATACTCAGGAAAAAAATAAACGTCCTCACAACAACTCTTTTCAAGATATTTATGCCAACGGTCATTCTGTTCTTCATTTTGTTTTAAAGATAATATTTCCATATCTCCTCCTTAATTTGAATCCAATTCTTTCAAAATAGATGCTATACGATACATATCTTCTGACTTATACCTTTGATCTGCCGGAATCGTCAGAATACATTTAGTGCCTTACTCCTTAGTTTCTGTAATAAAAAACAAGAAAATGAGGAGAAGGTATTGGGTTGCGGGTTTCCCGCTTTAGATAATTCTACAGCATGACTATATTCTTCTGTATTTAGCAACCAGTGGACAGGGCTATATATCCCTTTTGAAACTAGTTGAGAACGGAATCGTTCACGAAGTCGCTCTGATTCAAATATTAGAACTACATTAACCCTACAACGACACTTACATATAAAACATAATGAATTCATTCACTTATGATTTCAGATATTTTTACTAAAATCCTATAATTTCAGACAGTTAATTTCCAAGTGTCGTTGTAGGGATAGATGGGTTTTTTTACGCCATTCTCTCCAAATATTTCCATCATAAACACCGAAATAATTGACCGCTAAAACAAAATCACCTTCTACAGGATTTAAAGTTTTCCATTTTGGGTGAATCCATCTTGGGTCATCTTCATATTGCTGAACCTTTATTCCTTTCTTTTTCCAGAATTGGGTTACCTCGGAACAGAAATAGTCTGGAACAAAAAGATGATTTTTTATTGTATTTTTATACTTTTTCATCCTCCAAATAGCTAACAGGGCATCACGTCCCAAAGCAAAAAACACATGCAGACTGGGCCAAGACAAAAAAGGGGAGGGAGGAACACCAGTCCAATGGAATTCACCACCTATTTCCAAACAGTCAACTATATTATTTCTCATAATATACTTTAAAATCAATATCTAAACGCTCATTTCTTTAGGGATATCCGAAGGAATATAATCTTTAACATCAGGGACAGCTAAAAAATCCTCTTTTAAACATGCGACATAATAAAGATCATGAAAAGCACCATTTCTAAAAATATGTTCTCGTAATTTACCCTCGACTTTCCAGCCACTTTTTTTAACGTAAGATTTAAATGAAGGAATATTATAATCAAGAATTGTACTCCATAGCCTATGCAACCCAACATCATAAAATGCAAATGAATTCATAGTCATTATAGCATCTCTGCCCAGTCCCTTCCCTTTTATATCTTTTGAAATTAAAAGCTTAATCGCAGTTAAAGCATGGCGATTATGCCAATTAATATCCCAAAGTCCAGTAAGACCGATTCTTTTTTTTTCTTTTGTTTCCACAATAAACCTGATATTATTTTTATCGTTAACTAACGATTCAAACCATCTCCTTTGGTTTTCTTTTGATACGGGAAAATCCCATCCAACAACCATTTGTCGAATATTAGGATCATTATAAAGTATCTGACAAAAATTCATATCTTCATTTTCAACGGGTCGGAAAAAAGTTTTTTTTCCTTTAATCATAATGTATTTCCTTATAAATTAGCATGTTATAATCCACAATCATTTACTTCCGCAAAACATTGATCAAGGTCGGTTCTAACGCCTTCTCTTTTTATTACTTTACTTGCAGTATAAATTATAATTCTAAAATCAAGTGATAAAGAGTGATTATCCACATACCAAATATCCATTTCAAAACGTTTACTAAACGGTGTATTATTTCTACCATGTATTTGTGCCCATCCGGTAATACCGGGTCTAATTTCATGTCGGCGCATTTGATACGGGGTATATCGCGTTAAATATTGCATCAAAAGCGGCCTTGGACCTACAAGACTCATTTCTCCTTTTAACACATTAAACAATTCCGGTAATTCATCTAATGATACTTGACGCAAAAGTTTTCCGAATTCTGTTAATCGTTCACTGTCCGGCAAAAGATGACCGTTTTTGTCATACGCATTGAGCATGGTGCGGAATTTGTAAATTGTGAATGGTTTTCCGTTAAGTCCGGGGCGGATTTGGCGAAAGAACACGGGGTTGCCGAAACAAAGCCGAATCAGAATTACCAGAGACAGCATAATCGGTGAAAGAACAATCAAAGCTATCAATGTAAAAAACAAATCAAATAATCTTTTCATCAATCTAAACCCATTGTTTTCAGGATAACGGCATTCACTTTGCGAACATCATACTTTTCAACAGCAATTTGACGACTTGCCAGTCCCATGGTTTCAATCAATTCTGGTTGTCGAATAAATTTTTCCATTGCAGATACAAGTACGGACACATTTTTTATAGGAACGAGAAAGCCGTTTTTCCCATGTTGGACAGTTTCACGGCATCCCGGAGCATCTGTGGTGATAATCGGCCGGCCCATTGCCATTGCTTCCAGAACGGTTCGGGGGGTTCCTTCACGGTATGAAGGGAGTACATACACCGATGATGTTGCGATTGCCGGGCGGACATCTGAAACTTTTCCAAGATATTCTATGATTCCCTGTTTTACCCATGTATCCAGCTCATTTTTGGAAACAGATGCCGGATTATTTTCTACCCAACCAACAAAGCGAAAAGAAATTTTAAGATATTTTTGCTTTATAATTCTGGCAGCTTCAACATATTCCCGAATGCCTTTATCTTTTAATAAACGGGCAATGAGTAAGAAAGACAGATTCTCAGGAAAAGGTTCTGGTTTATAATATTCTGTGTCCACGCCTGATCCGTTAATCAAAACACCCTGATTTTCAGTTATCAGATTTGATGATTGAAATAAATGAAGATCATCAGGATTTTGAAAAAAGACTTTTTGATTGAATTTAAGGCTAACGTGATAAAGCAACTTGGCGAGGAGATTGATAATTCTGCTTTTTATACCACTTCCCATAAAGGCATATCCTAAGCCGGTTACAATTGAATAAATTTTTGGAACACCGGCAAGTTTTGCAGCTATGGAACCATAGACAACCGGCTTGATAGTATAAGATAGAATGACATCGGGTTTTAAGTTTTGGAAAAGAATAAACAGGCTGAAAATTGTCTGAAAATCTTTTGTGGGATTTAAGCCGGTACGTTCAAGCGGGATATTTTTATATGCTATCTCCATTGTATTCAGTGTATTTTTGATTTTTGATGTTCCAGCCGGTGCACACGCTGTAACATGGTATCCTTTTTTAACCATTTCTCCAAGAAGAGGTCCTCTGAAAATGATGAGTGATTCTGAAAAGCTGGCTGAGATAAGAATTTTTTTCATAAGATTTATTAATTTTTCAAATGGCTATTCTGATCAAGAGTCGTTAATAATGCTGATAATTGGGGTTGCGTAACCTGAAGACAATATTCTTTTTCGACTTTTTTTCTTCCGGCTTCCCCCATCTTCTTTCTCAGTTCAGGATTATCGCGTAAAAGAGTCAACGCACTGATCCATTCTTCTTTGGAATTAGCCAGAAAGCCATTTACGCCGTGTTCAACAATTTTTGAATTTACTCCAACAGGAGAAGCTATAACCGGCTTTCCACATGCCATATATTGAATTAATTTGTACCCGCATTTCCCCTTAGCCCACAGGTTGTCAGGCAAAGGCATGATTCCCACATCAAATTTCTGGACGTCCGAAATTTCTGAGTCTTCAGACCAAGAAACATTTGTAACATAATTGCTTTCCATTCCTGAAAATTCCGCACCTATTGTAACCAAATGAGAACGATTATCTTGGAACAATTCAGACAAAGCAGGACGAATAAATTCAAGATATTTGACTGTAATAGGCGTACCGATCCATCCGATAGTAAACAAACCGTTTTTGATTTGTTTTACCCTGTATTTTTTAAGGTCAACCACTGTTGGCAGATATTTCACATACTTTGCTCCGGCATATTTTGCATGTTGTAATAGATAATCATTGCCGACAATCACCAAATTTGCATGACGCATGATAACATCTATTTTATTTCCCAAAAAAGTTTGAATATACTTATTGGAATGGCTGTCATAGCGATGAAATATGGCATCATCATAATCAACAACGTATGGAATTTTAGCATAAGTAAGTAATAGTTCTCCCAAGCAAGGCAACCAGGGAAAAAGTTCTTTTTCAATCCAGAGCAGATCAAAGCGGTAACTTTTTAAAAGACTTAAAATTCTAAATAGATATGGATATATCCTTGCTTTTATATGATTTGCTTTACCAAAGTAAAAATCAGATAAATATGTATCTCCGAGCAGAGGTGAAACAGTTATATCAATACCGTGTTGTTTCAGATAGGATATGTATTGATATGACCGTATTCGGCTACTGGCACCAAGTCTTCCAAATCGGCTGAGAAGAAGGATTTTCATTTTAATGCTCTCTTTCCAGTGACAGTATGTTCTTCTGCAAGTCAGATTTACAATATCACGTTGTCAATTAACCATTGATGCTTGCTCTGCGGGCGGGGCCTCAGAGGAAGCGGTTATATTGTCTGTTTGAATAAAAATAGGCTCTTTATAACAATGGTTCGGTAATTTTTTCTGATTCAACGTGTTAAAAATCATAACTATATGAAATTATTACAAAAGACTTTAGAACTTTGTTTTTATAACCTATTGAAATTATTAAATTTTTAATTTTTTACGTCCCTGAACGTTCCATCTTCTGATTGTATAACTTTTTCTCCTGTAGTATGGGGTTAATCCATATTTTTTTATTTCATAAGCTGTTAAGACAAGGATTATAAGACTTGGCAGTAGCATTGTTTTCTGTCTGATAGCGATTCCCATGTTCGCGGTTGTCATACAAAAAACCGTAGTCCCGATAAAGAAAAAGAAGAAATTAAACCTCATGAAAAAACTGAACCTGTGTTTCCAAAGCAAAAACCAGAACGGTTTTGAAAGCAATAAGATACTAAACCAAAGTAAGACAGCGTTTTCACAGGAAACTATTAGACCAAGTAGTCCGGGAGCATCAATAAAAAATGGACGATAAAGGTAAGTCAAAAATTTTAAAATAAAAGGATAACCGCGTATATCAACACCACCACCGCCGGACATATTGTGACCCCGCCGCTTTTCAAAATAACCATCCAATGATTCTGGACTAAGGACGGATAAACCTACGAAATCCATAATAACAGGTAGCAGAAATTTTAGTAAAACAGCCAACACGCCCAGTGTACCGATAATACGCCACCGGAGAGGCACTCCCCGGCCCCACATCAAAGATAAAATTACGGCCATCAAAAAAAAACCTGCAACATGAGGGCGCACAAGATACATGATTAAAAAACCTGCTAGAGAAGCAAACCCGCGACGACGAGGTTTTAGCAATCCCCATATAGAAAGGTTTATTCCCAGAAAAATAAGGCTGTCTTTACCGATTGCACTTGTCCAGTAATGTAAGCCTGGCAAAAAAAATAATATAAGCATAGCCTGTTTAACACGCGGCAGAACTCTGTTATAAGATACATCCATCACTGTTCGAACGAACAGACACATCCCTATAAAGCCGGCAATATGGAAAAGTAGAAAAAAATCCAGATAACTCGGTTCAAAAACTAAATAGATTTTCTGTACAAACCAGCCAATGAAAGCGGTTCCGAAACCTAAAGGCAGGTTGATGCTGCTCTTTGCCATAGAATAATATCGTGTGCTATCAGCGGGGTTGTTTAATGAATACCACCAGTAAAGCAATGAAAAACCTAAATGATATGCAAATAACTTTAAAGGCAAAAATTTATCTCCAAGTACGCGTCGCTTGCTGGCATATCCCGCACACATTAAGCCAAAAACAAAAAAAAGAATACCAGAAGGTGTCATTTTAAGTATTTATCCCTTTTTCTAAGAGGTAACGAGCAACACAGATAGCTGAATGGTTCTTTAATGAAACATATACTCATCAAGGTTAAAATTCAGTTTTCTTTGACTTCATATCATATTCCTGAGTGCCCTGATACGATAAAAAAATATTCACCGGTAAACAGGTAGCAGAATTTTTATATGTGAGCAGGCCATTCTAAAACGAAACATTATGTGCGCTTTGTTTTGGTTCTTTTTCTCTTTTTTTCTTTTCCTCATGCCGTTCAATGCTGATGTTCTATGGCTTGAACCAATTAAACAGATACAAAAATTCGGATAGGTCTATAAGTTTTGGCTTTTTCATTAGCATATTGAAATAATTGAAAAAATTGATTCTTGATAAATTAATGAATCATATTTATCACTCGCTACCACCCCTCAAATAATATGTGCAGGCACTCCTACAGCAGATGCACCATCAGGCACGGACTGTAGGACAACAGAATTAGCACCGATAAGACTTTCATTACCAATATTAATCGCTCCTAACAATTTTGCCCCAGTTCCTATCATGACGCGATTACCAATAGTTGGCATGCATCTTTCACTCCTTCTTCGCTTTGTCTTGCCAATCGTAACACCATTAAATATCTCCACATCTGAACCAATGATTGCCAAAGGTCCTATAACGATATCTGAGCAGTGGGCTATTCGCAAACCGGGTCCAATAGTTGCCTCCGGGTGAATATCGCAGCCATATTTTTTCTTAGTATGCAAATAAAGAAAATATGCAGTTGTTTTATAGCCTTTATGATATAATATATTATTAATACGATAACTTAAACTCTGGAGTAATAAAAGTGCGTAAAAGACGTATCGCCGTCAAGCGCAAATGGGACTTATAAAGCGGCCCGTCTAAAAAGTGATGAAAATCTTTTTTAACGGTCGCGATAAATCCCAACTTTTTTACATTATTATTTTCCATTAGTTCTCCTTCAAAAGGGTGTTAAAAAGTATGCTCAATGCTCTTTCTTATCAGTTATCCTTCAGCCATTTTTAGCCAAAATTTTCATTTAAAACACATTCTGCCCTTATTTCATCTGCTCTGCCTTCCCGACTTTGTATGTTAGCCTTTAAAATGTTCACTGATTAATTGTCTCTAAAAAGATTTTTTCATACTCTTTGCAAATCGTTCCGACGTTAAATCGTTTGCTTATATCATACATCATTGCTTTAGAATCGATTGCTTCTAAATTGTTCAGTGCTTTTAATATTACATCTGACAGACCTGCGGGATATTCATTTGGTGAAAGCCACCCATTGACACCATCAGTAATCACTTCCCTATTGCCTCCTGGACAATCTGTTGCAATAACAGGGGTGCCGAGAGCCAAAGATTCTAAAAGGACATTTGCAAACCCCTCATAGCGTGAAGATAAAACAAGCATATCTGCTTTTTGGATATAGGGATAAGGATTATCAACAAAGCCAAGAAATCGAATATTATTCTCAATTTTCAATTCTATAGCCAGAGATTCCAAATGCAACCGCTCCTCTCCTTCTCCAAGAATTGTCAGAGTTCCCTCGGGATATAACTTGCAAACATTCGGAAGTGCTTTAAGCAAAATATCGTAGCCCTTTTGCCAATGAAGTCGACCAACTGCAACCAAATGAGGGCCTGAACCATGAAAACTTGGTTTCAAATCTCCAACAATCTTTAAAATATACGAGATGTCAACAGGATTATAAATTGTTTTAATTTTCTTTTTATCAACAGGAAGAGTATTAAGTGCATCCTGTAGCATAAAATTGCTTTGAGCAATAACACAATGGCTACTTTTAAATATTAAGACATTTGCAAGCCAATAAATTATCTTTTTAATAATATTTTCACGCCCAACATCCTTAAGATAAGCACTTATACTATTACCTGAACGGGCTATCAAGAGAGTGTCTCGCGGTATAAATGGTCTAAGCATTGCGACAGCAACGCTCAATCCAAGTGTGGAAAAAACAATGTCAGGACGCAATCGCCGAACAAGACGAATAAGTGGAATGAGTGCCTTGCGCGCACGAGATGCATTCAACTCATAGATCGGAATATCCTTTGGCAGATATCTCAGGTAGGCCCCCTCTAAACTGCCAATTGCAAGAAAAGGAACAAATTGTTCACGATCAATATGCCTTATTAGATGTACGAAAACTCGTTCGGCACCTCCTCCTTGGAGGTTTGGTATAACGAATAGGATTTTAATTTTTTCATTCATGTTCAGACCTCCGACTAAAAAATGTAGATTTTGGAATATTTATTGCTCTTTTGAATCAATAATCATTAAAGAGTCGCTTATCAGAGAAAAATTGACAGACTTGTCAAGCATTTTCTGTATCAAATCCATTTTCTGCTGGATTACTTTTTTGTCAAATCCATAAAACTTATTGTAGCAGGTTCGGTAATTGGCCATCTTTTCTGAAAAAAAAGGCCGAAATACCTTTTTGGGAACATCTTTTATCTGTCGTGAATTCTCCATCAACCGTAGTGTGGTCAAACTAGGGGTTTTGAAATTTGAAGAAAGTTTCGTTTGTGCTTCCTCAATTACATTCAAGACTGGCTTAAAAGCTTCACTTGAAAAATTTTCAAACAGGCCAAACTCTTTTTGCCCTATATTATTCTCCCACTTAATGCTTTCACCTGCCTGAATCTTTTTGATTAAAGCTACCACTTTTTCTTCAGTCGAACATATATTCCCTAAAAGGTTAGGAAGATTAAAGCTCTCTTGATCATTTTCGTATGGTTTAAAACTAATTATCTGTGTATCTGCCAAATACGCTTCAACAGCAGTAGTACAACCATCATGGATTAGAACTTCAGCAGCAACTATCCAATGACCGACAGGCCCGGAATGAACAACATGGATATTTTCCACCCCGGAAAATACGGTTCGATAAAAATTCTGTTCCTCTGAAGGATGGGGACGAACCACTATCGAAAAATCTGGAAATTCAAAACTCAACCTGTGAATTAAAGCCACCATATTACTAAGAACATGATTTGCTTGTGCCCACCGTCTTACAACAGACATTCTTTTATTTTGATCTTTTGGGAGGTATCCATATTGAGATGAAAATGTAATCCTCAAACCAAAGCCATTATTTGCAGTAGTTAAATTAGTATTTATAAGAATGTAGTGTCCATATTTTTCCTTTATTAGTTTTGCCTCCTGTTCAAAGTAATGCCTATATATTTTTTTATATAGATCAAATCGTGGGTGACCTGTTACTCGAATATTTTGTGCAAGTTCAGGATTTTTTGAGATATAGTGCTTTTTTTGAAAGTCTCCCCAAGTGCAAATAAAATCGTCTCTTTTTAAAACCGATGGATCAAGCCGGATATCCAAAACCCTACGCCAGTTATCTTCGTCACCAGCATAGAAAGCGCCTTCTTCATCCAAATGCACTATGGAGAAACCTTGTTTCTTTAAAAGACGATAATAACTTAAATCTGTCGGGAAAGACGTTTTGAACAAAGTTTTTCCAACATATATCCCACCTTTCATGTACGGAATAAGTTTGTCAAGTACATTATGCTGTCCAACAAATATTCGATGAGATGAATTGGCTGCCATCACCGCAAGGAACAATCTGAAATCCAACTCTCGATTAATTGTTTCAATCGGGAAAAGGGTATTGGTTTTAAATTTATCCATATATTTGCCTTATCCTTTCATTTTTAAAGTCAGGTGCTTGTAAAACCTAACAATTTGATTTACCAGCAGAATTTGATGAATGAAGTAAAGATTGAAAATATGTATCTGAGTTCTTAAGCTGTTCAAATGTGCCATAGTTGGCTATTTCGCCATGTTTAAGCAAAAAAATGCAGTCACAGTTGGCAAGGGCAGTCAACCGATGAGCCACCATAAGGATTGTTTTTTTGCCTTTTAACTGGAAAACTTCATTGCTGATTTTGCTCTCAGTCTCTGCATCCAATGCAGATGTAGCCTCGTCCATGACAATAGTGTCTATATTTTTATATAATGCGCGGGCGATACCCAGTCTTTGCTTTTGCCCACCAGACAAATTTACACCGTTTTCTCCTACTATAGTATTAAGCCCTTTTGTTAGATCCTGAACAAATGTCGCTAATTTGGCTGTCTGTAAAGATTGCCATACCTTGTTATCGTCTATTTCAGAGTCCAACTCACCAAAGGCTACGTTCCGCCGTATTGTATCGTCTAGAAGGTATACAAATTGTGGTATATATCCAATTCTTTGCTGCCATGAAATGAGATTCTTTTTTATTGATTTATTATCAATCAAGACACAGCCTTTTTGAGGATCCATCAATCCTAGAATCACATCAATAAGGGTTGACTTTCCTGAACCAGAAGTTCCCGCGAAGCCAACAAGAGAACCTTTAGCGATCTTTAGCGAAATATTTTTCAATACAGCATTCTCTCGTTTCGGATAATAAAATGTTACCTGCCTAATTTCTATCCGATCTTTAAACACTGACATAGCAATTGGGTTACAGTTCCCTGGTTCAGTTCTTTCAGATGAACCTTTTTTTAGTTGTTCAATATTGGCAAGATCACCGTAAACAGCATCTACACTTGCTGCAAAAAAACGCATTCCTGTGAGAGAGGAAATGATTCTATTTACTGATGGTATCATTCGCATAGCTGCCATTGCAAAAAGCCCAAGATAAGGAATGAAGGTGCCTATATCCTGCCCTTTAGCTATAATAAATATGCTTAAAAGGAGTATCGACCCAATGCCTATAACCTCAAGAAAAAGTCTGGGAATTACAGAAACGGTTTTTAAATATATATTGGCATGTGCATATGCCTCACTGCTTATAGTATATTCACAGACAAAATATTTCTCTTTTCTTTTTATTTTCACATCCTTGATACCTCCTATGCCCTGATTGACCCATTGAATCATCTTGCCCATGTGGAATTGTTGCTTTTTGCCAAACATTCGCGCTTTTTTTCTGATTTTCCAATAAAACAGGCTGCTAGAACATCCAAGGAGTAAAAGTGATGTGAGAGTAGCAACAGGTGCTGTCCAAATCAGTAGAGAACTAATGAACAGCAAAACTATTGATTCACTGACAACCGTTAGACATGGAACCATAACATGATGAAAAACCCACAAGGACTCAGAATTCACATTTTTCAGGAGTTCCGATGAGTTGCGCTGGATATGCAATGCATAAGGACTTTGAAGGTAATAGGAAAATAATCGCCGTGAAAGCATGACTTGGTTTTTGAAGGCAAAAGAGAACTGAGCATAATTCATAAATGCGATGTAAACACCCTTGAGCAAGAACAATGCAAAAAGGACAACAGCCATAACCATAACAAATTGTTGATGAGACTCCAGTCTTGAAAGTGCAAAAAGCCAGTTCAGTTTTTCATTGGTATCAAGCAAATCAGGGTTGCTCATCAAAGAAATAAAAGGGAATATTAAGCCGACTCCTATGGCTTCAAATCCAGCACCAAAAAGCATGATACCTAACATATAAACAGCTTTCCTTTTTGACTTTTTATCAATAAGAAAAGCAAGTTTGTTAAGCAACTCTACCATGTTATAATTCCTATATTTGCAGACAAACTGTTATAATAATCAATATATTATCCGAATGCCATTTCTGCTCCATGTGAATTCCCAAAATATTGGTTCACATACGCTTCTTACAAAGGACAACCAGAGAAGAACCCAAGCCAGTCAAATTAAGAATTTTGTTGGCTCCCAATTTAATAGTCCTTAAAATATAAGAAGATTCGATTTTTCTACGTAAATCCTGTTCATTTTTTCGAACAATTTGTCCGTCAGGTGCATTCACTGTTACCTCTTTCTGATCAAGAATTCGTCTAAAAAAATTCTTTTGGACAAAATATTTTAGCGCTGGCATAGATATATTTTGAGTTCGGACATATTCTATATTGAGAGAGGTATATTTTTGAATTAAATGCCTTATGCTCTGAGGTGTGAAATAAATAAGGTGTTCACGATTAATAGCGCGCCAATGGCTTCCCAACATTTTCCTGTCCAACGAAGAAAAATTTGGCGTTGTAAAATACACCCCTCCCCTTGGTTTTAATAGTTCCTCAACTCTATTGATAAATTTTACAGGGTTAGACACATGTTCAATTACTTCGGATATTATACACATATCGAAGCTAGATGGTTTTAGGGTTGATGAAAAAATATCCAGTTTACTAACTGGCAAACCAAACTTTTGGCATAAATCCACTGCTGATTCTGAGAGATCAATGCCAGAAATATCCCAACCAAGATTCAGCGCAATGTCAACAAATTGCCCCTGCCCACATCCAATATCCAACATGGTTTTTCCAGGCGCAAACTTGCTAAATGAAGATAGCAACTGCTTACATCGGATTTCATTGATAGGATTATACAAATCAGATTTTTCTTTGTCTTTTCTTGTTGCATAATATTCATATAAATGAGGCGAATAGTCATTTCTAAAAGCGTCTTGGAATATGGTTCCACAATAATGGCATTCACAAAGCTCTATATTCTCTTCTCCCGAGTCATCGTATTTTTTCAGCACAATTGATGAATCTCGGCTTCCGCAGACTGTGCAGGGTGTATTTTTTTCACTCTGACTTACCATTTTGACCATAATATTGGGCTTCCTTTCTCGTTTGAGTGCTATCATTAAGGTTGCAAAGATACTTATCGCCAATATACAAATACATGAACCTACTACAGCAACTTGGAAATTCGCCCCTTAGTCATTATAAGAGAGGGGGTGACGAATTTACGAGTTGTGGTACTACCCTAAATTGAGCGATTCTTTAGTTTAAAGTCACCATAACACTTTGATATATAAAACTTTTTGTGTATTTAGGATTTTCACCCAATGGGTGAAAAATCAATTTGTAATAATTTTTTATAATTTCAGCAAGATAAATCACTTTGCGTGTTAAGAATCGCTCAATTTAGGGCTACATATCTTGAAAGGTCAATATTTGTTTGATCACAAAGCGCACATTCACTGCTCCGTGAACATTTAAAACTGTAAAAGCCCCCCAAAACCCCCAATGTTGCATTAAACATGGCAAGCATACCATATTCCGAAGGCTCAAGAACACGCGTAAGAATGGGCAGTAACAGGAAAGGAATAACTGCATTCAGAATATTGGATATTGAATAAACAGTTGCATTTTGTAACAAAGAGCGAGTGTCACTCATTATAGAGATACCTCAGCAAATCCAATTTTCAGCGGTTCTGAAAAAATTTGGTTTCAACCTAAAATATCCCATGATAAAGGGCTTCCTCGTCTGATCTCTCGTTTAGCGGTACGACCGATAATATTTTCAATATGACGAGGATGCAATCCGTTTCCGGGTCGGATTGCTCGGACATGATCCGGTGTAAATCTTTCTCCAGCGTTAATATCTTTTACAACAAAGAGTGATTTTCTGAATACCCTGCTGGCTTTCTCTTTTTCAGTTACTTCATATCTGACCGTGCCAAGTGCTTTTTCAACTATGCGAATAGCATTCACCATCTCTTTGAATTCTTTCGGTTCCATAGAAAAAGAACTGTCCGGCCCCGGACCTGAACGGGAAAGGGTGAAGTGTTTTTCAATAATGGATGCACCCTGGGCTACGGAAGCTATGGCAACAGTACTTCCCATGGTATGATCCGATAACCCCGTGGGAGATCCGAAAGCCTGGGCTAGATGCGGAATGGTTTTCAGGTTTGCCTCTTCCACAGGAGCAGGATATGCACTGGTACATTTGAGAAGAGCGATTTGATTTCCACCCGTATTTCTGATGGTCTGAACCGCTTCATCAATTTCTCCGAGGGTTGCCATGCCGGTGGACATAATAATGGGTTTGCCGGTTTGTGCTATTTTGCGTAATAAGGGAATATCAGTTACTTCAAATGAAGCGATCTTATAAGCAGGTACATTCATTTTTTCCAGAAAATCAACTGCTGTCGGATCAAAAGGAGTAGAAAAAAGGTCGAGTCCGAGATTGTCCGCAATTTCTTTCAGTTTGGACTGCCATTTCCAGGGAGTATAAGCTTCACCATACAAATCGTAAAGGTTTTTTCCTTCCCATATCGTACCTTTAATACGGAAATATTCATTATCACAATTGATGGTGATAGTATCCGGTGTGTAGGTCTGAAGTTTGACAGCGTCAGCGCCTGCTTCTTTGGCGGCTTCAATTATTTTCACTGCTTGGCCGAAATCCTGGTTATGGTTGGCCGACATTTCAGCAATAATGTAAACCGGGTGTCCAGTACTGATTTTTCTGTTATTAATGGTGATATAATTCTTCATATTCATTCTCGCGTCAGAAGTTTCGAGTTTCAAGTTCAGACCGGAATCCAGAGAACTTTTGGCATTCTTCATTGAAGCCAAAAAACTAACTGACACTTTTCTGACCCAGCCTGCATATCAAATTCGCATAAAACTGTAAATTGGATGCGATCTGCTGAGATTAGCAAATTTTGCGAATCAACTGAAAAGCTTCAGCCGCTTCCAGTCCGGCAACGCTTCCCCATTTTTCTGCGGTAGCCTGAAGCGCTTTTGAAGAACGGGGATGCGGAAACTGCCGTACTTCACTTTCATATTGTTTCATAGCCTGAATCTTCAAATCAAGTGTGGAACTGATGTCCACAAATGTATTTGGGTCAAAAATATCTGAAAACTTGCCAAACGCCCACTCTGTTGATGAGGGGATTTCAAATGTGTAAATCTGCCTGACCGGGCAACCTTTCATCGGGCGAGTTGCCGTCATCACTGCCCGAAATGTTATTGCATGGTCGATATTCAGGTCTCCTCCGTGATGGGTATATACAACTTCCGGATGAATTTTGCCGATCAGTTCCTCTGTGATTCTGACAATTTTAAGAAGCGGAACAGAGTCAAAACTGTTATCTGGCAAAGAGTATGCAAAAAGCTCTTTTGCACCCAGCATTGTTGCGATTTCACGGTTTTTTTCATGAAGCTCCTTTAAAAGATCGCGTTCTTGTGTATTCCTCTCGGCAAAACGGGAGGTAATACCCTCGCCAAGAACTGCAATGAACACTTCATGGCCTTCCCTAGTCATGCGGGCAACTGTTCCCCCGCATCCCAAGACTTCGTCATCAGGGTGTGCTGCAACAACAAGTATCTTCATTAATATTCCTTCCTCACTTTTATTTAGAGATATCTCCGCACCTACCGCATTTTGTGAATTATACTACAATATATTGTGGTTATTATTGTAACAAATCATCGAGTAATATGAGCAGGTACAATATATTGCGACATAATTCTGAAAAATAGTGGTTTTCAGACAAGAACTGCGGACATGATGTATAAAACTCTTTAATCTAATCCGTTAAAGAGCCGAAACTCACATATTGTCATTTACGAACATCCTTTGCTTCGATCATCATTATCCATTTTTCATTCACAAATTCTGAATTCATAGAAAAGTGAGCATCTACCAGTTTCTTAACTACGGTTAATCTTTCTGAATCGTAAAATGTCGAATTCTTCCAATATGTAAGGACATCAGTTGGTTCCTGCCAAGCGATTTGATTAACGACTGTGTTTATGAAAACTTTCTCAAAATGCTTTGCCGCCCAAGAGAGAACTTCTTTAAACATAAAGTCTGTACTTGTATATTTTATACAGGGCTGAATTACTACTCCAGCTTGTTCTAATAGATTGAAAAGAGGATCGTTATTAGGGCCAAATGGTCCCACCACCACAAGCCTCCCTTTTGGCCGAAGCCACCGTTTTATTTCCTGCAAAATTTCGGCTACATTCTTACTGTAATACAGGCCGTAAGCACAAAATACCATATCAAAATGAGGCGCAACAAAACCGTTTCCATCCAACACATCTGAAAGGCTATCCATATCAGCTTCAATGCTGGTTACTCTCGGCTTCCATTTAGTTTTAATATTTGCGTCCAATTTATCCAGTGTTTTACGAGAAACATCGGAAGGAAACACATGACCAGTTTCACCAACCCGGTTGATCAGATGTAAAGTTTGAGCACCAGTACCGCTACAAAGTTCAAGAACCTTAGAGCCGCTTTCAATCTCAATCCTGTCAAATATCCATTCAGCAAGATCAATTTTTTGAGCGCCAACATTTTGTGCTATCCGGGTTTCAAGTAACTCAGTTCTCCGAGATCTTGTAGAAATGTTCTCTTTTTTTTTATTCATGAATATTTCCTCCAACCATGTCCCATTTAAAAGGGGTGCTTGTTCAAAACTTTGATTATCCGAAATCTCAGATGCCAGAATTAGGAAACTATAACATTGTTGAATACGCGCCTATTCCATGGTTTACATCCGATTACTATATAGTTATCTTCTTGCTTCATAATATTTATTACCCTCTCTCTATTTTTAACAGATATCGTTCACCATTAATATCAAAAAAGGCCGGATATCTTTCATTGTCTATAACCCGCAGAAGATTGAACTGCTCCCGGATAGTTTTATCTGGATCAAGTTTTGAATCTTTCGGCCCTCTCTTCCGATAAAAACTGGGCTTCCCAATCTGTTCTCTTGCTTTAGCAGTGACTAAAGAATAGTTCTTGATAAAAAATAGACATAATCTTATGGCGTATTCGGCCTGCTTTTTACGCAATTCATCAACAAGTTCCGTACCATTAAAATGCATGATATCCTGCATATAAATTTTTCCGGCATCTACTGACTTAACAGCCTCAAATAAGGTGATCGGAATTTCATTTTGGCCTTCAAGTATCTGCCACGTCAACGGTGCCCAGCCCTTGCCTTTGGGCAAATCACTTTCATGCACGACAAGGTTATGTTTGTTTTTGGATAAAATTTCTGGAGAAACCATCTGTCCGCATCCAAGGTAAAATACAATATCTCCATTGTTGATCTCAGAAACATTGTGGCTCCAAGAAACAGTATGGCCTGAGACAATAAATTTTGATATTACTTCTGGAATATATTGGTTAATCCAGCTTTCTTTGTCGGAAATAATTGTAATTGATAAATGTGTGTGTGTACTAGTTACATTACTCTTATCATTAATATCTCCAAAATTCAAATTTATGAAAATCTGATTTGAGGAATAATTTTCTTTTTTCACTCTTGCCAGGAATGTCAGCGGTGTTTCAATCTCAGTACATACATACTGAATGCCTTTTTTTATAATTAAGACACCCAAGTTAAGACCTCGGTAATTTTTATCAATATAATAATCAACTTCAGCAACATTGCTAATAATATCAAAACAAGTTTGACCAATGGGAACACCCTTGTTATCCACAGCGATAAATTGCAAGCGATTAGTATCTCTTATCTTTTTTTCAAGCCATTTTTCATGTGTCTCACATGAAATGGGTTCAGTATAAAATGCAGGCCGTCTGGTATCAGTATCATTTGCCCATTGCCAAAGCAATTCGCAACCTGATGATTGAACCGGGCGCAATTGTAATTCTCCCGTATGCATTGTTCTGATGATTCTTTTTGATCCTCTGTTATCCACCAGATATTTCCCCTGCTCGGACATTTGTTCCATTTTTCTTTTGTTAACCATAACTTTCAGCAAAGACTGAGCTATATCTGTTGGCGATAAATCTTCATGCCATCCTAAACATTTGGCCGCGCCTGCGTGATCCAGACCCTTTGCTATTCCCCGTTGATTTTCGGCTGAAATGATTCCCAGAAAAGGAACACCTGAAAGACACAATTCCCAACATGTACTCCCTGCTGCTGATATTGCCACATCTGTCCATGCCATCAACTCAGGCATATTTTTCACATTGGATAAAAGATTATAAGTAAAATTCGAGCGAGATAATTCTTTTCTGATACTTTCAATATTCGGATTTACCGGGCCCACCACAAACTTAACTTCAAGTTCGGTATCATTCATAAGATTCAATGCCTGAATAATTTTAAGCGTTACATTATCCGGATCTGATCCGCCCATCGTTACCAGTATCTTTGCCGCTTTTTCCGAGATAACCCGTTTCCATTCCCGATATTCAAGAAATTCCCGGCGGAGCATGACATATTTACACCCCATCAGTGGAATCGTATCTTCATCGCAGGAATATTTCAATGTCGGTGCGTGGATGTTCTGATTCAGGAGAACATCTGCATGATAATGGGACAGATGATTCATATCATCAATTACAAGCAACCGAATCCCTTTATCCCGAATCGCTTTTTGAAAAGCAGTGTCAAAGTGGTATCCATCCAAAACAAGCCAGCCTGTATTCTCTTTTTCATCTGACAAAACTGATAATATTTTCTCCAAATCAGAAGGATGCGGGTGAGCATTTTCAATGGGAATAAATCTGAATCCCTCATCTGAAATTCGCTGACGTAAACCATCATTTTCACAATGAGAAAGAAAAGTTATATCTCCGCCTCTCTCCTGCCATGCCTGAGCCAGTGCTATACAGCGCATGATATGCCCTGTGCCGATCTGAGTTGTTGCGTCAGCACGAATAATAAGATGCTTATTCATCTTTACCTCCTGTCTGAAAAGCCTGATACATACGTTCCGCTGTTTCCCAATCTTCGGGAGTATCAATATCCTGAACAAGATGCCTGGGAAGAATGACAGGAACCGAGAATTTGGCATATAATCTTTTTTCCTGCATGAATTTCCTCGTATATCCCCAATAGAACTGTCCCGCGTCATGGTAGGCCTCCGGCAAATCATTGGAACGTGAGTTTTCATGTTCAGGCCAGAACATGGACACACAACCCTCTTTATTTATCTTCAACGCTCTGAAAACAGGAGATGGGAATGATGTCACCGTAAAAGCGGTTACAGCATTATTCTCTGCAAGCAGCTCAAATCCTTTTCGGATATAACCGGGCTGGACAAAAGGCGCGGTGGCATAGATACAGCAAAAATATTTTACATGACAATCACGCTGATCAAGCCATTCCAGCGCATTAACCAATACCGGTGCGGTAGCCGTGAAATCATCGGCAAGTTCTTTCGGGCGTCTGAAAGGAACCTCAGCGCCATAAGATTCGGCAACGGCGGCAATTTCATCCGAATCCGTAGATACGATAATTTTGTCAAACAAACCCGTTTTTCTCGCTGCTTCAATCGAATAAGCGATAATCGGCTTTCCAGCGAAAAGCCTGACATTTTTCTTGGGTATCCGTTTGCTTCCCCCGCGTGCGGGTATAATAGCGACAATCATATATGCCTTCCATCCGGTACATTAAGTGATTTTTTATTTCTTCTCCAACAAAAACCATGTGATATCATCATGAGGGAAATTCGGATCCCTATGGTAACAAAACCCGTAATCTCTTAGCCGTATATCTGGAAACAAATCCATGATCTCTCCAGCAAAATCACGTTTGAACAGTTTTTCCTTATGGTCTCTTTTCAGTTGCCGGGAAAGTGTAATTCAATAATACTACATGTTGAAGCAATACAGTTTTCCACATCTTCATCACTCATCCCAGGAAACATGGGTATTGAAATAATCTGTTGATATGCTTCTTCCGCCACAGGACAACAACCATGACCCGTACCAAATCTGTCTCTGTAAAACGGATGCAGATGCACCGGAATGTAGTGGACATTCACAAAAATTCCTTTATCCCTCAATGACTTGAAAAACAAAGACCGATCAAGCCTATCCGAATTGAGGCGAATCACATACAGATGATAGGCATGAAAAACCTCCAGTCTCACAGAAAGCGGTATTATTCCGGGAATATCTGCATAAGCCTCATCATATCTTGCAGCTATCGCTCGTCTTTTTTCCAAAAATCCGGGAAGTTTTCGCAATTGGGAAAGCCCGAGAGCGCATTGAAAATCCGTAATACGATAGTTATATCCCAAATCCGTCATTTCATAGAACCATGATCCCTGCTGTTCACGTTGACGATAATCACTCGTAATTCCGTGGTTGCGAAACACACGCATCCGTCCGGCCAATTCCTCATTATCTGTGGTGATCATCCCGCCTTCACCGGTCGTAATGTGTTTTACCGGATGAAAGCTGAAGATATTAAGATCAGCCAGTGAACCGACCGGGCGGTCTTTGTACTTTGCACCCAGGGCATGGCAGGCGTCCGCCACCAAGGCCAGTCCGTGTCGGTCGGCAATCTCCCGAAGCGTATCATAATCACAAGGATGCCCGGCATAGTCAACGGTAATGACAGCCTTGGTGCGTGGTGTGATCTTCGCTTCAACTTGTGCCGGATCAATGAGTAATGTTTCAGGATCGACATCCGCGAAAACCGGCGTTCCGCCCTGATAAACCACACAGTTGGCTGTTGCGGCAAACGTAATCGGCGGAACAATGACCTCATCTCCAGGGCCGATTCCGAGCGCATACATGGCTGTATGAAGCGCTGCCGTACCATTGCTCACCGCCACAGCATGTCCGGCTCCGACAAAATCGGCTACGGCGTTTTCAAACTCGGCCACCTTGGGACCTGTGGTCAGCCAGTCAGATCGAAGTACTTCCACGACAGCCTCAATATCTGATTCATCTATGTACTGTTTTCCGTAAGGTATCATAAACCCTCAGCCATTACCCTTATATCTTCGGCAGATGCTTTCCAGGGATTGCTCTCTGAGTTGTATTCAAAGCCATCAGGTACAGGTTTGCAGCCATCTCCGCAGAATCGCCGCCCAAAATAATTAAACATCGGCTTGATAACATAGCAATCATCAAACTCAACTGTATTTCTGGCATCATCCACAGGGACCATGACTTCATGAAGTTTTTCGCCCGGTCGGATTCCGATGGTCTCGGTCTTGCATTCCGGACAGATCGCTTTCGCCAGATCCATAATGCTCATACTTGGAATCTTGGGGACAAAAATTTCACCGCCAACCATGCGTTTAAAACATTTGAGAACAAAATTCGATCCCTGTTCCAGGGTGATCCAAAACCGGGTCATGCGGGGGTCTGTGATCGGCAGAACACCTTCTTCCTTTTTTTTCAGGAAAAACGGAATCACACTGCCGCGGCTTCCCACCACATTGCCATAGCGGACCACGCTGAACATGGTCTTATCATGGCCCACATAGGAATTCCCCGCGACAAACAACTTATCCGAACAAAGCTTTGTTGAACCATAGAGATTTACAGGGTTTGCAGCCTTATCGGTGCTAAGAGCAATGACCTTTTTCACGCCCTGCTCAATCGCTGTTTCAATGATGTTCTGAGCTCCCAGAATATTGGTTTTCACAGCTTCAAAAGGATTATATTCAGAAGCCGGAACCTGTTTCATTGCAGCAGCGTGAATCACATAATCAATTCCGTTAAATGCTCTGAAAAGCCGATCCCTGTCACGGACATCTCCGATAAAATATCGGATAGAGGGATAATCTCTGTCGGAAAAGACTTGAGCCATCTCAAACTGCTTGAGTTCGTCCCGGCTGAAAATAATCAGCCGTCTTGGCTTATATCTTTTTAATATAATCTCCGTACACTTCTTACCGAAGGATCCGGTCCCACCAGTTATCAATATATTTTTATCATTTAACATATCATTTGTTCCGCTATTTAGAAGTCACTAAAAACTTGACATTATCTTTAATCGCATAGATAAGCACAGGGGAATAAGTACTCGAATAAAAATTTTCGGGTATTTTCGGCACTGCTTGTGAAGAGATTGCAACCCAATCATAGTGCTGTCCGGGTATTTGCATGGCCTCATGCTTGTTTGCCACGAGTTTATTCGTGCCCATCGTTAATGTAACCGAATATGCGGTGTTTGTTCCTATAGTCAGACATGAAATGCCGAGATAGGTTGTTTTCTTCCTGCACTTTTCCGGAATCGGTCAGCACCAGCGTAACATGGCTTGCAGCGCAAAAAATTAAGGCGGCTTATTTTTGCGAGCGCTTGAAGTATCTCGGAAAGTCATGTTATTTCCAGTTCTTTAGCGCTCTTGTCGCTATAGCTATACGTTTGATAATATTTGTAATAGGCGTTATAGCCGTATCTTTTAGTAAGATTGACTTTATTTATAATGCACCCGAGGATAGAAGCATTAACGTTCATCATGCCTGTTTTGAAATGACGTACGGCCGTGCGGGTCGTACTCCCCATATTGCCAACCAAAATGACACCATCGACACGTTGTGATAATACCAGAATATCGGCAAAGCCGTGATGCGGCGGAGCGTCCAGAATAATGCGATCATAACGTTCTTCCAAATCCGCCATTAATTGTTGAAAACGTCCTGAAGCCAGTAATTCCACCGGATTAGGGGGAATAGGGCCTGCAAAGACAATTTCCAGATTTTCAGCCTCATCGGAACGTATTGGGCATTGTTCCTTCACGCCGGCCAGAAAGCTCGACAGACCGGAATGACCATTTGAAAAGTCCTTTGTAAATATTTTGTGAAGGCGAGGCTTACGCAGATCGGCGTCAATTAAAATGACCTTCTCGCCCGCGCTGCTGAACGCCAACGCCAAATTCGACGCCAGCGTGGTTTTACCCTCGGATGGAGCAGTACTGGTTATTAAAAAGGTCTTCAAATCGGTCCCCGAAAGTTGAATGGATACTTTGGCAGTGCGTATTGATTCGGTAAGCGGCGCCCGTGAATCAGCAAGAAAAATCTTTTCAATCATGCCACCATCCGTTTTAATCAATGGAACCACCCCCAATATCGGAATTTGAAAACGGCCGCTGATTTGTTCTGGATTGGTGATTGTATCGGCAAAATATTCTTGGGCGAATGCTGCTCCAATGCCACATAGAAGCCCGATAACCAATGCCAAAAGAAGATTGGAACGCACGCGCGGTTTGAACGGATAAATCGGAATTGAAGGGCGATCAACAATATAAATATTGCTGGCGGACACCCCCACCATGGATTCAATTTCTTTGGCTCTTTCCAACAGACTTTGATAGATGCCCTTGTTCGTTTCCACCTCACGCGCTAAAATTTTATACTGGGTTGCTCTCTCATTTAACTCCAGCGCGCGTTTTTTTTGTTCGTTGACACGCTCCTGCATAGCCTGTTTTTTTTCCAAAGCAATGCTGTAATCGCTTTGCAACGCTTTGAATATTTTATGTTCTTCCAAATTGATCCGGTCTGCGATACTGGCCATGCGTGACTTGACAGCTTTCACCTGAGGATAACTATCACGGAAAGAAACGGCCAATTTTTCATATTCAGCCAGCAAATCTGAATATTTGATATTTAGTTTAGCAATCATTTCGCTTGCCAACACCTGGGGCAAATTAGACGGCTCTGTCTGGGCGGCCTGAAAATAGGTTGCTTTTTTTAATATTAATTCTGATTCGGTGTGTGCCAAATCAGCGTTAAGCACTTCTAATTGAGAATAAACACTGCTTAATTTGGCATCCAAAGAAACAATACCGGCCAATCGGGCAAAGCGATTGAGTTCTTCTTCCGATTTCTCCAGAACAATTTTGGCGCGTTCAATCTGTTTTTTCAGAAACTGTTGGGCAAAGTCCGAGGCTTGCAGTTTTTTATCCATTTCCCACAAAACATATTCATCAGCCAATGTGTTCACAACTTGTTGGGATAATAAGCGGTCAGATGAGACAAATGTCAATGTTATCAGCCTGGAATTTTTTTGCGGTGTGATACTCAAATTGTTTTGAAAATACGCCAGTTGTTTTTGTTGTATCAGGGCTTCGCTTAAAAGTGAGGGAGTTGTTTCTTTTTCATCGGTATCAGGTTTGAAAAATTCGATTACTTGTTTTAACCGCCCCGTCGCCTCTTGATTCTTTCCATCAGAAGCGGACTTGGCAACAAACGGATTGTCGGGAAACCCCATTTTCTTTATAGCCCTTAAAATCAGTGTTTTGCTTTGCAATAGCGCCACTTGAGTTTCCAGAAAATCACGTTGATGTATTTCAGATGCGACGACTTCATCAAATTTGGTCACTTTTGGTGTTTGAGGTGCTATTTCGATGGTAGCCGATGATTTAAAAAGCTTGGTCAAAGTCATCGAATAGATCAATGTGGTGATGAAGCTGAAAAAAACGATGCCGATAATCAGCCATCGACGCCGGATAATAACGTCAAGATAGTCGCGTAGATTAAGGGTTTCTTCATCCCATTCGGCCCGTTCTTCGTAGTAGTCTGTCGAGGGAAGATGTTTTGAAGATGAAACCGGTTCCAAATCAGTGTTATGAAAAGGATGATTTCCATTGTTTTTTAAAGACATAATTACACCTTTTTTTGTTGATAGTTCTGTAAAAGAGAAGTCATCCTTCCATAATCAGTAGATCGAAAAGTTTTATGAAATGCCGCCAAAGGAGTGCTGACAATAAATGATTGGTCTGATTGTCTGGTCAAGGTTGAATGGGACTCATATCATCGTTGTCCAAAATATCAGCTATCACCGGAATAGCAATCATCGCACCTGCCGCACCGGCGGCAACAGCAGGATTAATTGAACTTCCGGCAACACCCGCGGGTATGGCATCGGTGATGGTTAAAGTTACAAGCGGCCCAGAGCATGAAAAAAGTGCTTTTTTCCTCGGCTCAATTTGTACTTCACCTTCCGGTCCTGAAATTATCAAGGGGGTGCCTGTCAGCAAGCTGATTTCAGTCGATAGAAGTGAAACTGAAATTCTGCCTTTCAAATTTTCTTTTCCCGGAACAGGAAGGAAAGGTCCCTGCACGCAAGGCGTTCGTAAGACGTTTGATGATTGGAGAGCGGGTAATACATATTTGAACGATCCTTCTTTAATATATAATTCACGCCTGAATTCATCCGTAGTGATTGAGAATTGTCCGCCATCATCTGCTTCCAGTGTAATCCAATCCGTTTTTACGGTGCATTTTCCCCGGCAAGATACAAGCAAGCCATTCGGTAAAGGCGCTTCGGAACTAAATTCACCGACTTTTTCGCCGTGTTTATAAATTGAGACTTTATCCGTGGGATATATACGTCCGATGCTAATATTATCGCCATAAGCGGTAGCTGGCAATACGAGTATTAAGATGACAATAAACATTTTCAGGTTTTGCGTGTTTCTGATGATTAACATAATTTTTCCTCCTCTTATAATTGGATTCATTTTGTGATAAACAGCCATGAACAATTGCTAAAAGCGTTACAAAATATAGAGCGTTAGCCGGAATTTGAAGGTTAAAATCTGTAAAACTGTGAAAAGCCATTGAAATCAAACCGCTTATAGCTCCAATGGCAAGCAACATCTGAGAATTATGCTTTCTGCCTTTAAAAATATGCAGTTTATAACAACTGCGGCCTAAAAAATTCAAAAACCCACCTGTTAAAATGACAAAGCCGGGCCAGCCGGATTCAATCAGCAATTGCAAGTAATCGTTGTGCAGGTGAATGGCGCGGCCGGCAAAAGGATCGGACAAGACGCGATAAATCGGAAACACCTGTTTAAAATTGTTAAGTCCGATACCAAGCGGATGGTCTTTTAACAGGGTCAGGCCATCATTCCACATAGAGATGCGGCTCGTGTCATCAGCCAGTTTCAAAAAGCGTTCTGCTATTGACCCCAGGCCCATTCTTAAACTGTAAAAAATTAATAGCACAATCGTCGCACCGCCAAAAATCCGGAAAACCGGAGACGTTTTTCTTTTCTGATAATATGCAAGCCCCATAAAAGTGAAAACGGCCACCGCCATACTGACAATACCTGTACGCGATTTGGAAAAAATCAAAGTCAACAACATCATAGTCAATGGAAAAACATAAATAATGAGCAGATTAAATTGCGCTGAAACGAGAATATTTTTTAGCATTGGTTGCGCATGCTGTTTTGATGTATGGCTTTGATAAAAATTTTGACGACTCAACATATAACCCAATCCAAGGGGCCAGACCATCCCAATAAAGCCGGCAAAATGATTGCGATTGATAAATGTTCCGCGGGCCAGGCCATGATTATATCGGTCTGACCAGAGTACACCGACCGACGGCTCCAATGCCTGAATCAGTCCGTATAATGATTCAATAACACCCACAGCCAGCATGAGTCTGACGATTAAAATCAACTTTCGGGACGATGAGCAGTATTCCCGCATCATCAGAAAAAATAAAAAGAGACTTAATATAAATGCCTGCCATGCCAGCGATTCATAAGGATTATAGCTAATCGAATGCCAACTGTTATCCTTCATACCAAGCAACGCGCCGGATGAAACCAGGTGATGATAGCGCACAGGGCTGCAATATTTGAGCATAGCGAGTGGCAACGGTAAACATTGTATTAATGTGATAATCAGAAAAGTAATGCCCGGAATAATTACCCCTGGCGCTGTCAATAGTTGGAATTGATGATGCTCAGACCATAAGCGTAGCAAAAACAATATAAAAATGCAGCCTGTGTAAAAAAACAGGACACCGGGTTGAACCGCGCCAAAGATTGCCGGTATTGTAACCAAAATAAAACAGCTTAATCCCAGGGCGATTTTATCAGAATTTTTTATGCTTGTTTCTATGATATCAAACATAGTGGCGTTTGCTCCTGAATGAGCGATTAACAACCTTTTGTTTCCGCATTTTCAAACCAAGGCGAATACTCAGGCACGATTTTTTTAAAATACATTTTTATTCCTGTCGTATCTCCGGCTAACGAGAATTCCATCAATTTGCCCAAATAACTGTTCATTTGACTTAAAGATTTATGTTGATCAGAATTTAAAACCATGATATCATTATGAATTGTATTTTGAATATTCTCTTCATCGGTAATCAATTCTTCGTACAGCTTTTCGCCAGGCCGGAGCCCCGTGTATTTAATCTCAATCTCTTTGCCAGGCGTATAACCGTGCAGCTTAATAATATCCCGCGCCATATCGGCAATCTTGACCGGAATGCCCATTTTTAAAACAAATATCTCACCGCCCAGGCCGATAGAGCCAGCCTGAAGAATCAGTCCGCAAGCTTCCGGTATGGTCATAAAATAACGGTTGATTTCAGGATGGGTGACTGTCACCGGGCCGCCTTCGGCAATCTGTTTTTGAAACAACGGCGCGACGCTGCCGCTACTGCCGACAACATTACCAAATCTGACAGCCATATATCTGGCGCCATTTTGCATATTGTAAGCCATTGTAAACTGTTCAGCCACACGTTTGGAGGCACCCATCACATTGGTGGGCCGCACCGCTTTGTCTGTGGAAACGAGGACAAAGCGTTCCACACCGCATTGACAGCAAACTTCAAGGAGATTGCGTGTGCCGATCACATTGTTATACACCGCCTCCCAGGGATGACGCTCCATGACAGGCACATGTTTATAAGCCGCAGCATGAAACACAACCTGCGGAGCGAACGCATCAAACCCTTGTTTCATCTGACGCTGCCTGACAATAGAACCGAGAAACGGTGTGATTTTTAAATGCGGAAAGGCTGCATTGAGATTTAGTTCCGCCGAATTTAAGGCGGATTCGTTTTGATCCATAATAATCAAATTCGCCGGTTCAAAACGGGCAATTTGCCGGCAAAGTTCCGAACCGATGGAACCGGCACCACCTGTCACCCAAATATTTTTGCCGTTCAAATAATTGCCGATGCGTTTGGAATCAAGACGGACGGGCTTTCTTCCCAACAGGTCATCATAGCGCACTTCCCGAATATCTTTTAGCGTTATACGTCCTTCTATCAGCTCATCAATATTGGGGATTGTTCGGTAAGGAAGTGAAGTTTTCTCGCAAATATCAACAATTCGTCGTATTTCGGATGCGGAAGCGGATGAAACGGCAATAATTATTTCATCAATATGAAACCGTTTTACAATTTGTCTGATATCCTGAATACATCCAAGTACCGGACTACCGTGAATTTCCTGCTTTAAAAAAGCAGGGTCATCATCTACGAATCCTTGTACCTGGTATTTCATCAGAGGATTTTCTCTGATTTCACGAACCAGATTTTCTCCCATATTGCTGACTCCGATGATGAGGATATTTTTATAACCGCCGGTGTTCTTAGACGTTGTGAACAAGTTTGGGCTGACAGCTTTTCGATAACCGAGAAATAAGCGCACGATCAGCCTGAAGCCGCCTAAGAGCAAGAAACACAGCATCAAATCAATGATGAACACACCTCTCGAAAAACCTATAAAACGGTGCGTTATAAAAATTATTGCCATAATGAAACCCGTGGATACAACGTTGGCATTCATCAATTCAATCAAATCGTGAATGCCGGCATACCGCCACATCCCTTTATATAAGCCAAAAAAATACAGGACCGCCAGTTTGAGCGGCGCAATCCCAATAATGGTTGTTTTGAAAGTTTCCAGTTCTTTTAAAGTGATCTTACCGTCAAAACGCAGGTAGTAAGAAACATAATAGGCCATGATAATAAGTAATGTATCACCGGCTGTCATAAACCAGAAATTGCGATTTTTAATATTTATATCCAAATTCATGGTTGATAGAAGCCCTTTCAGAGATAAGTTGCAGATTGAAGCAAACATCGAGTCGTCATTATTGCCACTTACTGATAGTGCAATTATCATGCCAATTTAAATTTTGTGTCATAATCACGCAATAGCCTGGATTATAGCCAATTAAGTTTTCCAGGACATACAGTCGCATTATTTCAGGTGGCCTGAAATGATACAACAGGTTCATATTGATCCGAATGCTTATGGCTTTAAGCTGTTTATAAGTGGAATATGGAAACGAGTTTGGATGGGGATGGAAGTGATATCGTAGTCGATAGAGTGGGTAAAATACCGTCTGCGATTGGATAGACTATAACGGTGACGGTGAGGCGGTCGCCGTCGTCCGTGCGGCAGATTATATAAATCGTGTAATCATCGCCGGCTTTTGATGCAAATATGCAAAAATTGAAAAATCCCAAATTATGACCTCGCTCAGTATAACTGAAAAATTGTTGACATGTATCAAATATTTCTTTACTAGGTTAGGCGACTTTATCAATTGATAAATATTTTTTTAATGGCGATAATTGACAGTTATAATCAATAAAGTCCTGATGAGGAGATAAACCCATGACACAACCGAATTTTGCAAAAATTAATGCGCTGGCCGAGAGTTACAAACCGGCTATGACAAAATTTCTTCGCGACATGATCCGTCTGCCCAGCGAAAGCTGTCAGGAAAAGGCGGTTGTCGAGCGAATCAAAGAAGAAATGGAGAAGGTGGGATTCGATAAAGTGGAAATCGATCCTATGGGTAACGTTCTTGGTTTTATCGGAAACGGCAAGCATATAATTGCTATGGACGCTCACATAGACACCGTGGGGGTGGGCAACGCGGACAATTGGGAATTCGACCCATACAAGGGTTTTGAGGACGATACGGTGATCGGCGGTCGTGGTGCCAGTGACCAGGAAGGCGGCATGGCTTCCATGGTATATGCCGGTAAGATTATCAAGGACCTGGGGCTTGAAGGCGATTACACACTGGTTGTGGTGGGAACCGTACAGGAAGAGGATTGTGACGGTTTGTGCTGGCAATATATTATCAAGGAATCGGGACTCAAACCTGAATTTGTGGTTTCCACCGAGCCTACCGACGGCGGTATATACAGAGGACAGCGCGGCCGCATGGAAATCAGGGTGGAAGTCAAGGGCGTCAGCTCCCACGGTTCCGCTCCCGAACGCGGTGACAATGCCATTTTCAAGATGGGCCATATCCTGCGCGAGTTGGAAGAACTGCACGGGCGTCTGAAAACCGATGACTTTCTGGGCAAAGGCTCGCTGACCGTCTCGGAGATATTTTACACTTCACCATCACGCTGTGCAGTGGCTGATGGCTGCACCATTTCTGTTGACCGCCGTCTGACTGCGGGTGAAGACAAGGAACTCGCGCTGCGACAAATAAGGGAGCTTCCGGCAGCCAAAGCGGCCGATGCCCAAGTATCCATGTACACCTACGCTAAACCCTCTTACACAGGTTTGGTTTATCCCACTGACTGCTATTTTCCCTCTTGGGTGCTTCCGCAGGAACATACGGTGGCCCAATCGGCGGTGGCGGCCTACAAATCCTTGTTCGACAAAAAGCCGCGGGTGGATAAATGGACATTTTCCACCAATGGCGTTTCCATTATGGGTATGTTTGGTATCCCCTGCATCGGTTTCGGGCCGGGTAAAGAGGCCGAGGCTCATGCACCCAACGAAAAAACCTGGAAAGCCGATCTGGTGAGTTGTGCCGCTTTTTATGCCGCCTTACCGCTCATATATCTGGAAAAAAGAGGGATGTAAACCATGAACGCCAAGCTTGTTTTTATCGCTATCGGCGGCAATTCGTTGATCAAAAATAAAACATTGCGAACCGTTGAAGACCAGCATACGGCCATTCGGGAAACGGTACAAGGCGTGGCCGATTTGATTGAGCAAAATTTTCAGGTGGTGCTTTCCCATGGCAACGGGCCACAGGTGGGTTTCATCATGCGCCGTTCCGAAGTTGCCCGCCGTGAGACAGGGCTGCATCTGGTTCCTCTGGTTAATGTCGTGGCTGACACTCAGGGTTCCATCGGCTATCAGATTCAGCAGTCTTTGAACAACGCGTTGGCCGGCCGGAATGTCGCAGGGCAGTGTGTAACGGTGGTCACTCAGGTCGTTGTGGATCGAGACGATCCCGGTTTTGAAAAACCCGCCAAACCGGTGGGAGAATTTTTCGATGAAGATCAGTTGGCCGAAATCCGTCGGGATTATCCGGACTGGAGCATAATTGAAGATGCAGGCCGCGGTTTTCGCCGGGTTGTTCCTTCTCCGAAACCTCTTGAAGTAATAGAAAGGCCGGTGATCGAATCGCTGCTCAACAGCGGTTATCACGTAGTTACCGTGGGCGGCGGCGGCATTCCGGTGGTACGAACCGACGAAGGGCTGGAGGGAGTGGATGCCGTGATTGATAAGGATTTGGCTTCAAGCCTGCTGGCCTGCCAATTGAATGCAGGCCTGCTTATCATTTCTACGGCGGTGGAGCAGGTCGCCTTGAACTTCGGTAAACCTGCTGAAAAACCAATCAGCAAAATTACTGTTGCAGAGGCGGAGCGATACATCGCTGAAGGACATTTCGCTCCCGGCAGTATGCTTCCCAAGATTCAAGCCGCCCTGAGTTTCTTAAAAAACGGGGGCCTGGAAGTGATTATCACAGCCCCTGAATTTATCAAAGAGGCTGTTACTGATGGCCGCGGCACTCATATTGTGCCATAAAAATCAACTGAATTTAAAACTGAAAGGAGAGTGCATTAACATGGACACCATTAAAATCAAAGCGCTCATCAATCAACTCGCACAGCTAGACTATCATAAAATGCACCTTGATGACTTTCTGCTGACGTGGGAAAAGAGTGACGGCGAACTGAGAGCCACTTTTCTGGCAGCCGAGATATTGCGAGGTCTGCGCCAGAAAAATATCTCCAGCCGAATTTTCGACAGCGGTCTGGGTATTTCCCTGTTCCGCGACCAATCCACACGCACGCGCTTCAGCTTTGCCAGTGCCTGCAATCTGTTGGGCTTGGAAGTTCAGGACCTGGATGAAGGCAAATCTCAAGTCGCACATGGTGAAACCGTGCGCGAAACCGCTAATATGATCTCTTTCATGGCTGATGTGATCGGCATCCGCGACGATATGTATATCGGCAAGGGCAATGCCTATATGCGCGAAGTGTCGGAAGCTGTAAAACAAGGCTTTTTGGAGGGCGTGCTTGAGCAACGCCCCACATTGGTCAATTTGCAGTGCGATATTGATCACCCCACGCAGTCGATGTCTGACATGCTGCACCTGATCAACGCCTTTGGAGGATCGGATAATCTTAACGGTAAGAAGATCGCCATGTCTTGGGCCTACAGCCCTTCTTACGGCAAGCCTCTCTCCGTGCCACAGGGGATTATAGGATTAATGACCCGCTTCGGCATGGATGTTGTGCTGGCTCACCCTGCGGGATACGAGGTCATGCCGGCTGTGGAGGAGGTGGCACGGCGCAACGCGGCCCGAAGCGGCGGCAGTTTCAGCAAGACTGACTCTATGGCTGAAGCCTTTGAGGGCGCTCATATTGTTTATCCCAAGAGTTGGGCCCCTTTCGCTGCTATGGAGAAGCGTACTGACTTATATGGACAGGATGATCACGACGGTATCAGCGCTTTGGAAAAGGAATTGCTTGCCCAAAACGCCGACCATAAAGATTGGGAGTGTACTGAGAAATTGATGGCAACGACCCACGAGGCCAACGCGCTTTACATGCACTGTCTGCCTGCTGACATTACCGGCGTAAGCTGCGAGCAAGGTGAGGTTGAAGCTGGCGTGTTTGACCGTTACAGGGTCCCTATGTACATGGAGGCCGGTTACAAGCCATATATCATTGCGGCGATGATCCTGTTAGGTAAGGTGAAGCACCCTGCCGACACACTGAATGAGATACTGGAGGCCGGCGTTTCCCGAATTCGCCCTCACACTTTTTCGCTTCGATCACGACTTTCCAAACAGGCTCTAAGGGATTTTCCAAAATAATATCCAAATAATCATAGCGGGGGAAAAATGATTTCATTTTATCTGAACGGTCAGAAGACACAATATGAAGGCGACGAAAAGACTTCTCTGTTGAATTTCTTGCGTAACGAGAAGGAAATCACTTCCGTAAAAGACGGTTGTTCGGGGCAGGCGGCTTGCGGAGCCTGTCTGGTTGAGCTGGATGGTAAGCCCGCCCTGGCCTGCTCCACACCGCTAAAACGAGCGGCCAATAAGAAAATCGTTACTATTGAGGGATTCCCGGAGAACGTTCGACGTACGTTAGGCCGGGCTTTTGTGGCCAAAGGCGCGGTGCAATGCGGTTACTGCACACCGGGTATTCTATCTCGTGCCAAGATACTCTTAGAAAACAATCCCGATCCCAGCCGCGATGAAGTGGTCAAAGCCTTGAGGGCCAACGTCTGTCGCTGCACCGGTTATGTCAAGATTATTGATGCTATCCTCATGGCCGCCCAGGCTTTACGGCAAAATCGGGAAATCGCCTGGGAGAAAAAAACCGGCATCGGTTATTCCACTCCCAAATACGAAGGTTACGAAAAAGCGCTAGGCATCAGTCCCTATATTGATGACATGAAGTTTGAAGGTATGCTTTACGGGGCTTTGAAATTCAGCGAACACCCCAGGGCCGAAGTGCGCAAGATCGACGTATCGGCAGCAGAACAGCAGACCGGTGTAGTCCGTATATTCACAGCTCGGGACATACCGGGGAAACGCTATCAAGGTATCCATGTCAAAGACTGGCCCGTGCTGGTAGCCGAAGGTGAGGAAACCCGCTGTATCGGCGACGTTGTGGCCGGCGTGGTGGCGGAAAGCGAAGAGACCTCCCGGCAGGCGTTAAAACAGATTCAAGTTGATTATGAAGTTCTGGAACCTCTGACTGAGATGACCGCTGCGGCTGACAGCCCGATACATGTCCACGCGAGCGGCAACCTGCTCAAAGAGACGGTCATTTGCCGCGGACAATCCGTAGATCAGGTCTTTGCCTCGTCTGCTCATGTAGTGGAAGGTGTTTTTGAAACTCCCTTTGTAGAGCACGCTTTTCTGGAAACCGAAGCTAGTATTGCGCTGCCCGACGATGTGGATGGCGTAACGGTCTATTCTCAGAGTCAAGGTATTTTCAAGGACCGCCAGCAAATCGCTTCGCTGTTAGACATGCCCGAAGAAAAGGTTGACATCGTGCAAGTATCAGCGGGTGGCGGTTTTGGTGGCAAAGAGGATTTATCTGTCCAACACCACGCAGCCCTTTACAGTATGGCTTTGCAACGTCCGGTCAAGTTGCGCCTCAATCGCGCCGAATCCATTCGTATGCACCCCAAGCGGCATCGTATGCGGATGAACTACAAACTGGCCTGCGATGCAAAGGGCAAGCTGACCGCTCTAAAAGCCCGGATAGTGGGGGACACCGGGGCTTACGCCTCTGTTGGCGGTGAAGTGGTCGCCCGTACCGGCACACATGCGGCAGCGGCCTTTCATATACCTAACGTGGATATTATGGCCGGCGCTTATTACACCAACAATCCACCGGCCGGGGCATTCCGTGGATTCGGTGTCAACCAATCCAACTTTGCCATGGAAAGCATGGTTGACGAACTCTGCATCCGGGGCGGCTTTGACCGATGGCAGTTTCGCTATGACAACGCCCTTGCCGCAGGGAGGATGACCACAACCGGCCACATATTGGGTAAAGGAGTGGGACTGCGTCAATGTCTTGAGGCTGTCAAGGATGCTTTCTACCAGACCGAATATGTCGGAATCGCTTGCGCTATTAAAAATTGCGGTATCGGCAACGGCTTGGAGGAAATCAGCGATACACGTCTCAAGGTTTTGGCCACAGATCGCATCGAACTCTGTCATGGCTGGACCGAAATGGGCCAGGGCATTCACACAGTAGCCGGGCAGATACTCTGCGAGGTGTTGGGCCTTGACGATTCTGTGGATATCGTTATCAAATGCTCCACTGGGGAAGGTGCCATGGGCGGAGTCACAACCGCCAGTCGGGGAACAGTGCTGTTGGGAAATTCAGTGATTAAGGCCGCCCAAAAACTTAAAGCCGATCTTGAAGGGCGCTCCCTGGCCGATGTGGTTGGCAAGGAATACTCGGCCCGTTTCATGGTAGATTGGACAACCAGTCCCGATGTGGAAGGTGAGATTGTCAGCCACTTCTCTTATGGCTTTGGAGTACAACTGGCCGTGTTGGACAAAGACGGCAAACTACAGACCATCCATGCCGCCCATGATGGAGGCAAAATCATAAATCCGGCACTGTACGAAAGTCAAATCGAAGGAGGGGTGGTCATGGGCATGGGGTACGCCTTGAGCGAAAAATTGCCTCTCAAAGATGGTCGCCTGACTTCGGAGCGCATGTCCAAACTGGGGCTGCCAAAAGCCAAAGATGTCCCTGAAATCAAGTCAATAAGCATAGAATGTGCTGATCCAATGGGGCCTTTTGGAGCCAAAGGCGTCGGTGAGATCGTAACCATTCCCACAGCAGCGGCCATTGCCAACGCTTTTTACAGGTATGACGGTGTCAGGCGGTACAAGCTTCCCTTGAAGCCTCCGGGTAAGACCGCCGGGTAGTGTGTAATTCACAACCGTTGGTTAGTCCGTAACTTGTAGGCTGGGTTGAGGAACGAAACCCAGCATTGAACATAATATGCTATCGGACAAGCTGGGTTTCGTTCCTCAACCCAGCCTACATCAAGACCTTTAACCAAGAGTAATATTCAACGGTCAATTTAAAGGAGGGCTTAAATGACGCTATTTTTGAGAAACACGAACTATCTCAACGCGGATACCCTGGAACTTCGCAAAACCCATCTCGCGGTAGAACCAGGCCCCGCTGGCGGTTTAACTTTGTGTGATGACATCCCCTCGGATGGCGAGCTGTCGGTCCGGGACAAGGTCGTAGAATGCCGGGGCCGCCTTGTGACCAAATCTTTCGCCTGCGGCCATCACCACATCTATTCCACCCTTGCCCGCGGGATGCCGGCTCCGCCGCAAATCCCTGCAAATTTTCTTGAGGTTTTGAAATATGTGTGGTGGCGGGTGGACAAATGCCTTGACCGCGACATGATCAAAGCCAGCGCCCAGGCCTCAGCTCTCTACATGGCCAAACACGGTGTGACTTTCTGCATTGATCATCACTCCTCCCCGTATGCCATTGAGGGTTCCCTGGAAACAATCGCCCAGGCTTTTGAAAAGATAGGGCTTGGTCACTTGCTGTGCTATGAAAATTCCTGCCGTGACGGTCAAGACTGCATGGAAGCGGGACTGGCCGAAACGGACGCATATCTCTCTTCAGGCCGCAAAGGCCACATAGGGTTGCACGCCTCGTTCACCGTGGATGATAACCTGCTTAAAAAATCTGTTGCACTTGCCCGCAAGCACGGTACCGGGCTGCATATACACGTCGCCGAGGACCTGGCCGACCAGGAACACTGCCTGAAAACCTACGGCAAACGCGTGATTCAGCGTCTTTACGAATTCGGCGCTCTGGAAAGCCCTCACACTATTTTGGGGCACTGTGTGTTTCTTGACGACAATGAAAGAAAGCGCTTGCGCGAATCACCGGTGTGGGTCGTTCAGAACGTGGAAAGCAACCAGAACAACAATGTGGGAGTTACCGGCTACACTGAATTGACCGACAACGTCATGCTCGGCACGGACGGCATGCACAGTGACATGCTGCGCAGTGCCAAAGCCGCCTATCTTGCAGGGCAAAACACCGAAGGCGTTTCCCCGGATCAAATGTATAAGCGTTTCCGCAACGCGCATCGTTTCATCAAGACCATCGGCGCACAAGGTGACGGCGCTAATAACTTGGTCATTTTAGATTATGACAGCCCCACGCAAATAACCTCGGAAAATTTTACCGGTCATTTCATCTACGGCCTTGAATCCAGCCATGTCCGGAGCGTTATCGCCCAAGGGAAAATGATCGTCGAGGAGGGCAGGGTCATCAGTGTTGACGAGGCTGAAATCCTGGCTTACGCTCGCGAACAGGGCCTTCGACTATGGAAGAAGCTTGAGGCTGATATCGTCTAATGGTTTTCGGTTTTCATAAATATAAAATTCAGCCACTAAGACACGAAGGCACAAAAATGGAATATGGATTTTGATTTAATCATAAGCTATTCAGGTGCAAATTTAAATTATAACCTTTGTGGATTAGTGTCTTTGTGGCAATTTTTCCCGGTTCAACCGGGTTTGAGGTGATAATGGAAAAAGATAAATTTTTTTGTACTGACATAGATGCGTTGCTCAAGTGGATACTGTCCGACCTTGAACAGAGAAATGAGATTTTCGGCATTCCCCGTAAACTTTTTTTCGAACCTGGTGAATCCAATCCTTTTCGTATGCGCCGCTACGGGCATATATTAGAAACCCCGCTTGGCGTGGCTGCCGGTCCGCATACCCAACTTGCCCAGAATATTATCGCGTCCTGGCTGTGTGGTGCGCGCTACATTGAGCTAAAGACTATCCAAGTGCTGGATGAACTCGAAGTTACCAAGCCTTGCATCGACATGACCGACGAGGGCTACAACTGTGAATGGTCCCAGGAGCTAAAGCTCGACCAGTCCTTCAACGAATATCTTAACGCCTTCATTCTTATCTATATCCTGCGGGACAAACTGGGATGGGCTTCCGATGAACCGGGCTTTATCTTCAACATGAGTGCCGGCTACAACCTTGAGGGTGTCAAAAGCCCTACGGTGCAACGTTTTTTCGACCGCATGAGCGACTGCTCGGTCGAACTGGCTGAAAAAATCGAGCATATTGCCGCGTTCTATCCGCGCATAAAAAAACTGAGCATCCCCGGCACTATCTCCGATAATATCACCGTGTCCACCATGCACGGCTGTCCGCCAGAGGAAGTTGAGAAAATCGGTCGTTATTTTGTCGAGGAGCGCGGTTTTCATACTACTATTAAACTTAATCCGACCTTGCTTGGCTCCGAACGTCTGCGCAATATCCTCAACCAACAACTTGGTTTTAAAACCGAGGTCCCGGACGAGGCTTTCGGACATGATCTCAAGTACGATGACGGCGTTGCTCTGATCAGCGCTATGCTGGATGCCGCCCGTGACAAAGGTGTCCGGTTCAGCCTGAAGCTGACCAATACGCTTGAGACTTCCAACATCGAACAGAATCTGCCCAAAAACGAAGGCATGATCTACATGAGCGGCCGCGCGTTGCATCCCATCAGTATCAATCTGGCGGCCAGACTCCAGGAAGAGTTCAACGGAGTGCTGGACATCTCCTTTTCCGCGGGAACAGACTGCTTTAACATTATCGATACCCTGAGTTGCGGCCTCAAACCGGTGACTGTATGTTCCGATATACTGAAACCAGGCGGATACGGACGTTTGTCACAGTATCTGGAACACCTTGCCGATGCTATGAAAAACGCTGATGCCAACTCTCTGAAAAACCTGATGTTGTCCCGCGCAAGTGTCGAGAGCGAAGCCGCCGCAAAACTTACCAACCTGAAAACATATTCTGCGGATGTTGTAAAAAACGGCCGCTACGCAAAAGAGAAGTTTCCCTTTGAAAACATCAAAACCGGGCGGCATCTGCCGCGCTTTGATTGTGCCGGCGCTCCCTGTGTGACCGCTTGCAGCACGGGGCAGGACATTCCGCGCTATCTTGATTATACCGCAAAGGGCGATTTTGAAAATGCCTATAAGGTCATCATGGCTACCAACCCATTTCCCAACGTCCAGGGCAAGGTCTGCGATCATCTGTGTCAATACAAATGCACCCGCTTGAACTACGATTCTCCGCTTATGATTCGGGAGATCAAGCGGTTTATTGCCCAAAACCAGGCCAAATATCTTTCTCAAACCCCGGTACCGGCCAACGGCAGGAAAGTTGCCGTTATCGGTGCCGGCCCTGCTGGTTTGTCCTGCGCCTACTTTCTGGCTATGGAAGGTTTCGCGGTCGATATTTACGAAACTAAGAAATTCGCCGGCGGCATGGCCGCTGATGCTATCCCGGCCTTCCGTCTTGATGACGGCAGCCTGTCCCAAGATATCGACAAGATCATCGCTCTAGGTGCCAAACTGCATACCGGCGCACGCATCGACAAACAGGCTTTCAAAGACCTGCGCGAATCTCACGATTATGTTTATATCGCCATAGGTGCCCAGAAAAGTATTGAACTGGGCGTTCCCGGTGAAGATGCCGCAGGTGTTATCGATCAATTGAGTTTTTTGAGCGCGGTACGTCAAGGCCAAAAGCCGGATTTGGGAAAAAGGGTGGCAGTGGTCGGTGGCGGCAATTCAGCTATGGATGTCGCCCGCACGGCCTGGCGATTGCTGGGTGAAGATGGGGAAGTCAGTGTCATCTATCGCCGCACACGCGAGGAAATGCCTTCCGATCCGGAAGAAGTGCTGGCGGCGATAGAGGAAGGCATTCAGTTGAATGAACTCACTCAACCGGAATGTATGTTAGTGGAAGATGGCCGCATGACAGGCAACGTGTGTTTCAAAATGGAGTTGGGTGAAAAGGACGCCAGCGGTCGCCCCAGACCGATCAAAATTGAGGGTTCTGAATTTGAATTGAATGCAGACACGGTCATTACGGCCATCGGCCAGCGCGTGGTATTGGATTTTCTGCCTGATGGCGAACTGACCGTGGACAAGGATACCATGGAAACTCAACTGGATGGCATATTCGCCGGCGGTGACGCCATTCGCGGCGCTTCCTCCTTGATCAACGCCATAGGTGACGGTCGCCGCGCCGCTAAGTCCATTATGAAAAAGGCCGGTCATAAACCCTTGATTCGGATGGTACCCGAAGACTTACGCCGGCCCGACTTGGCCGATCTTGGCATCAAGCAAGCCCGTCGCGGCTTTGGCCCTGAAATGCCCGAACTCAGGCCCCAAGAACGGCTTAATTTCGATCTGTACGTCAAAACACTGACCAAGACCGACGCAATGGATGAAGCCTCCCGTTGTCTTCAGTGTGACCTGGTTTGCAATATTTGTGTTTCGGTCTGTCCCAACCGAGCCAATGTGGCTTTGCGCACCGAACCGATTTCCTATCCGCTTCAGCGTGCCGAAAAAAAGGGTGACGCCACAGCAGTGGAAACCCTGGACAAGATTGAACTCAGCCAGTCCTACCAGATTATCAATATTGCCGATTTTTGTAACGAATGCGGCAACTGTGATACTTTTTGTCCCACCAGCGGCGCGCCTTACAAAGATAAGTTCAAGATGCACTTGACGCGCGCAAGCCTTGAAGCTTACGGCGAGGGGTTCCGCATCGTCGAGCCTGGGCGTATGGAAGCCATGTTTGATGGCAAATCCGCCACCTTGATAGAATCCAATAACGCATTCGTTTACGAGGATTCTGAAGCAAAGGTCGAACTTTCGCCAGACACGCTTGAGGCCCGCAAAGCAGAACTCAAAAACGGAACCGAAATCAAGAATCTCAGTCAGGCGGCAGAAACCGCCGTGCTTTACAGGCTGGTCAGTTCACGACAGCCTTTTGCTAAATAAATTGCAAAAAACAAGCAGTTTATACTTTCAGTGGGAGTGCTGAACCGAAGGTTTAGCACTCCGTTAAACTGTAAATCGGAAAATGAAAGCTCCCCAATAAGTACCTGTACAAAATTATTTTGACATTTCCTTACTGCTCGGTTCCGCCTTGCTCTGTTTTTGTGAAGCCAATGGTTTGAAAACCTCTATAAACCCGATTTTTATCCCATGATAAATTGATAGCCTGACAATCTTGCGGCACATTGTATCCGTTATACGGATTGATTAAAAAGGAAGAACACCATGATTGACATAGACACGGCTTTTATCGATTCTGTGGCGGCCAACGCCAATGCCATTAAAAATGGAAAGGCCCTCATTGTAAAGAAAAAATTTCTCAAGTACAGCAAATCTGCGGATGAGACCCTGATTTTCAGCGAATGCAAAGGGAGCGGAGCGACCCATTATTATTCATCAGCAGATTTTATAGTTCCTGAAAAACCCGTGTTTCGCTGTAGCTGCCCATCCCGGCAGTTTCCATGCAAGCACTGTATCGGACTCATGTATGCTTATGTGGGGGGTAATGCTTTTAAAACCGATGAAGTCCCCGAGGATATAACGCGAAAACGTGAAAAAGCCGCAAAAAGAGTCTGGAAGAAAAAAGAAACATCTGACAAACCCAGAAAAGTAAATAAATCCGCATTAAAGAAAAAGATGAAAGCGCAACTTGACGGGCTTGATTTATTGGAAACCATGACTCTTGACTTGATACGCGGCGGGCTTGGCAGCATATCCATGAAAACCGCCCGGTTGATTGAAGAGCAGGCCAAACAATTAGGCAATGCATATCTTCCCGGAGCCCAGTATGCCCTCCATGATTTTACCAGTTTGTTTTATGATGACAATCACGAAGAACTGGATGTCAATGCAAGGGAAGCTGTTTACAGCGAAGCGATTGACCGGCTGATCCGGATACAATCCCTTTGCAAACACGGCCGGCAGTACTTGAATCGTCGTATTGACGATCCCGAATTGACCCCTGAAACCGGCAGCGGCATTGCAGCCTTGCTAGGTCATGCCTGGCAGCTTCGTGAATTAAAAGAACTGGGTCTGATGCAGGCCGATATCGAACTGGTTCAATTGTCATTCAATGCCTATGACAACACCGCACGAAAGCAGTTTATCGAGACCGGCGCTTGGATTAACCTCGCTGATGGACACATTCAACAGACGCACAACATCCGTCCGTATCGTTCAGCGCAATTTATTAAAAAAGAAGATTCCGTGTTTAAAGTTGTAAAGGTGAATGAACTTTATATTTACCCGGGGGACATGAACCCGCGCATTCGCTGGGATGGTCAACTTTTACGAAAAGTGGAAAAAAAAGATATGAAAGCCATCCGCAGCTTTGCCCAAAAAGAATTTTTGCCGGTGATAAAATCGGTTAAAAACCAACTCAAAGCTCCTCTTGCCGATAAATACCCGTTGGCCCTTTTATGGTACGAAAATATAGGTCAGGTCGGCGATCAGATAGTCATCACCGATGCCAGCGGAAAACGATTGGTCTTGGGGGAAACTGCGGTGTTCAATGAACCGGAAAGTTGCGGCCTGTTAAATTTGTTGAATTCTAAATACCTGAAAAAACAGGTTCTCCTCGGTCGCTTCTATCATGATTTGGATCGTCAGATATTGCGTCTGAAACCCTTAACCATTGTCAGTGAGTCGGAAATTGTACGATTAATTTATTAAGAAATATGTAAAAGT
>JAUCGF010000187.1 GCA_030378005.1 Desulfococcaceae bacterium HSG9 | reverse complement strand
CAATATGGAAGAATACGTAAACATGGTGATAACGGAAAGGCAGTTATTAATAGGCTTGATTTAGAAAAATATTATAAAACACATCATGAGACTAAAGCCGATAGGTGGAAAAAACAATTAGGAAATGATTTAAATTGGGATTTATCATTTTCTGAATATAAAGAGTCTGAAACTACAAAACATGTCCATAGATTACATCCATATAAAGGGAAGTTTATTCCTCAATTAGTTGAATATTTTTTAGATACTCATATTGATAACTTTAAAAAAGAAAGCTTTTTTAAACAGGGAGATATTATTTTAGACCCTTTTTGTGGTAGTGGGACAACACTTGTTCAAGCCAATGAGCTTGGAATTAATGCATTAGGAATTGATATTTCTGCTTTTAATTCTTTTATAAGTAACATTAAAGTTGGAATACATGATACGAATGATATTAGGCAAACATCACTGGCTATTACACAGAAACTTAAGGAATTTCAAAAAGGGAAAAACAATATACTTTTTGAGCAAAAATTATTAAATGAATTAAAAATATTTAATAGCAATTTTTTCCCATCACCTGAATTTAAATACAAAGTTAGACAAAAAAAAATAAATGAAAAACAATATGGGCACCAAAAAGCTGATGAGTTTATTGGTATTTACTATAAACTGATAAATAAATATCAAATTGAACTAAAACAAAATAAAAATGACTCATTTATAGATAAATGGTTTTTAAAAGTTGTTAGAGATGAAATAGATTTTGTTTTTAATGAAATAAAATCTATAGAGAATCAAGAAACAAAAAAAATGCTCGCCTTAATATTAAGCCGTACAATACGCTCATGTAGAGCAACAACGCATGCTGATTTAGGAACATTAAAAGAGCCTAGCATCACAACTTATTATTGTAAAAAACATGGGAAGATGTGTAAGCCATTATTTTCCATTTTAAATTGGTGGCAACGGTATTCTCAAGATACAATCAAGCGAGTTGAACAATTTAATTCTCTGAGATCAAGCACTTTTCAGAAGTGTATTATTGGTGACAGTAGAGATATAAATATTATTGAAAAGTTAAAAGAAAAGCATTCTAACTTTTCAAAAATTATTAAAAACAATAAAATTAATGGAATTTTTTCAAGTCCTCCATATGTTGGATTAATCAATTATCATGAACAACATGCTTACGCATATGATTTGTTTGGTTTTGAAAGAAAAGATAACTTGGAAATTGGTTCGTTATTTAACGGGCAGGGTTTGGAAGCCAGAAAATCGTATGTAAAAGGAATATCTGATGTTTTAAATAATTGCAAACAATACTTAAAACCAGATTATGACATATTCCTTGTAGCAAATGATAAGTATGGTTTATACTCTCAAATTTCTGAACGGTCAAACATGCAAGTTGTAAATGAGTATAAAAGGCCTGTATTAAATAGAGTTGAAAAAAGTAGAACTGCATATTCAGAAATAATTTTTCATCTAAAGGAAAAAAGCTAATGGCATTAGCTCAAGAACAAATAAAATCTATTGAAATTACCATTCAAAATAGTTTGAGAAATAAATTCAAAACTTATAATCCAGAACCGGCAATAATGCCATTTCACACAAGATTACTTGGTAAAGACAGACTTGCACTTTATTCATTTATACATTCCCTGAATACAAATTTTGGTACAACAATTTTTGAGCCGGTTGCTGTATCATTAGCTTCAAACAGATTCAAAATTGCAAAACTTCAAATGAAATCTGGGACACAAATTAGCACTGCTGCACAATTTGAAATTCAGAAAATTATGGATGAACTGACTGCGGCAAACAAAAAGCCAGACAAAATAAAAGAAATTGAAATAATCAGACGGGTTTGTCAAAAAGGAGAAATGAGAACAGTCAAGCCTACAAAGGTGGATATTTATCTTGAGAGTTATGATAATGAAATATATCTTTTTGATATAAAAACTGCCAAGCCAAACAAAGGTGCTTTTAAAGAATTCAAAAGAACGCTTTTGGAATGGTCAGCAACTATTTTATTTAAAAGCCCAAAGGCAAAAATTAACACACTAATTGCAATACCATATAATCCTTATGAGCCAAAACCCTATAGTCGCTGGACAATGGCTGGGATGCTTGATTTAGACAATGAATTAAAAGTCGCCGAAGAGTTTTGGGATTTTCTTGGTGGTGAAGGTGCATACGTTGATTTATTAGGTTGCTTTGAGCGTGTGGGAATTGAACTCCGAAGTGAAATTGATGAATATTTTGAAAGATTTAACAAATAGATGAGTAAAGAATATGAAAGAAAGCATATAACAATGCAAATGCACTCGGACAAAATAAAGCTGCTCCGCTTCACTCTGCATCTTTATTTTGCCGGTGATTTGCGCCGATCTACCCGTCTGGTTCATAAAATTGTTTACTGAACAAGGGGATAAGGTGCTTGATCCATTTGGCTATCGAGCCAAACAGCATAATGAGGCTTTCTCAGAAGAGAAGGGCAGAGTAGTCAACATATTCACCAAACAATTCATTGATAATTTTTGCGATAATACAGGTAACATTGATTGGGTTGGATTGGTTGAGTGGAATAGCGGTAACTATGATTTAGATCGCATTATGTACAGATAGATACATAAAAATTCAATAGGTTATTTCAAGAAATATTTTTTAGCCACCACGTTCAAGAGACGGTTAGCGCAGGGGGCTAAATAATAATACAAGGGATGAAAAATGCAGTCAGATATTTTTAAATACAGAGATGTATGGTTAGTGTCCCTGCCAAGAGAAGGCGTTATTGAAGACAGCGTTTACGGTCTGATAGCGGAGGCACGTCGTCAGATTGACGAATTGGCGGCGGAAGGCACAGTGACAGCAGTCGTTATGGGGCCTGCGACCGATACAGATTTGGCCGAACTGGGAGCCTACGGTGTGAACCGGGTGTTGCATCTCACAGATGAACGCATGGCGCATTATCATGGAGAGCGGTTTGCCGGCGAATTGCGTCTTATGGTTAAAGAATATAATCCTGCCTGTATCTTCATGGCTCAAACAGCGGAGACAGATGATCTCGGCCCTCGTTTGGCGGCGTTGTCAGTAACTGACTTTATCAGACGCGCCATGGATTTAAAAATGGGTGCTGATGGCAATGCTTCAGCGATTCGCCCTGTGGCCAACGGTTATCTGTTTGAAGAAGTCTGTTTTGAATGGCAAAAAGGTGCGCCGGTAATCTCTTGGCTGCCGTCCGTTCTGTTAGACCCTCAACCGGATAGTGAGGCTAAAGCCCGAATTATAAAGGTGTCTCCAAGTTTGGCGCCTGAGAATCTGAAAACGAAAATCACAGATGTCACCGCAGCCGCCCCCGAAGACCTGGACCTTGAAGAAGCCGATATAATCGTGGCCGGAGGCCGAGGCGTAGGCAAGGGTGAGGCGTTTGATATCATTCACGACTTGGCGCGCGCGATTGGCGGCACGGTCGGCGGCACACGCCCGATTATCGACTGGGGCACGCTGCCATATCAACGTCAGATCGGCCAAACAGGTAAATATGTGTCCCCGCGCCTGATTATTAATTGCGGCATTTCAGGTGCTAACGAATATACGGCCGGTATGGAAAAAGCACAACAGGTCATTGCGATTGATCTGAATCCCAGAGCGCGGATTTTCAGATTTGCCGACCTGGGAGTTCAAGGTGACGTGAGTGAACTGCTGCCGCTTCTGATCGAGCGAATTGAGGAATTGAAAACCGCATGAACCGAAATATCAGCAAAACCGCATCCATTTATCTGTTAAGTTTGCTTTTACTGACCGCACTTCCCGCAGGCGCGTCTCAGTCCGAAATCCAATCTGAAAACCGGCCTGAAACTGAAAGCATTTATACCCAGGAAGAGTGCATTGAATGCCACCGTTCAGGCAGTGAAGACAGTTCGCTTCACATATCGGTAAAAGAGTATAAAGCTTCTGCCCACGGACAGAAAGTCACTTGCATGGAGTGCCACACAAAGGTGCTGGATGAAGACCACGAGTCTGAAGAAGGCTCTGGTGCCGTAACCTGCCGGGAATGCCATCCGGTCGAATCTGGCAAAGTGAGCTTTTGGGTCAGGTTTTCCTCTTTTTCCGTGGCTTCCCATAACAAAGGCGATTTCGGAAATATGTATGAGAAAGATAATTGTTTGGGATGCCACCAAGGGGCCGGCGCTCACGGCGAAGAAGAGCCGATTAATGAACTGCAATGCCATAAATGTCATTTGGAACCGGATGCCAAAGGCGCGATGTGGGGCGACATACACCCTAAAACAGATAGAAAACCGGCTATGATGGTTTCCGCCACACTATATCTGTTCTTGTTCGCAGGCATGTTCATCATCGCCTTGCGTAAATCATTGGATTTTATTTTCGATACGATTCCGGCGTGGATTAAAACAAAAAGGAATTGAGGAGCTTGAATTTGAAAGCACTGCTAACCGCTTATGACTATGATTATTTCCTGATTGCCGCTGTTTTTATCATTATGATAACAGGGCTGGCCAAACGTCACGCTTTTTGGCGCACTCATGTAAAAGATAAATCTCGCCAAGCTGAAGGAGACTTGACCGGATTGATTCGCTATCTCGTTTGGGAGAGCGATATTCGGCAACGCCCCTGGGTGGGAAGTGCCCATCTTGTCCTTTTCTGGGGCATGCTGCTTCCCATGGCGGTTATCATACTGGCGCAGTTCAGCTTCATCCTGCCTTTTATGCCGGCCCGGATTTTATCTCTGCTGCAAGATGTCGCCGGGTTGATCATGTTAATCGGAACCTTGTTTCTTTTAATCAGAAGGGTGCAATCCGGAGATAACCAGGGCCCTGCAAAAACTGTGCTGCCCTTGTTGATTCTGCTGATTATCCTAATGACCGGCTTTCTGGCTGAAGGCGCTCGTTTAAGCATCCTCCAACCCGACGGAACCGCGTCAGCTTGGTCTTCTCCGGTCGGATGGCTGTTTTCTTTGGTAATGCCCTCCTCTCCGCTGTTGATGCAGATAATGATTCGTCTCCATTTTTTCATGGTTCTGATTTTTATCGCTGCCATTCCCTTTACATTTATGCGCCATCTCGCAGCCGCGCCTTTGAATATTTTTTACCAAAAAGAGCGGGCTGGAGCATCACTCAGAGAAATAGCACCTGAAAAAGGAGAGATTGGCGCTAAAACGGTTCAGGATTTTACATGGAAACAACTTTTGGATGTGGAAGCATGTGTTTCCTGCGGCCGCTGCGAGGAAAACTGTCCGGCCTCTGTTTCCGGCAAAGCATTGTCCCCCCGCAAAGTCATGCGCGCTCTTTTTGAAGATGTGGAAAAGGCAAATAATAATCCGTTAAAGCATCTGCGAGCGTCGAGGGCTCCTTTGCTTGAGAAAGCGATCAGCGCCGATGAGATTTGGGCTTGCACCACCTGTATGGCATGTGTGGCGCAGTGTCCGGTGCTCACCGAACCCATGGACAAAATTATTGATATACGCCGCTATCAGGTAATGGGCGAAGGACGCGCGCCTGAAGAAGCTCATCCCATGATCAGAGATTTGGAATTGTATGGCGATGTTCAGGGTAAAGGCGTTGCCCATCGGGGCGACTGGGCGTTAAACCGTAATGTAAGGCGCATATCCGATCCGAACGCACAAGCCGATATTTTGTTTTGGGTAGGCTGTTCAGGCGCGTTTCATCCACGTAACCAGGAAACCGCGCGGGCCATGGTAAAAATCCTTCAGGCCGCTGACATTCGTTTCGGCATTTTGGCGCAAGAGGAACTGTGTTGCGGAGACCCGGCCCGACGATTGGGCGAAGAGACCCTTTTTTTAAAGCTTGCCAAGCAAAGTATTGATGCTTTCAAACGACATGAAGTTAAAAAAATCGTCACTCTCTGCCCCCATTGTATGAATACGTTGAAAAATGAATATCCGGCCCTGGATCCGAATTGGGGATGCAATCTCGAAGTCGTCCATGCGGTTGAGTTTGTTATGGAATTGATTCGCACCAAGAAAATTTCCTTGAAATATCCCGTTGCCGATAAAATAGCGGTTCACGATCCCTGTTATTTAGGCCGCTACAATCAAGTGTATCAGCCCCCGAGAGAGATTTGCAGTTCTGTGCCGGCAGCTGAACTCCGCGAAACGGAGCGCAACATGGCAAACGGTTTTTGCTGTGGCGGCGGAGGAGGCCGAATGTGGCTGCATGAAAGCAGCGGTCGCAATATCAATCTGCTTCGGGCCGAAGAAATTGTGAAAACCGAGGCAGATATAATCGGAACCGCCTGTCCCTATTGCCAGGTGATGTTGGATGACGGCGTTAAATCGCTTGAACTGGAAAAACCGCCCAAAGTAGCCGATATTATTGATATTGTTGCGGATTCATTGGGGTAAGGTGTATTTCGGAAAAGAATTTACCATTCGCTCCACCTACGACATTACGTATAGCATGTAATTTGTTTAATTGGGAGTTCTCTAAAAAACAGCCATATATAATCAGGATAAATGATGAAACAATTATCAACCATAACAGCCAAGATAGACCCGACATTAAAAGCAGATGTCGAAGTCATTTTTAAAGAGCTGAATCTGTCAACAAATGAGGCGATTAACCTTTTTTTTATTCATGTTAAGGGCTGTAGAAGTTTACCGTTTGATTCTGAAATACCGAATGAAGAAACAAAAAAAGCGTTAGATGAAGCGGAAAAAGGTATCGACTTGATTGTATGTGAAAATGAAGATGACATGTTCAAAAAGTTAGGAATCTGATGCTGAAACCGATTTATTCTAAACGGTTTGACAGAGATGTCAAAAAAATGGGGAAGCGTGGCAATGCCCTTAAAAGATTAAAGAAAGTTATCCGTATGCTTATCCGTCAGGAAAAATTGGATGAAAGATATAAAAATCATCCGCTAACCTGAATTATTCATAAACTTCTTTTAATTTTACGTAATTTTTGATATATCAAATAGTTAGGTAAGCTCATCCAAAAAACAGAGTTTTTAAAAATTGCATCATTTTCCCCGCTGATAAAGGAG
>JAUCGF010000186.1 GCA_030378005.1 Desulfococcaceae bacterium HSG9 | reverse complement strand
TGCCCTCGTTCCTAAATGGCGATATTTGTCCTTTTTGACTCCCAAATTTGCGAAATTCGATCAAAAAGGCAGTTTTGATGGGACAGGCAATTTTTGTGCCAGAACAAACCTAATTCTGACAACTATACGTCCTAAAATCAGTAATTTTTAAAATTTTTAATTTCAAAGAGCTAAAAAGCGTCATTTTCAGAAAATAGCCAGAAATTTTTTTTCGCTTTCAGGTAATTGTACAAAAATTATTACGGCATTATCCAATTTTGAGTTTATGCGTAGGCTCTATAGTAAATCCACCTCCTCTGCAAAAAGATTGATCGTTCCACCCGGTTTGAAACATCTGATCAAAGAGTTTGAAATCTATGTCGAGATCGGAGAAAAAAACCGATGATAAGCTGCGGCCCATTCGGTGTCGGCTGTAAAAATTTTTCTCAGATTTGAAAATTATAGAAAATTTATCGAACTCAGGTTATAAAATAAGCTTTTTTTAACTACCGCTGATTTCTTTGGCAACATGAACTCCTCCGATAAATTCACCAGCTTCGTCAAACAAGGGGGAATGGCGCAACATGAATGTTTTATTCATTTTTATATTCCTTGCCTCAACAGGTTTTGCGTAAGCATCGATCAGTGTTTGAAGTTCAGGACAATTGTCGCAAGGCATATCGGAGCCGTGAAAAATTTCATAGCAGTATTTACCGATCAGTTCTGCGCGTTTCATTTGAAAAGTTTTGCATGCGGTTTCATTGACCCATACGATTTGTTTGGCGGCATTCTGAAGCAGGATGATAGCATCCACGGCGTCTGACGCATGTTCCAAACGTAATTTGAACTTTTGAACTTCAATATATGTGTTCATAACATCGGAACTTTTTTGTAGAAGCTTTTTTATCGAACGGTTCGATTTTTGAACCTGCTTTTTATAAATGTCCCGCTGTCGTTTCAATTCCAAATGAATTGCAATCCTGGCTTGAGCGGTTATAAAGCTTATCGGTTTGGCGATGTAATCAACGGCACCGGCTTTTAAGCCCCTATGTTCATCAGTAACCTCATCCATAGAAGAGACAAAAATTATCGGGATATGACGGGTTTTCACATCCGTCTTTAATTTTCGACAGACTTCATAGCCATCCATATCCGGCATCATCACATCCAACAAAATCAAATCCGGTTTGGATTCAGTCGCCAGTTTAATCGCTTCAATGCCGTTTAAGGCCACAACAAGTTTGTAATCGCTTTTCAGCAACGTATATAGGAGCTTTAAACTAAAAGGGTCATCATCTACGAGCAGAATTTTATAGTTAGTGGTATTGATAATATTTTTAGAGGTGTCTGCGCTGATTTGATTAAGTGGAATTTGATCTTTGCAAACTTGGCATCTGATACGGGTCGCATCGGTGTTTAATATTTTAGGATCAAGCACATTGCGGCCGCCGCATTCCTCACAAAAAAAGACAATCATTGTTTATATCCTTTGGTAACCTTTTTATTGTCAGTAGATGGAAAATGCCTGAAAATACGGCACTGAGCGCAAAAATCAAGCAAAACGGTTTTTTTGCCGACTCCATGCAAAGAATTGCTTCGCTTAATTTTTGCACTCCTGAACTTTCGATCTACTGATTATATTTGATAGTGATTTTGAATCTGTTTCTTTAAACAGTTTGACATCGCGGACAAATATGGGTGCTGCGTTGTCCGACGATTAGACGTTCAATCGGCGTTCGGCAGCGCATACACGGCAAACCGGTGCGGCGGAATACTTTCAGATGGTTGCGATTCCGCCCTTGTCGCTCTCCTAAAGAGTAAAAGGTCGTCTGTCCCCTTCCCAGGGTCGTGCCTTTATTATGCAGCCCTAAACGCAAAACCTTGCGAATCGCGCGATGCAAAGACCTGATTTGGGTCATATTGAGTTCGGAGCCGAGATTGTGCGGATGCAGGCGCGCTTGCCAAAGCGCTTCATCGACATAGATATTGCCAAGACCGGCGATAACAGTTTGATCAAGAAGCAGCGGTTTTAACATGCGCCTGCGCGGTAACAGTTGTAATCCGAGCAGATGGGCGGTGAATTGTTTATCAAGCGGTTCAGGGCCGAGACGACTCAGTATGGGCAGAGCGTCCGACACCATAAAAAAACGGCCGAACTTGCGCGGGTCGGTAAAACGCAGCTGCCTGAGGTCATTCAATTCCAAAATCACATGTTGATGTTTGGTGCGCGGCGATTCCGGTGATGCTATTTGCAAATGGCCGGACATGCGCAGATGAATCAACAGATGCCATCCGTCAGTCAGATCAAAGATGATATACTTGGCGCGGCGATAAATCGTAATCACCTGTTTTCCGGCAATAAGATGACAAAAAGCGCGTGGTTCCATATCCGCGATAGTTTTGTGCCAAAAAACCCGGGCCGATTTAATAACGGCTCCGCATACTTCAGCATCATTTAGATCATCAACAAGGGTTTGCACTTCGGGCAGTTCAGGCATGATTCACTCTTTGTTAAACTTGAGAGGCGTTTTAGCGATCCCGGTGGCACTGTATTCGCCTTGTTTTTTTAACATCCCGCCATCATCGAACTTCAAACAATCGGGTGCGTTTTCAAGGCACATATCTGCCGGCTCCCATACGACCGCTGTAATATCCATTCCGGTCTCCTTTCTTGAATCATTTTTTGAACAAAATGGGTTGAAAAACAACTGAAATAAAAAAATCGCGCGAACAGGGGATATATCCCCCTGTAACCCCCTGCCTAAAATAATCAATATCTTAAATCATCAAATCTCCAAATAGTCAAATGTTCATTTGCCTCCGCGCACCGGCAAAACCCGGATGTTGAAGTTGGAAAGAGACTGTTGATTCCAGATGCGCAAGCCGATGCCGAAATTGAATTGGGCAACCTCGGCACCATGCGTGTCTGATGCCCCAAGCGTAGGAAATATAAATTAATTTGGTTGTATGAACTTGAACTTTCCAGTAATTATCACAATCCATCGCATAACCGCTTTCAGAGTCATAAATGCCCTTTAACTCAACCATTGTCGGCAATCGCCAATTCGTATAGCTCTCCGCCTTTATATTTTGCACAATATTTTTTGGCGTCTTTCCAGTTAATGATTTTTCCGTTCTCTTTCGCCGCCCAGACTAAACCTGTTTTTGTATCTTTCACAGTGCCATTTTTATAGGCGATGAAACGACCGTCGCGGTCAATTTCGTTGGAACCGGTTTTTTTCATATACTGTGATTTTTATATTTTTAATCATGAAATGCTTAATCCGCTTCCGGCAATGATATGGTAAACTTTCAGATGGCGTTTCCGCTCAAGTCCTCGGGTGTTGAGAGTTTCAAAAAAGGTGCCGTTTTCAATGTTGCCGGCGGGTTCTGTGACCCCACCGGCAAAGTCATCCTCATTGAAGCCCCTGCAAAAGATGCCGCCCCGACGTGTGTTCTTCAATATGATAGGAGGTTCCCAGACATATTTTCTCTAAGGCTGCGTTGAGAAAATAACACCGTAATTCGTTCGTTATTATGAGAAATTCAATCATGCCCGGGGAAATTTTTTGCGGTATCAGTAGGAGGATTTCACATAACCAATAGTTCGGTAAAAAATTAAAAATCTAATAATTTCAATAGGTTATAAAAACAAAGTTCTAAAACCTTTTGTAATAATTTCAGATAGTTATGATTTTTAACACGTTGAATCAGAAAAAATTACCGAACCATTGATAACAGATTTGCATTCATATCAAACTCGTTGCCGGCCTTTAAACACTGATCGGTTTCCAAATACCCTTATCACACCAGATTCGTGAAAACCGTGACCCGGCCGGCAACACCTTGTTTAAAAAATCAGAAGTGTCAATTTTTTTATCTGAGTCCCAATCAGGGTCCCAGGGTTCAAGAATCACAGGCCCATTGGAAGTAGGTGCCAGACGTGGCGCTATGGGCATCCCCCATGACCGGTTTCGGATTTCCTGTTTCAGTTGATTTGATTTGTTGAATTTCAGCAACTGTGTCAGGGTTGCCAGAGTTGGCGGGCTTAACGGAATTTCGGTTTTAAGATTCTGTTCAAGCGCCGCCAGAGGAGGCAGCCAGATACCGTTTTCGGTCTCCAGGTTATCTGGAACACATATCTGCCCTTCCGGCATGAAAACAATAAAGAACCGGGTGTCAAACCTTTTTTTCATCAATTCAGGGGTAATCCAGTGTGACCACCTGCCAAGTTCAGATAATGACAGCGTCTGATGCTCCTGTGCTATTTTCACCCTGAACCAATCGTTTGGCAAATCCTTTTTCAAACGGTATCTGGCAATCCGGTCTGAATCCTGTGTGGGCCGGCCGTTTGCCGATGCAATCAGAACGCCCGCTTCTTCAAGGGTTTCACGGATTGCGGCAATACTGAAACCAAGGATGTCATCTGCTGAAAGCGTATCTCCTCCGAGCTGTTTTTCAATCATGTCCCGAGACAGATCGATATGGGGAATCCAGGATTCAATTCCAAAGTCTTCTTGTTCCACCACGCCGCCGGGGAAAACATATAAGCCTCCCATAAACGAGGATTTAGCGCTTCGTTTCAAAAGATAAACTTCAAGTGTGTTGTTTTTTTCTCTTACAAGGATAATCGTTGCGGCTTTTCTCAGAGGGGCCGGATTGGTTGCTGTCATCTTGTATCCTAACTTTGACTTTAATTTTTTGGATCAGATATTTTACGTTGAATCAATCGGTTCATTCAGCACCTTTTTTATATTTCAACTGTGAGATAACACAACCTTTAACATCCACATCATCCCGCACACCGATATATGCAGGTTGGTAAAGACTTCCGCCCGGATAGGCATACAGATAGCGCACCTCGATAACTGAATTCACCGCAGGAACATCTTTGTTTGGCGGAATAGTGACATTGCCCACGTCAACGCGACGTTCTTCGGCGAGTATCGCAACCGCAACGCTGCGTTTATCATTGATCTTGGTGACAACAACAGAGGCGGTGGCATAGAACTTGAATTTAACCTGATTTCCGCCGCTGTTCGGTCGGCCTGCTGTGTAAGAGGCGGCATGTTTTTTAAAGACAACACCCTCGGCACCCGATGCCTGTAATCGGTCATACAATCGCTGTTTTTCTTTTTGTGTTTTCGCGGTTTCAATGACTGTGACCGACCCGTTCAATCCCAGGCTCTCAAGGTGTGACAACCGTTGTTCGTAGGGCTTTGATCTGATATCGGTATTGTCAATTTCCAAAATATCAAACACGAACAGTGTTTCCCCAACAGCCTCGCCATCCGCCAAGTACGTCTGGTCTGCTACATCGGCTCTCTTTATGATCGCGTCCGGCGCACCGATTGTGAGACCGTTGCGGTTAATCGCCGTGACGGTGTCCGTTTTGCGGAGAAGCATTCTCTTGCCGTCATATTTTTCTTGCGCCCACCAGTCATCGTCATGAATATACTGAGTAACCTGAGACGTTTTAATGAAATTTAACAATTGACATCGGACGCCCGTTTCCCGTATGTCTGTGTCGGTATGAACATACTGCGGGCCTTGTGCGCCGGGTGCGTAACCTTTCAATGTTTTGCTTTTCACCAGTTTGTCGTAGATTTTCTTGGCTGAAGCGTAATCGACAGGTGTCAGTGTTTTCGTTCCTGTTCTAAGTGTCGCTCCCCGACGGCCATACGCAAAATTCACTTTAAAACGTTCATTTTCAACTTCTTCGAGAGATGCGGTATATATTTTGTCGCTGCGTCCTTGTTTAAAATACAAGGTGATATTTTCAGATTTCATACGGTCTCCTCAATTTTTGATTTCATCAAGTGGCTAATCGTATTATGAGTACATACTAAAATTGAGGCCATAAGTCAATAGAGGAGGCCCAGGGCAATTGCATGAAAAAGTAGTTGACAATCTCCTCTATGATAATTTATAATATACTTTATTTTTCACTGAAACCTAAATTGAGCGATTCTGTTTTAAAGCCAAAAAATTTCCCCTTTTGAGGCATCCAAAAAGGGAAAAACGAGGTAAAAAGGCATCAGTTGCTAAAAAAGTCAGCTTAAAACAACCGCCAGATATAGTATTCCAATTTTGGTTTTTCCAAAATCACGCATAATTTAGCGTATCCCGTTTTATAAACCGCTGTTTTTGCTGACCCATGCAAATTTCAGGCCAAGAAAAACCAAAATTGGAATACTATAGTTTTTATGTCGAATTATCGAAAAAAGAGCGTACTTCTCCTGTTATTATTCGGCAAAATATTTAACTTATTAATTTTATTATTGTATTGGCGGAGCATTATCGCATCGAACAAAAAGCTCACGCAAACGCAGACTCTCGAAAATAGCGGTTGTGACTTTGAGCGCAGCAATTCCCGTTCACTATCCAAAAAGTTACTTAACTATTTTAGTATCCAAATACTTGAAGTAAAAAAAGTGTTTTTCGTTCACCGTACATTTATTTGTTATGGAAAATTGCTTTATTGAAAAACAAATATCTGATTTTAACTGCATTTGTAGGATCAGCAGACAATTTTAGGATATAATAATCCCTTATCAGAAAGACACTGATTTTATAATTCAGCAAAAAAGATTTTAATTGGGGTATTTTTATGAGGCAATCAGATTAAGATGTATCATATAAAATAATCGGAGGTTGGATTTTAATTCCATACAGAATAGCTTCACACAGCATTTGCATGGACTCAAAGGCGAACTCTTTAAATAAAGACCTCATTCTTTCCCATAAGGCTCTTTTGCTTCCTTGTTTTTTCCATACCGCTTGAAATAATTTGCAGGAAAGTTGCTGGGTTTGAGCTGCCAGAAAAGCCAACATCATAAGCATTGCAAAAATTAAACTTAAATTTATTTTGCCAAGTCCGAAATTGTGTTCAAAATGGTATCCTTGATTCTTTAAAAGGGTGTTAAAATGTCCACATAGGTTATTATTTTATTCTATTTTTAAACCGGTTATGGTCAAAATTGTCATTTCCGTTTCATTTCATTCTCGTTTCATCAAATCTGTCTGCCCGACTTTGTCAATTAGTCCTTTATAGGTCAGGTCAAATGACTTGATACTTAAATATCACAAATAATACCGTGATTAAGGGGCAGTTGATGTCGATTTCAGTATCAATTCATGTGTCCTGTACTATA
>JAUCGF010000090.1 GCA_030378005.1 Desulfococcaceae bacterium HSG9 | reverse complement strand
AGTATGAAATAACCAATATACACCCTAAACGGTTAAGCTGTCAATTTTAAAACAGCGTTTTGAACGAAAATTATCATTTTTGTAACAGGGTGTTAAAAATGAAATTCAATTTTCGATAGTACTTGACGTTGTTCAAAAAATATTATAATCAAATATATGGTTTTTAATAGATTTAGGGGGGGTGTATTCTGAATTATATTTTAATTTGCTTATTGGGGCATGTCTGAAGCGGAACGGCTTTCCGCTTTTCATCTAAAAAATAGTGTGCGTGAATATTTGCCCCGCAATGGTTCACCGACAATCCGCCAGACCCAAAATTATCCCCATAACATAATCAACCTGCCTGTTAGAGTGAGAAAATAAGCACACTGTCCGGCATCGGAGACTGAATTGACTTATTGGTGTGTAAGAGACGATCTAAGTCTCGCAAACAAACTAAGACGCTCTTATTACGAACTTTTAAGAGATGACTTGGATCACTATTTATTACAATATGCGTTAATTGATTCCTATAACAATTTTGTTGAAAATAAGATAGATTATCCTTTTGTCGAAATGCGGGAACTAAAGCCCCGTGCCATAATACCAGATGTTGAATATGAGCAACATAACGCATTTGTTATCCTTTTTCTGGAAGATACGCTTCCGTCGGATCATAAAAAATATATCCGCTTTCTGGAAGACAATAAAACTACCAAAGCCAATTTGCTTCGGTCAAAAACACTTTCACTATCAGGTATTTTTGATCGCAATTTGAAGTTTTTAGACTCGGTTCATTTTACGAATTTTTTAAATACGCTCCTCCCGGTGGATTATGCCCTTTTGATCCAAAAAGATGCGGACTTAAAAAGTTCAACGCGCTATTACCTGTCGCATTATCATGTCCGTATCGACTGGCCGATTGCCGAAGCGGCTGAAAAACTGGCCATCAGCCTGCGTTATATCTCCCAGGACCTGTACGAAAAAGGGGATAAATATGCTGAGGATATGCAAAAAAAATTCTTTGAATATTATGGCTTGCAGCTTATGGCGGGAGGGCGACGTACAGCCGCGATTGTTGCCGCCGAATATTTAAAAAAAATTCCGTGCATCCATACGGTATATGCCGCTAGCAGTGAATCAAGAGCGCTTTTTCGTATTTCTGAAATCAATGTATCCAAAACGGTTCTTTTGAAAATGACTGACCAGGATATTGATAAAATCTCCGCAGCCAACGAACTCTCATCAGATGACTTTCACGATAACTATGTTGTTGTTCATGCAGATAAAGGTGGTATATGTCTTTTCAGAGCCATCTATGCGCGTACGGATTCATCTCGGCCACCGGATGATGGAAAATTGCGCGAAGTTAAACCAGACCTGTTTTGGCGTTCGGTGTCCGGTCAGCATATTCTTCCAAAACCGGGAAAATGGGATTGCGTACCGTTGCAGCACAATATCATTTATTCATAAAAAAGTTTTAAGTTACAAGTTGTTTCATAAACATGTCACTCAAGTCCGTTATGGCATTGAAACTGAGCAGAAAAAACCTACTTTCAGCAACTTATGACTTAAAACTTATAACTTAAAACTTTGCAAAAGGAGAATTTTATGAAAATCAAACGAATGTTTTTGGGCCTAATGATGCTAAGTTTTTTGATAATTGGGGTTCAGTCTTATGCCGCATCATTTATTCAATCTCCGCCCCTTGATCAGGTTGTCAAAACCGCTGTTGGCGATATCAAAAGCGGTCAGGCTGTCCGTTTACCGTTAATCACCTGGGGCGGCGATATCGCTACAATCCTGGCCAACGGAAATTCCGATATAACCATTGGCGGAGACAGTATTTTTGCTAAGAAAAAACTCAAATTCAAACTGGTGCGCGAAGATGATTTCAAGAAACAGATTGAAGCTTATCTTTCTGGCCAAACTCCTTTTCTGCGCGGCACTATGGGTATGATTAATATGGCGGCAGAAGCACTTTCGCGGGACCCGCGCACCAAACCGGTGATTATCTATCAGATGACCTGGAGCAGCGGCGGCGACTGCCTGGTGGTAAAATCCGGCATTAATACAGCCAAAGATCTGAAGGGCAAAACAATTGTATTGCAAGCTTACGGCCCGCATGTGGATTACCTTGCAAAAATTTTAAAAGATGCCGGCCTTTCGATGAAAGATGTCAATATTCGCTGGGTCAAAGACCTCACCGGTACGGAAAATTCGCCAGCCGAAGCGTTTTACCAAAAAGAGATTGACGCTGCCTTTTTGATTATTCCGGATGGCTTGATGCTGACATCTAATGGCGCGGTCGGTACCGGTGCCGAAGGTTCTGTCAAAGGCGCCAAGATTTTGCTGTCCACCAAGACCGCCAACAAAATTATCGCGGATGTGTATGCGGTGCGCAGTGATTATTTGAAAAACCATCGTCCCGCAGTGCAACGTTTTGTACACGGTCTTTTGCAGGCTGAACAACAATTGAAAACGCTCTTGAAAAACAAAGAAAGCCATACAGAAATCTATTCCAGAATGATCAAATTTTCAGCTCGCGTATTGTTAGACAGTGAACAGGCCACTGCTGACGCTGAAGCGCTTTTCGGTGATTGCACTTATGTCGGTTTTAAAGGCAATGTCAAATTTTTTGGAGACACCAAATGGCCGCGTAACATGAAGCATTTAACCGATGAAATCCAGGCGTCGCTTATCACCGCCAAGCTTTTAAACAAGAAGGTGCCCATAAAACACGCCAAATGGGATTATAACGAGTTGAAAGCAGGATTGAGCGGTGTTGATGATGTTGAAGCTCCGCGCTTTAAAAAAGACGCTGTCGCGCGAGTGGTTGCTAAAAAACAAGCAATGGGCACTCTTGACGAGGGCGAACTGTTCAGTTTTGAAATTAATTTCAAACCGAACCAGAAAGCCTTTTCAGAAGACCTGTACGCCGCTGAATTTAAAAAAGTGATTGAACTTTCGGCCACTTATGGCGGTGCGATCATCACTGTCGAAGGGCATAGTGATCCGCATAAATACAATAAGCTAAAGAAAAAAAATGCCACTCCGATTGTTTTGAAGCGCACCAAACAGGCTGCCAAAAATCTGAGTATGAACAGAGGTTTGGCAGTGCGGAAAAGCATTATCAAATTCGCTCAAACCAATGGTGTACCCATTGATGAAAGCCAGTTTACCGTTATCGGACATGGTATCACTCAACCCAAATATGCAAATCCCGGCACAAAGGAGCAGTGGCTTGAAAATATGCGCGTTGTTTTCCGAATTATTCAAATAGAAGCGGAAGAATCTGTGTTTGAACCTCTTTAGAAGATGTCAGGTTTCAGGGAGTTGATACTGAAGCATGAAACCTAATTTGTCATTTTAATAACCTGACTCGTCAGTACATAAGTACTTGTAACTTTAAACTTTCGAGTAACCTAACATGGCAAAGGAGAAACCCATGATACGACTGAGTTCGATCTTTATGACGGTGTTAATGCTTTTTTTTCTGTGTGGATGCAGTGAAGAACCGCCGCCGCCCAAACCACCGCCCACCAAACCCGCGGTGCCAAATCCTTCAACAACAGCGAATAAGCCACCGGAAACGACGACGCGGCCGGCTGTCGATAGCCTATCATCCAAAGTATGGCCTTTTGTCACTAATGTTCAGGAGGCTAAAGACCTGGCCAAAAATCCTGTCACCCAAAACTACATTGTGATTTTCGATGGTTCTGGCAGTATGGGCGATGTTAAATGCAGTGCCGGACGCAAAAAAATAAGTGTTGCCAAAGAAGCTGTCATCGAGTGGTCGAAAACGCTGCCGGCAGATGCCAATATCGGCTTGGTGGCCTTTCACAATAAGGGATGGATTTTGGGCAAACTGGGTGAAACGGATCGCCAGGGTTTTGTCAAAGGCGTTCAGTCCTTAATATACGGTGGAAAAACGCCCTTATCAAAGGCATTTGCTCACGCTTATAAGGATATCACTCTTCAGGGCCAAAAACAATTGGGTTACGGTGAATACACGATTGTCGTTGTAACCGATGGGATTGCCAATAGTCCCAATCAGTTGTCCCACACTGTGAAAACAATTCAGGCGACCTCGCCCGTTACGATTTATACGATTGGCTTTTGCATCGGTACAAAACATTCCCTCAATCAGCCCGGTAAAACTGTTTATAAAGCGGCGGATAACCCGGAATCCCTGCGTCAGGGATTAAAAGAAGTGCTTGCCGAATCAGTCACTTTTGATGACTCCGAATTTAATTAGACGCCTTTTCGTGTTTATTCGGATATTTATTTCGGCATCCTTCATTTGAAGGTTAACAATCAGGTGGTCATAAAGACATGCGAACCACCAATACCTGCTAATGAACACCAATAAACGCTGATAAAAATAAATCATTCGTGTCTATTCGTGTTCATTAGCAGTTTAACTCCTTATATAGAGAAAAACAGATGAACAAATCTATTAAAGGCGCTCTGATCATCATCATTTTGGTGGTTATCGGTTCGGTTAGTGTTAAATTGTTATTGCCTTTGTTCGAGGCCAGTCATCAAAAGGCAACCAGTGATGCCGCCAAAACCAAAGGTAAAATACGGCTGGCGCTGGACAATTGGATCGGCTATTTCCCGTTGCGTTCGACCGAGATGAAAAACTTGATGCGCCGCTCCGGCTGGAACCTGATTTGTGAAGATGATAACGCGGATTATGACAAGCGTATGGCGCGGTTGCAGAGCGGTGAAATCCAACTGGCTGTAGCCACCGTTGATTCGTTTATTCTTAACAGCGCGCCACACCATTTTCCCGGAATCATTATAATGGTGATTGATGAATCCGCCGGTGGCGATGCTATTTTGGCGCGTAAAGATCGAGTGGCCAGTCTGGATGCTTTAAAAGGTCTGACCGATATTAAAGTTGCCTTTACCCCGAACAGCCCCAGCCATCATTTCGCCAAAGCTGTGGCTGACCATTTCAACGCACCGGAATTATTGCCCCAAGACAAATTACGCATTGAAACGGGCGGTTCATCCGCAGCCTGTGAGAAACTGATCAAAGGTCAGACCGATATTGCAATTTGCTGGGAGCCGGATGTAAGCCGGGCGTTGGCCAAGAAGAACATTGTTAAATTAATCGGCACGGAAGACACTGAACGTCTCATTGTTGACATCCTGATAGCGGGACGTGATTTTGCACAAAAACATCCGGAAGTTATCAAAATTCTTTTAAGCAACTATTTCAAAGCCCTGAAAAAATATCGTGACCATCCGGATTTATTGTCAGAACAGGTTAAAGAAACGACCGATTTGAATGAAAAATCTGTTGAGTCGATGCTTAAAGGAGTGAAGTGGGCTAATTTTAACGCCAACTGTGAAAATTGGTTTGGCATTACCTCATTCGGCGGTTTTGCCAACGAAGGTCTGATTGCGACGATTGATTCGACGATCAAAATATTGATCAATTCCGGTGATTTTTCTCAAAGTCCCATTCCCGATGATGATCCGTATCGTTTAACCAACAGTTCTTTTCTTGAAACCTTGTTCACCCAAGGCGTTACCGGATTTACACGGCCCAAACCACAAAGTTCCGCTAGCAATGTCAACTCAATTGAAGCGCGTTTTGGTGCGTTAAGCGATGCTGAATGGAAGCAATTGAAAGAGGTCGGCACACTTAAAGTTGATCCGATTGTGTTTCAACACGGCACCACGGAATTGGATATCATCGCTAAAAAAGTGGTTGATAATGCGGTGACGCGATTGGAACATTATCCTAATTTCAGAATGGTTATCAAAGGACACACCGGCACTCGCGGTGATTCCGATGAAAACCAGCGCCTTTCACAAGAACGCGCTCAGGCCGTCGCCCGGTATTTGACAGTAGTCTTCAATGTCGATCCCAATCGGTTGAGAGCCATCGGCTTCGGCGGATCGCAGCCGTTGCCGCGTAAATCCGGCGAATCTCTGCGTACATGGAAATACCGGCTGCCGCGCGTAGAATTGGTACTGGTAAAAGAAGATTACTAAAATAACAGAGAAAACAGGCTTTACTTATAGGAGGTGATGATGACGCTGCCAAATGTAATCGTAACTCCCCCTGCAACGAGTGACTACTTGCCGTCAACAATTCGAAAAAAAGTGTTGGAAACCGGTCTTCAACATCCGTTCACGATTTATCCGGTTGCAATTGGCATTAGCTGCGTTTTTGTAGGGCTGCTTTTCGGCGTACCGCTTTTTTATTTGGCCGCGTTGGCTGGAATTCTAAGCGGCGCAGGATATGGTGCCAGCCAGATTTTCCTTTTTAATGAAAAAATCGGTGCCAAATATATTGAAAAACTGAACCAGCGTCAAAAACAATATGAACAGTCTTTAAAACAATTGCTCAATAAAGGACTGCGCGAATGTCAAAATATAGAAAGCAGCAAAACGTATGCCATCAAAGGACAGGAACAGTTTCGCGGCATTGATGAAAAACTGGCAAGTATTCGCGAATTGTTGGAGATAAAACTAAATACCGGTGAGATGACATATCATCGTTTTTTGGGTGCCGCCGAACAGGTCAGCCTGAGTGTTCTGGATAATTTGAAAGAAGCCGTCAGTACAATGAAAAGCATGTCAACGATCCGAACGGATCATATCCGGGAGCGTTTGCAAGCATTGAATACAACGCAAAATCTAAGCCCACATGACCAAAAAGAATCACAGGCTTTAACCAAACGGCTGCAATTATGGCAAGACCAAAGTGATAAAATCAGCGGTTTGTTGTTGCGTAACGAAGAAGCCATGACCGAAATGGAACAAATATCCGCTTCGGTCGCCAGTTGGCAAACCGATGGCCGCTTTGCCGATTCCGATTTTGAATCCGCCATTGCGCGTCTTCAGGAACTGGCCTCTCATGCGCATGAATACAACCGTTAAAGGACATTCTTCAAAATAATTGTAAAATGATTTTGTAAATCGTTCTACAGAAACAAAAGGAGAAAATAATGAATGCCACCCTGACCCGGCACAACGATGCACTATCAGTAGCAGACCCATCGGTCATCAGCAAAGAACTCAGTCTGACCGACCCAGGCATTGTAACAGTACTTGATGATGGAACTGACCCTGAACTGAACAAGCAGGCCGAAGCGTTTATCAATGCTGTTATGAGTTATAACCCCAACGATCCGGAGCAGGTTCATATCCGGGAAAACAACATTATTGCTGTGGAAAATCTCGGCAGTAAAACGCAAAAAGAAGCCGCCCATCGCAGCAAAATGCTGAAAACACCGATTCGTAAACTGGCGTCTCGGGGTGAGGATGGCGGCGAAGTTGCGAACACGCTAGTGGATTTAAAAACCCAGGTGGAAGAACTTGATCCGGGCAAATTGGATTTGGAGGCCGGTTGGTTTAGCCGTACATTCGGGCGTCTGCCGGGGATTGGCACCCCGTTGTCAAGATATTTTTCCCGTTTTGAATCCTCACAGACCGTGATTGACGCGATTATGCGGGCACTGGAAGAGGGCAAAACAGTATTGCAACGCGACAACGTGACGCTTGCACAGGATCAAAAAGTGATGCGTCAATTGACTCTGCGGTTAGAAAAAGCCATCCAGCTCGGTCTGGTTATTGATCAAAAACTGGGGTACCAACTGGATCGTGAAATATCTCCCGATGATCTGCGGCGTCGTTTTATTGAAGATGAATTGTTGTTTCCTCTGCGTCAACGAATTCAGGATTTACAGCAGCAGTTGGCGGTTAATCAACAGGGCGTGTTAGCCATTGAACTGGTGATTCGCAATAACAAAGAATTAATTAAAGGGGTTGACCGTGGAATCAATGTTACGATCAACGCTCTGAACGTTGCTGTAACCGTAGCTCTGGCACTGGCCAATCAGAAAATTGTGTTGGATAAAATTGAAGCCGTGAACCAGGTCACCAATCAATTGATCGGCGCAACCGCCGCCAAATTAAGAACCCAGGGCGTCGAAGTTCACAAACAGGCCAGCAGTTCGCAATTGGACATGGCAACATTGAAACAGGCGTTTACCGACATTAATGGCGCGTTAGATGAAATTTCCATTTTCAGAAAACAGGCCCTGCCCCAGATGATTGATAGTATATTGGAAATGGATATGTTAACCCAGAACACTGAAGATGCAATTCAAAGAATGGAAAAGGGCAATCAGGCCGCGCCGGCGATGATGTTGGATGTTGAGTGAAATATCGTTAATCATGAATTATTGTAAATTAATTACAACCACGAATGCACACGAATGGACACTAAATATATTTTATATTCGTGTTTATCGGTGTTCATCCGTGGTTCATAGGATAGCTTGAAACATAATAATAAGGAGGAGAAAATGTTAAAAAAAACAGCAGTATTGATGATGGTTATTGTCGTATTGGGATGTCTGATTAACACGAATGCGCTGGCGGCAAAACCGTTCCGTATCGCCTGGTCACATTACACCGGATGGGAACCGTGGGAATTTGCTCGTAACAGCGGTATCATTGATAAATGGGCTAAAAAATACGGCATTGAAATCGAGTTGGAACTGGTAAACGATTATATTGAGAGCATCAATTTATATACCGGTGGAACCTATCATGGTTGTGTGATGACCAATATGGATGCTCTCACTATCCCAGCGGTGGGTGGAATAGATTCGACCGCACTGATTATCGGGGATTTTTCAAACGGTAATGATGGCATTGTAATGAAAAACGGCAGTAGTGTGGCTGACCTCAAAGGCAGGGAAATCAAACTTGTCGAACTTTCGGTGTCACACTATCTTTTGGCTCAGGCACTGTCTAAAAACGGTTTGAAAGAAAAAGACCTGCAAATTATCAACACTTCGGACGCCGATATCGCATCGCTCTTTGCCGCGGACGCAAATGCCGCGGTGGTTACATGGAATCCGATGCTTTTACAATGCCGCAATGCCAAAGGTGCCAATCTGGTTTTTGATTCCGCCAAAATACCCGGCGAAATTATTGATATGATGGTAGTGCGCACCGGTACTCCGGAAACGTTGAAAAAAGCGTTGGTCGGTGCATGGTATGAAACCATGGCGGTTATGTCGGCCAAAGATAAAAAAGCCAAAGAAGCGATTCAATATATGGCCAAATTTGCCGGCGGTACCGAAGCCGAATTCAAAGCCCAACTGCGTACCACTCAGATGTTTTACAACGCGGCCGACGCCGCTGATTTTGCCAACAGCTCCAAACTGAAAGAAACGATGGAGTTTGTCCGTAAATTCTGTTTTGATCACGGTTTATATGGCGATGCGGATACGGTTGACTTCGTGGGCATTCAATTCCCCGATCAAAAAGTGATCGGTGACAAAGCCAATATCAAGCTGCGTTTTGATGTTCAGTACATGCAAATGGCAGCGGATGGAAAGCTTTGATAACAGTTTTGGGCATCCTTCATATTTAGAAGGATGCCAACTTTCGTAATACAAGCTTTGGTCAGTCCTTGCTTACACTTTTTTCTAATAACGTCCCTGCTTCATCAGGATTAGTATGGTGAATGTGTTCAAATCGGATAATCTCCAAATCATATTTGTTAGCCGCTTTTAAAGCAATTTTTCTGAGTGCGCGTTTGACAGTAGGATATTGTGAGGCGGCTTCCTTTTTCATCTGTATCCAGTAAGTGATTATCAGAGATGAATCGCCAAAATTTTCAAAATCAATCCACGGGTTGATGACAAACTCGGACCAAGATACCTTTTTTACTTCCTCCTTCGTCATCAGGGTTAACTTCTGACAAATTTCATTCAATATATCGAACCTGTGTTTATAAGCAATCTCAAAACCAAACCCGACCCAGTACGGTGCTTCCGAGAGATTAAAAATCTTCTGACTCATAAAAGTGTCAGTAGGCATACTTTCATACATCTCGAACCATTCAAATTTAACGATTTGAGGCGTCTGTAGTATAACATGCCGCCAAGTGCTCCCGTTTATAAGGACATAATCGCCTTCCTTACATGGAAACCAGGGTTCATTTTTACCCCAAGAGCGGGAGCGCATTCCGATCAGGTCTTTTAATGGTAGGCGCAAAGTTCCGCCGGTAAGCAACGGATTCTTCAAGTAGCTGTATATACCTATAGATTCCACTCTGTAGGGAACACCATCATATAATACTTTTTCCTGTAGGCGGATCGGACCGATATTCAATATGAGCTTGATCTGTTCGGTAAACTGAGGCAGCGTGTTTTTCATCGCCCAACCGATTCCGGAAAGCATAATAATCACTATAGCTAAAACCAACCAGTCGCCTCTTATGTACAGAACAAGGACCATCGCTGTAGTTGCGGCTATAAACGTGAAAAAATAAAGCAAGACATCGACAAAGCTAGCCAAAAACTTGTACTTTGCGATATAATTAAACGGATTGATTATCATTAACAGATGCCGTAAAATAGAACACATTAAATAAGTAAGAAAAAATGCCGCAATGGCAAGAAGGATATTGTTACCTCGATCTTTTAGAAAATATTGAACAAATTCAAAAAAGTAGTCAACTGATTCTGATAGCGACTTCCTTCCTTTGTCCAGTTCAAATAATCGATGTTGAGCTGTCTCTAATTTAGCAACAAATTCTTTTTCCTGCTGTTTCCAGAAATCATGCGATTCCTTAAGTCTGGTCCAGGTTGCTGCATCTTCCACATCTTTCATAAACTCTTCAATATGTTTAATGCCTTGTTTTATCTGAGGGATACGTTTTTCATAATAGGCAATCTTGCTCCGAAGCATTTCCATTTCGCGAGGTAAAGAAGTAATTTCTTTAAGTTCTACAATAATTGGAGAAAAAATATCCTCCAATTCTTTGTCCCAGCTAACTTCTTTCTCTTCACCTTTATCATAAAGCGATTTCAGATCGATACCGGTAGTGACCATCGCAAAATCATACTCAAGTTTTTTCAGGCGTTCACGCATACGTTTGAGGTTTTCCGACATTTTTTCCTTTTCTTCCTCACTCTGAGCGTTTTCCCGCTCTTTTTCTTTTTCAACGATAGCTTCCTTAATTTCATCAATTGACAGGATAATCGTTTCAAGAGTCTTTATCTTTTTTACAAATTCAACCTGTCCCTCAATATAACGCAGTATTATTGTTGTTTTTTCAGCATCATAGCCCAGGTCTTCTAAAATAACTGGCAATTGTCTTAAATTCCCCTCACTGATAGTAGCGGTATGAACTTCAAAATCTATTTCAATGTTTTTCAAATGGCCATCCAGAGCTTCGATCGCTCTTGAGATTTTAATTTTTTCTTTCCCCTTATGAACACTTTCACGCTCTTTTTTTTTTATCAGGATCGCTTTTTTAATAGTATTCGCAGATAGAATAATCGGCCCGCCTTTCCTGATTTTTTCCATAAATTCAAAGTAACTTCTGACGTTAGCTAAGATTACTTTGTTTTCAATAGCAGTAAAATTCAAAGTGAGTAATATGGCATCCAATTGTTTTTCGGAAAACTTTTTTCCTTTAAAGTTTTCTTCGAGCATCATAAGTTTTTCATCAGAAATTCGGCCTTTTAAATTTTCCAGTAATACGTTCCATGCAGTCAATTGTTTTTCGAAAAACTTTTTTCCTTTAAAGTTTTCTTCGAACGTCGTAAGTTTTTCATCAGAAATCGGGCCTTTTAAATTTTCCAATAGCGCATTCAATGCTGTTTTTTCTTCTGGTAGGGCTGTGCCTTTATCCGAGTCTGACTGTGCATATATCGGATTCGTGTAAACTACTAAGAACAACCCGACCAGCAAACTGAAAAATACTCTTGACTTCATTGCACTAAGCCTCCTCTTTTAAATTTCAATTTGATTGCAACCAAAACAGAGCAAAACTTTTTTAAAAATGATTTTCACTTAAAATTATAAGATGCCTATTGATTTTTTTCTACCATATATTATAAAATGATGTAAACAGGAAGTTGGACAATGATATTGAAATCAAAGCAACTTTACGGTTGCCAAGAATCACGATTATGATATATTAAAAGGACAGAGCATCTTTTAAACAGCGGTGAATATTCCTTTAATTCAGAAGGAAAGTGATTTGCTGTTAAAAAATTGGCTTTATTTTGAATTGCAGAGGAAACTATGGACACTTTATTACTTGAAATCGGAACGGAAGAAATCCCGGCGGGATATATCAAACCTGCTCTGGATGCACTTGAAGCAACCCTTGTACAGAAAATGGATAAAGCGCGTATTACGCATGGGAATGCCAGAACGTTTGCTACGCCGCGTAAACTGACAGTCGCTATTGAAAATATCGCACCTCAACAAACGCCTCAGACTTCGGAAATTACAGGGCCGCCTAAAAAAGTGGCTTATGATGATCAGGGGCGTCCGACCGTTGCTGCCATTAAATTTGCTGAAAAAGTCGGAATTGACGTTGATGCGCTTACAGTCAAAGAAACCGCCAAAGGCTCCTATTTATGTGCTTCGGCTACGGATTCGGGAGGCCCTTCAATTGAATTGTTAGCTCAAATGCTTCCGAACGTCATTCAGGCGCTTCCGTTTCCCAAGAAAATGCGATGGGGCGACTTGGCCCTTGAATTTCCCCGTCCGATTCATTCAATCTTGGCACTTTTGGGAAACACGGTTGTCCCTTTTGAATTGGATGGCATTGTCAGTGGTCGCTTTACGCATGGACATATATTTATGCACCCTGGCAAAATTGAAATAACGGACACATCAGATTATGTTAATGTTTTATCCAAAAGTTACGTTCAGATTGATCAACGAGAGCGTCGCAATGTTATTGACCAGGACGTTCAACACATTGCCAAAGAGTTAGGCGGCCAGGTGCTGCCTGATAGCGAACTTCTTGATACGGTAACCAATTTGGTGGAATATCCGTTTGTTGTGGCTGGTAAATTTGACGCCAAATTTCTTGAACTTCCTGATGAAGTTCTGATCACAGCGATGCGTGAACATCAGAAATATTTTGCTGTCATTGACACTGATAACCGTCTGATGCCTTATTTTATCACGGTCAGCAATACCAAAGCGCGGGATATGGCATTGGTTGCCAAAGGCAACGAAAGGGTTCTGCGGGCGCGTCTTGAAGATGCTCGCTTTTTTTATCGCAGTGATTTGAAAATCGCTATGGACACCTGGGTTGAAAAATTAAAAACGGTTCTTTTTCAGGAAAAACTTGGCAGTGTGTATGAAAAAGCGACGCGTGTATCTGATATGGCCGCATTTATCGCTGAAGCGGTTGCACCCGGTTCTGAACTGAAAACTGTCGCGTCACGAGCGGCGATACTCTGTAAAGCAGATTTGGTGAGCCAGATGGTTGTGGAATTCACTAAACTGCAAGGCATTATGGGCCGTGTTTATGCCGATAAAGCCGGGGAACAGGATGGTGTCGCTCAGGCCATTGAAGAACATTACCGGCCCACTTATTCCGGCGGTGCGTTGCCGGAAAGTCAATCCGGCGCGGTTTTAAGCATTGCGGATAAAATAGATTCGATCTGCGGTTTTTTTGCTGTGAGCCTGATTCCCACAGGCGGTGCCGACCCTTATGCTTTAAGACGTCAGGGAATCGGTATTATTCAAATTATGCTGAATCAGGGCTTTACCTTTTCACTCCGAAGCCTGATTGATAAAAGCCTGACACTGCTGAATGAAAAGTGTAAAGAAGAAACCGATGTTATTTCCGATAAAATTGCGGTATTTTTACAAAATCGGATGATCCACCTTCTGAAAGAAGATGGTTTTTCCAAAGATATTATCGCTGCGATTATCAGTGTCTCATCTGATAACATTCCAAATGTATGGAACAAAGTGCGTGCACTTCAGGCATTAAAAGCCAAACCTGATTTTACGCCGCTCGCGGTAGCCTTTAAACGGGTGGTCAATATCATTAAAAAAAGCGCCGATTCGGCAACTGAAAATATAAGTGTGAATACCGAACACTTCGTCCATGAATCTGAATCCGCCCTTTTTAATGCCTTTAATGAAGTTTCGGGCAAAACATCTGACCATTTGAAACATGACCGTTTTGAAGATGCACTTTTAAAGATTGCTTCATTGCGTGATCCGGTCGATGCCTTCTTTGATAATGTCATGGTGATGGATAAAGATTTGAAATTACGTCAAAATCGACTGGCTTTATTGAAACAAATTGCAGATATGTTCGAAACTTATGCAGATTTTTCGAAACTTTCGTAAGTAATTAAGACTATTTTATGTTTTATGGCATGGTTTTTGCATAATAAATAGCACCAAGTTCTGATAATTTATTATCAGTACTCATTTTTTCCTCCTAAAGGTTCCCACGCCCTGCGTGGGAACCGACAAACCGAATCACTTATTTTATTGGTGATTGGGATTCTACCTGGTTGAAATTAGATGGTCTATTTTGAATCATAGCGAACTATTTTGAACCACTTGCCATGAAGCTCTCACAATTTCAATTTTTAATATTTTTAATATATAGAAAAAATAATTTTAGGGGGAATTCTATGCCGTTTGATCCAGAAAAAGATAAACAACTGAAACTATGGAAAAATGATGAAACCGGGCTGATTGTTTCAATTAATCAATATGGAGAAGGTCAACCTAAGCTTCAAATCGGGCCTCGCATACTAATGAAAAAAGATGGTACGCCGCGTGTTCCGATGAAAGCCGGCCGTCTTGCGGTTGAAGATGTACTGTGGCTGTACGATACGATTGATGAAATCAAGGATGAACTTACCGCACTGGCTGAACCTGAGTGAATTATAACAATTTATTTGACAGTGACTATGCCATTGTTAATCCTTTCAAGGGCAAACATGCACCGGACTTGGGGTCCGTTGCTGTAATGGTGAGTGCTGTCAGCGAACTGCATACTATTCGCCGGCTTATTATTCCTCAAACGGATAATTATCGCCGGCTATATACCAGCCGATTGTATCTGAAACCGCAAACTGATGCGACTTCACCTGTTGCGGTAGTCGGTCCCTACATTGGCGCACCTTATGCGGTGATGCTCATTGAAACGCTGATTAAATGGGGAGCTGATAAAATAATCGTATTAGGATTATGTGGCTCTATTTCCACGGATGTTCGTATCGGCGATATCGTTGTGCCGACATCTGCGTTAGTTGACGAGGGTGTGTCCAAGCACTATCGCCATCGGGAAGATCGGCCGTCGTATGCATCTGAATCTATCGTACACCACATAAAAAAAGGATTGATTGAAAATGGTCTGACGTTTCATGAAGGGCCTGTCTGGACAACTGATGCAATTTATCGAGAGACCGTCTCAGCCGTTAAGCGCTTTCAACAAAAAAATGCTATAGCGGTCGAAATGGAATTATCTGCGCTTTTTAGTGTAGCTCGTTTTCGGGGGGTGGAAGTTGGCTCCATATTAGTCGTTTCTGATGAACTTGCAAGCATGCGATGGAAACCCGGATTTAAAGAAGCATGTTTTAAAAAAACATGCCACAGCGTTTGTACGGTGATCAGTAAACTATGGAATTGTATCTGACGCTGCAATCTTATCTTCTGGATATGATGACAGGGTTATCATAAACATTCCCAACAAAAAAGTGTTATCAAAACAATAAACATTAACCTAAAATTAATACGGAGTTCTGTTATGTTTAAACAAAAAAAAAAATTAGGCATGATTGCAGGTTTGCTGTTACTTGTGGGATGTGCTCAAAATTATCAATACCAGCACCAAAAATATAATGAAGATAAGCAAGATATTATTGATATAAGCTATATGGCTACTGATGTTTTGATTAAAAATTTATCTGTTTATATTTCCAAAGCCACGCCGATTATGGTGACCAGTTTTGCTAATATTGATAATTTGGAAGAATCCAGTACACTGGGGCGTTTATTAGCCGAACAGATCGGTTCGCGTATGTCGCAAAAGGGTTATAGTGTCGTAGAAATCAAATTAGGCCAGAATTCCTTGTTTGTCAAAGAACGCACCGGTGAATTTATTCTTTCCCGCAAATTGGACAACATCAGCTCACAATTTAACGCCTTTTATGTGATTGCCGGAACTTACTCGGTTGGCGGAGCCTCGGTTTATGTTTCAGCGCGTATTGTGCGCGTCAGTGATAATCTGATTGTCTCCAGCAGTGATTTTAAATTACAAAGCGATAGTGATGTGTATGAACTCGTCCAAAAATAATAAGGAGTTTAAAATGAACCTGAAAAAAGCTAAAATTTTATTTAATGAAAGAGGTCGGGTCAGTGTGATGATAATTACCGTATTAATTACGCTTACAGGGTGCATGACCCAGACGCCTGTTCCGGTTACATACAAATACAGCACCCAGCAAAAAATGCAAGCCGCGCATCATTGGGATATTTTAGCGCAAGATGTCACCGCCCAGACTTTACAAACCCTGACTAATGCAGGGCGTCATGGCGAGCCAGTCTATGTAGAGTTCGTAAACAGTCCGTATGGTGAAGGTTTTCGTGATTTTTTGATGACCGGGCTGGTCAATGGCGGGTTAAATATTTTAACAGATCAAAGAGAAGCTTCATTAATTGTAAGATACAAAGCACAGTTACTATATCATATCGAAAATCGTTGGACACGGCTTCCACCAGGATTTATAACCGCCTCGGCAACAGTATTAGCCGGCGGTGTTATGGTGCTTCGGGAAGCATTTGAATATGGCAATTCTGCTGCTCAAGCGGGGGCGGCGATAGGAGTCGGTATCGGTGCAGCCGCAATTGCCGACGCTTTGTCTGGCCGTTTTACCAAAGGATTACCGCATAGTGAAGTAATCCTGACGACATCATTGATTGACGGCGATATCTATTTGATGCGTAAGACCGATATTTATTATATTAACGATGTTGACTTTCAACATTATTTAGCGCGACCTTCAGCAATACAAATTAAAGTTAAAGATGGTTTTTAAGCAGTTAAAGGAATTAAAGAATGACTGAAAAAGTAAGTGCTTATCTAAAAATCAGCGGTAGAGTGCAGGGCGTCTTTTTCAGAGCGGAAACGAAAAAAGCGGCCGATCAATTAGGGGTTTGCGGATGGGTGTGCAATAGAAAAGATAAAACGGTTGAAGCTGTTTTTCAAGGCGGAAAAAAAGATGTCGAAGCAGCTATAAAGTGGTGTTATACAGGCTCACCTCATGCGCGCGTTTCTAATGTTGATGTCCGGTGGGAAGAAGAAGGAGCCGAATTTAGAGAATTTGATATCCGCTATTAGAACACACACCATTCGGCTATTGCAAGAGTATACGACTGTGCCTAAATAACTTCCCCTTTGCGGTACGGGGAAATTATTTGGCCGCAGTAAGACGAGGTCAAAAAAGGGGTTGTCCCTATTTTGATTTGGCAATCGTTTCACGTAAATTTTTGCCGGGCCTGAATTTGATAACATTGCAAGCCTTAATTTGAATTGGATCGCCTGTTTGTGGATTGCGACCCTGACGGGCTTTACGTTTTACTTTGGTAAATGTTCCAAACCCCACCAATGTCACCTTGCTATCTTTCTTTTTCAACTCCTTTGTAACATTCTCCAAAAATGAATTTAAGGCCAAATTAGCCGCCATTTTGGAAATATCCGCGTCATCGGCAATTTTTTGAACTAAATCTGCCTTTGTCATATCTGTTTCCCCCTTTTTAAATATTTATTGTTATTCAATTCAGATGATTAAACTGTTAAAGTAAATACAAGAGGATATTGGTCGTGTCAACAAGAAATCAAGAGTTGACAGTACTTTTACGAAAATAATTATTGCAGATGTGCATTATTCAGGGGCTGAAGCGTTTTAAGCACTTCAAAAACCCTAAAGGCTTTGTAAACCTTTAGGGTGTGGCATGTACGGCCACTTAATTGAGCTCACTGATTTTTTCAGTCAATTCGGGTATAAAATCCAAAATATCTGCGACAACGCCCACATCGGCCGCCTGAAAAATCGGCGCATTGGCATTTTTATTAACAGCCACGACAAAAGGCGCGCCTTTAAGTCCGCCAAGGTGCTGAAATGATCCGCTGATTCCTAACGCCAAATACACCTTGGGTTTGACTGTCTGCCCGGACGTGCCAACCTGGCGTGCTTTCTCAAGCCATTTAGCATCCACAATCGGACGTGAACAGGACACTTCGCCCCCCATCTCTTTGGCCAGATCAAAGATGATTTCCATGTTATCTTCATCTTCAATGCCGCGCCCTACGGAAATAAGCACATCCTCAGCCGTGATATCAACTTCCCCGGCTTCGGCTTCGACAACTTCAAGGAAACGACGGCGTGCAGTCAAATCACCAGCGTCTCCGGATTTATCAATTATTTGTCCTTCGGCAATTTGATTTTCATCGGCTTTAAAAGCGCCTGGACGAATATTTAACACGGCTCCAGCGGAAATATCACAAAGGACATGCGTGTAAACCTGGCCACTGAATTCCTGACGAATAATCTTCAGATCGGTACCTTCAAGCCCTTCAAAATCAATCACATCAGATACAAATGCGGCATCAAGCTTGATGGAAAGTCCCGGCCCTAAATCCATTCCGAACGTATCGTGGGGAATCAGTATAATCGCATCCGATGGCAGGATGTTGACCAGCATATTTCTTACAATTTCCGCATTGGGATAGGCCAGCGCTTCATTTGCGATTTTAAAAACAGTTGCGCCGGAAGCGGCGACAGTTTGGCAAACCGTGTCTGCTCCATCTCCGGAACCCGCTACAATTGCTGTCACAGACGCATCCGGATTAATTTTGCGAGCGGCGGCAATCAACTCTGAGGCCGAATCATCAGGAGCGCCATCTTTATGCGTAACATAAATATAAAGTTCAGACATTATTTAATCCCTCCTTTGGCCTTTAAACGTTCAACCAATTCTTCGACAATCTCATCTGTGCTGCCTTCCAATATTTCAGCCCCTTCACCCAGTTCAGGTATAAAATAATCGACCCGTTTTACTTTTGCGCCTTTAGCGCCCACCGTGTCAGGATCAATTCCCAGTTCGGCCGCACCCAATTGGGGAATTTCAACAGATGCAACTTTCCGAATTCCACGAATGCCAACATAACGCGGTTCATTGATACCGGTTTGGATTGAAAGCACACAAGGCAGATCAATTTCGTTCATTTCCTGATTGCCGCCTTCAATTTCGCGTCCCACTTTAATCGTTTTGCTGTCATCCGCTTTGATAACATTAACCAAAGAGGCATACGGCCAATCCAACATAGCGGCAAGCATTCCTCCGATCTGGGCCGCACCGTCATCAGCCAAAGCTCCGGTGAAAATCAGATCATAGCTTCCTTTTGCAACAGCCGCTTTCAGTATAGATGCGATTCCCTTACCATCAGAATTTTCAAAGGCATCGTCAGAAAGTAAAAGCCCCTTATCCGCACCCATCGCCATTTCACGTCGTACAACCTCCTCGGCGTCTTCATCTCCAACACTGACAACGGTAACGCTGCCGCCGACTTTATCAACGATCTGAATCGCTTCTTCCACAGCGTAATTATCCCATTCATTGACTGAATAAACAAGATCATCTTGTTCGATGTCATTGCCGGCGCTGTTAAGTTCGATTTCATTTTCAGCGGGATCGGGAACCCGCTTAACGCATACCAAAATTTCCATTATTTTCCTCCTATTAAATATCTGACTCGTCAGTTACAAGTTTCAAGTTGTAACGTAACTCTTTGAATTAATTAAACTGATAAATTTAATGTCGTCTTTTCGGTTTCAATGATTGCATTAGGTTACAAAAACTTATGACTGACAAAAATTTGATTATAATTTGACATTGAAAGAGTTTTGTATCCTTCATATAGTCACAGTGACTAAATAACTTATCCGTCCAGTCGTGAAGCGTGAATTCACGTTTCAGATATTTATATAAAGGATACCGGGTTCGCTTTAGACTGACGCCGCTTTCAAAATTCAAACTAAATGTCTGTCTGCCAATTCGGCAAGGTCAATCGCTTCCATACTGCCTTCCATACCGGCCACTTTAATGGCGTCTTCAATATTAGCGAGGCAAAAAGGACACGCCGTGACAATCACGTTAGCACCGGCGTCAGCGGCCATCCGAACTCTTAAAACTCCCATTCTTTCTTCTTCTTCGGGTTCATAAAACAGCATCAAGCCGCCACCGCCACAGCAGAATGAGCGATCCCTGAATTTTGCCATTTCAACGCGCTGGATGCCTTCGAGCGCATCCATAACTTTCCGAGGAGCATCATAAAGATCGTTATGGCGTCCTAAGTAACACGGATCGTGATAGGTGTATACCTTGCTTGCATCTTCGACCGGTTTAAAGTGCAAACTTCCATTTTCCAGGCTTTGCGCTATTATCTCGCTGATGTGCTTAATCGGCGGAAGGTCTTGATAATCGTTTTTCAAGGCATTAAAAGCATGAGGGTCGGCGGTGATAATTTTAGTAACGTCCGCTTTCAAAATGGCTTCCGTATTCCGGTCGCGCATCTCCTGAAAAAGCATCTCTTCACCAAACCGGCGGATTTCGTTACCGCTGTCTTTTTCGGCTTTGCCGAGTATGCCGAAATCAATACCAGCCGATTGCAACACACGCGCCGTAGCTTGTCCGATCTGTTGCATTCTGTCATCATAAGATGTCATGCTATCAACAAAGTAAAGCGAATCCGCAGATGTTTTTTTATCCAGAACTTTTACCTGACACTCTTTTTTAAACTCTTTGGCTTTGGCCCAATCTGCTCGTTTTCTTTCCATTTTTCCATAAGGGTTGCCTCGTTTTTCCAAAGCGCGCAAAGGTTTTTGTAAAGATTGAGGCACATCCCCTTCTTCAACCAGGCCGCGCCGTAAATCGACTATTTTATCAATATATTCGATACCGAGCGGGCATTCCTGCTCACAGGCGCCGCAGGTGGTGCAGGACCAAATTTCATCTTCCGCATAAACCGAATCAATTAACGGTTCACTCGTATGAATTTCCCCGGTTTTAAGCGGATATGTTTTGAATATGAGATCTCGCCCTTTGATACTGATAAAGCGCGGCGAAAGGGGACGTCCGGCGGCATTGGCCGGACATTGATCCGAACAACGGCCGCAATCAGCGCAAGAATAAAAATCAAGCAGATGTTTCCATGTAAAATCTTCCAGTTTTTTGACGCCGAAAGATTCAAGATCGTCTAATTGTTCATCAGACACACCCCATCGAACCGGTTTGATATTGCCTTTTTGCGTTCTCATAAAATAAACGTTAAATACTGATGTAATCACATGGAAATGTTTACCCAGAGGCAAAAAGCAAAGGAAAAAGAAAAAGGTCAAATCATGGACATAATAAGCAAGCAGATGGATTGATTGCAATGCGCTGATAGAAGTGTTGGCCAGCAGTGATTTAAAAAACCACACCAAAGTCAGTGGCGCGGCAAGAGCGGCCGGCACGCCTTTTTGAACTTCGGCTACAATTGCAGCAGCTTCAAAGAGACTTTCCGAAAGCATTAAGATTGAAATCAAGCCCAAAACAAATACCGCTTCGGCCGTGTGGTCATGACCGTATTTCGTAGGAACAGCGTATCTGGCCGGCTTGAAAAAAGCGCGCCTTATTGCGGCAATAATACAGGCAATCAACACCATTGTAGCGGCATAATCCTTAACAATGGAATAAAAATGGCCGAACCCGCCACTTAGACAGGGAAAAACAAAATTTTCCGACAGGCCAATCAGTACCATGGACATGGATCGCACTGCCAAAATCAGAAAACCGGCAAATATCATAATATGAAGCACACCGGCAAGCATATAACGCGGTTGGCGATATTGTGCCAGCCAAATTTTAAGTGCGTTGCCAATTCGTTTTAATGGCAGGTCCGTGCGCTGATCCGGTGCGGCTCGATATAAGGGGGCCAGCCTGAGTACAATAATATAGGTAAATACCGCCACTCCAATTACCGGAATGATCAGGGAAAAAATCCAAGTCGGTATAAAAAATACCCACGCCTTAGCCGGAGAGATCAATACTGATGTCATTGTCGCATCCTTTGTTTATTGTTATAAACTTTCAGATAAACATATATTAAATGAATAATCATTCATTTTTTTAACAGAGATTTTTTGTAACTGTCAAGGAAAAAATGTTGACGATTGCGGGTTATCTGAACGCCATTGGAAGTTGTTCTGCAATTCAGAAAAAGTGTAATGGGGGTAGTATCCTTGATATTGATGAAGAACAGCGCCCCTAATTTATCAGGCTTGCGTCGCGTCCCGGTTGAACTCATCTATTAATTCATCAATCAACTCACTGACTGAAACAACTTTGTCAACGCGATAAGCATTTTTACCGGCAAAAGCGAAGCCGCTACGAAAACGTCCTCTGCGGGCGCTTTCCAGTGCCAGTGTAATACAGTAAGGGCTTGTTTCACGGGTACATGGTTTGATACAGTGAAAAGGGCATTTGAACGGTTTTTTTTGGCCGTCATTCACTTGATTGATAAAGTCGTTGCGCACTGCCCGACCCGGCATCCCCACCGGGCTGTTAATTACGACCATATCTTCTTTGTGTGCATTAATGTAAACTTGTTTGAAATTGTCATCCGCATCACACTCATGAGTTGCTACAAAACGGGTTCCCATTTGAACGCCGGCGACTCCAAGCTTCAAAAAACGGTAGATGTCAGCACCGGTGTAAATCCCACCGGCGGCAATGACCGGAATCGGCTGGTTACGAGCATTGGCAAACTGGTTGACTGTTTTAATAACCTCCGGCACTAATTTATCCAATGCAAAATCAGGATCATCCAATTGTTCCGGTTTAAATCCAAGATGACCGCCGGCCGCGGGGCCTTCAACGACAAAAGCATCAGGAAGATAATCAAATCGGGATAGCCAGCGTTTACATATAATCTTGGCGGCCCTGGCCGATGATATGATTGGCACAAGTTTGGTGCGATGCCCGTTCTTCAGATAACCGGGCAGGTCAAGGGGCAATCCCGCTCCTACAAAAATAATATCAATGCCTTCATCAAGGGATGTTTCCACCAGAGCAGGATAATCTGTGAGGGCAAACATAATGTTCACGCCCAGAACGCCCGATGTCGCTTGTTTGGCGTTACGAATTTCCCTTTTAAGAACCCGAAGATTCGCCTGGGTGCTATTGGAAGTCACATCCGGTTCGCCAATGCCGGTCATGGCACCCGAAATGACCCCAACACCGCCCTTATCAGCAACTGCGGATGCGAGTCTTGACATAGAGACGCCAATTCCCATGCCGCCTTGAATGATGGGCAGCCGGCTTGTAAGATCGCCTATTTTAAGTTCGGGAAGTCTCATAAAATCCTTTCAAATTTATTGTAAACGAACACACCCCCTATTTTTTATATGTATAATAATGGGAACACTATAAAGTAGGAGGTGGTAATTGTATCAGCAAAAAAATATAAAAAAAGAAATTTAGGAAAAGGGCTGAGGGAATACAAGAAACTTGTCAGGTTTTACAAAAGTTTTACAAAACTGTTACATAACGGCACATAAATTCAAATGGAAAAATTATGATGATTTTCTGCCTGCTATTATCATCTTGCAAAGCTAAAAGATATGCCCTATACAAGCACTACGGTGTTGAATTTTACTCTTGCGCTTAATCGTAGCACTTTAAAAGGTGATGTTCACCCTGCATCGAACAATATGGACATGTGATGAAAAAGCGTCTGAGCAGTAAATTACGGGAATTTTTCCGGTTAGTTAATCGGGCGGCGTTAGCTAATCCTTTTAGTGATGAACGGGTGGATATTGACTTAAAAATTACCGGGTTGCCGCCTCATGTCACTACGGAAGAGCGCATTCGCCGGATTACAATCAAGGTGCGTCTGCATATTGAGCGTTTGGAAACCGAGTGGGGCGCACCGCTGCGTTTGAATCATTTTACCGGTCAAGACCGAAAAATCATCCGAAGCGCTTTTCTTTTTGATTTTTTTCATCATTTTTTAGCGGATTTTGATGAATTGATCCGGTCCCAGATCAAAGCGGGGGATGTGCCGGTAAAACTGTCATTCGTTCATGACGCGCTTGTACTTCTGGATCGCCGCGGATTTACGCATACGTCATCACTTTATTTTCTGGCTTTGTGTTACCAATTGCGACGGGCGCATTATTTTATCGATCAGGGTTTGATTGGCCGCAGCGCCTGTATGAAAAAATTGCGTCGAAGCCTTTGGAACAATGTGTTTACGCATAATCTGGAAATATATGATCAGCACCTATGGAACCGGATGGAAGATTTCTCGACCATGCTCTTGGGTGAAACCGGTACTGGTAAAGGCGCTTCAGCCAATGCTATTGGTCGATCCGGTTTTATTCCGTTTGATGAAAAAAAAAAGTGTTTTGTGGAAAGCTTCTCGCGCTCATTTGTATCATTAAATCTTTCTCAATTTTCCGAAACGCTTATTGAGTCAGAGCTATTCGGACACAAAAAAGGCGCGTTCACCGGTGCTGCCGAAAACCGTCCGGGCGTCTTTGATTTGTGCAGTCCACATGGGGCCATTTTTTTGGATGAGATCGGTGAAGTGCGCCCATCCGTACAGATTAAATTGTTGCGTGTATTGGAAGAAAGAGTGTTTTATCCGGTAGGAAGTTACACTGCACATCGCTTTGACGGAAGAATAATCGCTGCTACCAATCGTCCGTTCAATGAACTCCATCCACGAGGATTGCTGCGGGATGATTTTTTCTACCGTTTATGTTCAGATATGATTATTGTGCCGCCATTGCGACAGCGCATCCGTGAAGATGCCGGTGAGTTGGACGATCTTCTAAATTTCACGGTGACACGCATTTTAGGAAAACCTTCCCCATCACTGATGCAAATGACAAAATCTGTGATTATGAAGCAATTGGGAAAGCATTACGAGTGGCCGGGCAACGTGCGTGAATTGGGGCAGTGTGTGCGCCGTATTCTCCTGAACCGTAACTACATCCAGCCTGGATTACAAAAAACGAAACAACCTGACAATTCTGCACTGGCCCGAGAAATAGAGGCCGGCCGAATCAGCGCTCAACGTCTGTTGCAGAGCTATTGCCATATACTCTATGAACGTTACGGTGCTTACAGCGAAGTGGCGCGTCGTACAGAACTTGACAGGCGCACTGTTAAAAAGTATATTCTGGAATGGGATAAAAACGTCTAGAAAGTAGGGATGAAACAACTTCTTCAGAAGAGGAGGGAGTGCAAACTTCAGTTTGCCTAACTGCAATCATTTACCTTGCATCACCCAAACCCCATCCCAATCATCAGCAGGCGGATATTTTTCATAGTGCCGGCACCGTTCTGCAAACATATATGAGACCGTGTCATGAGGATTACACTTTAGCGCTTTATTGAAATTGGCGACACCTGATTGCCAATTGCGGCGGCGGTAACATTCCAATCCTTTTTCAAATGACTCAACAACGTTGTCAATGCAAGGAAACGATTTGTCATCATGGTAATCCAGAACTTGATAGATACCCACCGGCTGTTTTTTGCCTTTCACGCGGGTGACATCAACCTCACGACATATATAGGAACCTTCTAGCTTTTTATAGGTTAATTCACTGATTAAAATATGAGTGCTGTATGTTTTGTTAGCGCTTTCAAGCCGCGCTGCCAGATTGACACCGTCTCCGATGGCCGTGTAATCCATCCGTTTTTCCGACCCGATATTCCCGGATAAAATATTATCTGTATTGATTCCAATTCCGATTTCAATCGGATCTTTGATACTGGCCTTGCGGTGACTATTAAATTCTTTCAACGCAATCATCGTATCAATTGCCGTTTTCACGGCCGAGTCCGGGTCTTCTTCCGCGGGAAATGGCACGCCAAACACCGCCATGATAGCATCGCCGATATATTTATCCAAAATGCCTTTATAGTTGAAAACGATATCCACCATAATAGTGAAATATTCGTTTAATAATTCGACTGTTTCGGCAGGGCCGTTTTTTTCGGATATCGACGTGAAATCACGTATGTCGGAAAATAGAACTGTGGCTTCCTGAAGCTGACCGCCCAGCATGTCTTCGTCGCTTTCGAGCAATTTATCAGCCACTTCTTTGGTCATATAGCGTGCCATAGTGGTTTTCAGACGTTTTTCCTGAGTAACATCTTCAAACACCAGCAATGAACCGATAAGCACTTTTTGGATATTGATCAAGGGGACGATAGTCAGATTGATTGACACGTTACGATCTTCGTTTACAATCAACTCGGCATCCATGCTCAAGTCAATCTGTTTGGTTTGCATCACTTTATCAATACTTGCCATGATCCAGGGGTTGTTTTCAAGCACAGATTGGATGATAGATATACCGTCAATTGAAAAGCTGTCATTGTAGCGGTCCTGAAAAAAAATTTTAAGCGCAGCGCGATTGAAGGTATTTATCTTCCCGTTGTCATTCAGAGAAATAATCCCGTTGCTCATACTTTCCAACATGTTTTCATTATAGTTTTTCATGTTGGTAATATCATCAAACATACGGGCGTTTTCCAGTGCCACCGAAACCTGTGTAGAAAACGCAGCGAACATCTTCTCATCTCTTGCGGTAAACGGCCCGTCTTCTTTATTAAGCACCTGCACCGCGGCAATGGTTTTGCCATCTTTAAGTTTCACCGGCATACAAAGGATGGATTCGGTACGATAACCGGTTTGTTTATCAACATCCTGATTAAAGCGCATGTCCGCATACGCATCCGGGATATTGACAGTTTCACCTGTGGTAAAAACGGAACCGGCAATCCCTTTGTTGTCGGGAAAACGAATTTCGATGCCGGATTCAATGCGCGCCCAGAGTTCTTTGGTTTTTTCATCTGACACAAACAAAGTGCAGCGATCCGCACGCAACAATTTCCGGGTTGTATCCATGATTTTGGTTAAAAGGCGGTTTAAATTAAGCTCAGAGGATAACGCCGATGTCATTTCCAAAAGGCGCGTTTCTTCAGATTGGGCTTTTGCAAGGCGTCTTTCGGCTTTTTTACGTTCATAAATATCTTTTGCAAGTTTTTGATTGAGTTTAACCAATTCGTTGGTTTGCTGTAACACCTCCTCTTCAAGACCATCCTGGTAGCGCTTAATTTTAATTTGAGTTTTTACGCGGGCTTTTACAATTGCCGGAGACGCAGGTTTGTGAATATAGTCAACAGCTCCAAGTGACAGCCCTTTAGTTTCATTTTCTATATCGCTCCGGCCGGTTAAAAAAATAATTGGAATCGGTTTGGTTTTTTCATCTGCCTTCAAAATTTTGCAAACGTCATACCCATCCATTCGCGGCATCATTATATCCAAAAGGATCAGGTCAGGCGTTTTTTCCGGATCTCTTACTATCTCAAGTGCTTTGAAGCCGCTATCACACATAAGAATATCATAATCTTTCTGCAATACTGCATTCATCATCTCCATATTGATAAGGACATCATCAACTATCAGTATTGTAGCTTTGCGTTTACAAGCCATGTATCTTCTTCGTCCTTAATTTATATTTCAAAACCGAATGAAGAAGGCATGAACTTCCCAATACGGTTCATCATGTCTCCAGCCTTGCCTTGAAGAAAAATATCGCTGTCTTGTTCTGTCAGCGGTGTCGGTTCAGGATTGATTTCAATAATCACAGCACCGGTTGCTGCTTTAGCAGTCATAGGTATCGAAGCTGCCGGTTGAACCGTTGCGGAAGTGCCGATCACCAACATAAGCTCACACTCTGAAGAAACCTGATGTGAACGCATTAAAACATCAGGGGGGATTATTTCACCGAAAAAAATACAATCCGGCCGAAAGATGCCACCACATTCGCAGCGAGGAGGGATAACGGATAAATCAGCAGTGCCGGTTTCACAACGCTTGTTACATTGCATACAGCGCAACCATGCGAAAGATCCATGAAATTCGATTACATCCGTGCTGCCGGCTTTCTGATGAAGACCGTCAACATTTTGGGTGATTATAGTTTTCAAACACCCCTGACGCTCCAACCGCACCAACCCTTTATGTCCATCATTGGGTTGCGCAACCCCCACCATTGAGGCCATCTCTTTGATCAGCATGTTCCATACTTTTACCGGATTTTGGATCAAGGCGTCAATATGAGCATACTCCATGGGATCAATGCGCTCCCACACACCGCCTTGGCCTCGAAACGGTGGAATACCGCTTTCCACTGAAATACCGGCACCGGTTAAAGCCGCTATATTTTGAGCGTTGGCAATCGTATTTGCCGCTTTTTTGATTAAATTTTCCATGTCATATCCCGCGCCACTGCAAAACAATCCATTTGAATTTTCCTTTGTGTAAGTTCCAGACGGCATAAATTGACGATCTCATCCATTGCGTCATCGGTTCTTCTCTGATTTATGTGAAATAGGCCAAAACGTTTTACCTCAGCTTTGATCGCCAGTTCAAGGGCATCCGTGTAAACTGAGTGTCCGAATGTTTTTGTATTTTTATAATCATCAGCAGTGTATTCGGAATCATGCAAAAAAAGGTCGGCTTCAGCTGCAAATTCGCAGTAGTCTTCAAATCTTTTGCCCCCTTGATGATGGTGAGTCAGTTCATTATCGGTGATAAAAACAAATGTTTTACCATTTTCAGTGAATTTGTACCCAAAACCGCCGTTGGGATGGCTCAACGGAATTGCGTGAATTTTCACCGAGCCGATATGAGATGGATTATTAACCTTTTCAGTGAAGTGGATCTGAGGTTTCATGTAACTTTCACTATAACCGACAGGGAAATTGGGAGGGTGCATCACTCTGGCGATTACGTTTTTGGCGTAGTTGGCGGGAAAAGGCCCTGAATGGATATGCACCTGATGCCCTGGCACATAAATGGGGGCAAAAAAGGGAAAGCCCAGGATATGATCCCAGTGGGAGTGGGTGAAAATAATATGGTATTCCCTATGCTTTTCTTTGAGCAACCGATCACCCAATCGCCGAATTCCCGTACCGGCGTCAACGATAATAATGTCATCGCTTTGGGTTCTGATTTCGATACAAGTGGTATCCCCGCCATATTTAATATAGTTTTTACCCGATACAGGAATGGAGCCGCGCGCACCCCAGCATGTTATACGCATATTGACCTTCCAGTTTCAGAAATTGATGATTAATTTGAGCATCTCAGATACGGATACCTGATTCCGTTGTTATTCCATTTTTTATGATTTTTACCGATTACTGCGCCAGATAAAGCTCTGCCACCTTTGCCTCTATGCGCATCAGACCGGAGAAGATAAATATTTTGGAGCGATAAAAACCGGATGATGGGCCGGGCCTGTCACGGGAGATTTTTCGATTTCCCAATGAATGATATGAAAAATGTCCGACGTGGATAGACCGAGGGTTTCACAAGCCACTGGGAGTAGCTTATTTGATGAATAAATTATGATTCGCTTCGACGATGTTATCCTTTTAAGCTTTTAATTTCACTTCATTCTCAAGGTGCGTTATGATCAAGACACCAATCCATCGGATTAATCAACGAATATCCTAAACGCTCCAATTTTTTCTTAATACGGGCCGGATTATTCGTTAGCAGATAGGGAAACACCGCTCGTTTGTCCTCTTCCCAGTAACGCGACACCAGAATACTTCCCAGAGAAACATTCTCTTCGGTAATGGCGTCCACAATTTTTTTTAATTGTCCCACTTTTTCTTCAACCACAATACCCAATAACACGCCCGGTTCGCCGATCCCCAGAACATTGATAAAGGATTGCAGTAAATCCCGTACCGATATGATACCTTGCAGGATACCTTTTTCATCTATCACAGGAAGCGCACCCACTTTTTTTTGTTGAAATTGCAACAGGGCGTCCTGAATGGTGTCCATCGTTGAAATGGTAACAACATCACTCGTCATAAAATCCTTAATTTTAAGGTGCGACAAAGCTTTTTCATCAAGCTCGCATCCTTCCGCAAGCTCAGACGGCATCGCACTGCGAATATCACGATCCGTTACCATGCCAACCAACCGGTTATCCTTGGACACCACAGGAAGATGACGAATTTTATGAAGAGCGAGTTTTTCGCGTACTTCTACTATCGAAGTGTCCCGGTTTGCTGTGACCACTTTTTTTACCATTGAATTGCCGACAAACATTTTATGCCTCCTTGGTGAAATCAGTTATACGCCTAGAATTTTTTCAATCTTTTTTCATTAAAATTTCGACATGGTTTTTAGCCAGTTCGGGCAACCGTTTCAAAGCGTAGCCCCCTTCAAGTATGGAGATCAATTTTCCGTCGGTAAGACTATCAGCCATTTGAACAATCAGTTTCATAATTTGTGAAAATCCCTGAGTTGTGAGATTGATTCCAGACATATCGTCATCTTCATGGGCATCAAAGCCTGTCGAGACAATGATGATATCGGGGTTAAATTTTTCAAATGCCGGTCCCCAATCTTCCTGCATAATCTTCAGATATTCTTTATCACCCTGACCGGGTAAAACAGGAAAGTTGCGAGTTGTTCCTTGACCGGCACCCACGCCTTTTTCAAGTTCACGCCCGGTTCCGGGAAAAGCGAATGAGGGATGTTCATGAACAGAGTAGTAAAATACAGATGGATCATCGTTAAACATATTTTGGGTGCCGTTGCCGTGGTGAACGTCAAAATCAATTATCCCCACTTTTTCAATGCCCCATTCGGTTTGCAGGTATTTGGCCAAAATCGCAACATTGGCAAAATAGCAGAATCCCATGGCTCGATCATGTTCCGCATGGTGTCCCGGAGGGCGCACAGCGCAAAATGCATTATCAATCTCACCTTCCATAACCATTCGGCCCACATCAAGAATACCTCCCACAGCCAGCAAAGCGATTTCAAAAGTTTCGGCGCACATCTGGCAATCCGGTGTGTCCATCTGTGCAACTCCGGCATCGCACATTTGTTTAAACCGTTGAATATAATACTTTTGATGCATCATTTCAATCCAACGCATATCAGCTTTACAAGCCTGAATCAGCTTTAGATTGGGCAACAGACCCGCGTCTTTGATTCCTTTATATATGGCTTTGAGCCGATCCGGCACTTCGGGATGATAGGAGCTGGTAATATGTAACAGATACCTTTCGTCATATAAAAAACCGGTCTTTGGCATTGTGCTATTTTCCCTTTAATTCGGTCAGGTCAGAGGTTATATGGGGTTATCCTTTTATAATCGTATCAAATATCTGAAACGCCGATTTCAAAGCGTTATTATATTCCGGAATTTCAATAGTCGGCCGACCGTTTAAATCAAAATCATAAACCGTGTCATCTTCAGGAATCGTTCCGGCCAGGTCCAGGCCTTCATCGGCAATAATTTTTAAAACTGCCGGCGTCGGTTCCGCCTTGGCCTGGTTGATAATCAGGTAGCTTTTCCCTACGCCGATATTCAAATCTTGAGACAGTTGTTCAATTCTGATAGCGGCCTGCAACCCCCGACGGGAAGTATCGGCGATGGTCAGAAGAATATCCACATTGCTTGTGGTTAAACGGCTGATATGTTCCATACCGGCTTCGTTGTCCATCACCAGATAGGGATAATTGCCTGCCAGTTTGTCTAAAAAACCCGTTAATAGCGTATTGGCCGCACAATAGCAACCCTGACCTTCGGGCTGTCCCATCACGACCAAATCAAAACCATCGGAGTCAACAATGGCCTGCTCCATTTTCATGGACATAAAAATATCTTTGGTCATACCATTAGGAACATCGCCCTTTTTCATCTCTTCGCGAGCTTGCCCCAGGGTGCCGCCCATTTCAAGCCCCAGCACTTCGTTTAAATTAGCGTTGCTGTCGGCATCCACCGCCAGAACAGGCTCTTTGCCTTTGGATATCAGGTACTTGATAAGCATACCGGCCACGGTTGTTTTGCCTGTGCCGCCTTTACCGGCCAACGCGATTGAATATGGCATCAGATTATATTTCCTTTCTTGATAAAACATGCCAGCATAGAAAGTCTATGCGGCTTTATTTTAATTGATAATACTTATTATCTATGCCAGTTCGCGTAAACAGTCAAGAAACTTTTCGATTTTCATCCAATGATATACTCTTTGACGCAGTCGCTCAATTTAACAAACTCTTCAACGGATAGTGTTTCAGCACGTCTTTGAGGGTCTATTCCGGCTTGTTTGAGGAAATGTTGGGCAGTGGCCACATTTATTTGAAAAATTCCCTCTGGCAAATCATTATTTGAAGCGATATGCAATTGCGAACCGCTCAATGAATTTTTCAAAGTTTTGCGTCTTTTACTAAACGCTGCTTTAATCACTTGAAAAAGAAGCGCTTCATCCCGGGCCGGATATCGCGGATCACGATGAAAATTGATCGATAGCACCTGTGAATCAACACGCGGTTTCGGATAAAACATCTGCGCTTTAATATTGGCAATTATAGTGGTGTCGGCACAATAGCGTAGCATGGGCGTCAAACGTCCATAGATTTTACTTCCCGGCAACGCCGTTATGCGCCGTGCCATTTCTGTTTGAAACATCAAAATGGCGCGGTCAATAAATTGGCGGTTATGAATCAGACGAACAAGAATCTGGGAGGATATGTTGTAAGGAAGATTGCCGGCAATCACCAAGTTACGTTTATTTTCAGTCGCCAGCAGATCAATACCCACCTTTAAAATATCATCACAAAGCACAACTGCATTGTTGCATTGATGCACCAGTAACTCGGTTTTTAACAACTTAATTAAACGAGAATCCTTTTCCAGCGCGTAAACTTTGCTTACCCGTTGAGCGAGTGGCACCGTCAGCGCCCCCAGTCCGGCACCGATTTCCAATACAATATCTTTTTGAGAGAGCGCACTACGCACCACAATCATCTCCGCGGTAGAAGATTCTTTAAGAAAATTCTGACCGCGTTGTTTTACAGGACGCAGATTCCAAGCGGTTAGAAGTGTTTGAGGAGATGAATGTGACAAAGTCAGCTAATTATATGATCTTGTTTTTAGGAATAGAGGAATGCAAGCTTCAGCTTGCCATCACTTTTTCACGCCACGCTACTCTTCCCGTTCGATAATTTCACTCAACACGCGCACAGGTTGGAAAACCGCCGTTTTATTCAGACAAGCATTCTCCAGTCCAATAATCGGATCGTACCCCATATCATGGCAGGTAAGCGCTTTGCGTAACAATCTTTCAGGATTGTAAAATTCATAAAGGCCGCAGCACTTATTAGCCAGTAATAGAACAGTTTCAGGGTCAATGCCTTTTGCTTCACACAGACGCGCTTTTTCTAAAAGAGCGTCTGTATCATAATCTTCATAAGCCATGCAGCCTTTTTCGGCTGCTGATAAAATCAGTTCTTTATCCATATTACGCTCCTTTTAACACTTTGTTATATAATTTCGGGTTTAGATGAATAACCAGGATGCCTGCGGCAATGAATATAAGTGCAAACCAAACCCTGGCATCAATCCTGTCGTCTAAAAGGATGCCACTCAAAACAACTCCGGATATGGGCATTACAAACATAAAGGCATTCAATGAAGTCGCTTCATATTTTTGTAAAAGCGTGTTCCAAGCTATAAAACCGAAAGACGCGGTTACCAAACTTTGATATAACAGGGATGCTATAATTTGCACATTCACATAGTCCACCATTTGGCCGTCCCATAAAAAACCTTGCAAAAAAAAGAAAGGAACTGAAAATAGCATTGGATATAATACGATTTGAAAAGGTTTAAAATTACTGACAATTCGTTTGATATAAACCGTATTACAAGCCCATAACAGAGCGACTCCTAAAATGATGAAATCACCTTTCAGCAGTTGACTGCTTATATTATCCTGAGAAGCGAAAAGAAACAGCACGCCGCCAAAGCCCATTAAAATACCGATAAATTTGCGCCCTGTAATCACATCGCCGGGAATAAAAAAATGAGCCAGGCACAGCACAAAAAATGGAAGTAAATTAATTATCAACGAAGCGCGCGATGCATAAGTTTTACTGATGCCAAAATAAAAAAGGGACAATTGAATTGTAAAAATCAGTGAAATAATCAATATCTGTAAAAACTGCCCTTTTTTAAGGCGAAATGAACGATGGGTAAGAAGCGCCCAAATTGTTATAGTGGCGGCGGCGATGCTGAACCGAATACCGGCGGTCGTAAAAGCGCCGATACCACGAATACATATCTTAATCGCCACAGCATTTGCACCGAAAAGAACGCACAGCAGAATCGTAAAAAGCGCTGCATAAAAAGACAGCGTTTGATTTTGAGGATTTAAAGACGTCATCGTAGTTAATAACTTTCAGATTTTTTTCTAAATTGCAAGAACGAAATTACTTATCAGGCAGTATTCCCACATGAACCGCAATTGTCCCAAACATAAACCGACGATAGCTGACGCGACTGAAACCGGCCAGGCGCATAATATCCGCCAATTTATCTGGCGTCATAAAGGATTGCGTGGATTCAGGCAGGTATTGATAAGCAAGGCTGTTTCCGGCAATCAGACGTCCCATCAAAGGGATGCCGAATTTCAGATGAAGCGCAATCAGAGGGTAAAGAATATTACGCGGCGGCGGCGACGTATCCAAGCACACTACGCGACCACCAGGCTTTAATACACGTCGCTGTTCAATCAATGCACGCAAAGGATCGCTGACATTGCGCATCAGGTAGCCGGACGTTACCGCATCAAAAGCATCAGCGCGAAATGGTAAGTTAAGCGCATCCGCCCCGCACCAACGTATTTGGGAACCGTAAGAATAACAACGACCCACCAGCATCATTTCAAGCGTAAAATCTCCCGCTGTTACAAAGAGATTGCCATGCTGCATCAATGCCATTCGCGCAATACCGCCGGTTCCGGTGCCAATATCAAGTAAACGCCCTCCGTGCCTTAGCTGTGTTTGATGTACGACCCATCGCTGCCAACGCCGATCTTGCCCGGCAGTCATCAACGTATTCATCAACTCATAACGTCGCGCTATTTGTGCGAACAGGTTACGAACAAAAATTGATTTTTCGTTTCCTTTTAAATTCAAACAGTTAGTTCCTTTATATATGTTTTTTCAAAAATTATGTATAAACATTCTAAGGGGCTGAACAGCCAGTTAATCAATTCTTTTTGTAACCGACTTACCGCAGTATTTCAAGCTTACATAAAATTTTTTTATCAACGCATAAACTTGTAAATCAAAATAATTTTTGATATAATTATCCAAACTTGGTTTGCTTTGGCATGATTTTTGCTTGTAGTTCATATATGGCTATATTATGCCGTTCCAAGTGACAAATTGTGTCATTGTTATCCCCAAAAGAGAGCAATGTTTATTCCAGACCAAACCTGAATTTGACAACTATATAAAAATTAATTTAGGCTTTACATTTTTTTCTACGCTTAGTAAAAAGATTGTGGCTTTAAGAAAGCTAACCGCACCGCAAGCGAGATATAATTATGCAATCCTCAGATTTAAAACATGTGCTGATCGTTGATGACGAAAAAGAGGTACTTGAAGTTATCAAAGTAGGATTATCCGCGTTTAAAAACCAGTTTACGGTTGTAACCCGCCAAAACGGGCGTGAAGCGATTGAATTGCTTGAATCTCAACCCATTGATATGGTTGTAACTGACCTTAAAATGCCGGAAGTTGACGGTTTGGAATTATTGGCTTACATGACAGCCAGTTTCCCTTCGCTGCCTGTCATTGTTATAAGCGGTTTCGGCACACCGGAAAATATGCAAAAGCTGGACGAACTCGGTATCTATCTTTTTATGGATAAGCCGTTGTCCGTGCAAAAACTTTCCCGATACATCATTGAAGGGTTACAGGAAGCATCCCAGAACGGTTCCGTATCCGGAATTTCTATCGCCGGTTTTCTTCAACTGATTGAAGCGGAACAAAAAACATGCCTTTTGGAGGTTCAGGGAAAAGGGAAACGGATAGGGCTTTTGTATTTCAGACGGGGCAAATTATATGATGCTGTGCTTAACCATCAGCGGGGTGAACAGGCCGCGTTGTCAATTATTGCATGGGAATACGCCAAGTTATCTTTTCGCAATATTCCGCGCCGCACCATAAAACGACGTATTAACATCTCAATCATGCAGCTTATTTTGGAAAGTTCCCGCCTTAAAGATGAAACGAATCTTGAGCAGATAACAGACGCCTCATCAAAGGCTTCCTCCGAACAAGACGTTTACGATGATGCCGAGTGGGAACAACTGATTGAAAACTCAATTAATAACAGTCAACCTGAAACTGAAGGAGGTGATCAGGAAAAAACAGAATTACAAGAAGATGCAAGCAAGGAATTACCATTCATTTACAAACAAACTTTTAACTATGCAGAGAGGAGCAATTTTATGGCAGGATTGAAAGAAACACTAAAAGATATGACCGATGAAATGGATGGCGTGATCGCTGTGGGCGTTGCCGGAATGGACGGCATTACTGTTGCTGAGAATAATCCCGGCGGAGCTGATATGGATGCTATTGCGGCCAAATTTGCCATGCTGATGAAACTGGGGCAACGCGCAACTTCAGATATTAAAGGTATGGGAGAGTTTGAAGAAAACCTGATTCAAAGCCAAAACGCCTGGGTTCTGACCCGTTTTTTGAATAAGAATTATTATTTGGTCATAGCCGTGAACCGGGAGGGAACTTTAGGGAACGCACGTCTGGTGGCCAAAAAATATGCGGATCGGTTCCAAAGCGCTTTATAATCTCTGAAACCGCATAACTAAATTAATAATGAAAGGAGACAATATGGCGACTGAAGAACAAAAAAAGAAAAATTTGTTTCGTATGATGTCTATGATGATAGCCGGAATGGCCAAATCCCTTTACGAGCTGTTCGGGGATACGGCGTTTGCCACCATGACCGAAGTCGGCAAGGAATTGCTGGAAATCATGGAAAATGAGATGGGCCTTGAAATCGCCGGTGAGACTCCCAAAGATGTACTCACGGAAATCGGACGCATTTTTGCGGATGAATATGGTTTCATCGCATCTTTCAAAGTGGAAGGCGACGACCATGAACTTCGTTTGATAGTGGACAAATGCCAGGGATGGAATCTTACCCAAAAAATCTTAAAAACCGGGGTGGAAATTCCCTTTACCTGCCCTATTATGAATGTCGGCCATGCAGCCCTGGCGCGGATGGGTAAATCTGCGCACAGGAAAATTGAGCCTCGTCCGGAAGTCAGAGGAAGCACAATCACGTTTACATTTGAAAATTAAATAAAACCCAATCTCAAATCATTTTCACACGTACACCCTTTCCAAGCACCGGCGGAAGGGTGTATCTACTCTTTTATTCTTAATCTTCATCAAAAACATAATCAGATTAAGAGCAAGATTAAGAGCGCTATGGCGATACAAGCTGACGAGCCTATTTTTTTCCAACGTCAGGATCGGTTAAGTTTAACGGAAGCAGGGTATTTTCAGGACCTTTTATACCGCACGATCAAAATCGGAACCGAATTGGAATTTGCTCTTCCCAAGGGGGTGCGGCGTGAGGATTTTCAACCGGGCATTGAAAAACTGCTGTGTCCATCAAAAGATATGAACCTGCTCGGTCCTTTAGGCGTTTATGATGTCATCAAGGAACACTGCGGCGTTGAGGTTCAAATCATTGGCCGTCATCCGCACTGGAATGCGCTATGTAAACAGTATCGCCTGGCGGTGACGCCATTGGTGGAAAGAGGCATACGAATGCGCCCCACCTGCGGCTTGCACTATCACTTGCTCGGAACCGGCTTGGCGGAATCGGTGCCGGAAATCATTCTGGCCAATTTATGGAATATGGCGCGTAAATTTGCGCCGGGGCTGAAATATATCACCAGCGGCGGTGCCAGTATGCAGGGATTATGCCGTCGCCGGCAACATAACGCGCATTTGGAATTTATGCGCCAGTCCCCTCTGAATCGGAATATGCGGCAAATTCAACTTAATCTTAAAAATAGCATGGATGTTCCTGAACACCAAAATTTTTTCAATCTGGAACATGTCCGTTTTGATGATGACGATGCTATACGCACATTTCATATCGAATTTCGCTTTGCTGACGGAGATCTGGCACCGGTTTCGATTACGGCCAAAACCTTCCTCTTTCTAGCGATGCTGCTCAAAGCGGTCGAAATTTCCAAATTCGGCTTGCTTCATGTCGGTAAAATCAGGGAATGGAACCGTAAAAAAGAGCTGATGAATATGATCAGCAATAACAACGGCAAGCTGGCCACAAGCGACACTTCGGCGATAACTCCTACTGTTCTGGATGAATACCGTAACAACGCTGCCGAGATGCTCAACTTTCTAAAAAGTATTTTTCTTATTTTAGACAACCCTGCGGAAATAGTGTTGCAGGAACTGTGCCAATGCCCTGTATCATTAAGACGGACAAGGGGGGATGACTGGGCTAAGATTGAAAAAGACCTTTATCAACTGGTTTTGCCATTAAGTTCTTATGATGAACTGGATCATAAAATTATCAAGGTGATTGAACTGGGGCTGGTGCAAGGGGCATCCGAAATGGAAGAATGGTTGAAACAGGCGGCGATCAGAGCCGGTGTTCCCGGGAAAATAGTGCGTGAAAGAATCAAAGGCTATGTTTTTCGAGAACCGGTTTGGAATGCCGAACTGGGAAGGATGGTATTTTTAAAATAATGTGCGGATTAGCAGGAGTGCTTATCGGTGATTCGACCGATCAGACCGTTCTTGAAAAAATAAAAGATTTGTTCACAGCCAATTTGGAGGCGAATGAAGAACGCGGTAAAGAGGCCACCGGCGCGTCCGTATTGCTTGAGGACGGTTCCTTTTTTATTGAAAAAGCGCCGGTTCGAGCCGCTGAATTTATTAAAACGCCCTCGTATCTTGATTTTATCGAAAAAAAGGTGCTGCCCGGAGCCAGAGTTATTTTGGGACATACCCGCCGTCCTACAAAAGGAAGCCCGAATGTTGATGCTAATAATCATCCGATCCGCGTCGGAGACATCGTTGGCGTACACAATGGGACGATCACCAATGATGATCAGATTTTTTTGGACATGGATCGCCGTAAGGATAAAAACCGCAAGCGCATCGGATCAGTGGATAGCGAAGCCATTTTTGCCCTGATGGACGCAATTGATCCGCATCTCAGCTTTAAAAAATATGTACATGCGATTCAAAACGCAGCGTCCTTGTTGGTAGGAACCTATACAACGCTTTTTTTTAATCGTAAATGGCCCCATAAGCTCTTTCTTTTAAAATATAATAATCCGATTTCCGTGCATTATGCGCCGGCGCTGAATGCGCTTTTCTTTTCATCACGCTATGTTTTTTTAAGAAAAGCGTTCGGAAAATCGGTTATCACAGCGGCACTTCCCAGTGAAACCGGGTATGTGTATGATTCACGCCTGCTACAAGACTCAAAAAAAGAACCGTTGCGACATTTCGCGTTGGAAAGTAAAGAGCTGGTTATTCCGCGTGTGTGTGATTTTTAATTGCCTACTGTTCTGTCAACCATCAAACATGGTTGACACAACAGCTTTATTTTAACAGACGTACAATTTGTCTGAACGCATCTCCTTGAGCCACTTTCATTAGCTCAAATATAGCAATCTCGGAGGCGGTCAGTTTGGCGCCGGCATCTTTCATTTTGTCAATGCCCGCCACTTTGTTGGCGTTCTGCCTGGAACCGATGCAATCCGTAACAACATTAGCTTCATAGCCATTCTGAATTAATTCTACAGTCGTCTGATAGACACAGATATGGGCTTCAATGCCTGTCACCAAAATCTGGCTTTGGGTCAGCGCATTGAGTTGAGTCATAAAAGCAGGTTCGCCACAGCAACTGAATGCTGATTTCACCACCGGCGCGGCATCGGGCAAAAGTTCGGCGATTTCCGGAATGGTCGGACCTAATTTATCAGGTAACTGCTCGGTCACTATAATCGGCAATCCCAGAATTTGAGCGCTTTGAATCATAATGCGCGTATTTTTGTAAAGCATCTCCTGTTCATCCATTGCTTTGGCTAAATTACCCTGAATGTCAATAACGAGCAACGCCGTGTTTTCCTTAGTTAACATAATTTTTACTCCTTTGTTAATTTAGAGTTTAATGTAATTGGGGTATCTTTATTTTAAAACCGGTAAATTATCTGAAAGTTTATATAAATAGTATCTTTGCTTAGTTGTTTTAACTAAGCTCAAATATTTTTCCTGAAAATCCGCAAAACGTTCTTTTTCATTCTTTGAAAACGTACTTAAATTCCTGAATACATAATTAATGTCATAGAGGATATGGGTAAATCCCCTTGCTTTTAATGTACGATGCATCTCTGCCAGTGTCGTCGTGCGGGATAAAATTTTCTGAATCGTGTATGACTCGAACATGGAATCTGAATAATAAGATCGATCACAAAGGTACCCTATATTTTTCATATAGATAAAAAATATTTTTGAATCTCCCGGTAAGGTACGATTAAGATAGCGAAACATTGTATAGGATGGAATCATGCGGGCTAAAAAGGCATCGCGGTTTTCCGCGCCGCTAATGACGCCTGAGGGTTTAATTTTATTAAAATTTTTAATGATATAAAATCCGTTAAACGTCAAGCTGAATGAGACCGATAGTATCAAAAATGTGAAAATGACAGCCTTTTTCTGATAATCATTTAACAGATAGCCGACCATAATCGCCAGAAAAGGAAAAATAGGAATTAAATAGCGAATTTGTTGGACTGCGGAAGCCCAGAATATGAACGTGAAAATGCAATAAACCGTAATAATTTTTATGGATTGAGGAATTTTTCGCAGGCTGATTGCAAAAGGAAGGGTTAAAATAAAGACAGGCCCCAAAATGCCGTCAAAACGAGCGCTGTTTATTTCCGCATGGAAACTTAAATTCCAGGGTAATAATAAATAATCTTTTAAGCCGCGTCCCATTCCCAGATTATGGTGAAAGTAGTCGAAGTAGCGCGCCTGTTCAATTGACCACCCTTTGCCGCCGAACATATTGAAAAAAAACGGATAAAGGGGATTGCCAGCCATAATCCAGTTTTTAATGTAAAACGGACAGCCAATTAAAAGCACCAAGGCTATATAAATCAAAAGAAGACGAAAAGCTTTCCGATAGGCCATACGATGATGCCTTCCGCCCCATAAAACACCCAAACAACCGATCAACAGCATCAACAATCCCGCATATTTTGTGGCGATGGCCATACCGGTGAGTACACCGCAAACGCCGAGCCAAACTGTTTGTTCACGATGCAGCCAATTCAGATAGGCCCAAACAGTTAAAAAAGTATAAAAGGCCATCATTACATCAGTATAAGCGGTATGGGCATTGATAAAAACGGATGGTATCGTAAAAAAAATCAGCAGCGGCAAAATGATAAAAGTATTGCGCGGAAAATAGCATTTAGAAAAATGATACATGCCTGCGAGAAGGAAAAGTGCGAAAACAAAATGAATGCCTTTGGCCAATATATCCCCTTGCAAAGTTAGACCGATGAGGAACAACATATCGCTGTTTAAGGGATATTGGGCGAACAGATTGCCTTGGATGAAATAAAAGCCGTGATGTTTTAGAAACAGTTTAGGAATTGCAAGATGATACGTTAAGGCATCATTACTGATAGCGGGTGTCAGAACTAAAAGAAAACATGCTAGAATGCAAACTGATAAAATTACGCCGAAACATCGATCTTGAAAAGAAGGCGGCGGCAAGTTCAGATGCTCTGCACCAATCGCATTTATTTGCCATTTTGGACGAAATTGGCTCAGATTAAGCCATCCGACAAGGGCAACAACTACAAATACCCCCATAAGGATATATATTATTATAAAATAAAGAAGCTGTAATGCGGCCAGCAGAAAAATGGAATAACTGAGTATCGCGCAGCCAAGTGAAAATGCGAAAAGATTCAGTTCGCTATAAGAAACAAATTTGAGATTGAACCATCTGAGCGCAACTCTTCCCAGACCGACAGATACGAAACTTATGCCTGACAGAAACGTCAAAAATAAAAAATGATGTAATATTACGATCAGCATCTTGGGTTGGTTGGTGATGTGATACAGTAGCGATCCGTCGTTTTAAGCGCACGATTAAATTCTTGCATCGCTTCCAGAGTCAGTAGTGTGTGGGAGTACAATTTAAGCATCAGCATACACTTTTTGTATCAATTGTCAAGGCGCCTGCCAGCATCGTGGCAACACCCAATTGAAGGGGATCGTGTAGAAATCGGTTTGAATTTTTCAGTCGCGCTTCTTCAGATAAACCATGTGGAACACCGGGTACGCTTATATAGGTGTCCGGCGTGATATGACGGGTTTGGATAATGTTTTGTGCGGGTGAGGCATCTATGATAAGTTTGTGACAGGTTAAGGCGCTTTCCAATTTAATTGCGGTCAGAACTTTTGTGTCAAAAGAGTCAGCCAAATCATCGGCCAGACGATTGGAAATATCATTTTCAATATCATAAACCGACACTTGTGCTCCCAACGCAATTAATTTCTCTGCCGCGCCGCGGCCGACCGGGCCGCATCCGATTACCAAGACATCGAGGCCCTTGACACCTCCGCTCATAAGGTCCAATCCGACAGCGTAAGCCTTTCCCGTGGCGGTCGCATTGTCAACTGTCCGTCGGCTTTGAGCATGAAACGCTATAAAACGGTCATCGTCAGCCGACAATATAATGTCAGCTCCTTTCTCAAATGCCTCGACCAAGCCTGACAGATCCGAGGTTTGCGTGACAAAAGCCCTGCAACCGATATGACAAGCGATGGTTTTCAGCGCCTCACAAAATCCTCCGATAACACCTTTGCCACTGGTGACAGGCACCACACCGACTGATATGTTTCTTAACAGGGGCAGAATCTCGACTTCATTGACGTCTTCGGCACAGCAGGCGACACCTCGGAGTGAGTATCCGGTTTTATTCGTCAATTCAGAGTCATAAGCATCTAAATTCGCAACGCTGTTTTTAAAATCATCGGTTTTCAGTCTGGTCACGCTATATTTCCTCGATCTTTTCCCTAAAATCTCACTGGATATTCAAGCGTATGCCATCTAAATATGCAAGGCTTCGGCCCATTTTCTTCAAATTGGGGCTGTTTTCTGAAACCATAAGAAGGCGTTCCAAACCAAAGCCGATTCCAACCCAGGTGGTGTTTATTTTCCAGGCACGATCCAAAGGATGCGGTCCCATCGCCCCGGAAGCCACTTCAATCCGTTTTTTTCCGGCCACTATATCAATAGTGTCGCCGTAAATCTCTGACTTTACGGTTTCAAATGTATAATCATTGATTCCTGCGGCTTCGACTACCATGGTTGCCAGTTCCGTGATTCTGTCATGGCGGCTTTGAGCCGGCAATCCGATTTCCACCAAATTAAGCATTGTAAACTCGTTGGCATGTTGCGATCCTTGAGATTCTTTACGAAAACACGGCCCGACCTCAAAAAATCGAATCGGTTTATCCCACAAACGTAAAAGGTCTTTCATTATAAAATACAAATGTGGTGCCAACATGGGTCTCAGGCATTTGTTATTGCCGAGCCAAAACACCTGGGAATTCAAAGGATGATTTGAATCAATCGACATTTTGGATAGCATGCCTTTAGACATAATAATCGGAGTGGCAATCTGAACAAAGGCGTGCTTCACCATAAGGCCTGTAAGCTTGCTTTCCAGTCTGCATAAGCCGGGTCTGAGATCAATTTCACGAAATTCTTTCAACCTTCGCCGGCACCCGGCTGTCAGCTTCTTCTCCAACTCCTGATAGGCCAGTTCCCGAACTGAAGCGCTCTCGAATCGCGCATTTAAGTCTGATTCGGAGACATCCAGTTCTTTTAAGCGCCTGGCTTGAGTTTCAGTCCAGATTATTTTCAACTCGGTCCACCTGAAAAATTCACATTATAATTTAGTAGTCTTTCAAAATGGCTCTGCGGAGCGAAAAGATTGGCTGCTTTTCAAGCCAAGCTTTTCGCTTCCGTCAGCAGCCTCTTGTTATGCTATTTTTTTCTATAAGTGACAGAAAAATTTAGTTTGGTGCCATTAGCCTTCATTGTTAATGTCTTGCCTTCGTAAACTAAATTAATGAGAAAAACATGATTATTATATGATCCGCCTTTCCCAGCTTTCCATTCAAAGGCTCCCTTATAGCTATCGGAAGATTGATTATAATAAGCGTACCCAATCCATTCATTGTTTGAAGTAATCTGAATAATATGTGGTGTCATTTTCACTATTTTTATTTCACAATTACTGCAATCTCCAGCCGTTGAAGATGTTTGTTCCCAAGTACCAGTTGGAACTTGGGCCGCTGTTGCATTAATTGAAAAAAGAATAATTCCAGTAAAGATAATTGAACTAATGATTTTCATTTATTTCTCCTAATTAATTGGTAAGTGTGGAAAGCATAACGCCTCAAATGTGCGGCCATGCCAGCGCCCTGACCGGCAGAATGACGCCGACACCACCACCAAACCTTTATGGCGGGCAGTTATGCTGAAAACTACTGCGCGCGGGCATGGTCAGCACCATTTGTTTGTTGGATAGCCCACCGTTTAGAAAAATTTCATCCTCAATAAGCTTCCGGTCTATCATCTGGTTCTTCCTCTGTATCTATTTCCAAAGCAGGCAAATTCTCTATGGGTTCCACAAGATATGATAAGGCTTTCTTGATAGGTTCACCAACCGGTTTGGGTACATGAATTTGAACATATTCACTCAATTCATTGTGCGACGCCCCTAATACTTTGAGGGTATACAGCCCTATAAGATTCAATTCAAAGGCAGGTTTTTGTAGTAAACTGGGCACGATTACTTGTATTTTTTGTTTCTCATCGTTCGAGAGTTTATCAATATATCGGAATTTCGGAGTTTTCCCCCGCCTTTTTACAAGATGATGAAGAAGACGGTAATAACTGTACGCATCAATTTCTTGATTCTGCAAGACCTCAAAGAGAATCTTTTTAGCGGTTCTCTGTGTATCTTGCGGAATATCCTTCCAAAATATGGATTGAATAATCAACCAACTTGCAGATCTCCCATTTCCTTGCCATTGAGTAAGGATATTTCCTAATGTGAGCATATGTTCTGGCCGACGTTCTGAGCGAGGCAGCAACTCCGGGTCCTTCAAGAATTTACAAAACTTTTTTGCATTGCTATGCTTGTGTATTGGTTCATTCAATTCAAATCGCCTATCAAAAACATCGAAAGGCTTATCAATCTCATGGAGAAGGTTATTTGTTACGACTTCTTGAGTTATTGCTTCTTCTTCCTCAACTTCATCCTGCGCACCTTCAGAGGGTGATGGCTGATATATTTTTGAGCGAAGTTTTTCCAACTGCTCCGCATTTTCCGCAATCTGAGTTTTGCTTGAATTAAGATTTAGCCCTTTTGTTAACAGAAGTTCTTGAAGAGCTAATACCGCATGCAAGGCAATCTCACGTTTATGACTGAAAATACGCATATCATCATTGTACCGTCCAAATTCTATTCCCGGCAGTTTCTCCATTGCCTCGTCAACATTTTTCAGGTAAACATTGGCGAGAAAACCCTCTGTTCCATTCCCTATTGTTAGACCTTGCCGTTGTACTTGAGGCTCTTGAGGTGTCCGTGAAAGTTGTGAGTAAGAGATTACAGGAATACGGAGCAATGAGCGAAAGACGCTCAAGACAATGGAGTCCTCATCAATTGACAATTCTTTTGCAATTGTCTGTATGAGGTAATCATGTGAAATCGAGTCATAAAAAGCAGAAATGTCTGTCCGAAGAAGAACGGGATATTTTTCAATGCTGTCGTGTTGCCAATGACAAAATGCTGGCCATGTTTCTGTCGCAAATTGCTTGAGAAACTCATCTGTCGCCCTTTCGCCTATCGCTCGACGATTTGCAAAACAGTAGGGAGAAAGCTCACAGTCTAAATATTCAGCAAAAATGATCACAAAGGCATAACGAACAACAAGATCCTTGAACGGAATATAGATCATTCGACGGTAACACAGGTCCGTTTTGGGAGGATAATAAGCATACGCAGGTCTTGGAATGTATTTTTCAGGTGTCTCAAGTTCTTCAAGCAATTCAGAGATAATAGCCTTTTCGTTACGAAAGACATAACGCATTTCAAAGTAATCGAAGTAGTAGTCATTATTGATCCGGTCAAAGAGTGCATATCGAAATGCTCGTTCGATGGTTTTGCTGTCACGGATTTGATTGAACAACCGAATATGATCCATTGAAATTAATCCTCCCATCCCCTCCAGTTAAAAAGTGCACTTCATTTCAAACGACAAATTCAATTCTCCTGAATACTGAGACTCTGTATATTTGACAAGGAAATTTTATATTGTATTACGCTATAGACGTTCAGACAAATAATGTCACTGCGTTATCAGTCAGAGATATACGATGGGTATTATCTTATCCTTCTATCCTTGTGACATTAATTATCTGAAAGTCTATACAAGCTACCCAACCATGATTATCAGGTACTTTTGCCTTGATAATACTGTAATAAGGCAGTTTTGCCCTTTCTATCTGAAAGTCAGGTATAATTACCCTGATAGTACCTGAAATCGTAGGTTATCGGGCATATCAGCTCCGATAATATAATTATTAAGGGATTTTCATGCATATTTAGCCTTGAATTGTTAAAAAAACGATTTTGCAAATCGTTTATGAACGATTACCTCTGAGCAGGTAGCCTGGAGTCTCAGTCTAATTGGTTAGAAAGATTTAGGCAAACTGATTTGCATTCGAGCGTAAAGCATCGGGTTTGAAAGCAAATCGTTAATATCCGATTTGCAGCGGGGAGTACGGGAGTTGCACCCGTCTATGTGGATTTAGAGTCCACACGATCACATTGCGATCCACTCCCCATTACAAGATTCGTCTTTATCGCAATAACTTTATATCGTCAAGTGAATTCGGCAAGATTAAGGAGATACAGTTTTTTTACGGCGAGTGTGGTCAGGAATTGCTGTGTCAACTTCAAAGAAGTTGAATATTACAATAAGGTATGCTAACTGCTCGACATCCATTAAAATAAGGATTGAAACCAATGGGAAAATGTACAATAACGAGAGGGTGTGTCAGCGGAGTGTAACGCAACCCACAATCTTAAAAATCAGCTATGATCAAAACCGACCCCTTATTTGCAACCCGCAAAACCCTTGATGAAATCTGTACTGCGCCGGAAAAGATAATTTCGGTTTATTCGCTGGAAAAGCATGTGTGGGCGGATTCCAATTCTGTTGCGGCTAGGCGAGCGCGCCGGCCGGAATTGAAAACTGTCGAAGAATTTCTGATTGATCCGGTGCGCTCTTTTTTGAATGATATTTTACGAAATATGGCCGCATCCCTGATAAAACCTGATCGGATGGCGGAACGGCAAGAAAATCCTGCCGGTCAGGGATATTGGATTCAAGCCGAATTCGGTTCGGGCAAGTCGCATTTGTTGTGTTTTCTATCAGCCCTTGCACTGGGAGATGAAGCGGCTTGGGAAATTGTCAAACAAAAGGAGAAGAAAGCCGGACGGAGCAAACATGATACGCTTCACCTGTTTTGGGAAAAAGGTCTCAAAGCTCAAAGCCGAAAAGGCAAAGGTGTTTTTGTCGTTGTCATCACGCTGACAGGAACCGGCGGAGGCGCTGTGGGGTTGCATGATAAAGGACGGCGGCTGACCGAATATATTCTTGATGCGGCCAAAGCCCAGATTGAAATCGAACTCGGCAAAAACATCTCCCTGTATCCTTCCGAACTTCTGACCGACCGTTTTTTAACCCGGGATTTTGACCGTTATCACCACGATTTGAAAAATTTTCTTAAAGACCCGCGTTTTTTTGAAGAAGATGAAATCGAAGATATTGACACCTTTATCCGGCGCATCCGACAGGAACAATCACCGGCTCACAAACAATCCTGCGGGGCTGAATTGTGGTGTTTTTATACGGAATATCTCAAAGTTCAGCCTCAAATCGAAGCCGAGACTGAAGATATCCTGAAACATTTCGTTCTGACTGTTTTGGATGAAGGCTACAGCGGGGTGCTGTTGGTTCTGGATGAAGTCTCTCAGTTTATGAAAAATCGGGATGGCCATCAGCGCGTTGATGATGAGGACACCCTGAACGTATTATCCAATCGCTTGGCCCAAATTCACAATCTGCCTGTTTGGACGGTTTGCGCCGCTCAAAATGCGCCGCAAAGCAAGACGGGCGTAAAAAATATCATTGCCGATGACCGCTTGAAACTGGTGAAATTGCCGGAAAATGATCAAGACCGCTACGACATTGCGCTGTCACGGGTTCGGGAGATCAAAGACCCTGAAGCTGTCAAAAAATATTATCTGCTCTACAAACGCGGTTTCAACTGGCCTGATAGCATCGGCCAAGCGGAATTCACCCGTTTTTTCCCTTTCCACAAACCGGCGCTTGAGGTTTTGACAGCCATCACTTTGGAACTGTCCACCGCTCGCAGCGCGATCAGTTTTATGCACCTGACATTGCAACATCAGATTAAAAACAAGGGCGATCACATTATCCGTCTTTGGGAGTTGTTCGATGAAGCGGTGTTCCACAAAGAAGACCCCGGCAGCGTGAATACCGGTCTAACAGCTATCAAAGTCAAACGGGAAACCGATTTTCGGGCTTATCTGGCTTGTAAACGTCAGATCGAAAATATATCTAAGGGCTATCTGAAAGTTTATCGAAATAAAGCGATTCGGATTATCCGCACCCTGTTTCTCTATTTTGTCGCTAAAACCCGTCAACAGGGCATCTCACCGCAAGAGATCGCTGACAATCTGCTGCTTGAACGGGAACCGGATAGCAATATAGAGGAAAATATTCAGCATTACGAAACTCTTGCGGAAAATCTCAAAAGAGAACTACGCCAAATCGTTTTAAATCCGGATGAAAACGGACAGCCTCGCTTTCGGTTTGACCCGGTGTTCACCGGCGTGGATCCGCGCGATGAATTTAAAAAGGCTCAAGCCGCTGCCCAAGCCAATCCTTTAATGCTCCAGGATGCCTGGGAACATCTGCTGGCCGCGGATAAATGGATGGTGCGCATGCGCCATACAAATATGGATTTATCCGGCGGGATACGGTCAATTTTCCGAACTGTCGCGGCCCCGAATGGTCCGGCCTACGCAACGTTACCGATTGTATGGCAGGGAAGACAGACCGGCGGCCGCATCGGTATGCGGAATCTCGGAAAAATCGCTGATGACAATCTACCGCTCCCGCCGATCTGTAGTGATGAAACCGATCTGGACTTTCAAGTGATTATCGGTAAGCTGCCGATTGAATCCGAATCAATCAAAAAAATTCTGACACAGTATCGCGATCCCCGCCTGATTCTCTGGGTGCCGGATAAACTGACGCCCGAAGAACACGCCCGGCTCATTGATTTCGCCGCCTTTCGTAAGCTGGTGAAAGATTGGCAGGGCCAAGGAAGCGAAGATGCGCTGGCCGTAGTCAACTGGGTGGCAGACGTCCTGCAAACCGATATGGCGCAAATCTATCAAATTGTTACCGGCAGTTATCGCCGCGGACGTATGGATGCGCAAGAACATTCCAATATTTCTTTCAATGTGACAGGCGAATTGAAAGCGATTCTGACTCCGGCAGTCGGCCAAGTGCTGTCTTCCTGCTATATCTCTCAAGACATCCGGTTTGACCCGCCTTTTGAATTCAGAAAAGAGGATGGCGTCAAGGTGATCAACGGTATTGTCAAAACCGGTGAGATTCTCAAAGAAGCTAAATTTAAAGCAAAAATCCGGGACATCAATGCGGCGCGTAATTTCGGATTCGGTCTCAAAATTATGCAAAAAAGCGCCGGCCATCTCTTAGATACGTCGGATAACCCATACATTCAGGCGATGTGGATGTTTATTAACGACAATATCACAGATGACAGACCGTCCATGAAAGTTGAAACGCTTTACAAAAATTTCATGGGTATGGGCGGTTCCAAAGCCTACGGACTGACCCGCCGAATGGTGGAAATATATCTGCTGGGACTCGTCAAAAACGGCAAAATCCGTATCCTTGTCACTCCCAAAGCCGGTATATCCGGCAATATGCTTGATTACACCAATATCGCGTCCGTTGATTTTTCCGTCAAAGTTTTGAATGCTATGCTGGATGTGCAAAAGATGGCTGAACTTGAAAAAAAGATGGGAAATATCACTGTGATTAATGTCAATTTGAGCGATTTCAAACCAAGCAGAAACTTCATCCAAAAAAAACACATCGACGCTTTGGCAGATGAATTCCGCCAATTTCTTGAACAATCATTCAATGAAATTCAGGATGATGATGGCGTGCCTACGGTGATTCATATTACAAATCAGGAATAAATTCGGATTATTTACTTGAAACATCTGACCAAGTACTTAGTGTAAACGGATAACGTGATGCGTGATGCGTGAAACGTGAAACGTGAATTCACGCATCACTTTTCACGTTTCACGCATCACGTTTCAAAATTCGTGGTTTACTATATGAAAGAGGAATACATGGCAGACAAAGCAGAAAAAAAGACATTTAATGACCTTGGGCTTTCAGTTGACGCACTGGACGCGATTAATAAAAAGGGGTTTGAAGAACCCACCGAAATTCAGACGATGACTATCCCTGTAATGCTAAGGGATGATACCAATATCATTGCACAAGCTCAGACAGGCACAGGCAAAACAGCCGCTTTCGGATTACCTTTGATAAAAATGGTTAACACAGCTTCCAAAGCAGTTCAGGCGTTGATTCTGGTTCCGACGCGTGAGTTGGCTATTCAGGTGTCAGAAGAAATCAATTCACTTAAAGGAAACAAACCTATCAATATAGTCCCCATATATGGCGGTCAATCCATTGTTCAGCAGTTACGCAGACTGAAAAAAGGGGTGCATATTGTGGTTGGGTCTCCGGGAAGAGTGATTGATCATCTTTATAGAAAGACATTGAAGTTAGACAAAATTGATCACTTGATACTTGATGAAGCCGATGAAATGCTCAATATGGGATTCATCGAAGATATGGAAAAAATAATGCAGCATACCAATCCTGATAAAAGAACATTGTTGTTTTCTGCGACAATACCCAAAAGGATAAAGGACCTTGCGCATAAATATATGGATGGTTATGAGCTTCTTACAATTAAGAAAAAGCAATTAACACCGAATCTTACGGAACAAATATATTTTGAGGTAAAAGCATCTGATAAATTTGAGGCCCTATGCCGAATTATTGATATTGAAGATGATTTTTACGGTCTGGTTTTCTGCCGAACAAAAGTTGATGTTGATTCCGTATTAAGTCATTTAACAGACAGAGGGTATGACGCGGAAGCGATTCATGGAGATATATCACAGGCGCAAAGAGAAAGAACGCTTGGAAAATTCAAAAAACAAAACATCAATATTCTTATAGCCACCGATGTCGCAGCGCGCGGAATTGATGTCAATAACCTATCCCACGTTATAAACTATTCTTTGCCTCAAAATCCGGAATCGTATGTTCATCGAATAGGGCGCACAGGAAGGGCCGGGAATGAGGGTGTCGCCATTACGTTTATTACGCCTCGTGAGTATAAACAACTGATGTTTATACAGCGGGTTGCCAAGACAGACATCAAAAGATCTAAAATACCGGAAGTGAAAGACATTATCAAAGCTAAAAAACAAAAAATATACGATGATCTGAGTACGATTCTTGATAATGAAATTGATTCTGAATATTATAACTGGTCGAAAAAACTAATCAGTGAAAACAATCCGACCGATATATTGGCTGCCATACTTAGCTATTGTTTCGAAGAAGAACTCAATCCTGATGCATATAGTGAAATTAAAGCGGTCGGTTCCAAAGACAGGCAGAAAGACAGGCAGCTTGATCGACATGGTAAAGCAAGGCTTTTTGTCGCACTTGGCAAGAGAGACAAGATGAATGCCAGAAAACTTATTGATCTTATTATCAGCAGAGTCCCGATTAAGTCAAAACAAATCAAGGATATACAGGTAATGGACAAGTTTTCTTTTATGAATGTTCCCTTTGCCAAGGCGGAAAAAATCGTTCTCAGCTTTAAAGAAAAGGGGCGTAAGCCGTTAATCACTCATGCCAAGCAAAGAACAGGTAATAATGGTAAGCAGCGGATGCGGCGGAGATCATCCTGATGTGTAAAATGTGAAACGTGAATTCACGCATCACGTTTCAAAAATCACAAATGAGGTGATTATTACTACTTTGTTAGATTACCGGCTGACATTAAACCTTATTTTAGAATTTTAAACCTTAGTAGCTGAAATACCGTCCTGTCTTTTACCTTATTACCTTATTTTTGTGCAAAATATCCTATTTCGTAACAAAATGACGGTATCAGATAAGGTAATAAGGTTTCAGTTTATAAGATTTCATATTCTACTAAGGTTTTAAAAACTAAAATAAGGTTTTTATTATTTGTATGACTTCATCTAACATCTTGTATTCATTGAATTTTAATAAATTACGTCGAATGACGTCAGATTATTTCAATCGGTTATGTTTAATCTAACAAAGTAGTATTATACCATTCGCGTTAAATCAATGGTTCGGTAATCTTTCTAATTTCAATGGTTAAATAATCGTCCAATCTAAAAAATCGTATCCTATTAAAATTTTGGGTATAGTTTATATACTTGCTCTTGCTCCTGTCATTCGAGCAAGAGCAAGTATTTGGGAAATTAATTTTTTCAAATGGTCTATTTTGTCCTACCCTTTATCCATGCACACCTTGCCCCAGCCCCTTGGAAGAAACCTCCTGCATAATTTCAGCCAAAGTCGGATGAGCATGAATCGTTTCAGCGATATCTTTGAGGTCGGCACCCATTTTAATGGCCAGAACGACTTCGGCAATAAGATCGGTTGCATGAGGTCCGATGATATGCGCGCCCAGAATTTTACCGTTTTGAGCATCTGATACGATCTTGGCCTGACCGGCAATTTCCCCGATGACATGCGCCTTGCCAATTGTGCGGAAAAGAACCTTGTCAGCGCGAATTTTATAACCCGCCTCTTTAGCCTGTGCTTGGGTTAATCCCACATTAGCGACTTCGGGCGCGGTGAAAATCGCTCCGGGGACAACCGTATAATCCATTTTATGATCTCCTCCCATCGCATTTTCAGCCGCTGTCAAACCCTCGGCGGAAGCGACGTGGGCGAGCATGATTTTTTCCGGTCCGAGGATATCTCCGATTGCGTAAACATCAGCGACTTCTGTCTCCATCTTCGCATTAACTGTAATCCAGCCTTTTTTATCCGGCTTAAGACTGATAGTTTCAAGGCCGATGCCGGCCGTATTAGGTTTGCGGCCAATGCACACTAACATTTTTTGCACTGTCGCTGTTTGCGGTTTGCGGTCTCTTTCAGAAGGATTTTCCAAAAACGGGGATGGCCCGATAGTAACATTCAACAGGTCATTCTCCATTTCAACTGAATCAACTGTGCGATTGACAATAAGCTTTATCTTGCGTTTTTTCATCTCGCGGGCAAGCACCTTGGAGCAATCCAAATCCACGGACGGAAGCGGAAGAATACGTGACAGTGCTTCAACAACAGTCACATTGGCACCCAAAGATGCAAGCATGCAAGCAAATTCACATCCGATAACGCCTCCACCCACAATCATAATTGATTCGGGTATTTCATCAAGATTTAAAGCGTGGTCACTGGAAAGAATTTTATCGCCGTCAAACGGAAATGCGGGAATATTAAACGGACGGGTTCCTGTTGCCAGAATCAGTTTATCCCAGGCAACTTCGGCTATATTACCATCAGCCTGTCTGACCTCAGCCAAACCATGCTTTGTAATCCTGCCATCGCCTTTAAGATAATTAATCTTATGATGTTTGAACAACCCCAAAATCCCTTTAGCCTGAATATCGATCACCGCCTTTTTTCTAGCCATCAGACGTGCCATATCGGGTCGCATATCGCCATCGAACGTTAAACCAAACTCTTCGGCGCGATGGAATTTTTCCAGCATTTCAGCCGTGGTAATCATAATTTTAGAAGGGATACATCCACGGTTAAGGCAGACACCACCAACATTTTCCTTTTCAATTACGGTAACTTTGGCCCCTGATTGAGCGGCACGGATTGCGGCAACATAGCCTCCCGGGCCCGCACCGATTATCGTTATTTTTGTTGACATAATTTTATATTCCTTTCTTTGTATTCAAATATACAGTAGATCAAAAAAAGGAATGCTGAACTTACAGTTTAGCAGTGTTTTACAGAGATTTGATGCTTCGGCCTGTGCTAAATTGTAAGTTCAGCACTCCTTTTTCAGTATTCCATAAAATTTTTTCGATCTACTGATATTGGTAAGTCGATTGGCCTTATTTAACCGGATAAAGCCAATCTTTAAAATGATCTTCCCGGCCCTCAGTTATTCTGTCAAGCAATGCTGAAAGCTTACCAGTCAGCGGTCCCGGTGTTATCTCTATCTTTCGCTCTTCAATTTTATTGATCGGCTGCACTTTAAACGGTGCGCATGATAAAAAGATTTCATCCGCTTTAAAAAGCAGTTCAGGTTTCAAACGCCCTTGATATGTTTCAATTCCGATAAAAGCGGCGGCTTCCAAAATTGACCGGCGCGTAATGCTGTCAAGAATCGTTCCCAGTGTTGCGGTCATCAAACAATCGTCTTTAACCAAAAAAACCGAATCGGTACCACATTCGGCGATAAATCCTTGAGTATCTAACATAATTGCGTGTTCAAAGCCGTTTTGGTTGGCTTCCATTTTGGCAATCATGCCATTCAGGTAGTTCGCGGATACTTTGGCCTCAACCGGAACCGTCTGCGGGTCCGGTTTGCGCCATTTGGAGATACAGGCGCTTTCCATCGGTTTGACTGCAAAATTCGTATTTGGGCTGTCTTTTGACGGATCTGCCACAAAAATAGAAACATCAGCCCCCCACTGGGGCGGAAGGATATCAAAAGCGATTTGGGGAAAATAGGCGACGATTTTAATTATACCGTGTTCAATTTTATTGCGCTTGACTGTTTCCGAAACTTTATCATAAAATGCTTTGCGTGATAACGGCAGTTCCATATTGATCAATTTAGCTGATTTAAAAAGGCGCTTAATGTGGTCTTTAAGTCTGAAAATAACCGGCCCTTGTGGAGTTGAATGTAAACTGATGACTTCAAAAATTGCTGAAGCCCTTGCTAAACTGTGGCTCATAATATGAACCCGCGCATCTTTCCAAGCAACAAAAGCACCATTCATATAAACAATGCGATCTTCTATCATAGAATCCTCCTTTCAGATTATATCGTAAATGCCGTGAGGAACAGCCTTTCCTTAGTCGAAACTGTTAAAATCATGATCGTATAGACAGATTTCTTTCTAAGCATAAAGAGAACCGGCCCGAAAGTGATTGCCGATATCCACCTTTTTTAGTGCCCATACTGATAATCGAGCAACCTGTTTTCTCATATTCCTCTTTCAGACGAGCTATATTCAAAAACCGGGAATTCCGGTTTTTAACCTGTCACATTGTCGTCGTCTTTCGCCGTTCACGTTTTCCGAATTTATGTGTTGTTATCAGCTTCAGCATAAACAAATTACCTCGCCTGCTGACAAACTGTTTAAACATTTTTTATAAACCTCCCATAATATATATGAAAGGTTTATAAAACTTTTTATTTTTTATTTCACTACCGTACACTTTTTTTCTATATTTTGAAAGCTACAGGTATTTTTAAATTTTCGTTGAGAATATAATCGAGACAATTTTTTCCTGGTTTGAATAAACTTAAATCACAGCGATCAGTCCTGTGGATAATTTTATCCCATCCCCGTGAAATAGTTAACACACCTGAATAAATTATCCATATATACGCTAAACACGTTGCTATCATTAATCGCGATAATCTTTCGGAATCGGAGATATGGCTTTTATGAAGATTAAAGCCCCTGCTTTTCCAATCAGAGAAGAATGTTTCAATTTTAAATCGTTTTTTATAATAAAAGCAGGCATCCGAGGCCGAATTCATGTCAGTGACAAGATAAATCAGCTCTTTGCAACCCGAACCCTGTTGACAGTCTCCAAAAGAGCGATTCCGTCGAACTCACCGTCACCTGAAAAAATCACATCCGTTCCTTCTGGAATCATCTCAGCCACACGTTTTATCAATTCGATGTGAAGCTCCTCCCGGAAATGACCCTTTTTCCCTTTTATCACTGACCATGCGACAGGTGATGCACGTTTTTTATAAACAGCGCTCACCATTAAACAGACACATCCGCGTCCTGCCGTGCCGCCGTCTGCAACCGGTGCAAGAGTGCCCTGAAACCAGGGCTGTTCAGTTCTAAAATTCATATCGTTCAGTCGTGGAATTTTGACGCCTTATATCAGCTATTTCAGGGCTGAACTATCCTGAAGTGGTTCAAGTTGATACAGAACCGGTCAATTTTGGTACTTTCTAAATATAATTTAATTAGAACTGAACAGCCCTGGCCCTGAAACGCTATCTGACCTGACAATAATTCCGATGCGAACGGAATGAAATGAGCCTCGGCGCTGACATTCTTATTTTGCGACCGACGCGAAAATTGTTTCACTCCGCTTTCCGGTTTCGCACCGTCAGGCACTTTATTCGCGATTTCAGGAAGACAGCTTTTCTGACTCCCTGCAATTCCGCTGATAAGGCCGGCCGGCGTATTCAGTCGCCTCGCCTGATTTCCCGGCGGAGGTGTCGAGCCTGACAGGTTGAGAGCTTTTCGGACAGCTCTGTATCTTTTTGCATTGTCATTCATTGATGTATCTCCGTTGATATGATTTAAGCACGTTGATACTATATTATGAATGACAATCGGGTTTGTCAATCACTTCCTGTCATATTTTAGATAAACGCTCTGTTTATTGCAGGTATAGCATAAGTTATTTTTGCTATACAAACTAAGTTAAATGGATCTTATGAGAAGTGTCCGGTAGTGAATTTTTTATATCAAGTCTGTTAATCAAAATGGGCAATTTATTTAGTCACAATGACCAGCCCTTTGAAGGTCATTCTCCTACTTTTTTTTCATAGCAATAAGTTTTGCGGTTGAGAGCAGTACGTACGCGGAACTTTTATTTCACCAAAAACAGAAAAATAACAGCGGCCGCGCAATGCGCTTTCTTTTCTCAACACCGTTCTATTATCCAAGACTGATTCCGCGCCTGCATCTCCGGTTCCCTTTTCCGCAAAACAGCATTTCATCACTGCCAAACCTATCCGCATAATTCTTGAAAAAATCTCTTCTTCCATATCATAGGCTTTTAAACTTTTTGTATCAGTTTCCACATATTTAAAAAGTTCTTTCAGCTCTTTTTCGCCATCCAAGATGCTTTGTTCTACTGAAAGCGCTTTCATTTTTCCATCCTTTGCTATAAACATTCAGTAGATCAAAAAGTTTTTGAAAGGCGATGAACAGCATGTCTGTTTTCAGCTCCGTAGGAGCGGCATATTTGTAGAATCCGAATCCCCCGTGTCCGCTGAGTCCCGTAGGGACGGCATATTCCGATGCGGACATGCCGTCCCTACGGGACTCAGGGGTGGGTACTGGGCTGATATCTGCTACAAATATGTCGTTCCTATGGAACTTTTAAGGAACTTTTCGATCTACTGACATTGTTATTGTTCATAATGTTTTAGCATATTTGAACAAGTCTTGATAAGCACTATTCAAAAAAGTATTGTATTTGCAGTTAGTTACTTTTCACCAAAAAAGGTTACACTCAAATCAAAATGGGAAAAGGTAACAAATAAAACAAATTATTTTTAGATGACACGATTTAATCTGCCGGAAAAAGGATTCCGAGAGGCTGTCTATGCCCTTAAATTATAACGCAGATGTACGGATAAAAGGGCTTTTTGCGGGTTGTACTTTTTTCTTTGACATGCGAAGCGAAATTATTTAACATGTAAAATATTTAATATAAAATGTGATCGAAACAGCGGCTGGAGCTATGACTGATAAAAAACATAAAAAAGACTACGATTTTGCCCAAAAGATATGTTTGGCTTTGCGTAAAGGGAAAACCCAAGCAATCGCAAAGGTTTATAAACGCTTTCACCGGCGGTTTCTTATTTTTGCCCCAAATAAATTGTTCCGCTATGGCGATCCGGAAAACGTAGTGAGCAATTACTGGGTCGAGCTTATGGACGGCAAATATATTTGTAAATACAATGGCAGCGGATCGCTGAAAAATTACCTGTGGCTACGGCTAAATGATCGAATTAAAAATGAAATATGCAAAATGGAAAAAGAAAAAGCCAAGGTGATACGATTTTCCGAATGTATTGTGAACCCCGGAGATGATCGGTCTGAAAATGACCAAATCGACAGCTTCATTCACAAAAATATTTCGCAAGGTGAGACGTCCTGCCAGACGCCCGATGATCAGCTGGCATCCAAGCAAAAAACACAAATCTTCAATGACGCTTTGTTTGAACTTGAAACAAAACACCCTCGTGATGCGTATTATATCAAAATGCACCTTGACGGCATGACTTACAAACAGATGGCGCAGAATGAATTAGGGTGTGAAAACACGGATGAAGCGGTGGTAAAAAAGAAAGCCGATGCGATTAAAGTGCAGTTTACGCGTAAAAAAAAGACAGGCTCGCTGCTTCGCTTCAAAAAAATATTGGTACAGAAAATGCTCTATGATTCTTTGTTTGAGCTTGAAACAGAACACCCTCGTGATGCGTATTATATCAAAATGCACCTTGACGGTATGACTTACAAACAGATGGCGCAGAATGAATTAGGGTGTGAAAACACGGATGAAGCGGTGGTAAAAAAGAAAGCCGATGCGATTAAAGTGCAGTTTACGCGTAAAAAGATAGGTTCGCTGGCTCGCTTAAAAAAGATAATGGTGCGGAATATGGATAAATATTAAATTGATGAAAAGGATTTGCTTTAACGCTCGCAAGCTGAAGCTTGCACTCCGATATTTTGGAAAAAGCGGCAAATATTAAAAATAATGTTACTTTTTGCCTGTTTCAATTGGTTATATATATAGGCTTGTTAGTTTTGAGTTTGTAAGTTACAAGTTTTAAGTTTTAAATTTTAAGTTATTTCGTAATGACCTGAATTCAAGGGAGTTCCAAAAAAATAATATACCTGATTGTAGGGTGGGTGAAGAGAAACGAAACCCACCGAATGCTGATTAATGGTGGGTTTCGTTTCTCTTCACCCACCCTACATTTTAAACAATAGCAAAATGACGCCAACCGATATAAACCCAAGGTCGTGTGATATGAATACTGAACAATCAATAGATAAAGAAGCGCTTGCCGATGCGTTGATAGAATCTTTTCGTCGGGACAGCCTTGAGCGGCCTCCTGATTTTGGTGAAGAGTGCGCTATGACCGCTAAAGCCATGGCTTATGCGCTGGATGAGGCTGAACCGCAGGAGCGCTCCGAAATCAAGAAGCACCTGATTACCTGTCGTGCGTGCGCAGATTTATATTTTGATGTGCGCATGACGGAAAAGTGGGCCGAAGAGTCGTCTCTGCAAACAGTTTCGATGCCGGCGGAGTTACAGGCCGCTATTGAAAAACGAGCCGCACCCGCTTCGGATTCAATGTTTCAACGAATTGCCTCTAATGTTTATGGTTATTTATCTTTTCTTACAACCCGGCAAAGATTAGCCTCGGTAACCGCCGGTTTTGCTATGGTTTGCTGCCTGGCGGTTTTGTATATCCATTTCTCGTCTAATCCGTCAATAGCGACTATCACCGTGACAGCCGAACAGATGACTGTCAGAGACGAATCCACGCAAACAGCGGCTCATCCGATCAATCCGGGGGATATGCTCAAGGCCGATGAAAAGCTTAATCAAATAACAATTACCACGAATAAAGACGTTTACGGGTATGTTATTATAGCTTACGCTTCCGGGGATGTTAAAACGCTGTATAGCGGTGAATTTAAAGCGGATAAGGCAAAATTGATTCTCGGAACGGAGGAACAGGTAAAGCTGGATTATCATAGCGGAAAGAACATGATTTTTCTGATTGCCAAAGATGCTCCCATTCCTGATTTTGATAAAAAAATCAAAGAATCAGAGCTGTTGGATAAGGCAAGTATCGAAAAGTTGTTTCCAGATGCCTCTTTGTATGATTTTGGATATGAGCGGGAATAGTGCTACCTTGTTATTAAAAAAATCTGATTATAACGGATTCAGGGGTGAGGTTATGCCGCAGAGCGGCAAAGTGATATAGCCTGGGGTTTCAACCCCAGGTCAGTTATAATATATTTTTTTGCGCCCTGAAGGGGCGCGGGATGAAAAACAGCACAGCGGAAAGAAAGCCCTGAAAGGGCCTGCTAGTAAAGCCCAGGGCATCGCCCTGAGTTCGCACATATCGTGAATTTAGCCCTGAAAGGGCGAGCTAGAACGCCCTTTCAGGGCTACACCACAATATTCACCTGACCCAGGGCGATGCCCTGGGCTTTAGAAGTCCGCGCTTTCAGCGCTTATCGCAAAGGTTTTAAATTTGTGTATAACGATTAGGGTGCGAAACACCAGGCTACAATATTTTCTTTACTTACCCGCCTGCGCCGTTACTTGCTTTTACTCTTGCTCTTAATCCCAAACGATTAAAATGATTAAGATTAAGATTAGGATTAAGATTAAGAGTAAGAGTAAGAGTAAGAGTAAGAGTAAGAACGGTTATTCTTACTTACCCGCCTGCGCCGTTACCAGATTATTGATATTCCCCGGATCCCCTGTCAACACAAACGCCGCCCAGAAAAGGGGATGGGGATATTTTTTGCGGGTTACAAGCCGTGCCTTTGCCAGAGCTTCAGCATTTCCCATTCCCAGAGCGAGCGATTTGCTAAAGGATTTCATAAAAAAACCGGTGTGTTCGTCAGGCACTTTCCAAAGGCTTGAAACCACACTTGACGCGCCGGCATACAAAAATGCTCTGTTCAGGCCGACAATCTCATCTCCGCGGCTTTGCCTGCCTAAATATGTATTACACGCGCTCAGGACAACAAGCTTGGCATTCCTCAAATTCAGCTTAATAATCTCACGGACTTTCAGCAACCCGTCATGCGAAGCGTCGGACACCAGAACAAGATGAGAATCCAGAGGTCGTTTACTGTAAATGCGGGCATGTGCGGATATAATGATTATATGAGCATTTTCCGCCTCTGAAATAAAGTGATATTCCGTCGCCTCTTCTGCAATATATCCTTTTGTTGCAAATATTTCAGCAATGAACTTGGATTCATCCTTTACGTACTTCAACGTTTTTAAACCATCAGCAGGGCCGCTGGGATTTCCAATAACAAGCACCTTTCTCTCTCCTGATTTCAGATGCTTTTCCAGTAGAAAACGCAGGGCGCTGGCGCTGGGAAGTCTGGCCAGGGTAAGCCGGTCTCCAAAATAAGATTTTCCATCTACGGTCAGCGCGTGAAACGGAACATGGTGCAGGATACCATGCGGAATAACACTCACGAACTGAGTTTTAAGATAGGGTTTGACCGGAGCGATAAGCTGTTTATGGAGCAGTTGCAGCGCTTGCCGGTTAGGATAATAATCGTCGGCCCCTCCTGATTGTGGAAGCCAGTGAATCGTCAGCGCCAATTCGCTTTTTTTAATCGGAATTTCCACTACATTGAACGAGTCTTGCGTCAGGATAAACGCCAGTGTTTTTTCGGAAGTCACAAAATAGGAAAGCAGGCTTGTTTTATTGTCAAGGTGTTTTTGCATTTCAGGAAGAGTCGAAGGATTCACCCGGGTTAACGGTTGCTTTCCAAGTTGTTCCAGCAATGCCCGCGCCCGTGCGCGCTCGCTCAGGTTGAAAGCTTTTTCGGTTTGGCCCATTCCGATCCGGAGCAAAATCGAGCGTTGATACGCATCTGCCGAATGATCGGCCAGGCTGATTTTGAATTCATCGATTTTCGATTGCCAACGAATCTGTTCCTGAATCTTGATGGAACGGTCATAATAGGCGAGGGCCTTCTTGAAATTCTTCTTGAGTTCATACAGATAGCCGATTTCTGCTAAAGTTCGCGCTTGGTCTGCTATCTGCTCTTTTTTTAAAGCCTGATTAAAATAATGCAACGCTTTATCATAATTTTTCAAAGCGGCATGGAACAGCCCTAAGTTGTGAAGGGTCGCACCTTTGCCGGCTTTGCCTCCGATCTCCTTAGTAGATACTTTTTGATACATCGTCAGAGCCTGCTTATAAAATTCAGCCGCCTTTTGAAATTTGCCGTGCCGTTCGGCGACCCGCCCCATTGTGTAATCAAGCAAACCCATGTTGTTGGTAACGCTCCATGCGCTGGCCTGTCCATCCATAGCGCGCATCGTTTCCCATGCCAGCCGAAAGAAATTTTTTGACCGCTTATACAAAGACTCACTCTCCGCATAATCCTTGTGTGCTTCCTGGAGGCGCTTATAATATACCAAAGCGAGATGGTTCTGCGCAGTGGCTCTGACAATCAGATTTTCTGACAGATTGCCTGTTTTTTTCAATCTGGCAAGAGCGCTTTTAAAATATTGCCGCTTCTGTATGTCTTGCCTGGCGAGAAGGCTGTAAGCCGCTTTGCCTAACAGTAAAAGCGCTTCAAACTCACGCATGCTTTCTATGTTAAGGGCTTTTTGAAAGAATTTTTCGGCTTCGTCATACCGGCCTGACAAGTAATGCAGGGTGCCGAGGTTGTTATAAGTCTTTGCCTGAATTACGGCATAATAATGCTTTTTTAATATCTCTTGCGCATCCTGGAAGGCGCGTTGCGCTTCAAAGAAATCGCCTTGCCGCAGATAGATTAAGCCGATTTCGTTCAGGGTTTCTATCTCACCGGCAATAGCACCTGTCTGTTTTTGAAGCCCCCGTAGTATTTCGTAAAATTTAAGCGCTTTGCCGGGTTGGCTGTCTTTAAACGCTTCTGCTAATTTCCTGTAAGCATCCATCAGATCATTAAGATACTTATTTGGATCAGTACCTGGCGGCGTTTGCGGGAGCAGTTTCGATAGATCAGGAGGTTGCATTATCGGCTCCGTTTTTGTTGGGTTTTGAAGCTGATGTGGCGGCGGCGGTTTTTCAGAGGGCGTCTTCGTAACAATATCGTCGCCCGGTCGCGGTTCCGGGGTCGGAATTGGAGTCGGAGTCGGAGTCGGTTCCGGTGGCTCTATATAATTGCCAACCACATTTGACGTTTTCTCTGATACCGGTTTTGCTGTCGGGCCGCTCACGGGATTGTTCGTTCCTTTGTCATCAGTCTTTTGCGGTTGCGCTGAATTGCCCTGCTCTTTCGATTCGTCATCCGCCTCATTCTGTATTTGATCAATTGTGGAATCAGAACCAGGCTGCACGACAGGGACTACTGGTTCCTGAACGGACTGCACGTCAGCGGGGGTTGGTTCTGGAACAGGCTGCACGACAGGGGCCGCTGTTTCAGAATCGGCCTGCTCGTCAGTGGGCGCTGATTCCGGATCAGCCAACGTTTCCAAAGCATTCGTTATCTGCTCGTAAATAATCGCGGGCTCAGGAACAACAGCAGTCCGCACAGGTTCCGATGGCGTGTTATCATCAGGATTCGTTGACGGATGCGGCTTATCCGTGGACGGCTCATCGGGACGTGTCGCTTTATAGCTGTGCAGCTCTTCCAAATACATAAACATACCGACTTCGTGAATAATTCCCAAAGCTCTGTGATAGGCTTCCAGGGCATCCCAATACAACCCCTGGCGATTGTACGCTTCGCCGATTTGCATATAGACCATGACCTGATAAATATGGTCATCTGTCTGTTTCAAAATTTCAAGGGCATCGTCATAATATCCAATCGCAACAGTTTCCTCACCTTTGATAAGATAGGCTTCTCCGATTTTCATCAGAGTTCGGCCTTGGCCTTCGAGGTCTTCGGCATACCGGTACTGCTGCAAAGCGTCTTCATATTGTTCCAGGGAGACATCGTAAAAACCCTGATACAAATAGGTTTCGCCGAGGTTTTTCAGAATCGCGCCGCGCAAAATCGCAGAATCTATTTCAGCCTGTGTGTCAGACGATGTGTCGGTATTATCAGGAACGAGTGACAATGCCTCCTCCATATTCGTTAAAGCTTTGTCATAATCTTTCTGAATACGGTGGATAATGCCGGTTTGCAGCAGGATTTTCGCTCTGCCGGCCGGGTCGTCCACGTTGTTCGTCAGGGCAATTTCAAGCGCTTTCAGCGCTTCAACATACTCGCCGGCATCCGTATATACTTTGCCTAATTCAAGAAGTGTTGTTGAATCATCGGGCTGGAACTGAGTGATACGTTGCAATATGTCCATTTGCCCCTGGCGATCATCTGCTTCGCAATAGCGGTCCAAAGCGTCCTGCCAGGCTTCCATGGCTTCGGCTTCATACCCTTCATTCTCATATAAATCTCCGATGGATGTCAGAGTCAGGGCTTCATTTTCGATATCCCCGGCAATACGATAATTCAGCAGCGCATCCTTATAAGCTTCAATCGCTTTGAAGGGCTGTGCCTGCCCGGCATAAACACCGGCCTGGCCATGATAAGCGTGCGCTCGATTTTCGTAGTCAGTGTCATCCAGCAATTCCAAAGCCCGGTTGAATGCCGTCAGCGCATCATCATAGTTTTCTGCTTTATAATACAGTTCTCCGAGGTAGAGCCGGGCGCGTCCGTTATCCGGCTCAATCGCCAAAGCGGCTTGAACTCGATCCCTGGCCGTTTCATCTTCACCTTTTTGCAGATACGCCAGCCCAAGGTCGGTCAGAATCCTCGCTTGATCATCATATTCAACGCCATCTTCCCAAATATCCAATGCGGTTTGCAGAGATACAATCGCGTTTGCGCTCTCTTTCCGGCGCAGATACACTTCCCCGAAAAGCGTGTGGGTGCGCCGTAATTCCGCTTTGTCGCCGTCGGTCTGCTGAATTTCCAGAGTACGGGTTAAATGGTCAAGCGCCTTGCCCTGTTCACCGTTAATATTACAGATTTCCGCCATATCATTGAGAATCTTGGCCTGTTTGGCGGTTTCGCCGCTATCCGTGCATACATCAAGCATTTGCTGCAAAATGTTCAGTTTTCTATCCTGATTGCCGTCCGGGCAAAGCGTCAATGCCTGCTGCAAATTGTCCAGCGCGCCCGCTGTGTTTTCCTGAAGCCGGCACAGTTCAGCGATTTTCTGCGACGCGGCAGCCATCCCGGAAGAATAGTCCGCCTGCTGAAAAACGGTCATGCTTTGCTCAAAAAAATTCAACGCGCCGTCATAGTTTTTCTGAAGAAGATGAATATCACCGCAATTGAGCAGAAGCGTCCCCTCTTCAACAGAACTGTCTTCCAATTGCCGACTATGCGTCAAAGCCTGTTCGTAAGCTTCCAGGGCTTGGGTATAGCGTTCTTCCTGTGTGTGAATATTGCCGATATTGTGTAGCGCTTTGGCCTGTCCTTCGGGATCGTTCACGCTGCGCGCCGTTGTGAGCGCTTCGTCAAAATATGTGAGCGCTTTGGTGTACCATTGTTGGTTGAAATAGAGCACGCCTAAATTCATCAGCGTTCGGCCGGCGTCGCGTACGCGGCCCAATTCCCGCTCGATGGTCAGAAGTTCGTTCAATGTGTTAATCGCCGAAAGATACTTGCCCAAGCGGGTGTGAAGCATGGCGATTTGATTGAGAAGAATCCCTTCATAGAGGCGGTCTTGCAGGTCATGGTATATCTCTTGGCTTTCTGTTAAAATATCGACGGCTTTCTGAAATCGGCCGGCTCCGGAATATGACAGGCCGATGCCGTTCAGCGCTTTGGCCTCGCCGCGCCGGTCGTTTGCGGCGTGATAAATTTTGCGCGCCTGCTCGAACAGTTCCAAAGCTTCCCAAAAAACCTCGGCTTTGTACAAGTCCTCAGCTCGCTCTATCAACACATCCGCTTGTGCGACAGGTGGCGGTGGCGGTTCGGGGGGTTCGGATCCAGGAACTTCGCCTTTGCCGGACAAGCCGATTTCAAGCGACAAGTCGGAATGCTCGAATGAAATAGAAAGGATCGTATGTTTTGGCAAAGGTGTCAGCGGACTGAAACGGATTGTAAAAGACTGTGAAGCGCCTGGAGCTATACTCTGCCCCATTGTCAATCCGTCTATCGTAAAATCACCGCTCTGTTCCGTATCGCTGAACAGCAGCGTATTTATGGTGAGTGTCTCTTCATAATAATTTTTCAGCACAAATTTCTTTTCCTTTGGCTCCTTAGCGTCTGTCGCCACCGCGCCAAAGTTATAGACAGCCGGAATCACAACAGCAGCCTGCGGACCGGTGTATGGGAGGTCTGTGGCTTCGCCGGTCAAAGAAACCTCAAATATTGGCGTATCTACAAAATCGCTTGCAAACACCTCTGGCTCGATTGAGAGCCGTGCTTTTTTAGCGCCGCTTACCTCGGGGCTGAATGTGATCTCAATACTGCGCGTCTGCCCGGGTACCAGGAGTTGATCGATAGATGGGTCCGCAACGCTGAATTCAGCAGAGTCTTTGATGTTGTGCGCGAGCGTGAACGCGGTTTCACGAAAACAGTTGGTGATTCGCACTGCAAGGGTTGAAGTTTCACCCACTTGGATCGTGTCAAAATCAAGGCTGCTCGGTCTGATTAAAATCTGTTCCTTTTTAGCGCATTCTATGGCCGCGTCGGCATCTAAATGCCCGTCGCCGTAGTATTGATCCCAACCCGGCGTGTCTTCGACAGGGTTGCCGATTCCATCTATTGCGGTGATGCGTAACAACCAGCGAAGGCGGTGAGCCAAAGTTTCAAAATCAATATTAGGATTTTGAGAGATAAGTTCGACCAGTATGGATGTCGCCACCCTGGTGACACGCGCCGCGGCGAATGATGTTCCGAAATGGTCTGTGCCAGGATAGTTAGCCAGGGCCACCAGCTGATTATGCTGTCCGAAATTCGCATCCAGCCAGCGCTGATACAACGAGTTCGTGCCGCCGACCGCGATAGTTTCAGGCAAAACGGCCGGCAAATGCGGCACATCCCAATTGTTATTGCCCATTGATGTGATCACCGAAACGCCCGAATGCGAGGCATATTGAAGCCATCGTTGAAACAGGGTTGCGATACGCTGCTGCTCCTCGACATTTTCCCCGATATCTGTGACCGACGCTGATAAACTGAGATTTATCACGGCTCCGGCATAGCCATGCTCTATTTTTTCATCCACCGCGTATTCAATCGCTTTGAAAATCCGATCAAAAGGGGCGTAATCTCTATTTTGAAGTGCGACATTTAAAATGAGCATGTCCCCCTTACCGGAATCGGCAAGCCCGGTTACAAGTTCGCCATGTCCGAGTGGTATACCGTTGTTGGGAGATTCGATTATCTGGGGCAATTGTCTGAAATCATCGATCACGGCTGTCAGCACCGCATTGGGGTTACGGGAGATTTTCCAGTAGTTTGTTTCCTCGATCCGATTGAAATAATCTGGGATAAAATTCTGTGGTATGGCCGGGTCGATTGGAAAAAATTCAATGTATCGATCCGGTAGTAGCTTTTCATTGTAGGTGCAATCTTCGACCTCGGATTGTGCTCTTAGATGCTGGAACACGTCATAACTGATTGCCGGCGCCGTTTCCAACAAGTAGGAACCTATAATGCCTAACTCTCGCTTAAGATCAATATTGCCCCGTGTGTCATCGTACAGGCATCTATAGATTACATTATTATCTTTCAAAAACGTTTCAAAATCATCGATAGTATTACCCGGTTCAAGCGTTAGAACCAGATAGTGGCAATCAATTCCGCTACGAACTAAAGTAGTTATACCCATCAGCCACTCTTGAAACGCGTTATCAAGCGGTTCACACAGTTCTGTTTCATTAAAATAAAATTCTGTTAATTGCCAAAATTTTGTCAGTTCCGCGGGCAACCTACCCTTAAGCGCTGGATTCTGACTTAAATCAAGCGTTTTCAAGTTTGTCAGGGATACAATTTCTTTTGGTAGGCTTTCTAATTGATTGTTAGACATGGTAAGGTCGGTTAACTGACTATTAAGCCCGATTTCTGGCGGTAGGCTAGTTAAAAGGTTATCACTCAAGTCAAGGACGTTTAATTTTATAAGATCGCCGATTTCCGGCGGCAGGCTTTCTAATTGATTGTTAGACAAGTTAAGGTCGGTTAAATTACTATTATGCCCGATTTCTGGCGGTAGGCTTTCTAATTGATTGTTAGACAAGTTAAGGCCGATTAACACACTATTAGAATTACCGATTTCTGGCGGTAGGCTAGTTAAAAGGTTATCACTCAAGTCAAGGCCATGTAACCCTAAAAGACCTCCGATGTCTGGTGGCTCAGTTAGGAGGTTACCACTCAAAATAAGGGTGTTTAAAATCTTAAGATTATAGATTACTGGCGGTAGGCTAGTTAGGTTCATATTACTCAAGTAAAGTTCTTTCATTTGCGTCAAATCACCAATTTTTTCAAGAATACTTACGTCCATATTACAACCGCCTATTCTTAGCTCTACCACATGTTCTGGCTGACATTTCACACCTGGCCAATTTTCGCATGGTGTATCAGACTTTAGCCAATTGGTTACATTGCACTGTGCTCCACCATCGGTGCTATTATAAATCGCCACCAGCGCCTGACATTCTTCAAAAGAGATTCCGGTCGCATTATTACAATCGAATGCCAGCGCCGGACGGATGCCGAACGACACGAAAACAGTCAGCAGGATGCTCAGGGTTATGCTAATGCGGATGGTGCGGCGATAATCAGACTGAGCGTTTGTGGTGTGATTTTGCATGATGTGCCTCCTTGGCGGTGATAACGGCGTTTGCGAGGCGGGCATAAAAAAAACCGGCTGAAAGAAGCCGGTTTTGCAAAAAACATTGTATCTTTTCTGGCAACCCGGCTGTCTTATAATTGCTAAGACCCGCAGCTTTCCGTGCCCACCTCACGATGGTTTTGGCTTTGTCTGTGGAACAACGCTTTGCGCGTTTATATATTTAAAAAAATATATATATCTGAATATTTTAATCATAAAAACATAGCATGTCAAATAATATCTGATTTGTGTCTTACCCAAAATACAAACTT
>JAUCGF010000055.1 GCA_030378005.1 Desulfococcaceae bacterium HSG9 | reverse complement strand
CTACTTTGTTAGATTAAATATAACTGATTGAAGCAATCAGACGGCCTGATTCGTTTAAATTCTTTAAAATCAAATAAATACATGCTGTTATCGTCAATCAGATAAAGAAGAAGAATAACCTTATTTCAGTTTTTAAAACCTTAGTAGAATATGAAAATCGAACTGACTGAAACCTTATCACCTTATCAGATACCGCTGTTTCGTTATAAAACAGGATATTTTGCATAAAATAGGGTAATAAGGTAAAGGATAGAACAGTATTTCAGCTACTAAGGTTTAAAATTCTAAAATAAGGTCAGATGTCAGCCGGTAATCTAACAAAGTAGTATTAAGCGCAGCGGTTTTTTGCCGGCCCCTGAATCCGCAGCCTTTCCGGGTGGCGATGCAAAAAATCGCTGCGCTTAATTTTTGCGATCCTGAATTTTCGATCTATTGATCATAAATTAATTCTTACATTATTGAGAGGAGTAACTATGCACAAACACATTATTTTTCTATTTTCTGCCATCTGTTTAATCGTGGCTTCGGCTGTCACCGTCTCGGCACAAAGTTCGCCCGACGGTATTTGGAACGAATTCACCCAACAATCATTCGAAGATTATCAAACCGCTAAACGGGGACAGGCGCCTTGGATAGCGCCCGATAAATTTCGACTTTTCACTCTAGACGAAACAAACCTTGAAAGGATTTTAATACAGGCTCCCTTAGAGCGTCTAGACCTGCCGCTAAGGTTCCGTCCCATGCCGGCTCAGATCAACTTGCCTACGCCTGATGGCAATTATGACACCTTCGAGTTTTCGGAAGCGCCTGTCATGGCTCCTGAACTCGCCGCCAAATATCCTGAAATCAGAACATATCTCGGTTACCGTGTCGGCAACCCCTCAATATCGGTTCGCTTTGATTTCACACCGGCCGGCTTTCATGCACAGGTGCTCGCACCCGGCAATACCTATTATATTGATCCTTACTACAAGGGAGAGAGCTACGCCAGTTATTACCGGCGCGACTATCGTTCCACAAAGAAATTTAAGTGTTTCACCGAGTCTGCCCATATTGAAGATGCCCAAATTGAACGCCCTGCACGGTTCGCCGCTCGCTCGGGCGATGTCATGCGCGAATATCGTCTCGCAGTAGCATGCACGGGAGAATACGGCGTGGCCGTTGGTGCTACTACCAAGGCTGATGCGCTTGCAGCCATTGTCAGCACTGTAAACAAGGTCGTGGGAATTTTTGAAAGCGAATTAGCCATTCGTCTGACGTTGGTGGGAAATAACAACCTTATCGTTTATATCAATCCGGCTGGGGATCCATTTACAAGTACTGATCCAACAGTATTGGTGGGTCAATCCCAAGCTGAAATCGATGCCAAGATAGGCAACGCCAATTATGACATCGGCCACACTTTCAGCACCAGTGATGGAGGTGCCGCTATGTCGCCGTCTGTTTGTGTTGCGTCTAAGGCCACGGCTGTCACTGGCCACCCAACAACACCCTCAGGAAATCCGTTCGCTGTCGATTATGTGGCTCACGAAATGGCCCATCAATTTAATGCCAATCATACCTTTAATGGTAAAACGGATGGTTGCACAGCAGGCGATTGGAACAATACTACGGCTTATGAACCGGGCAGCGGTTCGACTATCATGGGATATGCCAGCCTTTGCGGTGCTGACGATCTTCAGGCAAACAGTGATCCATATTTTCATTCCGCGAGCCATGATGAAATCATCGAATTCATTACCACCGGAACCGGCAAACTCAGCGCTACGTGTGGAGCGTTGCCGCAACCAACCTTTATCAATGCCATTCCCACCGTTGATGCCGGTTCAGACTACAACATTCCTAAAGCAACGCCCTTTGTCCTCACCGGTTCCGGGGCCGACACAAACACCGGTGATGCGCTGACCTACCTTTGGGAACAGCGCGACCGCGACCAGCAAGCTACGCTGGCTGCTGCCGACGATGGCAAGATTCCCCTTTTCCGGGTGTTTACACCTGTGGCCACGGGCCAACGCTATTTTCCGAGGTTAGCAACATTGGTGACAAATACCCCCGATAATAAAGAGAAACTTCCGCAACTTGACCGGACAATGAATTTTCGGCTTACCGTGCGTGATGGGAAAGGGGGTGTCGATTCCGATGATATGCAGGTGACAGTAATGGCCGCTTCAGGGCCTTTTAAGCTAACGTACCCGAACGTTCCCGAAACATTAACCGGCTTGAGCACGATAACTGTTACATGGGATGCAAGCAGCACCACTGCCGCACCGGTCAGTGCGGCCAATGTGGATATTTACCTTTCCACCGATGGAGGCTTGAATTATGACACCGCCTCCCCCCTGGCATCATCAACTCTCAATGACGGTACTCAAGAAATAACCGTGCCAAACATTGATACGACTACGGCACGGGTGATGGTCAAAGCTGCCGGTAATATTTTCTTTGATATTTCTGACCAGAATATCACTATTAACGCTGTTCCTGTTCCGGAAATCAATCTGAAGCAGGGCACTACGAATATACCGGATGGCAGCAGTCACGATTTCGGCAGTAAGGAAGTCGGCACCGATGCGGATGTGCCCTTTATTGTTGAAAACACCGGTACCGCCAATCTGACGCTGGCAATACCGCTCGCTATTGATGCCGGTACCCATGCAGATCAGTTCAGTATTCAGGCACAGCCGGGATCGCCTGTCGCGGGGAGCAATACAACCACATTCACGGTGCGTTTCAAGCCTACTTCGGCCGGTGTGAAAACCGCAAAAATCAGTATTGGCAACAACGACCCTGATGAAAATCCATACATTCTGAATCTTCAAGGGACTGGCACTGTTCCCGGCACCGGGACGCCAGGGACCGGCACCGGGACGCCAGGGACCGGCACCGGGACGCCAGGGACCGGCACCGGGACGCCTCCCATTGCAAGCGTGATGTATGTGACTTCGACGACGGCAGCAGGTTCTTATTCCGCCGGTTCTGTCATTGCAATCACTGTCCGGTTCAGCCTGATCGTCTGGGTTTCAGGAACGCCGCAACTGGCGCTGGCGATTGGGGAAACCCCTGTGATGGCGTATTACAGCACCGGCAGCGGTACCGAAATGCTGACTTTTCAATATACCGTTGCGGCAGGTGATATGATTTCCAATCTTAAATATTGGAGCAAGTGGGGGCTGGAATTAAACGGCGGCCGGATTTGGGATAACATGGGCAATGACGTCATATTGACCTTGCCGGAACCCGGCTCACCCGGTTCCCTGAGCGGTGACATTGCGTTGAGCCTTGACACGGATTATCCTGTTTATCGGTTTTATCGACCGGACGCGTTAAAGCATTTTTTCACGATTGACGAAAACGAAAAAGAATATCTGATTGCTAACGCGGCCGATGTTTGGAAAACAGAGGGCATTGCCTATTATGCCTTTATTCCGCAACAGTATAGGGTAGCGTCGCGGCTGCAAAGAAACACGCTTCAGGCCGTTCATCGTTTTTACAGCGAAGGATTGCAGACGCATCTTTTCACGCTTGATGAAAATGAAAAAGAAACTCTGATCGCTGAGGCTGCGGATGTTTGGCGATATGAAGGCCCGGCCTTCTATGTTCCGACTGGCAATCAGGAAGGCACCGTGCCGGTGTACCGTTTTTACAGCGAAGATTTGACAGTGCATCTCTTCACCACAGATGAAAACGAAAAAAATCATCTCATCAACAACGTCAGTGACATTTGGCGTTTTGAGGGGATCGCGTATTACGCTTATCCTTAAATCAGATAGTATGGTGCGTTAGCGAAGCGTAACGCACCATATCAATATTAAACACAAGTTGTTTAAATTATTTCGGTGCGTTACGGCTATCGCCTAACGCACCCTACCACTACCACTGAACTGTTATGTCCGATTACATGCAATAAAACCCGGTGACTCTTTTTGCCGGGTTTTATTGTGTTAAGCATCTGCAAATATGTTTTAAAGGAGTGCTGAACTTATAGTTTAGCATTTTGCGCCTGGATGTGCTAAACTGTAAGTTCAGTAGTAGGCTGGGTTGAGAAACGAACCCTGGCTTATTCAAAAAAAATGTATTAGAAATGCTGGGTTTCGTTCCTCAACCCAGCCTACATCAATGTAACCTGAAATCAGGTAAATTTATATGAAAATCGTTCTTGTGCATCCGGCCGGCTCAAACTGGGTTCCCGGAAAAAAAGATATTACGGCCACCGCCAACCGCATGGCCCCGCTGGGTCTTCTTTCGATTGCCGCTTATTTGGAAAAAGCAGGCCACAATGTTGAAATTCTTGATTGCCTTGGCCCCCAAGCGGTTTCCGGCATTGATGCCAATGTTCGCATCATTTTAAGCCATAAACCCGACTTGGCAGGCTTTTCAGCCACCACTTCCGGTTTTTACGATGGCTATCGTCTCGCTGAACGCATCAAAGAACAGGCCCCACATATCAAGATTGTTTTTGGCGGCGTGCATATCTCCTCAATGGGAGGGACGCTGTTAGAGCGCTTTGAAGCCATTGATTATTTATGTATGGGGGAAGGTGAAGTCACTTTGGCAGAACTGGCTGATGGTCAGGATACCAGTAAAATTGACGGATTGGTGTGGCGTGATAATGATCAGATCGTGGTTAATCCGCCCCGGACAAATATTCCGGATATGGATGATCTCCCGTTTCCGGCTTACGAAAAACTGGCCGGTTTTCCCAAAAGCTACAATCTTCCCCTGTTCAGTTATATTCAGAGCCCCGGCGCAACCATGGTCACCAGTCGCGGATGTCCCTACAAATGCTCCTATTGCGACCGTTCGGTATTTAAACGCGGCTTTCGCTTTCAATCTCCTGAATATGTTTACGCCGGCATGAAATACCTGAAAGAGCGTTTCGGTGTCAAACATGTCAATATTTACGATGATCTGTTCACTACCAATCGGAAACGCATCAGCCGGCTTTGCGATCTTTTGATCAATCAGCCGTTGGGGATGCAGTTTAACTGCGCGGTGCATGCCGGCCATGCCGACGATGAACTTCTGCTGATGCTCAAAGATGCCGGTTTCCTTCAACTTTCTTTAGGAATTGAAAGCGGCGATCCGGAGCTTCTTAAAATTCATAAACCGGGGGTTACGTTAGAAGAAGTCAAAGATACGGTCAGGCGTATTCAGGCCAAGAGACTGCGCGCCAAAGGGCTTTTTATGATGGGGCTTCCGGGGGACACGGCTGCTTCGATTCAAAAAACAAGCGATTTTGTCATGTCGTTGGGTTTGGATGATATGAATATGTCTAAATTCACGCCTTTTCACGGTGCGCCGGTATGGGATACGCTTGCTGAATACGGTGTGTTTGATCAGGATTGGCGCAAAATGAACTGTTTGAATTTTGTATTTGTTCCTCATGGCATCGATTCTGAAGAAACGTTGGATCAGTTGTACAACACGCATGTGAAACGTTTCTATTCGGATCCCGAATGGCGTCGCAAATTCCGCAAGCGGATATGGGAACATCGTAAGAGCATGTTTTATATGATCAGGCATTGGCCCGATTTTTTGGCGGCCAAGCGTAATTTTGAGCCGTCAAAGGGAAATTTGAAATCTGAAACGTGAATTCACGCATTACGTTTCAAGCTAGGCCATTATTATAAGACTTGCTTATAATTTCAATAGGATGATGAACCGTGTAGGCGGTCATCTGATTGAACTGCAGTCGGCAGCTTAAGCAATCGGTGGTCAGGAAGTCGGGAGCCAACCGCTTTATTTTTGCTGTCAATCGACTTCCCATTTGGATTGAGGCTTTATGAAAATCTTTTTTGAAGCCCATGATTCCCGCAATACCGCAACAATAGAAGGTGCTTTGGAAATTATCCATCGAAATTTCGGGGATCAGGGCCAAAAGTTCCGGATAGGGCATACCGATACCCTGTTCCCGCAGGTGGCAAGGCGGGTAATAGACCGTCTTGCCAGGAACCGGCCCCAGAAGTGTGTCCAATTCGCCGTTGCGGTGCATGTCCAGCAAATATTCTCCAAGATCATAAATATTTTCAGCGACTCTGATTCGCTTCAGCGGGTCTATGGATGAGAAATAGCCGTCGTCTTTTAATATTTTGCCGTAAATAGATTTGTCGAGCGTGCGAAGCGACTTTTCTTTGACAGAGCCTCCCGATGTATCTTCCGCTTTCACGGTTTCCGGAATTATAATATGCCGCTCGTCTCCGCCCACAAGATTCTGGTATGCTTTTGAGTAATAGGCACCCTCTCGGAGGACGTTTTTGAGCATATAACCACAAGTCGGGCAAGAGCAGACAACATCATATCCGTCAGCCACAACCTCGGCCAAATACGAGACCGTGCGTTCAGCAAATGTCAACGTCAGTTTCCGGTCACCTTCCAACATACTCGGCATTCCGCAGCAATTCTGCTCCGGATAATAAACCGCGACACGGTTGCGTTTAAGAACATCTATGGCGGCTTTGGGTACATTCGGGAATAAATATCGAGCGGTACAACCGGCAAAATAAGCGACTTTGCGTTTATTTTCTAAAGGAGCTTTCTCATGTAACGCCATCCGTTTGGCCCATGATGGAAAGTTCTCTTTCGGGAATACCGGAAGTTTTCTTTTGGGATTGATTCCGACGGCTTTTTTTATCAATCTGCCGGTACGTTTGTTTTGCAGGAAAAAATTGGAAAGTCGGGGGATGGCGCCGCACAATTTCCCCACTCGCTCGACATCCTCAAGAGTTCGGATATATGGAGCCAGCCCGTCCCTGTCAATGAAAAGAGTTTTGGCATTGATAATGTCATCACGTATATCAGGGCATGGACACAGCGCGCAATAATTGCACAAATCCGCCAGATGCCGTAATTCACTGGGAGTAATTTCCTCGCCAGTTTCTTTTTCCCGATCCCATAGTTTGTATATTTCGGGGAAAAAAAGGCAACTGGTATCCATAATGTAGCGGCAGCAGTCACAATCGGTGCAGGCATCCACAACTTTTCTCATCAAACGCTCCGCCTTGTCCATTTTATCCCTCCTTTTCATACGATTTTATCATGGGTATTTTTTCCAATCCCGCGAATTTGTATAAGTGTTCCGGTTCTGAACCTGATAATTCCAAGCGTACCTTTTCATTCGATTGATTGTCAAGAAATATTAGAACCGAACAGCCCTTTAGGATTCGGATTTATTGTAAATGATTTTATCAGACATTATCAGTATCAATGTGCGTAATATTATACAATCAGTAGATGGAAAATGCCTGAAAATACGAAATGGAGCGCAAAAAACCGCTGCGCTTGATTTTTGCGCTCCTGAACTTTCCATCTACTGATAATATAACCATCGTTACATGTGTGGCACGACCAAATACTCCTCATGTTTCTACCGCTAAAATTTTTGCGCAAACAACCAAATCAAAATTCATAGCCTTTCGCATTTCGCCTGAAATTGAATATTCATGCAAATGCACTCTCTACGACCCATCTCTTTTTTATCACTTTAAAACCTCGATTATTTTTATAAAAAAGCGAACAGTTGGCCGCTACCCTATAAAACCGGCCGAAAAATCTATAAAAAAACGGGAATATACTAT
>JAUCGF010000185.1 GCA_030378005.1 Desulfococcaceae bacterium HSG9 | reverse complement strand
TTCATATTTATCATTCGCATAATTCTGCATCCGTCTCTTTGAAACCTTTGCAACCCTGACAATACCAGCTGATGGAATTTTTTCCTGGAGAAGGTCATCGATCAGTTTTTTCGTATCATCAGATATTTTATTATCCTCAGGATTTACAATAAAATGCTTTTTACAATCTTTGCAAAAATATTTCTGCTTTCCTGATGAACAGCTTCCGTTTTTAACGATATCATTCGTATTATCACATGCTGGACAAATCATTAGCGAGGGCTCCTTTTTGATATTGTATTTTTTATCCGGAGCATACAATAATTATTCGGCAGTTGCAATGAATATGATTCATCACTCGCTATGCACCACCCCCCAGATTTGTAATTTAGTCACAGTTCCAGCGCTTTTTTAGCATCTCCCACTAAATAAAGCGAACCGGCAATACATACCACATCTGCCGGATTTGTCATTTTAACAGCGTATTGAATCGCCTGTCCGACTTCGGGGATTACAGAAACATCAGTAATCATCTTGCGAGCGATTTCAGCAAGGGTTTCCGGCGGCAGCGAGCGATTGATTTCGGGCTGGGTTAAAATGACGCTATCACAAACATCTAAAAGCGCTTTAAGCATCTCAGAGTAAGGCTTGTCATCCAGTATGCCGGTGACTAAGGTTATCTTACGCGGTTTGATTTCGGTCTGTAAATAGTCTGCAAGTGTATGCGCTGCTGCAAGGTTATGAGCGCCATCTAAAATAACCATCGGCTTACCCGGAATCATTTCCAATCTTCCAGGCCATTGGGTCTGTTCCATGCCTTTTTTGATATGCGCCGGTAAAAGTGATTCATGGTCGCGGTTCAAAATTTCACAAGCGGCAAGTGCCAGGGCGGCATTGTCGATCTGAAAACGGCCATGCAACGCGGTGCGCATATCATGCCAAACATTATCCATGCCGTGATAAGTAAATGTTTGGGATTGATGCGGATTGCGTTCCACCCGAAAATCCTTGCCCATCTGAAACAAAGGAGCCGCTTTGGCATCCGCAAGCCCCTTGATTACGGACTGCGCGACGTTTTGTTTGACACCGCTGATAACAGGTATGCCGGCTTTGATGATACCGCCTTTTTCACGGGCAATATCGTCAAGCGTGTCGCCTAGATAAGTTTGATGTTCAAGCGAAATATTGGTGATAATGGAAAGTGCCGGCTGAATAATGTTGGTGGCGTCTAATCGTCCGCCCATTCCGGTTTCAATAATCGCCCAATCGACATCGGCATCACCAAAGGCGTAAAACGCCATTGCGGTGGTAAACTCAAAAAAAGTGGGTTCCCGTTCTCCCTGGTGGACGCTTTTCACCGCCTTGTATAATTCAACTGTCAGGGATTCGCTGATGTTGCGGTTGTTGATACGGATACGTTCATTAAATCGCACCAAGTGAGGCGACGTATAGAGGCCGACTGTAAAACCGGCCGTTTGCAAAATTGATGCCAGTGTGGATGCGACCGATCCTTTGCCGTTGGTTCCGGCAATGTGAACAGAGTGAAAACGGTTCTGTGGATTGCCTAACTCGCTCAAAATATTTTGAATCGTATCAAGACCCAGCTTAATGCCGAAACGTCTCAGCCCGAACATGGCTTTCAGGCAATCAGTATATGAATTTTTTGACATGTTTTACGTTTGTTTACATGGGGTAAAGGGTTGTAAGATGCCGCCTTTAAATGAAAAACCCGGTAGAAAAAGATCTACCGGGTTTTAAGTAAAAAAATTAAAAAGCGTTTATCTTCTACGCGTGTATTTTCTACGGGCCGCTGCCAGGCGTTCCCGGCGTCGTGCTTCGCGCTGTTTACGGCGACGGTACTCGCTTGGTTTTTCATAGCTTTTTTTCAATTTTAAACGCTTGAAAAGCCCGTCATTTTGAATCTTTTTTTTCAAAATCCGCATCGCCTTTTCAAGGTCATTATCGAAAACTCTGACCTGAATTTCTTTCAAATAGCTCGCCTCCTTTTTTTCCATCGCAAAAGCGAGTTTAAATCCGCTTATGTATGATGGTTATTTATTCTTTCTGGAATAAACCAGAGTTAATCTATACAAAGTAGTACACAACAGTTCGTTTTGCAAGCAAATTTTTTCATTTTCGGGGACGCGAATAAAAAATATCAATTTTAAAGTTTAGAAACCAACTCAGCCGTAACATCTTTAACACTCGGTGCGCCGTCCAGCTCAATATATTTGATTCCATCATCTTTTGCGGCCTTATCTTTAAAATAGTAAGCTGAAGCCAATGTTCCTGTGTCGGCGTCGTAGTAGATGCCGTGTCGTTTGCCAATAGCGGCTTCATCCTGATCATCATCGCGGGTTTTCAAGTCGCCTCCGCATACCCGGCATTGATCGCCATCCGGTTTGATCACATCAATAAAAATGTTATTGGGATGATTATTGTCGTTTACGCAGAGTCGGCGTCCCATAATTCTATTTTTGGCGATCTCTCTGTCAAGAATGATTTCAACAACAATATCAAGGATCATACCGGCTTCTTTTAAAGCTTCATCCAGTTTGATAGCCTGATTTTTATTGCGTGGAAATCCGTCTAACAGCCAGCCTTCTTTACAATCATCCTGCTGCAACCGATCCAAAATCATAGGAATCGTAATTTCATCGGGTACCAGTTCGCCTTTGTCAATATACGCTTTGGCTTGAGCGCCCAATTCGGTGCCTTTTCCGATGTTATCCCTGAAAATAGCCCCTGATTCAATATGCGCTGTATTATATTTTCCCTTTAGAATAGCTCCCTGGGTGCCTTTGCCACTGCCGTTAGGCCCGAAAAACAGAATGTTCATCAATTCCTCCTTAAAGGTATATCCATTAAGTGATTACAAATGTCCCTGTACGTATTTTGCGCCTTTACTATACAAACACCAAAGTAATGTCAAGTGTTTGAAGTTGGAAACTGTAAATTACAGGCGGTATTTTACGATAAATATATGCTTGACCTCTTTATTGCTTTTATTTTATACTGAAAAGCTATGATACGCTGATTCTATTTTAGTTTTTCCGAAAAAAAGAAACGCGAGCTTGAGCTTGCAAGAAAGGAATTTTCAACATGGCGATCCTGTCCGGCATACTATTCACCCTTGTTATTTTTTTTCTTCTATGCACGGTGTCTGTAAGCGCTTTTGTCTTTTCCGGTTACGTGCTGACTCAACTTGTTGACTTGACAATGTTTGAAGCTACCATTGTATGTATTGGCGCGAGCTTTGTAGCGGGATTTCTGATTGCCCTTTTCAAGATTTCTGAATTTTTGACAAAAATCCCCAAAAAATTATCCGATGATTACCATGACGATGATGACGAAGAAGAGAAAAAAGAAGAAACCGTTAGAAAACGACGAGATCGATTTAAAGTTGTCCGATCTGAAAAAGTCGGGCGTAATACGTTTTGCCCTTGTGGCAGCGGGAAAAAATATAAAAACTGCTGCGGTGCCTGATATAATTCCGTTCGATAGGTTTTACCAATCCGATGATCAAACTGCCATCAAATCTTAAAGAGACCGCATTGAATCGAACCGATGCTTTTTTTAAAGCCGCCGGTGATGCCAATCTTTCTCTTCCTGATACATCCGAATTTAACGATGCTCTGGAGCGTGTTTTCGCTTTCAGTGAATTTGTCGCTCAGAATTGTATCCGTAATCCCGCCCTGCTTACCAATCAGATTGCCAATGGCGCGCTAAAACAGAAAAAGCGTTTTAACGAATATGGTGATACTCTTGACAGGCAGCTTGACCAGATAAAAGACAGCGCCATGTTATCTGAACTTCTGCGCCGGTTCAGACTCAGGGAAATGGTGCGTATCGCCTGGCGCGATCTGGCCGGATGGGCCGGTCTTTCAGAAACAATGGAAGACCTTTCAGCCCTGGCCGATGCCTGTATCGGACACGCGCGGGATTATCTCCATCACAACCTCGGCAAAATTTACGGTATTCCGGTCAACAGCAACGGCCAAGAACAAAGCTTAGTTGTATTGGGGATGGGCAAACTGGGAGCCTGCGAACTGAATTTTTCATCAGATGTGGATTTGATTTTTGCTTATCCGAGCGCAGGCAGCACTCAGGGAACAAAAAAAACAATCACCAATGAAGAATTTTTTTTACGACTGGCGCGTCAATTGATCAAGACAATCGGGGCAAACACCGCAGATGGAATTGTGTTTCGCGTTGATATGGATTTACGTCCCTATGGCGCAAGCGGTCCGGTGGTGTTAAGTTTTGATGCAATGGTGGACTACTATGAAAGGCAAGGACGCGAGTGGGAGCGTTACGCCTGGATTAAAGCGCGGGCTGTCGCGGATAAAAACAGTACCGGAAAAAGCCTGCTGGAGGCCCTCCGCCCCTTTGTTTTTCGGAGATATTTGGATTTCGGCGTATTTGAATCGCTCAGGAAAATGAAAAGCAAGATTGCCCATGAAGTAGCGCGTCGTGCAATGGCGGATCATATTAAGCTCGGCCCTGGCGGTATCCGTGAAATCGAATTTTTCGCACAAGTTTTTCAATTGTTGCGCGGCGGTGTAACACCGGTTTTACAGCAGCGTCGTATCCAAAAAATTATTCCGCTTTTGGCGGATGAAGGTTTTATCACAAAGCCGACTTGTAATGCGATGCTTGAGGCTTACGAATTTTTACGCATGGTTGAAAATCGCCTGCAAGCATACAAAGATCAGCAGTGCCACGACCTTCCCAATGATTCGCAGGGGTTGGCGCGCCTGGCGGCCTCTATGGGGTTTGATGATGCAGATGCGTTTAATCGTCAGTTGCAGGTACATCGGGAAAATGTGGAACGCCAATTCCAATTATTGCTTGAATTTGATGATTCCCACGCTTCGGAAAGCGACACAGCCCGGAACGATACTCAAATGGAATTGGTGTGGAATCATCTGAACAATGCAGATCAATTTGAAAATATTTTATCGGCAGCGGGCTTTGAAGAGCCTGTATCTGTCATAAAACGTTTAGATGATTTGCAAAATAGCCGCACGATTCATTCGTTAAGCGCCAAAGGCCGTGACTGGATCGATAAACTGATACCGCAGGTTTTAAGATTGACGGGTCAATCCGAGCAGCCTGCCCAAACGCTTAATCGTATCATCGATTTGATCAAAGCCATTGCGCAACGTATCAATTATTTAGCTCTTCTGCTGGAAAATCCTACGGTTTTGACGCATCTGATCAAACTGGCCGATGCCAGCCCCTGGATCATAACGTTTTTAAGCCACCACCCCGTTCTTTTAGATGAATTGTTAGACCCTCGCACACTTTATGCACCTCCTGAAAAAGAGGAGCTTGGGCAAGAGCTGAAAAAAAAATCAGATGTCGTTTTTGATGACGACCTCGAACATCAAATCGAAACACTATGTATTTTCAAACAAATTCAGGTGTTGCGTGTGGCCGCGGCCGATGTTACCGGTGCATTGAAACTGATGCGCACCAGTGACTATCTGACCGGAATTGCCGAAACTGTTCTGCAAGCGGTGCTTGACATTGCATGGCGACATTTGGTTTCCAAACATGGAAAACCGCACTGCATTTGGAATGGCAAATCATGCGAACCGGGCTTTGCAGTCATCGCTTACGGTAAGTTGGGGGGCATTGAGTTAGGCTATAATTCTGACTTGGATTTGGTTTTTCTTCACGCCGGAACATCCGAAAAAACAAAAGGCGGAGCTAAACCGATTGACAACGCCCAATTTTTTGCCCGCTTGGGACAACGGGTGCTGCATATTTTAACAGCGCATACACGCGCCGGAAGATTATATGAAACCGACATGCGTCTGCGTCCCAGCGGAAGTTCCGGTTTGTTGGTGTGCCATATTGACGTTTTTCAGGAATATCAGATGAATCAGGCCCGCACTTGGGAACATCAGGCGCTGATTCGCGCCCGGCCTGTTTGTGGTGATCGGCGAATGGCGCTGGGTTTTGAACAGATTCGCAACGCTGTTTTAGCCCAGCCGCGGGATGCTGCGCAACTGCAAAAAGATGTTGCGGATATGCGCCGCCAATTACGTCAAAGCCAATTAAACCAGCCGTCGGGTAAATTTGATCTTAAACAAGGAATCGGCGGCATTGTGGATATTGAATTTTTAGTTCAATATTTAGTTTTGGCCAATGCGCATCGCTATCCTGATCTGGCCGAATGGACCGACAATGTCCGCCTGTTGGAAACATTGACAGACACCGAAATATTAGACACCGGCCGGGCGCGTTTATTGAAAAAAGCTTACCTGACTTGGCGTAAAACCGTTCACCGGCTGAATCTTCAGGAAAAAACGGCTAAAATCCCCGATGATAACCGCGCTGCTTTACGTCAAGAGGTAAAAAATATATGGATGTCTTATTTTGATTAATGTGAGGATATAATGAATTTTTTTGAAGAACCCGTCAGCTACCAAAAAACAGCCCTTTCGGATTTGCAGGGAGCTTGGCTGTTGCTGCGTGAGGAAGTTGTAAACAAGATAGGCTTTTCAAATTCTGATAAGCTGCTGTTTCATATTGATGAAGCGATGAGCTGGGAATGTGTTCGGGACCTTAATCAGATGAATTGGTTGATTTTACTGATCGGCAACATTGCCAAACAGTCCCAAGCACCTAAGATAATTATTGATTGTATTGACCAAGTGCGCTATCATTTTCAAGAAGTTCTTGATTCTATCAAAGAGGGCAAAATATAAGAGTGCAAACTATTTTGATACTATTTGAGGGATGCCCATTATTTCATGCAATTTATATGCATTCGGATACCAAATCGCTTGACAACCGATTCGTATGGTGTTATCAGCCTTACCATAATTCAGGCGCGTAGCTCAGGGGGAGAGCGCTACCTTGACACGGTAGAGGTCCGCAGTTCAAATCTGCGCGCGCCTATAAATAAAATCAAGCACTTACGAATTTTATCGTAAGTGCTTTTTTGTTAATGTTACAAGTTTATAAGGTAACGCCGCCTTTTTTCAATACACGCCGTGTTATTCTTGCCATGAATACCCCTTTAAAATAAAAATACCGCTCAGGTTTTAGCCAACTTTTAAGACAAAACGTTTTTACAGCCTCACGGTCTGTAATTCCTGAACGGCGTGATCGCTTTTATTGAAATAAGTTGTCTTAATTTATTGGCTACTTAACATTTATATTCAGTAGGTGGAAAGTTCAGGAGCGCAAAAATTAAGCGTAGCGATTTTTTGCATCGCCACTCGGAAAGGCTGCGGATTCAGAGGCCGACAAAAAACCGCTTCGCTTAATTTTTGCGCTCCATGCCATATTTTCAGACATTTTCCATCTACTGATATTATCTTATGGTGGTGTTAATAGCTTTTCGTACTTTTGCTTGACTGTTGATTCGTCTTAATATACCATTTTTATTATTGCATGGTTTTGATAAAGTATTGCAATTTGGGATTTATTTGATTTTTGGTAATAGTTCACCTCCTACCTGTGAAAGGTGGAAGAAAGCGATTTTATTATTGAGAAATTATATCAAGGAAGGAGGTAAATCCCCATTTCTATATGAAATTATCGCATCAACAAGAAATTCAAGAGGATTTCGCTTTTGCAGCTGACATGTTCTCGTTACTGCAGCAAGCGCCCTGTCGCCAAAGCCCCGCTATCACTTCTATTCGGGAGCATTCCATTTTTCTTGGTATCATGCAGCCATATCCAGTGGCGTTGAACATGCTAATTTTTTAAGCATATCCCAACGGCCTGCTTTATAGAATGAGCGGAGTAATAACATTGCCTCTGCGC
>JAUCGF010000184.1 GCA_030378005.1 Desulfococcaceae bacterium HSG9 | reverse complement strand
TTGGGCATATCTGAAATGGAGAGTAAAATTGAGAAATGATGAGAAAGTTCTTATAAGGACTGATGAGCCGATTGAATTACTCAAGGCGGCCTAAATTAATGTTATGGATAAAAAAAACTGCACCCGTTTTTAAAGCACCTTATCGGCGGTTTCTGTTATCGGTTCAGGTCCAAATCAATGCCGAAACTTAACCGGAAAATCAAAACGGATCTTTCGACTTCAGATGAATCCGGCATCCGTAAGGCACGCGAAGTCGTCGAAGCTGTTGAAAGGTTTGTAAATATAGCCGGTATCGCTCCAGGACTTCTGCAATATCCGGCACTGACTCATGCTGACGAAATATGGAAAAGTCACACGGGGTGGCAGCGAACACGGTCATCTGTGATTCCTTCGGAGGCCGTTGTCCAAAGCAGCATTCTGACTGAGTTTTTCTCATCTGTCTGGAAAGTTCCATTCTGCGCTACTTTGCGCATCATTAAAAACAAATTCCGCAAGCACCGGCTATACGCGAACTTTGACTTGTGACATTGTAAATTTTCGCTCGACTGACCAGTTTATTATAAACATTTCATAACTTTTTTGAAATGAACAATATTGCCTGGGCTTTGACATTTGCGATGCTTGAGAGAATCAAGAAGCATTTTCAGATGCCAACCCTTTTTTCAGATTGATGCCATATTTTCTCATTCGATTCCAAACTGTTACGCGGCATACTCCAAGCAACCGGGCCGCTTGGGATTGATTGCCATTCGTTTGACCCAGCGCTTTGATTAACGCTTCTTTCTCATCCGAATCCACACGACAAGGCCGAGACAGGGAGCCGCCTGCATCTGATATTATATATGAAGGTACTTTAGGCTTTGATGAGCGGTCAGCAAGGCGAGGCGGCAGTTGTTCGCAACCGATCAAGCCTTTTTCCGCAATCACAAAGGCGTACTCCAGGGCGCTTTTCAACTCCCGGATATTGCCCGGCCAATGGTAGGTCATAAAACGCTCCATGGCTGTGCGAGTCAGTCCCGTGATCGCCTTGCCGGTGCGGGTTTGAAGATGCCGGATGAATGTATCCACAAGAAGGGGGATGTCTTCGGTTCTTTGTCTTAAAGGGGGCAAACGGATCGGAATCACATTAATACGGAAAAAAAAATCTTCTCTGAATTGCTTACGGGCAATAAGTTCTTCCAGATTGCGATTGGTGGCCGCAATAATGCGGACATCCGCAGAAACAGGGCGATGATCTCCCACATGCTCAAATTGCCCGGTTTCCAGCACACGCAACAATTTGACCTGAATGGACAACGGCATATCACCGATTTCATCTAAGAAAAAATCACCGCCATGCGCCGCTGCAAAGCGGCCCGGACGATGGCGGTAGGCGCCTGTGAAAGCGCCTTTGACATGTCCGAACAATTCGCTTTCCAATAGCGCTTCATTCAACGCGGCGCAGTTGAGTTGCACGAACGGACCTTCCTTACGGCGACCGAGACGGTGGAGCGCCAGCGCTACCAATTCCTTGCCGGAACCGCTTTCACCGTAAATAATCACCGACGCTTCACTTAAAGCGGCCTTGCGAATCACATCGAACACTTTGTGCATGGCGTCTGATTTGCCGATCATGCCTTGAAAATCACCATCCGCATCCAGTTGGCGCGCCAGTTTATTCACTTCCTGATCCAGCCGGCTGATTTCCGAAATGTCCGTGAAGGTCTCCACCGCTCCGATCTGCATACCCTGATCGTCTTTTAAAACCGAAGCGTTTTTAAGTACCGGAATATAACCGCCGTCCTTTTTCATAATATGGCAATGACAGCGTTTCATATCGTCGCGCCCCTGCTCAAAGAGTGTACACCAAACATCGCTGTCCTCTTTCAGGGTTGACTCACAGGCATCGCAATGCAACATCGTGCAGGGCAGGCCAAGCACCTCATCCGCAATGTACCCGGTCATCTGCTCAAAAGCGTGATTGACCATTAAAATGGTTCCATTCGGACCGATCAGTGTCAAACCATCGTTCATCGTATTGATAATTCTTTTCCAATACCGGTTGATTTCTTGTTCTTTCATGCGTTTCAGCTTTCAGTTTAAAAATCGGGTTTCTCAGCCAATGTAGCTCCCGTCAGTAGATCGAAAAGCTTTTGAAAGATGACGACGGTATATCTGTTTTCAGCTCCGTAGGAGCGGCATATTTGTAGCACCCGAATCCCCCGTGTTCGCCAAGTCCCGTAGGGACGATATGTTCCCATCGGAATGCCGTCCTTACGGGACTCAGGGTACGGGGCTGACATCTGCTACAAACATGCCGTTCCTACAGAACTTTTAAGGAACTTTTCGATCTACTGCCCGTAACTTTTCCTCGCTTTAGAAACCCGATTTTTGTCCAACATTAGATTTGGTGGTTTTAAAAGCAACGACCTGACACTTACCTCAACGATTTTGGCAGGATATATTTAAACAGTGTTTAAACATATCCCATTAACATTTGTTTAAATAGCATTATATTTGTATTTTGGCAAGCACCTTAAAAGATTTTAAATTCTGTAATAACAGTAAGTTGATTTATCAGAACGATTTGTAAACAAATATAGGCATGAAACTTACTATATTTGATAAGAAAGCTCATTACATCATGCGGAGGATGTTATGGCGCAAAATTCAACCTGAAATATCCCAAAAAAATCTGGTGGGAGTGGTTTCCCCGATATGTTTGTTGAAATGTCAAAGTGCGCTTGACATGTTGAAACAGGGAGACGTTATGGAAGTGATGGTGCAGGATCTGGAAGTGGTCTGCAATTTACAAAAGATTATTGTTCGTTTCGTCAATCAGGTAATCAAAACAGAGCGAAACGATGAATATTTTCAAATTTTTATTCGCAGAGGTACTATTGTCGGTAAAGTTTGAAGTGTCAAATTTAAAGTGCCTGAAGTTAATGTATGCATTGCAATGATCCATAATTGCGCAATGGTGATCACCTTTTTAAACCTGCCTTGGTTTATTAAACAACTGTATTGCTTTACGCCGGATGAACATTGAACACTTCATTTCAATAGCCGTGGTTCGAGAAAGGGTGTTAAAACAATTGCGCATTAAATTAATTTCAGCTCAAATTCATTTAACACCCTTCTTGAAAAAGCCGGCCATTGAATTTACAATGTTTTGAAATGGCCGTTTGGTAACATAATAAGACTATGGATAAGCGTAATACGCAACACCCTCAAAATTCCAGATATCGCCGGCCGTGTCGATGAGCTCTTGTTTTTCATTTTCATCGATTGTATAGAGATGCACCTTTAAAGTGTCGCTGTAAAAGCGATACACGGGTATGGTACCCTCCGGATTGCCGACCGGAACATAAAAGACAGGCCCTTCAGCCTCCCAGACATCCACTGCCTCAGCTGTCAGATACGCCGCTTCATTTGCATCGCCAGTGTAATGATGCGTCTGTAACGCTGCATTGTAAAACCGATGAACAGCGATAAGGGTCTTTTTTTGCTCCTGGGTCGCCGCATTATATTGCTGCGGAAGAAAGACACTATAAGGGGAGTTCTCAAGCTGCCAAACATCGGCTGCGTTAGCGAGCAGAGACTCTTTTTCATTTTCATCTGTCGTCAAGAAATGCTTTAACAAGCCCGGGCTGTAAAACCGATACACTGGATAAATGGTGCCAAGTACGCCCAGCGCATTGCTATATCCCAGAGAACCCTCTGCGCCGGGAGTGGACAAGTCCAAATCGACGTCTATGCCTTGGTCGCTATATATCTGACCACCGTTCAATTCCAAAGCCCATGGGCTCCAGTAATCCAGTTTGGTGATGTCATCGCCGGCGGCAACCGTATATTGAAAATTCAGAATTTTCGTTCCGCTGCCGCTACTGTAATAGGCATATCCGGGGACAGGGCTGCCAGTATTCAGCACTAGCTGGGGGGTGCCTTTAACCCATACTAAATAGTCAAAATTAAAGGTGATCGTAATGACAGAACCGACGGTGTATGGACCTGATCCCGCTAACAAAGCCACATTGGCTACGGTCGGTACAGGCGGCGGAGGCGTCATGCCGATAGCTCCATTACTGTCATAAATCTGTGCGCCGCTTAAATCCATGGATACATAGCTCAGAGTGGTAATGTCATCGCCCTCTGCAATAGTATAGAGAAAAGTCAGCATGTTGGTCTGGCTGCTGCTGACGAGGTACTGAGCTATTGTGGAGATAATTGTGCCGCCTTGGTTGATCGTCAGTATCAGTTGCGGCGTGCCTACGGCCCAGACCACATGAGTGAAATGAACATTGATGGCAATGACAGAACCGACCACGACGGTCGTAGCATTCCAGCTTACATTAGTAATCGGCGTCGTACCTTTATCTACAAAAACCGTACCGCTAACCTCGTCAGTCGTAACCGCAGCCGCAGTCGTAACCGTACCGCTAGCTGGGTCTGGCCACCAGTCAGCCGCAGATGAGGCAGGCAATAAAAATAAAATTAATAACAAAATAAAAAAGATTTGCCGTAGTTTCAAAGTTTGCTTGTTCACGTTTTTAAAAATCATTTTTTTACTCCTTTTGGTTAAAGATTTTTCTTAATTCTGAAAATGCGTTCAATTAAAATTATTTTTTTACTTTGAGCACCTCCTTTCCCGCTGGCAAAAACAAAAATCGCAATCCGAAAGGCTGCTTCGGGCCTAACCATTCACTTCCCTTGCACAATCTCGTTCCCATGCTTCGCGTGGGAACGCTCTGCATCAGGCAGAATGGTAATCATCGCCTGAAAGGGTTCCCACGCAAAGCATGGGAATCAGAGAAGGGTGAAGGGGGAAGGGTTACATTCGGGCTGATAACGCTTGCGCTGCGGATTATATCGGGTTTGAAATCAAGTGCCTGTCCGAAAGTCTATGAAAATAAAAATCCCCGCCGGCTTGACAATTCAGGTCTATATATCGTAAAATTCCATTTTTGTTCAAAACCTAAAAGGTTTTAAAAGCAATATGCCAAAACGAAATAAAAAGAGTTTAAAAAAGAAACAAAATCGCCAAAGCGTATCTGGCCGGTTCCATAAGGGACAGAATAAAACGATGCTACAGCTTATCAGTATTTTTGGATCAAGTCAAGTTAATATATTCATCCTGATTTTTTTCTTCATACTTGTATCTTTAATCTATGCGAACGCTTTAGATGTTCCTTTTATCTTTGATGACAGTGCGGTTCGCGACCAACCGGGACTGCGAATCACCCAACTGAGCTTGGAAAACTTTAAAAAAGTCGCCTTTGAAACTATCCCGCGCAATCGCCCGGTAGCCAATATCACGTTTGGTTTAAACTATTACTTTCACAAATATGACATTTTTGGTTATCATTTGGTCAACATCCTGATCCATATTGCGACGAGCATGTTTCTTTACCTTTTTATCAAAGGGACCTTGAAAACGCCTGCATTGGCAGATAAAAATTATAGCGTTCAGATTCCTTTCTTTGCGACAGTTATCTGGCTGGTCAATCCGGTTCACACCCAGTCAGTCACCTTTATTTATCAAAGAATAAACAGTCTGGCGGCGATGTTTTATATTTTGGCATTATTGCTGTATATCACGGCCCGCTTTGCAGATAAAAAAGGAACAAAATACATTTCAGCTTTAGGATGTCTTCTGGCAGGTCTATCAGCATTAGGTTCAAAGGAAAACGCCGGATCACTGCCATTTGTCATATTGCTTTATGAATTGTTTTTTTTCCGGAATTTAAAGTTCGGTCAGTCGCGTCGCCAGTTATTGAGCATAGCGGGCGTCGCGACCTGTTTGATGATTTTAATATGGTTTTATATCGGCACAGATCCTTGGGGAGGGTTATTGCATACTTTTCGTAAACGCGATTTTACGATGTATCAGAGAGTGCTGACCGAATTCAGAGTTGTCATTTATTATATCGGCCTTTTGTTATTTCCGCACCCTTCACGCTTAAATTTGGATTATGATTTTCCGCTTTCCCATTCTGTGTCAGAACCGTTCACCACTATCGTTTGTATCGGAGCTGTCATGGGATGTATCTGTTCGGCGGTTTATCTCGCTAAAAAGGAGCGTCTGATCGCTTTTTGCATTTTGTGGTTTTTCGGAACTCTGGTCATTGAATCATCGGTGATCGGTCTGGAAATTATCTATGAACACCGCACCTATCTGCCGTCCATGATGCTTATTCTCATGCTGACAGTTCTGGCCTTCCGATATGTAAAACCGGATTGGCTGAGAATCAGCGGTTTTTGTATCATCATTGTCTTATGTTCGTTTTGGACAGTGACAAGAAACCAGGTATGGAGCGATCCGGTGATCTTTTGGGCCGATTGTGTACAGAAATCGCCGAATAAAGCCAGTCCTCACAGCAGCCTCGGTTTCGCCCTGATACGTCAAGGCAGAACGGCCGAAGCGGAGCGCTGTTTTTCCAAAGCCCTGCAAATTAAACCGGACAGCCCTTGGGCGCATGTGAACATGGGAACAGTTATGGAACGCAAAGGAAATGTTAATAAAGCCATTTGGCATTATAATAAAGCTTTACAATTTGAGCCTGATAACGAGAATGCCAACTATAACCTGGGGGTTGTGTTCCATCGTCGGGGAAACACGAAAATGGCCTTTATTCATTACTCAAAGGCTCTGGAGCGAAATCCTGATAACGCTTTGGCGCACAATAATATCGGCGTTATTCTCAAAAACCGGGGAAAATTAAAAGATGCTTACGATCATTATACGGAAGCTGTCCGGATAAACCCCGATTACACCGATGCTCGTCGCAATTTGAATTTTATTTCAGAAAAGATCGGGCGGGCAGCGAAACATCAGGGAATTAAACCTTGAGGTTAATTCCGACAGCTTTTAAAACGGCGCAATATCGCACCGCTTTAAATCCCCGCACCCGGAGATGTTTAACTCCGGCATGTCGGTCGAATTCTGATGAGGCTTGAGAACAATCTCTGGATTTTTATTAAATTCGTAATACAAATCTGAGATGTTGTGCGATATTCCAGCAATGTGATCTGAACCGCGCCGAAACTGACTGACCGCTTTGCGTCCATGTTTTCAGATTTTAATCGGGTTATGGGAATGAGACTGTTCGCCTGTTACATGACACCTGCTAAAGGCTATAGCCGGCAAGGCTGTCTGTTTATCAATACGATCAGGGAACGTCATATGAGTATCCTCAAAATTAAAACCGCGACCTTTCTGACACTGAAAAAGCGTTTCGATACCCTGACGTTTTTTATAGTCCTCAAGTGTTGTCACAGGGTTTTCATTGGTGCCGGGATAAGGAATTCACATATGTAATTCAAGATCGTCGGTCGTTGTATTTTCTTAATGACTCGACAGTCATAAGTTCTGGCACCAAAAAACTCAGAATTTCTAAAATTAACCTGAGTTCGATGAGTTTTTTATATTTTTATTGAGTTAAAATGAGTTTCTGTTATAAGTTCGCTATTATTGTTTAGTGATAAAAAATTTATTTAAGGAGGTGGTGATGACAACAATTTCTCCCAATCAGGATAATGTGACAATTCAGACCTAATTATATAGTGAAATCAATGAATTCGTAAAAGTTTTTCAGCCGATTTTTCAAAAACATTTAATCGGAGAAAGACGACAGCGCCCTTTCAGTCGTCTCTCAGTAAGTGAAATTATGACAATTCAGGTCGCATATCAGATAATCAGGGGACTGAATTTTAAAAGTTTTTACAAAGATGTTATTTGGCAATTTCATCGAAATGAATCACCTTCTTCAGTGACTTATCAAAGATTTGCAGAAACAGCTCCCGTAGTTCTCATGCCGTTAGCCCGGTTTTTGAAGTTTCGTATGGAAATGAGTGATAATACCGGAATTTATGTAATTGACTCCACTCCTCTGAGAGTCAGTATGAATCTGCGTATTCCTCGTCACAAAGTTTTTAAAGACATCGCT
>JAUCGF010000054.1 GCA_030378005.1 Desulfococcaceae bacterium HSG9 | reverse complement strand
GGTTCGTCACAGTCATTTATGGCTAAAACTAATGCCTTTATGCCAAAATAATCTTGTAAAATATAATTATATAGGATAGATATTGTTGCAATAAAATGAAAACAATGTGGCATTCTTCAGAACAAAAAAGCTGATAGGAGGTTTACAAAATGAAATCATTAAAATCCTTTATAAATAACCGGAAGACAGACAAGCCGTCGATTTTCCCAAAAGTGAGCATGACGCTTTTGATACTATGTTTTGTGATGACAGGTTGCTTTCTGGTAAAATTAAAAAAAGAAGTGAATCAAAGTTATGAATCCACAACTATCGTCGGGCTTGTCAAAGCACAGTTATCGGGAGACGGGCCGATTATTGTCGCTGCCAGATCAATAAGCAAAGGAAAAGAAATCGCTCATTATACAGTTTTACATGAGTCCGGTGAGTATGAACTCATGGTTGCTCAGGGAAAATATCACGTCTTTGCGTATCAGGATAAAAACAGCAACCTGATTTATGAGGCAGGCGAGCCGGCCGGGCAGTATGGCGATACCAAAACAGTCAGCGCTCCGGCTGTCGGTGTTGTTTATAATATCAATATCACTATTCCTGAAGAGGGTGGTGATGTGGTGATACCTCACGGGACTGAAATCTCATCGGTCAAGCCTGAAAAACTCCACAGCAGGCAGGCGGGCGCCATAACGGATTTGGATGATGAACGCTTTTCTGAAGAAAATGGAGCAAAAGGCTTTTGGGAGGGGGTTTCATTTTTCAAGCGGTTTGGTGGAAATATTTTTTTTCTGGAGGAATATGATCCTGAAAAAACACCTGTTCTTTTTATACACGGCGCTGCCGGCACTCCCAAAGGATGGAAATATATTGTCAATAATATCGATAGAACGCGTTTTCAACCCTGGTTTTTTTATTATCCGACCGGAGGCCGTATTAATGGCATGGCATACCTGTTGTTATGGAAATTATCTAACCTTCAAACCAAATATAAATTCAACAAACTTTATATCACGGCGCACAGCATGGGCGGGCTGGTCGCCAAGTCTTTTCTTGTTAATTATGGCCGGCAATTTCCTTATGTGAAACTTTTTATCTCATTGGCAACACCGTGGGGCGGCGACAGGATGGCCGAATACGGCGTTCAGCAATCGCCGGCGGTGATTCCGAGTTGGATAGATATGCAGCCGGAGGGTGACTTTATCAAATCTTTGTACAGTGCTAAAATGCCGGAACATGTCCGCTTTTATATGTTTTACGGCCACAGGGGAAGTCGCAATCCTTTTCTGTCGAACAATGATGGAACAATCGCACTGTCCAGCCTCCTGGATTTCAGGGCGCAATCCGAGGCTGAAATGAATTATGCATTTAATGAGGACCATGCAAGCATTATTTACAGCAAGGAAGTGTTGACGCAGTATAATACAATTCTCAATGAGTCAGATAAAAAACTGAGCGCGTCGCCACATCAATCCGGGGGGCACCTTAATGTTCGCTTTTCATATAACTATGATTTCGATGGCGAAAGGCCCAGACCTATACTCGCGCTTCGCTCCATAGACATAGACAAAACAGATACGGAAATTGTCACCGTCTTAAGTGATGACGATAAAAACAGAATTATCGGGCCTTTTCCTCCGGGAGATTATTTGGCCGGTATGGTCACAATGGCTGCAAAAACAAAGAAAAAATATGTCCGTATCACTATTGAGAGCGGTATGACAAAAGTGCTGGATTTCGTCTTTATACCTGATGGTGTGGTTCGCGGGGTTGTGACAGCTCCGCTGAAACAAGAAGAGCAATATGTCGGAAGGCCGGATTACAGCTTTCGAGCGGCAGATAAAAGCATTGATATTCAGTCGATTGTATTGAAAGGCTACGGGGTTCATCGGACACTCCAGCCAATTAAAAGTGAAAATGCAAATGAAAATGCAAAGAATTATGATTGGGCTATCACACGCGCAGATCTCTGCTACAATAATTTTTTTGCTTTCTTTGGATTGCCTGCCGGGGTTTATCAACTTACTATTAAAGCCGAAGGCTATAAAACCGTCGTTGATAAGTATTCAGTCACGCCCGGTGTGCCAAAATATTTCAGGGTTACTGAATTGACGCCTGAGTGAAGTTTTTGGCAATCAGGTTAAGGTTATGGCACTGACGGGGCAAATCGAAACACATGCCAAACATTCCGAACAGGTTGCGGAAAGCACTTCAGGTGCGCCATAGAAACTGATAATTGTATCAATTCCTCGTTTGGCAAATGTGATTTGAGATTGGCCCTGTTTTTGTATGCACGTATAGATACACCGTCCGCATAAAACACACCGATTGACATGTAAATCAAGGCTGGGATTGGGCGGCATATCAGCAGAGATTTCTTTGAGATGCGAATTCATGTTTTTAGGTTTCAGGCCTGTTTTTAAAAAGCGGGCAATTTTCTGTAATTCGCATTTTTTATTGGCCGGACAGACTTTACAGTTGATTTCATGCGCGGACATCAGCAACTGAAAGGCCGTTTTTTGAAGACGTCTGACCGCCGGCGTGTCAGTTTTGACCACCATATCATCACGCACTTTGATTTTGCATGACGATGTCAGTTGTTCCTCTCCTTCAATCTCAACAAAACACAGGCGGCAGGAAACCGGAGCGTCTGCCATTCCTTTAAGCCAGCAAAGATTGGGAATATAAATATCGTTTTCAAGACAGGCCCGAAGCAGGGTGATGCTCTCATCCGCTTCGACCGTTTTATTATCCACTATAAATTTTGCCATAATCAGTTATCCTGTATTTTTTACCACGATGCCAAAACGTTGAAACGAGAAAAATTTCGACCTGTGCGGTTGATAGGAATGAGGACGAAATAATTTCCCTGACCATCCGTGAAACGTGATTCGTGAAACGTGAATTCACGCATCACGTTTCAAAAATTACAAATGGGGTGGTTATTTTGTCCCTGCTCTCTATCAAAAGTAGCGACTGTTATTAACGTCAAGCAATCCTCACACCCTGCTTTTCAAGCGCCTTTTGCACAGCCTTGATATTCACCTCCCGACAAGTTACATTGTGCTTGACGGAAATGGCCGCCGCCACACCGGCACCTTGTCCTGTCACGGCACAGCACATCATCTGGCGGGTTGCGGCGTGCGAAATCCGATCTCCGGCAACGCAGCGTCCGGAAACAAGTAGATTTTCAACCTTTTGTGGAACCGTGATACCGTAAGGAACCTGAAAATACCTTCCGGAAGTCGGTATGATCACAATGTTATAGGCATCCAGAAACTCAGGGAAAATACCGATGGAATCCTCAAAACAGGCCTGATTTCTGACATCATGCTCCGTGATATTGTATTCACCGATTATTTTTCTTGATGCTCTCACACCCAATGATGAGCCGAATGTGCGTAGCACGGCATTTTCAAATCCCGGTGCGTATTTTTTCAAGGCTTTCAAAACTGACATCGCCTGCTTGCGTCCCTCGATCTCCCCTCTGGTCAGGTCCCAGACGTTGGTCGGGTCGATACCTCGGATTCGAACCGCGTTGATATGGGTGGCATCGCCGTTTTCAGTCAAACTGTGCCAGATAACTTCCACTCTTATATTTTGGGGAATCAGACCCTCTTGTTTAGCCTTTTTGATCGGTTCATCAAGATAGGGAGTGAACAGATCATCTTGTTGGCCCGAAGTCGCTCCGGCCCAATCCGCAAGGCGTGCCGGATTCAGTTCCACATACTCAAGAAATCGCTTCACATCCACCCCGCCGCATCCGAAACTCACAGTTGCGGACATCAATTCATCGCCTGAGGCTTTGCGATATGGCGCTCCTGCGTGGTGAGCGATATCGGCGTCTCCGCTGGCATCGATCACTCTTTTTGCCAGTATCGCCTGTCTTCCGGATTTGCTCTCCACGATAAGCCCTTTGACAGTGTCGCCTTGCATCACCGTATCAACGGCCAAGCAGTGCAGAAGCGGCACGATACACGCTTCCTCGGTTAGTTTATCGGCCACACATTTGAACAGCTCCGTATTTAGATACTCTCCGTCAGACTCGCGGTTTTTGCGGCTTCCGCCCATCTCCTTGGCCCGTTTTTCGAATTCAACGCCGATTCCGCCGGCTTCTACCGTTTTTTCATGCCGGTACCAGGAGATCGTTTCCACCTGCGCCTGGGTGATATTGCCTCCAAAACATCCATACCGTTCCACCAGCATGGTATCGACTCCTTCTCTGGCTGCAGCAAGAGCGGCTGCAAGCCCTCCCGGACCGCTTCCTACAACCAAAACGTCGGTTTCGGCCATCACGGGCACATCTCTTGAAGGTTCTCTGATAGTCTTCATATTTTATTCCTCCGACCTCTGCCGCTTATCCAGTGTGTTCAATAACAGGCACCAATGCTGCCGGCGAAACTTTCCTCACAGCGTCATAATCCGGTGGGCAGGCAACCTGACATTCTCCGCATTTGACGCAAAGCGCTTGATCAATTCCCTTTTTGCGGTTGCTCGTGGTGAAAACAGCTTCCACCGGACAGCAGGCTTCACAAAGGTCGCATCCGCGCGCGCATTGATCCAATTCGATATAAAAAGCGGTTAATGTGCGGCAGGCCATGCCCGGACAACATTTTTCATTGATATGCGCGATATACTCATCTTTGAAATAGCGTAAAGAAGTCAGCACCGGATTTGGCGCTGTTTTGCCCAATCCGCAAAGAGAGCCGTTTTTTATATCCACACTGAAATCATCTAACAGATCAATATCCCCCTCTCTGCCCTCACCACGGGTCAGGCGTGCTAAAATATTGAGCAGTTGATGGGTTCCGATACGGCAAAAAGTGCATTTTCCGCATGATTCCTTTTGTGTAAAATCCAAAAAAAAGCGTGCCACATCCACCATACATGAATCTTCATCCATCACCACCATGCCGCCGGAGCCCATCATGGCACCGGCCTCGGTCAAGGAATCGAAATCAATCGGCGTATCTAAAAATTCAGCGGGCAAGCAGCCTCCGGATGGCCCTCCAATCTGAACCGCTTTGAACTGTTTGTTATCAGGAATGCCGCCGCAGATATCGAAAATAAGGGTGCGCAGCGTCACGCCCATCGGTATTTCCACAAGACCGGCATGAACCACACTGCCGACAACTGAAAAAATCGCCGTTCCAGGGCTTTGCTTGGTTCCGATTGTCCGAAACCATTGCGCGCCTTTATTGACAATCGGTGCAATACAGGCGAATGTTTTGACATTGTTTATCACCGTAGGCAGGTTGTGCAAGCCTTTTTGAGCCGGATAGGGCGGGCGATAACGCGGCGCGCCCCGATGTCCTTCCATTGACCGAATCAAAGCGGTTTCTTCGCCACATACAAACGCCCCTGATCCTTGAAAGATTTCAATATCAAAGGCAAAGTCCGTATTCAAAACGGATTGGCCGAGAATACTGTATGCGCGCGCCTGTTCAACAGCATGAGTGACCAATTTGACGGCCAGCGGATATTCCGCTCTGACATAAATAATACCGCGCCGAGCGCCTGTCGCATACCCGCAAATCACCATGCCTTCCAAAATCTGATGAGGATTGCTCTCAAGAATCGTGCGATCCATATAAGCGCCGGGGTCGCCTTCGTCGGCATTGCACACAACAATTGTTTCGTTGTCTTGTTCGTTTTGGGTGAACTCCCACTTTAAACCCGTGGGAAAACCGGCCCCGCCGCGGCCTCTTAGACCGGATTTTTTAACTAAATCAATAATTTCAACGGAATCACGCTGCAATGATTTAGCGAGCGCTGAATAGCCGTCCGAAGCGATATATTCATCAATATTTTCCGGATCAATTTGACCGCATTTTTCCATGACCACGCGTTTTTCCTGATTAAACCGTGCAAAATCCATTATTGACGGAATCATTTCATTGGCAACGGTGGCTCCGAGAATATGTTCAAAACGGGGATCGCCTTCTTGTAAAAAAAGCGTTGTCAGCATTTTGGCTTTGGCCGAAGTGACTTCAGGATAAAAAATCGGAGGGAATCCGGAATCGGGATGGTCGATGATAACCACCGGTTCGGCATAACAATGCCCAAAACAACCCACCGTATGGATTTGAGCGTCAATATTGCGCTGCGCCAATGCTTCTTCAAATGCGCTTCGCGTTTCCAACGCCCCGGCCGCAATGCCGCACGTCGCCGTACCGATATGGATGCGCGGCCCCGGAACCGATAGAAAAGCTTCCTGCCGCTGCATGGCTTGCTTATAGATTCGGTCGTAGGCCTGTTCAGGAATATCTTTATTAATCGGAGTTGCTTTTTTCATCGGCTTCTTTTTCTTTTTTTTGGGTTTCCATGCGGATACGAAGAACCAGGCCTTCAACTTTGCTCGGCTGCATGTGTCCGTGAAGAGTTTCGCCGGCAACCGCGACCGGTGCCAGTGCGCAGCACCCTACACAGGCGACTCTTTCAACACTGAATTCCCGGTCCGGCGTTGTATCTCCTTCCCGAATTTTTAGTTTGCGCTCGAAATTTTCAAGAATAATATCCCCGCCCTTAACATAACAGGCGGTTCCCAGACATACCTTGATCGGATTGCGGCCAGGCGGTTGAAATCGGAATTGATTGTAAAAAGTTGCCACGCCATATACGTCGCTGGCGGTCATTCCCAGGTATTCGGCCACCATTGCAAGCGCCGGTGATGGCAAATAAGCTAATTTTTCCTGTACCATTTGCAGAATCGGAATCAAATTCCCTCTTTCTTTGGCAAAGGTTTCAAGGCGCTTCCTGGCATCTTGCAACAGCGCCGCTTCATTCGCATCGGTTGTTTCTTTCATGCAGTCTTCCTCTTATGTAGAGCGGAAAGCCGTTCCGTTCAAAAGGCTGAGGCGGGACGGCTTCCCGCGCTACATCCTTGATCCTAAATCTTTTCCATAGCGCCATACGCCGCCTGAATGCGGTCTTTCAGCAAGAAACAAAATCTTTCCATGACATGAAAACCGGCGGTGGTGTTGCTGAGGATCAATTTTCTCAGCTCCGATCCCTTCAATGTTAACGCCTGGGTTGGCTTCTGGCAGCAGGCTGAAGACATCAGGTTATGACTTTCTCCGAGAAGACACGCCCAGCAACCGGCCACGCGTCCTTTGCCCAGGGTGTCAATCACTACGGAACCTTTACGCGCTCCGAGGTCAATTGACCGTTCAAGCAAGACACGGCCTTCAGCAATCACATAAAGGTCTTCTCCGAAATCACCTTGCTCAAAGATAAATTCGCCGGCTTCATAAGCAACTGCATGGCAAAGATGGGCAATTTGCTTGATGTAATCTTTTTCCAGTTCCCTGAAAAATTCACAGTTTTCAAGAACCGCTTCAATTTGCACCAGTTTCATCAATAACCTCTCTTTCAGTTTCGCTTTTTCAAATTTGATTTGACTGAATTGCACATTTGCATAACTTCCCAAGCTAAATCAAAATAGTTTTGAGCCGCGACTGTTCCTATTTTGCGAATAACGATGGGTTTGCACCAAATAGATAATTCCCGTATTTGCGTACTGCGGGGAATAACAGTTTTAAACATATATTTTTTTAAATGCTTGCGTACGCTTTTAATAATGCGTTCGGATACATCTTCCCCCTGATCATACATGGTCAGCAGAATACCTGCCAATTTCAAACCGGGGTTATCGGTCAATTTAACCTGTTCGAGTATTTTAATAGTCAGACGAAGTGTTTGAAAGGCAAGCAACTCACATTGGAGCGGAATGATAACAGCATTTGCGGCAATGATCGCATTCAATGTTAAAAATCCGGCCGGAGCGGCCGTGTCGATAATAATATAATCAAAAAGATCTTCGGCACCGCTTAGAAAAGTACGTAAACACGTTTTTTGGCCTTGCATTAAGTCGAACTCATCATCTTCATGAAAAATTCCACGCGGCATCGGAATAACTTTAAGAAATTCATGACAACTTAACACTGTGATTTCTTCAAGCGTACAAATCCCCTTGGCACCTTGTTTGAGCGTCGGACCGGAAATATTTCTATGAATACCGGCACTGGCGGATGCGCTTCCCTGGGGATCGCAATCGACCAGCAGAGTCTTTTTACGGTTCATCGCCAAAGCCGCCGCAAGGTTAACAGAGGTGACAGTCTTGCCCACCCCTCCTTTTTGACTGATAACACAGATTATTTGTTCCATAACATTTTCGATGCCACATTTGAATTCTTAATCCTGACTCACGTCTGACGTCAGTGCTATATAAGCACATTTTATTTTTTATCGCAACCTTAAATCAGTAATTTTAATTATGGGAATATAACATTAAAACAATAATTTAAAAAGA